>MBRE01000017.1:22117-126153 GCA_001698425.1 Oscillatoriales cyanobacterium USR001 | reverse complement strand
TTTTCGGATGTCGGGCTTGTCCTAGATGTCTGAGATATATCGCGTAAATGTACCACTAAAGTCATTACTACAACTATTATATTCGTAGTAACAACTTTCGTGTTTCCTGAAGGAACATTGTACCTACAGCTTAAACGTCTATAATTAGCAAGCTTAAATAGTCAGGACAACAGTATGGCACTAGCGCATAAAGATTTGCTTCGACAACTTGATTCTCTATCGGCAAGTTTTCCGACTTTGGGGAGTCGCTTGTCTCAGGCGGCGAAGGAATTACAAGAGGGTGGCACTCCTCTCTCTGACGGGTTGTTAGAGGAAGTTGTGGGTTATTGTCAGAGTTTTGCGATCGCCCGCAATCAAGCTCTGGAATTGGGAAAGTCCCTGCGTCAATCTAGCGCTACCGTTTCTCTGCAAAACATCCGAGATTTAGTCAAGGCTGTGGAAGCGGTGGAGGGTAATGCAGAAACACGCCAACAAGTTTTAAGTTTACTCGATCGCCTTTTAGGAATTGTTCACCAAGAACAAAGCAATTTTGCTCCCTTACAGTTAGTTTATGAGCAAGCAAAAGAACTACAGCGCAGTTTGAGTCAAGCAGCGGCAGAATTACCGGAGTCAGCGATCGCCTTAGCAGAAGGAAAGCATCCATTATTTGCCTTGCTTACCTTAGTTGAGCAGGGAAAAAATTTAGATGATAGTCAGTGGGAGACTTTGGAGGAGAGTGTAGAGAAAGCTTTTGGCAAACCGTTAGTTGTGCCGATACGCAGAGGGAAATTAGTTATTAATGCGATCGCTACTAAAACTAATTTAGCCATCCCCTCAGCCCAACCAGAAACTAACTTTAGCTTACCAATTACACCACCGAAAGTAACTGCTGAAGCCTTACCAGAAGTAATCATTATTCCTTCCGTTAGCGCAACAACTTCCAAAACTATTAAAGTCGATCCAGAGATTACAATTCTGGAATCTCCTGCATCCGTTCCCATACACGAAGTAATCGTTGTTCCCAGCGTAGAAGTAACGCCACCTCTTAAGGCGATTGCCGGACAAGATATCGTTTTTGGGCAAGCTCAATCCGTTGGTAGTCAAACACCTGTAAAGCTCAAAGTTTTGGCACACATTCAATCCATAGGCGATCGCACTTTTGCGGCTCAAGAATACGCTGGTACTCGCGGCAAAAATTTACGTTTAGAAGGATTTGGGATTAATATAGAGCCGGCAATTCCCGGTTTAAGCATACAATACATGGCTCATGTAGAGGGAGTAGGAGATACGGCTTGGCTGAATGAAGGAGAATTAGCTGGTTTCCGAGGAAAAGCCAAACGCATTGAAGGATTTGCCATCAGATTGATTGGACCCCAAGCTGCTAACTATAATGTATTTTATGCCGCTCATATCCAAAATATCGGTGATGTTCCTACCGTTTCTAATGGTCAATATTGTGGCACTCGCGGTAAATCTTTGCGAATTGAAGGGATTAAAATTTGGGTAGAACCCTCCAAGAATGCTGTAGTTGCTCAAGCTCAACCCCCGGCAAATGTGGGGTTAAAAGTGTTAGCTCATATTCAAAGTGTAGGCGATCGCATTTTTAAAGCCAAGGAGGATGCTGGTAGTCGCGGAAAGAGTTTGCGTTTAGAGGGATTTCAGATTGAAATAGAACCCCCTATTCCGGGTTTGAGCATTCAGTATATGGCTCATGTGGAAGGAGTTGGCGATACTTCTTGGTTGAATCAAGGAGAGTTTGCTGGTTTCCGAGGTAAATCGAAACGAATTGAAGGATTAGCGATCAGATTAGTTGGACCGCAAGCGGATAAATACGATGTATTTTATTCTGCTCATGTTCAAAATATTGGGGATATTTCTCCTGTTGCGAATGGCCAATATTGTGGTACTCGCGGGAAAGCTTTGCGGGTGGAATCCATGAAAGTTTGGATACAGGCTAAGTAATTTTGAGGTTTAGGAATGAAAATTAAATAACTTGATGATTTGGTTTGTAGTAAGCGCTTTAGCGCTAAAGCGCTTACTACAAACAAGCTAATTATTTAATTTATATTCCTTAGTTAAGGGCGATCGCACTTTTATTTTGAGTAAGAATTAGGAATGCGATCGCTTTTAATTACGCACCTATCAATTACCAATTACCAATTACCAATTACCAATCACCAATTACCAAATGAGCAGTTTAGCAATAGTTGTCGCCGCAGGAGTTTTATTCCTAGCAATTGGCGGATTAGCCTTAGAATTGCAGTACCGTCTGCGTACTAGCAATAAATTAGACCTAACAGTGGGAGAATGGCATTTAGCGATCGCAGAATCCAACTACTACTTATTAGTCGGCGAAATGGAATTTTGCAACGAAACCGATCGCTTCGAGATTATGTTACCATCCGTTGAAGCCAACGTAAAACTCTTATCCGATCGCAGTTTAGACGGAATTACCCATAAAACCAAAATCATTCCCGCTCACAAAGACGCACCAGCCAGAGCCGATGATTATTGGTTTGGCTACATCGTCAAAGCCGGTAAAACCACAAAAATTAAAGTCTCTGTAGAAATTCACGGCGAACAACTGAGCAACTTACAATCAGCTTGGGTGCAAATACATTATGTCACCTACGGCCCCTTTGGACGCATCCCCAAAGTTCGCCATATCGTTGTCCCCCTACAATTTCCTACCTCAGATACTAAACCCAAACCGCGAAATGTCGGCGTTGCCAATGTTTTCCCAATTCGCACCCACATTTTAAGCCCTATAGACGATCCTGTGGAAGTTGTCAAGCGTTATACTTTACCCCACGCCGAAAAAGGTGACATAATTACCATTGGTGAAACCCCTGTGGCAATTATGCAGGGACGATTTCGACATCCCAGTGAGGTAAAACCGGGATGGGTGGCCAAACGGGTTTGTTTATCCTTTTTACCCACATCGAGTTTAGCAACGGCTTGCGGAATGCAGGCTTTAGTTGATATTGTCGGACCTCTTAGAGTATTGGCGGCGTTTGGGATTGGTGCGATCGCCAAAATTTTTGGCAAAAAAGGAGTATTTTATCAATTAGCGGGGGAACAAGCGCGGCTAATTGATGACGTAACCGGTACTTTGCCACCCTACGATCAGTTTATCGTTTTAGGGCCAGAAAATCCCCAGGCAGTAGTCGATCGCATTCAGCAAGAAACAGGATTAGCCGCCGCGATCGTTGACGCTAACGACTTGAAAGCAGTTAAAATATTAGCAGCTACTCCTGGAATTTCTCCTGCTTTTTTAGAGGAATCTTTAAAAAGTAACCCCGCTGGAAATGCTGATGAGCGAACCCCTTTAGTTTTAATTCGACCTATTTAAGAAAAAAGAGTCGGTGGGGGGCTAGGTACGGGGGAATTGGTGTCAACTTAATGTCAAACGTAGTACCAGTCTGCTGTTTGACAATTAGAGTTCGATCCCCCCTAGCCCCCCTTAAGAAAGGGGGGACAGGAAATTCTTAAAGTCCCCCCTTCTTAATGGGGATTTAGAGGGGGATCTGGACTAGGCTAGAAGCGAGATTTATCAAGAGTTTTAGGCCTAAGTTGACACAAATGGTATAACAACTAACCACTAATAACTAACAAATATGAAACCATTTCTTTCGCCCAACCAAAATCAAATAACTATTCGTCCATTTCAATATAGAGATATTGATGCGATCGAACAGTTGTGCGCTCAAACAGCAGACTTAGAAGAAAACAAAGGCGCAAGCAGTGAAATCGAACTCGGTAAAAAATTACAACAGTTACGTCGATGGTGTTGGCTAGTTAAATTCTTGGGTCTATTTCCTAATCCTTGTCAGTATCTTTTCCGCGCTCATGTAGCCGAAGAAAATGGTCAAGTTCGGGGTATGGTACAGGTTTCACCGTTCAATCGTACCCGCAGTACATGGCGAGTCGATCGAGCTTTTGTCGATGTAGAAACTCGTAGCAAAGGTATTGGATCGATTTTATTGCGCTACTGTTTTGAAAGTATTTGGGAAGCCCGAACTTGGTTGCTAGAAGTTAATGTTAATGACAAAACAACTTTGGCACTTTATCGACAAAATGGCTTTCAACCTTTAGCTCATTTAACTTATTGGGCGATCGCGCCTCAGCGACTACAAGAATTAGCCACAGCTACGCCAGATTTACCTAATCTTTTACCCGTCAGTAATGCCGATGCTCAATTACTCTATCAATTAGATGCCGCATCTATGCCACCCTTGGTAGCAAGAGTATTCGATCGCCATATTCAAGACTTTAAAACTAGCTTTTTAACTGCCTTAATTGAAGGTTTAAAACAAAGCCTAGAACATACAGAAGTTGTCAGTGGCTACGTATTTGAGCCGCAACGGAAAGCCGCGATCGGCTATTTTCAAATACAATTATCCCGTGAAGGCGATCGACCCCACGTCGCCCAACTGACAGTACACCCAGCCTATACTTGGCTATACCCAGAATTACTGTCTCAAATGGCTCGTCTCGCCCAAGAGTTTCCCACTCAACCCCTACACCTCACCTCTGCTGACTATCAAACAGAAAGAGAAGCTTATTTAGAGCAATTAGGGGCTAACCGGATTCAACACACTCTGTTAATGTCTCGGTCAGTTTGGCATAAATTACGGGAATCTAAATCAGTATCTCTCGAAGGGCTCCAGCTATCAGAAGTTCTGCAAAGTTTCCAGCCGGCACGCAAACCCGTACCCAGTCGAATGTCTTGGTTGGGACCGCACCCAGAAGGTCAAACCCCTGCAACTCCAGGAAATCAAGGAGATAGCAAGCCCAAATTATTAGATGGCGTTTTGGGTCAGCCTAACGCTGCATCGGAAATTGTCGAGCCAGATGCTAAAATTATCCCGCCTCTGAAAGAAGAAGGGACAATTTGATGTAGGGACAAGGGCGATGTCTGCGGCTGGCTATGCCTAGGTTGATGTTCTAAAATTGGGAGATAAGCTAGAAAGCATTTACAGACTGTCAGCCTCAGATCGGTTTACCTCTAAACGAAGATCGGGTTGCATAATCAGGAATCGAAGGGCGATCGCATCCACACTTTCCATTGCTTGACGATCGATAAAAAAAAGTGCAAGAAACAAGAATGATGAATAAGAAACTTTTTTGTATCGGCGACAACTGTGCAACTACAAGAATGCGATCGCCTGGCTACGCCTACGCGGGGTGTGGGCAAAATAACTCAAACAAAAGTTATCATAAAAAGCAGGAATTTTGGAAAAAAATTTATGAGCACGCAGCAATGGGATGACGCTCGGCTAGATCGTCTAGCTAATTCGATAGAAAGTTTAACCAACCGGGTAGATAGTATCGCGATCGCGACTGAGAATAACAATCGTCTGATTCAAGCTTTAGGAAACCGGGTAGATAGTATCGCGATCGCGACTGAGAATAACAATCGCTTGATTCAAGCTTTAGGAAA
Organism: Oscillatoriales cyanobacterium USR001; assembly: GCA_001698425.1. GTDB lineage: Bacteria > Cyanobacteriota > Cyanobacteriia > Cyanobacteriales > Microcoleaceae > Kamptonema. The sequence continues at coordinate 120,731 of MBRE01000017.1, read as the reverse complement.
CCGGGTAGATAGTATCGCGATCGCGACTGAGAATAACAATCGTCTGATTCAAGCTTTAGGAAACCGGGTAGATAGTATCGCGATCGCGACTGAGAATAACAATCGTCTGATTCAAGCTTTAGGAAACCGGGTAGATAGTATCGCGATCGCGACTGAGAATAACAATCTCTTGATTCAAGCTTTAGGAAACCGGGTAGATAGTATCGCGATCGCGACTGAGAATAACAATCGCTTGATCGAGAGTAATGCTCGTGTGATTCAATCGTTAGCAAATGTGGCAGCAGAGGCCAGGGAAGAAAGGCAACAAATCTTACAAGTGATTGCACAACACCAAGAGGAAATTCGTGGTATTCAAACAGAAAATCGTCGGATTATTGATATTCTATTAAATCAGCAGAATCAGGGGGATAATCCTACTGTTTAACTCAATCAGAAAGTAGGGGGGATGCCTGCGGCTGTCTACGCCTACGCAGTTTAGGAAAGAGAGGGCGATCGCTCTTTCTGTGAAGAAAGCAAGGTGCGATCGCATCCACACTTTCCATTGCTTGACGATCAATAAAAAAAGTACAAGGAACAAGAAGTATGAATATTACTCTCAAACTAGAACAAGAACAGTTTATCAAATCCCAAATTGAACGGGGAATTTTTGCCAATCCAGAACAAGCTATAGAGGCAGCATTACGCTTGTTAGAGGAACAGAGCATAAGTTACGAACAGTGGCTAGAGGAAAATCGCCAAAAAGTAGAAGTCGGACTAGCACAACTGGAACGAGGCGAAAAATTTCCTCTTGAAGTTGCGTTTGAACGATTAGAGCGAAAGGTGAATCAATTACGTGAGGGGCAAAAGTGAGTCAAAATTTTATTTCTTCAGAAGCACTTGCCGATCTAGATGAAATTTTTGATTATTTTGCCACTAGGAGCGTGGAAGCTGGGGAAAAGTTTGTTAGTGAATTTAAAAAAAAGTGTCAATATTTAACACAGTTTCCTAATCTCGGACGCAGTTATGCCACACTAAAACCTAATTTACGGGGAATTCCACTTATGGGGTATATCATTTTATACCAAATTGTTGAAGGAGGAGTGGAAATTGTCCGGGTGGTGAGTGCTTATCGAGATTTAGAGTCTCTCTTTTTGGATGAATAAGAAACTTTTTTGTATCGGCGACAACTGTGCAACTACAAGAGGGCGATCGCCTATCAATAAAAAAAGTAAGGGCGATCGCAAGAAAACTGAAAATCAGCCAATGAATTAATCACGATCTGGAAATACATCTTCTCCAAATTCGGAGAGCAACCATTTTATATGAGCTTCTCCTTCTCGTGCATCATAAATCATATCAATTTGAGCTTCGACCTGATCGAGTTTAGCCTCAAGCTCGTTTTTCTTATCTTCATTTTTCTCATACTTCAACTGCTTCATCAAGTTTGTACATTCTACCTTCAAGTTATACAGACGAATACTTTCTGGGTGATTACTTCTCATTTTGATTACGCTTAAGGTACAAGTAGTAATGGAGTATTAGGCTTGCCAATTTATTCCAGCCAAGTCTGCTAGATGTTGGGTAGCCTCTTGTTTGTTGAGGAATGTTTGACTCTCGTAGTTATTACTATTAGGTCTAGCTACTAGCCACGAACTGCCTTGTTGAATAATAATGCCTACATTACTTCCATTAACCAAGACCTCGTACTGCCCACTTTCCGTACCAGTCCCAGTTATGTCTCTATACACGAAGCTCATGATATGTCTCCAAAGCAATAATTTACTGTATGTCTAAGTATTAAATTTTACGCTAATTCAATTGATAGCCTAAGACTAAGGGCTCTGTCAGTCGGATCGAGATCGGAACTTTTTCCCAAAAATTTGCCAAAATGTCGGAAAAATGTCGGAAGATCGGATAGAATGGAAAAAACGCACCTACCTAATCAATCTATGGACATTGCAGAAGCATTAAAACTCGCAGATGAACTGCTTTTTACGCATACGGGCGATCGCTTAGATTCTCTGCAAGAAACAATACTTAAAGGTACATTACAAGGTGAAAAGTACAGTGAAATTGCTTCGGAAAACCATTTAAGTGAAGGTCATGTTCGAGATACTGCATCAGAATTATGGCAAAGATTATCAGATGTTTTAGGTGAAGATATTAATAAATTAAATGCACGGAATATTTTAGAAAAAGTTATTATCTCTAATAGTGGATCAATAGAATATTTTTTTGATGGTTGCAGTAAAGTAAATATTTGTTCGGAACGAAAGCGGTCGCCTAAATTTCTTACCAGATCCAAACCAACTGAAAATAAACCCTGCCTAGACATAGATACCGCGCCACAAATTACCGAATTTTACGGACGAAATGACGAATTAAACACTTTAAAAAACTGGCTAATTCAAGATCATTCGCGCATCGTTACCTTAGTTGGCATTATTGGCATTGGCAAAACGACGCTTGCCATCAAACTAATTGAAGAAATCCAAACGCAATTTCAATATATTGTTTATCGCAGTCTCCTGTATCGTCCAACTATAGATAATTTTTTAATAGACCTAGTACAAACCTTAATGTCTCCCATTCTTCCCAATACCCTCGATCGCAAAGTCGATCTATTGCTTAAATTTTTACGCAAACATCGCTGTTTAATAATTATAGATGATGTACAAATGTTATTTGAAATAGGAGAACTTGCTGGTCAATATAAAGCAGAGTTTGAAGGATATTATCTGTTGTTTAAGCAAATTGCCGAATTGTCTCATGCCAGTAGTTTGTTGTTAATTACCAGCGAAAAACCAGAAAATGCGATCGCAACTCGTCATAAATTCACCCGTTGTTTAAAACTTACAGGTTTGGGAGAATCTGCTAAACAAATATTAAGAGATAAAGAACTATCAGACGAGCAGATATGGGATACTTTGATTGATAAGTATCAAGGTCATCCTTTATGGCTAGAAATGACAGCAACGATGATTCAAGAATTATTTGCTGGAAGCATGACCGAATTTTTATCTTATCCGTCGTCAATATTGAGTAATGAAATTGTATCTCAACTTAATCGAGTATGGATGAGGTTAACAGAATCAGAAAAGCAGATAGTAAATTATTTAGCTAAACAAGAAAAAGCTGTTACTTTGAGCCAGGTTTTACAGGAAATGTCCGATTATACTCCAGAGATAATATTGAATGCCATCCAATCGCTGAAAAGACGTTGTTTTTTAGAAGATCATCCGAACGATCAACCAACGCCATTGTTATTAAAACTCGATCGGACTTTAGAAGCCTACGTGCGTAAGCACAATTCCTAATAATGTAGGCGATGCCATTATCTTTACCGATGAGGAAAAATATCGTTAACCAGCAACGCCTACTTTACCTATTAAGGAAATAATTCACCAACAGAAACCTCAATCTCAGGAAAAGCCACCATTGAAAAAATCGCCTCCTCATTCAAAATAATTTCCTCTTGATAACCTTCATTACCCGGATTCCGAAACACATAAACTTGCCGCTCATAGACATCCAAAATCCAGTATTCAGGTATATTAGCATTAGCATAAGCGCGGACTTTTTGACGACGATCTTTTCTCAAGCTGGTATTTGCTACTTCTATCACTAAGAAAATTTCATCCGGTGTTGGGTGATGGTCAAAATAGCGATCGGAATCTATGCGAACAACAGCGATATCTGGTTCTGGTTCAGAATTAGGACGCAGAGTAATAGGTGACTGAATCCGAATTGTAACTCTACCCGCAAGTAAACTTCTTAGATAGTCAGATGCAATGTGTGTAGTAGCAGTATGGGGGGGAAGTTGTGGGCTCATTTCTATTATTTGACCTTCCAATAATTCAACACGATCGTCCTCATTGAGAATACCTGTCTCAATCATTTGATGATACTCGTCTACAGTCCATAAACGCAGTTTAGTTACTGTCATCTTTTCTACTCCTTATTAAGATTAAAGGAAATTAACTCTATCATTAACCAGCAACGCCCACTCTACTTATTAAGGGAATAACTCACCAACAGAAACCGCAATTTCAGGAAAAGCCACCATAGAAAAAATCGCCTCCTCATTCAATATAATTTCTTGTTGATAAGTGTCATTACCCGGTTCCCGAAACACATAAACTTGCCGCTCGTTTACGTCCAGAATCCAGTATTCAGGTATGTTAGCATTAGCATAAGCGCGAACTTTTTGACGACGATCTTTTGCCAAAGTTGTATTAGCAATTTCCACCACTAAGAAAATTTCATCTGCTGTTGGATGATGGTCACAATATTCATTAGAAACTATGCGAACAACAGCGATATCTGGTTCTGGTTCAGAATTAGGACGCAGAGTAATAGGTAGCTGCATCCGAATATAAGCTAAACCAGTTAATAGATTGCTGAGATAGTTGCTACTATGTTGGGTAGTCGCCGCAGTCATGGGTATTTGAGGGCTCATTTCTATTATTTGACCTTCCAATAATTCAACACGATCGTCCTCATCGAGAATACCTGTCTCAATCATCTGATGATACTCGTCTACAGTCCATAAACGCAGTTTGGTTACTGTCATCTTTCCTACTCCTTTTCAGAGTTAAAAATTAACTACGGATTACGATTTGTAATGCTATTCTCTAGGCGGCGTTACGTCAGAAGCATCTGGGGACGGGGACGGGGCGGGTTTATAGAATTTGCCGATTCTTATCAAATATATCGGCGAACCCGCCCCTACAGAAATTATTATTACAATTACGAATCAAACGTAAATTAGATAATTTCTGTCAACTATTTGGTCGCTGAATAATCGTCTCAATCACTCGCCGTTTAGCCTTTGGATCGATCCCAATTAACCGTACATATTCCCCACTATGTTCAGCTAAACAATTTGCTAAAGCGGCAATTACCTCTTTTTCCCCATTACTTTGAATGGTAGCACAACTTTGCCAGGAACCAGTTTTAAACCTCCGGCTATCTGCATATTCTACCCCAATTTTACAGCCTTGGGCTAAAAGTTGCTGCACCTGTTCTTGCACATCAGAACTAATCTGAGAATTTTTCCTATTACCACCGTTACCACCATTTCCCACGTAAGCTTTATAATATTTACCTTCCTCATTTTTCGGCTGAGTTTGCGGCTGCGAATTAGAGGAAACCTCCCCAGACTTTTGAACGCCAAATAAGCGATTTTGATTGTATTCTTCTACCAGTCGTAGTTCCTGAACTCTCGATTGCTGACCCACCATCGATCGCCCAATTTCTACAAGGCGAGATAGACTAAAATTAGGCTTAGGAAAATGCGGCGCGGCTTCGACACTATTCACCAAACGCTTAGAAACTTTCTCAATGCCTATGCTATGAATAAAGTCACGGATTTGTTCGTCATAAATGCGCGATCGCAAAGCACTAAAAAAGTCGATCGCCTGGTCAGGAAAAGCATCGACAAATTCGGCAATCTCACTTTGCGGCATCCCATCCGCCTCAAAAATACCGCTGACAATACCAATCTTATCATCGCGATTGGGTTCCCAGTAAAATTTCTCCATTCTTCCATCTCGAATTAATGGCGCGTACAGGGTAGCAAAGTCATTTCCCGTTACAATAATTGGCACTCTATGTAGGGGCGTAGCATCATAACTTCCCGGCAATTGTACGTTAGTTGGATTATCAGCAATATTCATCAAAGTAGCATTAACTAACTGCGTATTTACAGTATACTGAGTTGTGCTATCAAACCTGCCAGCCCCGGCATCCAAATCATTAATAAATATGGCACACATTTCACCGCGAACCCGAATTTGTTCGGCCGCTTCTCGGTAGCGCAAACGAATCAATCGCGCCGGATCTCCCGCATCGGGACTTTCCAATTCTCCCCCCGATATCGTTACAGGTTCAAAACCCAGACGTTCAAAGGCTAATTCACATTGAAAAGTTTTGCCTTCCCCTTTGCGACCATGAATTCCTAAAATTAGGGGAACTCGAACTCCTGGTAAATCTAAAAAGTTTTTGGTGATGTGAATGGCTACTTTATCAAGAAAAGAGGGTGAAATGTAATAACTCATCGGTGTAAGAATTGGTTTAACAATTGGTTTAACAATTTAGCGATCGCGTAGTATCGATCTTGATGTTAGTATTTTATGACAAAAGCGACACGAGCTTAAATCTAATCCAGAAAAATTTGATACAATACGCAAATCGTATTTTTGCCCACCCCAAAAGATTTCTATATAATTTAGGAGCGATTAGTGAGTCCAGAAACCTTAGTAAAAGAGCCTTTTCTACAAACAGAGTCCCACCCATTCAGTTACGATAGCTTCGATCGCTACGTGATGACTACCTATGGACGTTTCCCGATCGCCCTCGATCGCGGTCAAGGTTCCCGCGTGTGGGATACTGAGGGACGAGAATATTTGGATTTCGTCGCGGGAATTGCGACTTGCACTTTGGGCCACGCCCATCCAGTGCTAATTGAAACTGTTACCCGCCAAATTCAAACGCTACACCACGTTTCTAACCTCTATTACATCCCCGTACAGGGCGAGTTGGCAAAGTGGCTGACAGAGCATTCTTGCGCTGACAGAGCCTTCTTTTGTAACTCTGGTGCAGAGGCGAATGAGGGGGCGATTAAGCTGGCCCGGAAGTATGCCCACGAAAAGTTAAATATTGCTAATCCCATCATTTTAACTGCTCACGCCAGCTTTCACGGTCGTACCTTGGCAACGGTGACGGCAACGGGACAACCTAAGTATCATAAGGGTTTCAGCCCGATGATGCCGGGATTTTACTATGTGAATTATAACGATATTGAGGACTTGGAAAGCGCGATCGCAGAACTAGATGCCAATGAGCGCCAAGTTGCGGCGATCATGCTAGAAGCTTTGCAAGGGGAAGGCGGAGTGCGCCCCGGAGAAATCGCCTATTTCCAACGGGTACGGGAAATTTGCAATGAGAAAGGCATTCTGCTAATTCTCGATGAGGTTCAGGTGGGAATGGCCCGTACTGGTAAAATGTGGGGTTATGAGAATTTAGGCATTGAACCAGATATTTTTACCTCTGCCAAAGGTTTAGGTGGTGGTATTCCTATCGGTGCGATGTTGTGCAAATCTTTCTGCGATGTGTTTGAGCCTGGTAGCCATGCGAGCACTTTTGGCGGTAATCCTTTTGTGTGTGCTGTGGCTTTGTCAGTTTGCCAAACCATAGAAGCAGAAGGGATTTTGGCGAATGTGCAGCAACGGGGCGAACAGTTGAGATCGGGGTTACGCGCGATCGCATCCAAATATCCTCACTCGATCGCGGAAGTACGCGGCTGGGGTTTAATTAATGGTATGGAGTTGAAAGCTGAGGTTGAGCTAACTTCGATCGAGTTAGTCAAAGCGGCGATCGCGCAAGGTTTACTATTAGTAGCTGCTGGACCAAAAGTAGTTCGATTTGTTCCACCTTTAATTGTCACAGCAGCAGAGGTAGATCGAGCTTTAGCAGCAGTAGAAAACGCGATCGTTTCCTTGGGAAATTGAGATGCCTAAGTTAGAGATGCTTTAGTTTAGTATAATTGTAGGTGGGCAATCCCCACCTATTCAATTACAAGGAGGACAATGCCGGCAAAGGATACTTACCATGATGCAGTGAAAAATGCTTTAATTAAGGATGGTTGGACGATTACTTTTGATCCTTATCCAATCAAATATGAAGAAGTTAAATTAGTTGCTGATTTAGCTGGTGAAAAAACAATTGCCGCTACCAGAGAAGGACAAAAAATAGTGCTGGAAATTAAAAGTTTTTTAAGTCGTTCTCCGATGCGTGAATTTGAAACAGCGTTAGGTCAATATCTAATTTATAAAACATTTCTTTCTATTACCCATCCTGACCATAAAATTTATTTAGCAGTTGGCAAAAAGATTTATGAAAAGTTTTTTACACAAGTTGCGATCAAATTAATTTTACAAAAATATCAAGTTTTACTATTATTTGTTGATATTACCAAAGAGGAGGTTATCAAATGGACAAGCTAATTCATTATCAAAATGTAATCAAACAAATTCTAACTGAATATGAAATAATATCAGCACAAGTACCCGATCCTGATATAGAGGAAGTATTAATGTTTGACGATCAAAGAAGTCAATATCTTTGGTTTAATATTGGCTGGAAAAATGATAGACGAGTTAAGGCAATTTCTGTTTATGTTCGCATTAAAAATGATAAAATTTACATTGAGGAAGATTGGACTGAGGAAGGTATTGCTACTGAGTTATTAAGGGAAGGTGTACCAAAAGAGGATATTGTGTTAGCTTTCCACGATCCTGAAACTCGTAAATTGACTGAGTTTGCGATCGCATAATTACTTAATCAGATAAGTAGGTGGACATAAATAAGGGTGGGTAATACCCATCTATTCAATTACAAGGAGGGAAATGCCGGCAAAAGATGTTTACCATGAGGCGGTTAAAAATGCTTTAATTAAGGATGGCTGGACGATTATAGCCGATCCTTATACCATTGAATATGAAGGTGATAATCTTTATGCTGATTTATTGGCAGAAAAGACCTTATTGGCCGATCGGCAAGAACGTAGAATTGTTGTTGAAATCAAAAGTTTTATTAATCCTTCGCCAATGAATGACTTTCAAAATGCTTTAGGTCAATAGCAGGGTGAAAGTGCTGCCCTTACCCAATTCGCTTTGTACAGTCAGACTACCACGATGCGCGATCGCGATCGCGCAGGCTATCGCCAACCCCCAATCCAGCACCACCAGTAACGCGATCGTTTCCTTGGGAAACACCGCAGTTTAGTTGTGCTTTGACCTCATTATATCGATGATATCAAAGATTGTATAAATTTATCTAAACAATTATTAAGTTTGTATACAATTTCAGTTTTACTCTTAGAAAAGATCCCGATATATTAAAATAGATAAGATAATTAAGATCGAGAGTTTACTGAGAAACTCATCCTTTTATGAACTGGGATCAACAGAAAACGGCAATGGTTAATCGCAAACAGCTTTAAATTGTGATTAAATAATAATTATTCATCAGTAGATTAGCTCGGTTAATAAAAAATTGGGTGTAAGCTTAAAGATGATGTATTCGATCTGTAAAAGTGATAGGTAATGCTGGAAAAGGAGTTTTATGAATCTGGTAGAAAACACGCAAGAATTACAGCAGAGACTAGATAGGGAAGTTTTGCTACGCCGGATCGTAAAACGCATCCGCCAATCTCTAAAATTGTCAGAAATATTAAACTGTACCGTAGAGGAAATACGAGAGTTTTTAGAGACAGATAGAATTATGATCTATCGCTTTAATAGCGATAGTAGTGGCGAAGTCATTGCCGAATCTATTAATAAAAATCGCCTCCCATCTCTCAAAAGCCTAAATTTTCCCGCCGATGATATTCCGGTAAAGTCTCGCGAGATGTACGTTAAATTACGCCAGCGGACAATTGTTGATGTTGCTTCCGGGTTGATTGGTGTTAGTCACCTAAATTTTGAGGAGATAGAGGGGCGAGTAACGAAGGAAGAAATTGAATATAAATCCGTAGATCCTTGCCATATTAGCTATCTGAAAGCAATGGGAGTACAATCTTCTTTGGTAGTGCCGATTTTGCTGGAGAAAAGAAATCAGGATTTCACAGAATATTTAGATAATTCCGAATTATCTAAATCAACTTTTAACGCAACTTTTAAATCTCAGGTTGAATTGTGGGGATTGTTAGTTTCTCACCATTCTGAAGCGAAACAAATAAGTGAAGCAGACTTACAGATTGTACAGTTAGTTGTCGATCAAGTTTCGATCGCGATCGCGCATTCTAATATTCTGACGGAAACCCGCGATCGCGCCCTACGCGAAGCTACAGTTAATCAAGTCTCCACACTGTTGCACGATCTCCCAACCATTCAATTACAAGCTGCCTTAGAAGTAACCGTAAATGTTCTTCAAGGTACTGGTGGCAGAATCTATATCAAGAGCAAAAATCCCACGATTAAGAATGAAAATATTTCAAGAAAAGAGGCAGAATCAGACAGAATAGAATTTAAAAATAACCGACTTTATTCTAGCTTTGAAATATTTTCCTGTGGGGAACAACCAAATTTAGAATTGAAAGAAAATAGGGCGATCGAAGAGCATCCTTTATGGCAAGAATGGTTAAAATCAGGTTTCAATCAGATCAAGGAAATTTCTCGCTTAATAAGTGCTGATTATCAATTACCAATTTGGAAGATTTCAGACTTATATAAAGAACCTTTATTTAGAGTCTTAGTTTCAGCTTTTCGAGGTACTAAAATTCGGGGTTTATTGGTAATACCTCTTTATTATCGACAACAGTTACTTGGTTGTTTAACTATTTTTCGTAATGAAATTGAAACCGAAAGATTGTGGGCAGGTCGCTTTGAAAGCGATGCCAAACAACAGCTACCCAGACAATCTTTTGAAGTATGGCGAGAAACAAAAAAAGGTCAATCTCGCGACTGGACTAATGATGAGATAGATCAAGCAAAAGCTATAAGTCAGCAATTTTCAATGGCAATTTATCAATATGTACTTTATAAAGAAGTCCAAAATCTTAATGCTAATTTAGAGCGCCAAGTTCAAGAGAGAACAGTCCAGTTACAGCAGTCTTTAGAATTTGCTAAAGTATTAGGGCGCGTAACCGATCAACTCCGAAGTACCTTGGATTTAAAAATAATTTTGCAAACAATTGTCCGAGAAGTACAAACTTTACTTAATACCGATCGAGTAGTAATTTACCAATTTATTGAAGATAAACAGGGTGAGGTTGTAGTAGAAGAACTTGCCCCTTTGAGAGTGACAAAAGGCAACTTGCGGAGTTCAATTTTAGGTATGAAAGCGCCGACAAATTGTTTTCCAGAGGAATCAGCCTGCCTTTATCGACAAGGCAGAGTACAAGCAATTAATGATATTTATCAACAGGATTTAACTCCTTGTCATCGAGAGTTTTTGGAAAGTCTTCAGGTGAGAGCAAGTTTAATTGTCCCGATTGCAACAGATGTTTTGCTGTGGGGTTTATTGATTGCCCATGAGTGTGCAGGAGTAAGGGTTTGGCAGGATTCAGAAAGGAATTTACTACAACAATTGGCTCACCAAGCCGCGATCGCAATTCAGCAAGCAGAACTCTATCAAGCAAGTCAAGCAGCCGCGATCGCAGAACAGATTAAAGCCGAACAATTAGGTAAAACAATCGGCGAATTGCGGCAAACTCAAGCTCAATTAATTCAAACTGAAAAAATGTCTGGACTTGGCCAATTAGTTGCAGGAGTAGCCCACGAAATTAACAACCCAGTTAATTTTATCTATGGCAATATTTCTCACGTTACTGAATACAGCACAGATTTGATGAAATTGCTAAAACTTTATCAGCAAAAAAAACTAGAACCCGATGAAGAAATTATAAATTGTGCCGAAGAAATTGATTTAGACTTTATTGCCGAAGATTTGCCAAAAATCCTAGATTCCATGAAAATGGGAGCCGAACGTATTCGTCAATTAGTGCTATCTTTACGCAACTTTTCTCGCTTAGATCAAGCAGAAAAAAAAGCTGTAGATATTCACGAAGGCATAGAAAGTACCCTAGTAATTTTGCAGCACCGCCTGAAAGCAAAACCCGAACGCCCTGCAATTGAGTTGATTAAAGATTATGGAAATTTGCCATTAGTTGAGTGCTATGCTGGCTTGCTAAATCAGGTATTTATGAATATCATCAGCAATGCAGTTGATGCTTTAGAAATCGGAATTAAGGATATAGGTAGCAGAAACAAGAAAACAGCAGAGCCAGACAATTTAACTGACTCCTCAATGTTTTTTAATTCTAATCAGTCACCATTTTATATTCAGATTTCTACTGAAGCGATGGGAACTGAAACTGTAGTTATTTCTATTAAAGATAATGGTACTGGTATCCCACCAGAGTTAGTTTCTCAGGTATTTAACCCCTTTTTTACCACTAAGCCAGTCGGCCAAGGCACAGGATTAGGATTGTCAATTAGTTACCAAATTATCGTAGAAAAACACAAGGGTAAAATCAGGTGTGTTTCTCAACCAGGTCAAGGTACTGAGTTTATCATTGAGATTCCTGTACATTAAAAGTCGATGCTTTTTCAAGGATTGCAGTATTGACAAAAAGAAGGATCGGCTGTTTCCAAACCATCTGGGAATAATTCTTCTTGGCGAAAATCGCAGTTTTGACAGCGATAAATTATCGATCGCACTAATTGAGTTGGGAGATAACAGAACCCACAAGGTAAGCCTTTTTTACTTTCTTTAATTTCAAATCCTGGCCAACCGCATTGAGGGCAAAAATGCTTAAACTTATTAATTAAATCCCAAGTAGCATTTTCTATATTTTTCATTCGAGTTGGGTTATACATTGCCCGCATATCTGTCTCAATATGGATACCATTAGGTGAATTTTTCAAGCTATTTTCCACAATCTCAATCAGTTTTTCCGAGGTAGTAATACCTTTAAAAATCTCACCTTTGCCTTCGGAGTAATCGCCAACTATAATAACTAAACCATGAGCAGGAAATCCCACTGTTTGAGCAAAATTTTCCGCAGCTTCCACACTGGATACCAACTGATGATTGTAGTTAGTTTCTGTAGATAAAGATTCCCCAATAATTTCTAAATTGTTGGCTCTATCCAATAAAATGACAATTTCTCTATTAGCTGGTAGGTAAGGTATTATAGGGTGCGGACCAAAACTTCCTTCGCTGGCAAAGGCAAGGGTTTCACCTGTTAATGCCATAGCTTTCTCTGCTTTCAAACGAGCAGCTTCTATTTGTGTACCTAAGCGTTTAATTTCTCTAGTAAATGTGCCAAAGGTATCTGTGTTAAAGTTTTGCGGAACTATGACTTTAATACCTAATTGCTCCTCCAAAATTGGAGCCATAACTTGCTCTTTTTGGTGCATTGTAGCGAGGACAGCAATGCGATCGCGCAACAATAAGTATTCATTCATAGACAATAAATTACTATCGCCAGCATCCCAATAGGTATAAATATATCACAATATCACAAAATTTGGATATTCCCAATTTTATCCCCCTCCAGCCGCATTATTAGGAGAACTATTCAGCACAAACACTACTCCAGCCATAATGAAAGACACACCAATTAATCGTAGTGGTGGCAAAGGCTCATTAAATATAAACTTGCCCCCTAAAACTACACAGATATAACTAATTGATAGCAACGGTGAAACAATACTAATGTTGGCATGAGAAAGAACAATAATAAAACCAAATGCACCAAATCCATATAAAACTAACCCCAACCAAATTAAAGGCTGATTTGCCATTGCGATCGCTTTTTCAACTAAATTAGCCGCACCAATCGGTCCTAAATTATTAGCAGCCGCCTTCAAGCTAAATTGACCAATCACACCGCAAAGAATAGCCGCAATCAAAACTAGAAAAACCTTTCGACTCATTAATTCACCAACCTAATACCATAAAAATAATTAAAGCATTATCCCATACTTTTGGTCATAATAAAACCTTATCATAATTAAAGAAGCATGAACTCCTACTTATGGTAATAATAAAATCTTATCTATGCCACACCCACCGCCCAAATTTTTATAGCACATACAATGCACAGTTTACCCTAAAATAAAAGCAAGACCTATTAACCCCTCATTCCTAATTTAAAATCGGAACCTAAAAAATGAACTCAGATCCCAACTATCTTCAACAACTTCGCTCTATCTTTAGCATAGCTCTGTTTGCAATTCTGACACTAGGAGTCGCCTTTCTCACCGTAAATTTCATCCTTCGCCTAGCCGAAAAACTACTTTAAACTTGTGAAACTTTAACCGCAAATTTCAGCAAAATACTCGCCACATTCCACAAGTGGCATCAATAAATCTCCCATCTCTCGATCGAGTTCCGCTAATTTACTTGGCGGGATAGATTTCCACTGTTCTCTAGTTTCCCACCGAATCACAAACACCACCTCATTTTGCTCTAAATTTACCCATACTTCCTTACCAAGAAAACCAGGAAAATCTCTTAATCCAGCCGTCCAAACCTCCGCATCTCGCCGAATAAAAGCCTCACATTTTTCAGCCGCCACCCTAAACTTTAACCACTCAATAATCATTTGTTACTTATTAGAAAACCCTCTATACTTCTTCGTGTTCTTCCTTCGTGTCTTAGTGTCTTCGTGGTTCACCCAAATTACCCATCACCGAAGAGGAATTTTAATCACAAACTCCGTACCCTTTCCCGGCTCAGAAAAACATTCCAACTCACCACCATGCTTCTCCACCACCAAATGATAAGAAATTGACAAACCCAAACCCGTACCCTTCCCAGGTGGTTTAGTAGTAAACAAAGGATCAAAAATGCAGTGGCGCACTTCCTCAGTCATCCCAGGACCATTATCCTTAATAATAATTGCCACCATATCATCTGTCAAAACTTCAGTACGAATCTCAATTTTATGATTAGTCTGCGAGTTTTTCCCATTCCCCCCACCATTACTTACAAACCCCTCTTCCAAAGCATCAATAGCATTACTCAACAAGTGCATAAACACCTGATTGAGTTGTCCTGCATAACAATCAACACGAGGCAAATTACCATACTCCTTCACCAAAGAAATACCCGGTCGCCCCGCCTTAGCCTGCAATCGATTTTGCAAAATTAACAGCGTACTATCTAAACCTTCGTGAATATCCACCGGCTTCATATCCGCCTCATCCAAACGAGAAAAAAGGCGCAGACTTCTCACCACATCGCGAATCCGTTCCGCTCCTAACTTCATTGAATCAAACAATTTTGGCAAATCTTTCTTCAAGAAATTTAAACCCATTTCTTCTTTTTCTGCTTGAATCTCCTCCACTGGATTTGGATAGTGTCGATCGTAAAGATCCACCAATCTAATTAAATCTTGGGTATAATTATTTGCGTGAGTAATATTTCCAGAAATAAAATTCACCGGATTATTAATTTCGTGAGCTACCCCCGCCACCAACTGCCCCAAAGAAGACATTTTTTCCGTCTGAATTAATTGAGTTTGAGTGCGTTGTAAAGCAGAAAGTGTCTGTTCCAACTCCGCAGCTTGTTGTCGAAAACGCTCCTCTGATTCTTGCAAAGCTAAAAGTACCTGTTTCCGCTCAGTAATATTTTGTGTCATCGTCATTCCCGCAAACACTTCGCCATCTTCATTAATCAAAGGTAGCGTGTGTTCCAAATATACTTGATTACCCAAAGTAATTTCTGCAACGCTAGATTTTCCAGCTAATGCTGCTCGATATTGCGGTTCCATTTGTGCCGAAACTTCAGGAGGAAAAACTTCAAAAAGAGTTCTACCTTCTATTAACTGCTTAGAAAGGCCAATTTTTTCTAATTCTGTTCCTTCAGCTAGAGTGAAGCGGAAGTCATAATCAAATAAAAATACCGCCCCATTGGGGAAATTTCGTGTGAGCGCGCGATATTTTTCTTCAGAGCGGCGAAGTGCCGATTCCATTCTTTGACGCTCTGTAATTTCTAAGCCAACAAATACCGCCGCTTTACCTTGATGGTACTTTTGAGCGACGATTAAATAAGTCCGTGAATCTCCTTTTACGGTGGCTGTTACTTCTTTAGAACTAGCCCAATCGGGGCTTGCAAAAAATTCGTAAACTAAATCATTAAATCTAGGGCTAGTCTCTAAAAAGCCTACTTTTCGTCCAACAAAGGTATCGGCTGGTAATTTATAGGCGGCGGCTAAATGTCGATTAACTCCCAGATAGCGCAAATCTGAACTTACCCAAGAAACTAATCCGGGTACTGCATCTAAAACTGCTTGGAGTTGTCCTTTAGCATCTAACAGTGCTGTTTGTGCTGCTTTACGTTCGGTAATGTCGCGGGCAAAGGCGCAATGGTATTCTATACCATTAAATTCTAAGTAATTGACGGTTACTTCTACGGGGAAACTGCGGCCTTTTTTGGTTTCCCGACGGGATTCAAAGGTAAAAGAACCTTTTTGTTTGACTAAGTTCCAATGTTTAGGCCAGGTTTCTACTGATAATTCGGGATCGATATCGTGAATGCTGAGTCCTAAAAGTTCCGATCGCGAGTATTGTAATGAACTACAAGCCGCTTCATTTACATAGCACAATTGACCGTTTGATGTCATCCAAAAAGCTGCATCGGCGGCGCGATCCATCGCAAATTGAGTGAGTTGTAAGGCTTCTTCTAATTGTTTGCTTTCGGTAATAATTTCGGTGAAAAGAATTAGACCGCCGATCTCGCCGTCTTTATTATGCCAAGGCTGAAATACCCATTTTACCCATTCAATTTTACCGTTAGGCACGATAAAAGTTTCTAATTCACATTCTGGGAGAATGCCAGCTAGACAAGATTCTGCGTTTTCCCACCAAGTTTCGGGAAGATTGGGAAACAATTCCCGGTGAGAGCGACCTAGTACATTGTCATAGCTACTGTCACCGTAATCTTTTTGCCACCGCCGAGAAAGAGCTAAGTAGCGCATTTCGCAATCTACCATCGCAACGGCGGCGGGTATGTATTCTACAAATCGGCGAAATTTGTCTTCGCTTTCACACACGACCATTTCTGGGGGTTGGTTAGCTGTGAGGGCTTTCCCATTGGTGTATGTTGCTAATACCGGAATTGTCGGTTGAGTTAGGTTCTTATGCACTTTTGGGATGCCCTCCTTGTTAATCATATTTATTCAAGAATTATCTGGGATGCTGATTGAGACACCCTAGTTTTCAATTGCTGAGTTGATGGTTTATACCAATAGGGGGTTCAACCCCCTATTAATAACATTTTTGAGATGAACTTGTCTAGGGTTTTTGCGACCTAGATGCGATCGCGGAGAAACTACAGATCGGTAAAACACAGTCTGACTGTCACATCTCTTGCTGTTCAGCACTTACATAAATCTCGATCGCTTTTCCGGTCAATTAAGCAGGATTAGACTAAATTTTTAATTTTTAATTTTTAATTTTTAATTTTTAACAGTGTGCCAGTTGAAATAGTGTAATGCAGCAGCCCTAATCTTAATATTAATATTAAAATATAGAAATAAGCCCACCCATAGTATAGGCATAGTATAGGCGGGCTTCGGTCATGCCAGCTTACGGACAGCTAGGCAATAGGGTCTCACAAAGCGTAGACGTTAAACTTCAGAAAAAGATCCAATTTATCGGAAAAATTGCTGAGACACAAAAAAATCAAACAAACTTGTAAGTAAACTCACTTGTAAAATCCACCCTACCCTTCCGTAAAACTGCTGGATCGAGTCTTTCCGTCGTATTGCACGTCATCAAAACCACCAATTTTTGTTGAACTTGAATCCCATTTTCATCAATCACGCTCTGATACAAAGTTCCATCCAACAAACTCAAAATGTGCTCAGTTTTATTACTACGCAAAGCCGCCTCACTAGCACGATTCTGAGCTAAATTATCAGCTTCATTGATAATAATACAAATTCGCTCCAAATAAGTAGGCGGCACAAAATTTTCCACAGCATCGTGATCCAAAATAAAAATTACATACCCCAAAGGCATTAAAATCTCCTTAGCCACCGCTTGCGTCCAAGCAGTTTTCCCAGTTCCCGGTTCCCCGCTAACCAGTACCGCCAACTGATTTCTATGTAAAATTGCTTCCTGTACTAAATCCGTAAAACTTTGGATTTCCGCCGGAAAAGTCCGAATTGGATACAGACTTTGTACCTGTCCGACACGACTTTTATAACCACTCAGAATCACTGCCAAATTGTAAGTAGCCTTAGTTACCAATGGCGTAATATCTTTGGCAATCAAAGTATAACGCCGCCGACCGCGATCGTAATCATCTATTTGCAACCAGCAAAATTGTTCAGGCCAAAAAGCATAAACAGTACCTAAAACTTCCAACCTTTCCCAGTTCACAAATCGCTCTATAGGATAATAAAAATGTCGTTCCATGAAGCACTGAGTAATAATCTCTGGCTTACCTAATAAACCCAGCACCTTAAAAATCGTAGTTTCCTGCAATTTATTCAGCACATAATCAATGGGAATACTATCGCGGCTCACTAATTGAGTCACAGGAGTTTCTGTGGTCAAAATATCTTTATACCGATAATCTGGCACTAAAGGTTGAGGCGTAATGTAGTTCCAAAATTCATCAAGTTCATAGCGAGTATTTTCCGAGAAAACATTTAAAATATTCGCAAACCAGCTATATTGATTGCGACCGAGAGCATCGGCAATATCACTAGCTATATCCAGAGTTTTCTGAGTCAATTCTAAAGGATCGTTAGATGCCAAATGCAGCAGATAACTCAAATTAAATTCTCTATACAGCGGTCGCCAACCAGCCCCCAATAAGCCTCTACTTTGCGGATTATTTTGCAAGGAATTGTCTTCGCGACCGTTGAAGTATCCTGAACCCATTATTTTCAATCCTCGGCACTAACTTGGTGAATTTAATCTTGGCTACTTGCGTAGGGTAGTCACTGCTAATCAGATAGCATTTTCAATTGGTAGGTACTAATTTTAATTAGCTATTAGCCATTACCTACTAAGTTCTGGAGTAATCTTTTAACTCAGTTACTTTTAAATATTCCGGTGGAACCTCCTCCACAAGCCAAACTCCATTTTCCGAACAGTAAAAAATATAACCTTGATTGTACATTGCAGCAGCGGCTATAGTAAAAACTACTGGTAAACCATGTCTTGCACCTACCTTTCGGGCTGTTTCAATGTTAGCAGATAGATGGACATGGTGGCGTGACATTTTACAAATCCCGCTGTTGATGATAGATTCAAGTACACCTTTTCCAGTTCCATGATATAATAAGTCTGGCGGGATGCTGGGTGCTAATTGTAAATCGACCTCTACGCTATGTCCTTGATTAGCGCGAATTAGAGTTCCTGTTGAGTCAAAGGAAAACCGTTGTTTATCATTTTCAGCGACTACTGTTTTGAGTTCGTTAAGTTGAATAGGGAAATTGTGATTTTGGCAAGCTGCGAGAAATTCATCGACATTAACCCAACCACCAGGACTAAGTTGAAGTCCGAGAATTTCAGGAGTATGTCGGAGATGTTTGCTCAGATATTTGCTAATCTTAACTAAACGAGAGTTATTCATCTAAAAGTATGCAGATGGTTTCGCTGGAGTTGGATTCACAGAACATATCAGATTTAACTGTATTATTTATACTACATATTATTTGTCCAAGTGTCAACTAGCATAAATTTCTCTCATCGGGACTAAAGGCGACGCTATAGAACTAATTCAGAATTTGTTAAATATGCGATCGCGTTGCGCTAGGATAGTTCAAGACGAAGTTATGTAGAGTTTAAGATTTAATTAGCTTGTCTCAACCCACTACTTTAAAATTTCCGGCTCATATATCGCAACTGGACAACGGGTTAACCGTTATTCACCAAGACATTCCTGCAACTCCTGTGGTGGTGGTGGATGTTTGGGTAAAGGCTGGTGCTACCCTGGAACCAGATCCTTGGTCGGGTATGGCTCACTTTCTGGAACACATGATTTTTAAAGGCACCGATCGCGTTGGTCCTGGTGTATTTGACTTGGTAATTGAAAATCATGGTGGAATGGCGAATGCGGCTACTAGCCACGATTATGCCCATTTTTTCATTACTACTGCGGCTGAATATTTTGAAGATGTTACTGATATTTTGGGGGAGTTGCTATTGCGAGCGGCGATCCCAGTGTCTGAATTCGATCTGGAAAGGGATGTGGTGCTGGAGGAAATTCGTGAAGCTCAGGATAATCCTGATTGGATTGGTTTTCAAAGTTTGATGGAGCTTGTCTATTCTAAGCATCCTTACAGGCGATCGGTTTTGGGGACGCAGATGGAAGTTTGCCAGCGATCGCCGACTGAAATGCGCTCTTTCCATCGTTGTCACTATCAACCAGAAAATATGACTGTGACAATTATTGGGGGAGTTGAACAAGGGCGGGCTTTGGAGGCGGCGAATATTTCCTTTGATGGTTTCTTCGATCGCAGCTATTGTCCCACTTTAGAAATACTGCCAGAACCTCCGATTTTTGGGGTGCGTCGTCAAGAACTTTTTTTGCCTAGACTGGAGCAAGCGCGGCTGATGATGGCTTGGATTGGACCAGGAGTTGCACAACTACAAAGTGCTTTTGGGTTGGATTTGCTGTCGGTGTTGCTGGGAGATGGTCGCTGTTCTCGTTTGGTTAGGGAACTACGGGAGGAGTTACAATGGGTGCAGGGGATCGGTAGTAGTTTCTCTATGCAGCAAGATTCCAGTTTATTTACAATTAGTGCAGTTTTAAAACCACAATTTGTGGAGCAAGTGGAGGCTCGGATTTGCGATCGCGTCTGGGAATTACTTTCTACTCCCATTAGTGATGCTGAACTAGCTAGATGTAAACGACAACTGTGCAATGATTTTGCTTTTTCTACTGAAACTCCGGGACAATTGGCTGGACTTTATGGGTATTACAATACGATCGCTAATGCTGAATTAGCCGTCACTTATCCAGGTAAAATTAAGGCATTTCAAGCACTAGAACTTCAAAATCTAGCTCAAAAATATCTGTCTCCGACGAATTATGCAGTCGCAATTCTCAAACCACTTTGAACATTATTAGAAAAAATGAACAGTGAAATTAATCGGAGAGTTTTAGATAACGGTATTGTCGTGTTGGCGGCGGAAAATCCGGCGGCGGATATTATTGCGGCGCGAATTTTTTTGCGGGCTGGGAGTCGCTGTGTGCCGGCGAAGTTGGCTGGACTGGCTCATCTTTTGGCGGCGGTATTGACGAAGGGAACTACCAGGTTATCTTCTCAGGAAATTGCGGAGCGCGTGGAGTCTGTGGGTGCGAGATTGAGTGCTGATGCTGCTAATGATTATTTTTTGTTGTCTTTGAAGACGGTTTCGGCGGATTTTGCGGAGATTTTGGGGTTGGCTGCCGAGTTATTGCGATCGCCTAGTTTCCCGGAAGTTGAGGTAGAATTGGAACGCAGAATTGCGATGCAGGCTATTCGCTCTCAGTTGGAACAACCTTTTGCGATCGCGTTTGAACAATTGCGGGATTCAATGTATCAAGATCATCCTTATGCTTTCTCTACTTTGGGTACGGAGGAGACGATCGCGACTGTGAGTCGTGCAGATATTGAGCAATTTCATCAAACTTATTTTCGCCCTGATAATATGGTGATTTCTGTGGTGGGGCGGATTGCTACGGAGGAGACGATCGCATTGATTGAGGAAGTTTTTGGAGATTGGGAAGCGCCGACTATTCCTTTACCTATTTTGAATTTACCCGCGATCGCGACTAAACCTAATTTGACAATTACTCCCCAAGAAACTCAGCAATCGGTGGTGATGTTGGGTTATTTGACACCGGAGGTTTTACACCCTGATTATGCGGCGATGAAGTTGTTAAATACTTATTTGGGTAATGGACTTTCTAGCCGTTTGTTTGTAGAATTACGAGAAAAACGGGGATTGGCTTACGATGTTTCGGCACTTTATCCAACACGCATTGATAGTTCTCAATTTGTAGTTTATATGGGTACTGCTCCTGAGAATAGTCAAATTGCTTTAGAAGGTTTGCAATCGGAAGTCGATCGCTTGACTCAAACAATATTAACTGAGGAAGAGTTGACAACTTCTAAGAATAAGATGTTAGGGCAGTATGCTTTGGGAAAACAAACTAATTCTCAAATTGCTCAAATTTTAGGTTGGTATGAAGTTTTGGGATTGGGAATTGAGTTTGATGATAAGTTTCAGTCCGATATTGCAGCGGTGACGGCTCAGGAAGCTCTGGAAGCTGCTTGTCGATATTTTATTGAACCTTACATTTCTTTAGTCGGACCGGAGGCGATCGTTAATCAATTTAGTAATTAGTAGTTAGTAGTTAATTGTTATTTAAAGAATGAAAATTAAATAACTTGATAATTTGGTTTGTAGTAAGCGCCAAGCGCGCTAAAGCGCTTACTACAAACCAAATTGTTTATAAATCTCGTAGATGCTCTTTAATCAATTGCTCAACCTTTTTCAACTGGAATTGATTGGCAAGTTGTAAAACTTGCTGAATAAAAGGTTGATAACGTTCATCTTGTTGCCCAATTTGTTCCGCCATTAATAGCAGATTTTTCAACCTTCCCTGTTGAGCCAATTCTAATAAAGCTTCTAATTCTGTCGCCGCCGGAGTAATAATTTCTGAAGCCAAGGGTACTGCTGTATTTACTACTTCTTCATAGTTCCAAATTAGTTGTAAATGTTTAGCTAAAGCCTTAAATAAATCCTCCGCATTCACTGGTTTAGCCAGAAAATCATCACCACCTGCGGCGAGACTCATCTGCTGATCTTGTTGGGATACTGAAGCTGATGAAACCAATACTTTCAACGCTCTTAATTCTCGATCGCTGCGTAATTGTTCGAGCATGGCAAAACCATCCATTACAGGCATTGCCAAGTCGGTAATTACTAAATCTGGTAGCCTTTCTCGCATTTTATCTAAACCCTGTTGTCCGTTTTCTGCTTCAATAATTACAAAACCGATGGGTTCTAATAGATTGACAATCACGGCACGATTTTCCCAGCGATCGTCTACAACTAAAATTATTTTTTGCTCTCCCATATAACTAATAATATGACCCGCTCCACTGGTTTGTTGCTCTACCCATTCATCGTTAACGGGTAATTCTACTTCAAAAAAGAATTTACTGCCTACTCCCAGTTGACTCTCGACTTGAATTTGTCCTCCCATTAATTGCACAATTTGCTGACTAATTGCTAGTCCTAAACCAGTACCTTCAGCTTGACGACTTTTTTCCCCTACTTGTTCAAAAGCTCGGAATAGTTTCTGTATATCTTCGTGGCTAATGCCAATTCCCGTATCGATGATTGAAAAACGCAAACGAGAAAAAGAAGAGCGATTGCTATTTGAGTATACTGGCTCAACTTTCAGGGTGACGCTACCTCGATCGGTAAACTTAATGGCATTACCTAATAGATTAATTAATACCTGTCGCAACCGCTTTTCATCAACGATAATACCACTAGGTAATTGAGCATCAGGCTCATAGTTAAAATCAATACCTTTCTGTTGAGCGCGGATTTGAGAAATCTCGACCACACCTTGGACTAGGGAGGGCAAATGGACAGCATTGGGGACGAGTTCGAGTTTACGAGCTTCAATTTTGGAGATGTCGAGAATGTCGTTAATTAAGGTAAGTAGATGAGAACCGCATTGATGAATAATGTTGATTCCTTGAAGTTCTTTTTCGGGTATAACTTTGGAACGTCCTAGAATTTGAGCGTAACCCAGAATACCATTTAAGGGAGTTCGCAATTCGTGACTCATATTAGCTAGAAATTCACTTTTTGCTCGGTTAGCACTTTCCGCTTTTTCTCTAGCTTCAATTGCTTCAAAGGCAGCAATTTGAGATTCAAAAGCCGCAATCTGGGGTAAGCTTGTCCAAGAAGCGATCGCCACCCCCACAAACACCACAATCAGCAATAATACTAAAATTAAATTCTCCCCTCGACTAACCGCACGAGTATCCAACAAAGCACGAAATCCCCAACCAATCAGCACTGAACTCGATAAGAGTACAATTAGGATACACACCTGAAACATCAAAGATTCTCGAATAATATGCTGATCTTTGGGTTGATAAAACTGCTGCCACCAACTAGGATGAAATACTTTCAAAGGCAATCGTCGCATCACAAAATCTAGGGCTAAAATCCCCAAGGGAAATATCAAACCCAAAAGGAAATCGCCCCAACCCCAAGCCATACCACCTACGCATAAAATCACCACTTCGATCGAGAAGATCCCCAAAGACAGACGCGGGAATAGGACATCATCTCTCTTCCGGCGTAGCCAGATAGCCAGGTGAAACAAAGTATATGAACTAAACCAACCCACATTGCCAATAAAAATAATTTGCGTTAAATTTCCCCAAACTAAACACGCCAAAGAAATTACTAATAGCCAAACTAATGCAGGGCCAAAAACCCCCCGCCGAGAAACCACCCCAAACACAGGAGCTATGTAGCGATCGCGTGCCAATTGATAAAGGATACGAGAACAGTTAGAAACTGCTGTTGCTTCTAGCAACAAGGCGGTAGAAGTGAGTAAAAATGTTGCCATAATTGGGGCGGCATTGCCCCAAAATGGTTGGGAAGCAGCAATAAGATTAAGGTAGGGATCGTCCTTCAAGTTTGGGTTAACGGCAAGCTGGATCGCAACCCAAGAGGCACCCAGAAAAATCGCAGCTTGTAACCAAGCTGCGATATTCATAAATTTCAGAGTTTTGATGGGTTCTCGACTATCTGCTACAAAGGAGGAGGAGGTTTCCAAACTATAAGTGCAATAACTAGAAATTAAGAACCACTTTGCCCAATCAGTAAAGCTCAAAGCTTTCCAGCTTAAGGGGATAATTCCTGGACTAGCTGGAGATAAAATTAACCAACCTAACCCTTGCAAGGTAAAAATTATTACAGAGCCAGTAGCTGTTACTACCAGAAAAAGATTGAGAATACTGAGGGGACGAGTACCGCTAAAGGCAACAATGAAGGGAAGCAGGACAAAGGCTACCTTGAGAAAAGCGGGCGAAATACTCATGTCAAATGCTGCTAAATTGCTTTGAATTAAGTCGGTAAGGACTAAAGCACTTATGGGGATAGAGCTTGTCCAACTAATTAGGTAGCCGATCGCTGCATATTTGGCTAAGAGCGGATAATTTTTTAGTAAGTCTGCAATGTAGTTGGGAGTCCCACCTGCTACATCTAACCGCTGTAAACCTAGTTGTTTAACTTGATAACCGATCAAGACTCCTACTAAGGAGCCAGGTATCCATACCCAGATAGCTGATGCTCCAAGAGCGTAGTTCATAGCTGCAAATACCCCAATCCACCCCGTCCATCCTGTTAAACCAAAACCATAGGTTTCCAGCGCACTTAAAGTTCTAGGCAATTGTTGTGGAGAAACTGAAGCCTGAGTTTTCATAATTAAATGTTTTTGGTGAAGACATTTCAGAGTTATTGGCAATAGACTGCGGATACGATTAACAGTATTTTAAGCTGCATCTGCTCAAATTGCCCTTTGGTGCGAACATTTTGACTTTCTACTGGCAACATATAATTGCAGTCGTAGGTATGAAGAGTTGGTCGTGGAGATCGGGTGCTATGTCGATCGAATGTATGGTAAGAGATACTAATAACGATGAGTATGTCAGTTGCAGTGCCCTCCTCGATCAGCAAATTGTCCCCCTTGAGTGCAGTTTGAGTTTGTTCAGCATCGGTTGTCGAGTCATCTCAAATCCGTGATTCATCGGAATTATTCATCTCTCTAATCTCCCTCTGTGTTCTCTGCGTTCTCTGTGGTTAAATCATTCCGATGCAACCGGAAACCTTATTGCTGGTGTAAATATTACGTAAATATTATTTATTTTTTCTCAGAAATTCTAATAATATAAGGAGCATACTTATGTCTCTGATATGAACCAACCCAAATCTCATAATTCCCAGATAACCATTGACCAACAATCCCAGGATTCTTCCCCTCATAATCATCGTTGCACCAAGTACCCCCTGGTCCACGTACCACCAAGGTAGTATCTTCACTACTTTTAACTTGAATACTTAAATAATCAAAAAAAGTTGTTAACACTAACCGATGATCTGGTTGTTCATCGATAAAACCAATGCAAGGTCCTGTCACAGTTTCTGCACGACCTGTAGTTTCTTTAGCAGGCACAAATCCACCACTAAGACCTCTAACTGTCATTGGATCTGGAGCAAAATTAGGACTGAGTGTAACATCTTCAAATATCGGTGTTGAGTTCTTTTCTTGAGCGATTACTAAAACATTACTTATTAGGCAAAATATCGTAATTGTCAAAGCTAAAAATAATACTAATTTACGTCGTTGGCGATGGGTCATGGGTGGGCGTAACAAATTTATTATTAATTGGTTAACGGTTAACTGTTAACGGTTAACCGTTAACAGTTAACCAATAACCATTTAGGATTTTCTGCCCAGAACTTGCTCTTTGAGAACTTGGATGTTTTGAGATAATTCTTGGCGGTTGGAGGACTTCAGTAAATAGCGATAGATAAACCAAACTGAGTATCCAATACCAATTAGCTCAAAAGTTGGCTCTAGTAATGGGATATCGTTGAGGGCATCTACTACCCCTAGAAATACTTTCAAGGTGATTACTGATGCGACGATCAAACCGACAACAGTGATCGGGCTTCTGTATTGTTGATAAAACTCGTTGATGTAATCTGGTAGATTGGAAATGAATGAGAAAACTTGCTCTTTGATCTGCTGTGATTGGCTTGGTGATTTGTCAGTGACAGTATCTTCGGCAATGCTCACAGTTTCCGGCGAATTTGATGTTGACATTTTTGCTACTATAACAGGTTTTTCAGGTTGATTTGGGGTAGTTATTTCAACATTGGCAATCGTTTGAAACGGGTTTGCCGCAGGTGTTTGGCTTTCAGCTGTTGCTGACTGTTCTGGGGTGACAGTTGGGGCAATAACTGTTGCTGGTGGTTTTGAAGTAGAGGTTTGGGCGGGGATTTCTACTGCTGGTTTGACAGTAGAAGTTTCGGGCGCGATTTCTACTTCTGATTTGGTATTAGGAGTTTTAGCCGCGATTTCTGCTACTACTTTGGTAGTAGGAGTTTCGGCTATTACTTCTGTTTTTTCTGTGTTTGATGTTTCTGGGTTAGGAATTTCAGCCACGACTTCAGCCTAAGCGAAAATTTAACTTTTAATGCCCTCTTGCAAGCGAGTAATATCCATTCCCCGTTGGTGAAGGATTACCCATGATTCTATCAGGTCGGGGCCGTGCATTGCCCCGGTCAAAGCTGCCCGGAGAGTTCGCATAATTAGCCCTTTTTTGAGGTTTTTCTCTTTGCTCACTTTTTTGGTAATTTCTTGAGCTTGGGCTGATGTTAACTCTGGGCTGGCGGTGAGTGCTGCTAAAATCGCTGGCAAGGCGGATGCTGCTTCTGGTTGCTGTAATTGAGCGATCGCTTCTTCTTCGTACTCTAAGGTTGAAGTAAAGAATAGTTTGCTCATATCAACGGCATCTTTGAGGCGCACGAGACTAGGGCCAATGAGGGCGGTAATTTGTTCGAGCCAAGGGCGATCGCTCGCTGGATCGAATTCATAACCCGCTTCCTGCCAATAGGGTATCAGCAAATCTGTCAATTGCGGCAATGCCATTGTATGTAGATATTGACTGTTAATCCAGTTGAGTTTGTCCCAGTCAAATTTAGCTCCTGCTTTGTTTACGCGATCGAAGCTAAAAAGTTGAGCGGCTGCTGATAATGTAAAGATTTCTTGCGTAGAATCTGGCGGTGTCCAACCTAGTAAAGTCATGTAATTAACTAAGGCTTCAGGAGTGTAACCCATTGCCTGAAAATCGGAGATGGAGGTTACGCCGTCGCGTTTGGAGAGCTTTTGCCCTTCTTTGTTTAGAATTAGAGGTGTGTGGGCAAATTCCGGTAATATAGCTCCCAAAGCTTCATAGAGTAAAATTTGTTTTGGGGTATTGCCAATGTGATCTTCACCTCGGATGATGTGGGTGATTTTCATGTCGATGTCGTCGACGACGACGGCTAAGTTATAAAGAGGTTGACCGATGTTGCCAGCGCTAGAAGCTCTAGCAATTACCATGTCGCCGCCGAGATCGCTACCTTTCCAGGTGACAGTGCCGCGTACCATGTCATGCCAGGATATTGTGCGATCGTCGTCGATCATAAAGCGAATTACTGGTTGTCTGCCTTCGGCTGCAAAGGCGGCTTGCTGTTCGGGAGTGAGGTGGCGGTGGCGGTTATCATAGCGGGGCGCTTGTTTCTTCGCTTTTTGTTCTTCCCGCATTTGGTCGAGTTCGGCGGAACTGGTGTAACAGGGATATGCAAGTTTTTTTTCGAGCAGAGTTTGAACTGCTTGACGGTATAAATCTAAACGTTGAGATTGGAAACTAGGACCTTCGTCCCAGTTGAGTCCGAGCCAAGTGAGTCCTGTTTGGATATTATCAGTGTATTCTGAGCGAGATCGCTCTAGGTCTGTGTCTTCTATTCGCAGGATGAATTTACCGCCGACTTTACGGGCATATAGCCAGTTAAATACGGCGGTTCTGGCAGTTCCGATGTGTAAATTGCCGGTGGGACTAGGGGCGATGCGAACTCTGACTGTCATTGTTTAGATGGGGGATTTTAGTTGGGAAACTGAAGAATTAAAAGTTCTAAATTAAAGATTATAAATTAAAAAGTGCGATTCTCCCTTCTCCCTTCTTCCCTCTTCCCTCTTCCCTCTTCCCTCTTCCCTCTTCCTTCTTCCCTCTTCCTTCTTCCTTATTTGTAAACTGATGGGCTTGAAAGATATAACCAGTCGGGTTTCTTCTAAATCAATTAAGGTGCCCTTGCGCCTTGTCTTTTTGGTGCCTCTAGTGTTGCAAATCTCTGCGGCAGTAGGGTTGACGGGATGGTTGTCGTTTCGGAATGGACAGAAGGCGGTTAATGATTTAGCCGTTAATTTGAGTTTAGAAATTACAGGTCGGACTCAAGAGCATTTCCAAAGTTTTGCTGATGTGTCTCATTTGTTCCTAGAAATGAATGCCGCAGCAATTCGGGCGGGTAATATAGATCCTGAAAATTTTCCTAATTTAGAGCGTTATTTTTGGTATCAGACTCAGGTGAGCGATCGCATGACAACTATTTACTATGGTAGCGAAACTGGTAAGTTTTTACTACTTAAAAGAGAACAGATCCCGTTGCTTTATATTCAAGATGAATCTACTGATTTTATGAGGAAAATTTATCGTCTTGACAATCGAGGAAATCGGACGGATCTAATGAAAATAGATAAATACGATCCTCGAACTAGACCTTGGTACAAAGCTGCTGCTACTACGGGTAAATCTACTTGGTCTTCTATTTACCAATTTACGGCGATGCCAGTCTTAGGAATTACGCCAGCAGTTCCAATTTATAACGAAACCGGGAAGTTGCAAGGTGTCTTGGCAATTGATTTGACTTTAGAGCAAATTAGTAATTTTCTAAGAAGTTTGAAAATCGGTAAATCGGGACAAGCTTTTATTATTGAACGCAATGGCGAAATGGTTGCTAGTTCAACAAGGGAGTTGCCTTTTGTGGATACGGCTGATGGGCAAAAACGCCTGAAGGCAACTAGCAGTAATAATTTGTTAATTCGTTCGGCAGCAGAGTCTTTGCTGCAAAAGTTTGATGATTTAAACTTGATTAAGGAGCCAACTCAAATTATATTTAATGTGGGTTCTCAGCGTCAATTCTTAACTGTGTCTCCTCTTACTGATGGTCGGGGGCTTGATTGGTTGATAGTGGTGGCAATTCCCGAAGCAGATTTTATGGACGGAATTAATGCTAATAATCGAACTACTTTTTTACTTTGTTTGGGGGCTTTGGGGGTAGCAATTTGGTTGTCAATTATTACATCTCGTTGGATTACTAATCCGATTCGACGTTTGAGTGAGGCGACAAGGGCGATCGCCGATGGAAAATTAAACCAAGAAGTGGAGGTACAAAGTGCTGAAGAATTAGGAATTTTGGCGGAATCTTTTAATCTCATGGCTAAAAAGTTGCGGTCGTCGTTTGCAATTATGGAAGCAACAAAGTCTGATTTAGAAGAGCGTGTTATGGAGCGCACAGCGAAACTTCAGGCGGCGGAGGCGGAATTATTAGCACTGTTTGCTGGGATGAATGAATTAATTTTAGTTTTGGATAGAGATGGTCGTTATTTAAAAATTGCGCCGACAAATCAATCGCTACAATACAAGCCGACAGAAGATTTACTTGGGAAGTTAATAAGTGAAGTTTTTCCCACAGAAATTGCGACTATTTTTATGAGTAATATTCGAGATTGTTTAAATTATCAGCACACTATTAATATTGAATATAATTTGACTATTAACGATCGCGATGTGTGTTTTGCTGCTAGTATTTCACCAATTTCTGAGAACTCGGTGATTTGGGTAGCTCGCGATATTAGCGAACAAAAACAGGCAGAGTCAGCACGTCAAATTAAGGAAAAACAGTTACTCCGACAAAAGGCAGCACTGGTAGAATTGTCAAAAAATAAGGCGCTTTATCAAGGTAATTTTAACGTGGCGATTCGAGAAATTACTGAAACTACTGCTCAAATTCTGGAAGTGGAAAGGGCTTCTGTGTGGCTGTATAATGAAACGAGAACGCATATTGAATGCGTGGATTTATTTCAACTGAGTACAGGCTTACACGCTTTTGGTTCGCAGTTGCCAGTAGTTAACTATCCTATCTATTTTCAATCTTTGGAAGAAGATCGAATAATTGCGGTAGATCATGTTAATAAAGATCGGAGAACTAGGGAATTAGTAAACTTTTATTTTTCTCTAGTTGGTATTAATTCTATTCTGAATGCGCCAGTCCGAGTGGGTGGTTTAGTGGTGGGAGTTCTCTGTGTGGAAAAGGTGGGAGACTTTCGCTACTGGACGCAGGATGAGCAAAATTTTGTGGCTTCTGGTGCTGATTTGGTGTCTTTGGCAATTGAAGCCAGCGATCGCAAACGTTTTGAATCAGCTTTGCAATTGGCGAAGGAAGCAGCGGAATCGGCTTCGATGGCAAAAAGTTCGTTTTTAGCTAATATGAGTCACGAACTACGAACGCCGTTAAATGCAATTATTGGTTATAGCGAAATGCTACAAGAAGAAATGGACGATTTGGGTTATGAAGAACTCACACCTGATTTGAAAAAAATTCACACTGCTGGTCAACATTTGCTCTCATTAATTAATGATATTCTGGACATTTCTAAAATTGAAGCTGGTCGCATGGAGCTTTATTTGGAAACTTTTAATGTCAGAAATTTAATTGATGAAATTGCGGCTACTGCTAAACCGCTGATAGAAAAAAATGGTAATGTTTTGGAGGTGAAAAAAGCGGCAGATATTGATTGGATGCACGCTGATATTACAAAGGTGCGGCAAATTTTATTGAATTTACTGAGTAATGCAGCTAAGTTTACTCATAATGGCAAGATTACTTTGATTGTGAGTCGGGGAATATTAATTGTTCCTGGGAAAGAAAGTAAAGAAAATGAATCGGAGATCGTGCAGGATTCACCTCAGTCTACAAGTTATAATTTGGAATGCTTGATCTTTAGTTGCATTGATACTGGTATTGGCATGAATACTGAGCAGTTAGAGCAAATTTTTAAACCTTTTATTCAAGGGGATGCTTCTACTACTCGTAAGTATGGTGGAACTGGTTTGGGATTAGCAATTAGTCAAAGTTTTTGTCAGATGATGGGAGGAGAAATTAAGGTTGAAAGTCAGGCTGGTGTTGGGTCTAATTTTACTATTAAGTTACCGGTTAATGTCGATATTATTGTTAAGCAACAAGAGTCCAGGGATTAAAATCAGTGCTATACAAATAAAGTTCACATTACTAATTAAGTTCGCTTAATTGCGCTACAAACTCCTAGACAAACTGCTAAAATTAAGGGGTCTGGAGCTTCTTTTCGCAATTCCTCAATCTCCAGAGTAGGGCCACCGGAAGACTGCATAAAATTAATTAGCCATTCAGCAGCAGCGGAGCTATCAATCAATGTTGCTCCAAAACATACAGGACAAATTTCTTCATCAATAGAACCTGTGCCATCGCATTCTGGACATTGCCAGTTAGTTGTTGGAGAAATGGGGAAAATAGATATGTTGCTCATTAAATACTCCAAATAGTTTTAATGGTAATGGGTAATTGGTAATGGGTAATTGGTAATGGGTAATGGGTAATTGGTAATGGGTAATTGGTAGTTGGTAATTGGTAGTTGGTAATGGGTAATTGGTAGTTGGTAATTGATAATTGGTAATTGGTAGTTGGTAGTTGGTAATTGATAATTGGTAGGTACGGACTTTACTGACTTGAGAATTGCTATAGAATAAAGACAACAGTATCACAAATGGGTGATTTTGGCAATTTTTCAAAAAAATTGATAATTATGCCTAGCGACTTACTCATCTGTCAATTAAGATAGTTTCTTAAATCCAGTCGTCTTGTTCGTTTTTTTGACGTTTATAAACTAATCCTTCGGCATGAATTTGGCGGGTTTTTTCATAAAGTGTTTCTTCATCAGAATAACCCCATTTCTGCATCACGTTGTCTAAGTCTTTTTGGATATCTCTAGCGCCGGGGAAGCCGCGATAGCGAATTTTTAGCCGTGCTAATTCAGCTAAATTGTGGTCGGTTGGTTCCCCGGTTAATAGCTTAGTAATAGTGTCGCGATCGCTCTTATATTGAGGATGCTGTTGTTCTTGATTTGACTGTGCTGATTTCATATTTATTGCTTTAAGGAAGAAGGAAGAAGGAAGAAGGAAGAAGGTGAGGAGAAAAGGGTGAGAATTTCCCACCCAATAACTTATTGAATCTGTTTAGCTACAAGATTTTGAAACACCTCGTACATCTCATTAGCTAACTTTTTGGGATTCCAAAGTGGGGCTAAATGCTCCGGTTCTTTAGAACGAATTAAATGTTCCCGTACTGCATTTCTCAATGCTGCATCTCGACCAAATTTAATGCCCCATTGAGTATATTCTTCCCAATTCCATGCTACACCAATATCAAGATTAACACTTTTCAAAAATGCGTATCCCATCCGCGACAGATATTGATTTCCTGCTCTAGTTACTACTGGTAAGTTAGCCCATAAAGCCTCTAAATTGTGAGTTCCACCATTGTAAGGATAGGAGTCTAACATTACGTCTGCGACATAATAAATCGCTCTATGTTCTTCTTCTGTTTTGGTTTGACCTAAGAACTTAATGCGATTAAAATCAACTCCCTGATCTTCGCATTCTTGGCGGTAACTGGTGTGAATTACATCTGGATCTCCTTGTCCTTTCCGAATTAATAAACTATCGGGAACTTCTTGGAGAATTTTGACTTGAGCGCGTAACATTTCCGGGTTAGTTTTTCTACCTGGCGCAACGCATAAATAAGTCATCTGATCCAAACCAATTCCCAGAGATTTTCTCAAACCATTTCTATCAGCGGAAATGCTTTGTAATCCACTAATTGCTACAGAACATCCTGGCAATCTTACTAACTGCTCAATGTAATGTTTTTCTACTCCCGCAGGGTGAGTGTATTGGTCGCAAAGAAAGTAATGTTTGTCAGAAAGATAAGGTGCGTCAAATCCGAGCCAAGTGACACAAACTGAGGCGGGATAGTGATACAAAACCTCTACATTTGTGGGGACTGTCATGGAGTCTAAATCTACTAGGATATCCAAGTTATCTTGTAATACTTCTTCGAGAATTTCTCCGCCATCAGCAAAGCCATTGGGATATTTTTTGGGCCAGTAAAACTTGCCTGCCATTTGTTCAAATCGGGTGGTAACTTCGTCTTTTTGTAGTTTGCCGGTAACGTACAGATGAACGTGAGGGGTGATGTAAGTTAGTTCGCGAATTAATGCTTCGCTGCACCAACCGACGGAATGGCGGCGGAAGTGTTTGGAAAGGAAACCGATTCTTAAATGTCGTTGTTTTACTGGGTAATTACTAGGTTTTAGTTGGCGATCGCTATGCCGTTGCGGTATTGCTTTTTTGTAGTATTCTTGGGCAATTAATTTGTAGAAATTGGCATTTTTTTCTCTGTCATCGCGAAGGTGAGAAACGGCAAAAATGAAGATTTCGTACAGTAGTTTGATGTCGATGACGCTAAAGGTTTCACACTTTTGATAACTAAGTTTTTCGATTTCTATAAGTTTCTGAAGTGCGAGTTCGCTAACGCCTGATTGTAGATAGGAAAAAACGTAGGCGGTTGCGGACATAACTGGGACGCTTTCGCCGCAATATTCGCAGTATTTATCTGCTACTTTTCGAGCTCCAGCTAGGTTGCTGGAATGACTGAGTAAGTCGCATAATTGTTGGTGTGCTTCGCTGAAGTAAGGGTTAAGTTCTATGGCTTTTTCAAAGTAGGCGATCGCTTCTAGGGGACGATCTTGCTTTTGAATATGCCCCATGCGACAATAAATTTCAGCCCAATCTGGTTTATAAACTAAAGCTTTTTGGTAAGTGGCGATCGCTTCTTCTAATTTTCCTTGCATAGAAAAGGCGTTACCTAAATTCGCGATCGCGTCTGGCCATTCGGGATTATGTTTGATAGCTTCTTGGTAATTATTAACTGCTTCTTCGTACTTTCCTTGGCTTAAAAGTGTGTTAGCAATGTTGAAGTGCAGGACTTTTAACTCAGGTTTAATCGCAATGGCTTTCTGATAGTATTCGGCGGCTTCTTGCAGTTTACTTTGCTGCATTAGTACGCTACCAATATTTGCATAA
Organism: Oscillatoriales cyanobacterium USR001; assembly: GCA_001698425.1. GTDB lineage: Bacteria > Cyanobacteriota > Cyanobacteriia > Cyanobacteriales > Microcoleaceae > Kamptonema. Next base: position 86,413 of record MBRE01000017.1, on the reverse strand, counting down.
GCTTCTGCCCAATCTGGTTTAACTGCGATCGCTCTTTCATAACTAACAATTGCCTCATCTCGTTTCCCTTCATTTAAAAGCGTGCTGGCTAAATTAAAATGGAAATCAGCACCAACTAAATGAGGATTGAGTTCCGCTGTTTTCTGAAAACAAGCGATCGCTTCTTGCGATTTTCCTTGCTTCTGAAATGCTTTACCTAAGTTCCAATGTATGCCGGCTAAATCTGGTCTAAAAGCCAGCGCTTTTTGGTAGTAAATAACTGATTCTTCTAAATTCCCCATCTTGAAATACATACTGCCAATATTAGCATAAACTTCGCCATATTTTGGCTGTAATTCTAATGCTTTTTCGTAGGCGCGAATGGCAGCATCCGTTTTTCCTTGGGCTTGCAAGGTGTTACCTAATGTCACGTAAGCGTTAGTAAAATCGGGTTTAATTTTCAGTGCTAAATGACAGGATGCGATCGCTTCTTTGAAATTCCCTTCAATAAGATAAGCTTCTGCGCGTTTTTTGTACTCCTCAACCTCTGGAAAATTAGCAACTTGTTCTGGAGGATTCAAATTGAAGTTTGAAACTTCTTTCGTAGTTTCCTCAACGCTCTCGAAAGGCAGATTCAAGTTAGAATCTTGGGCGAATTGTGGTAAATTTAAACTTGAAGGTTGCAAACCATATTCTTCATCTTTTTTTACTCCTTCTGGCGGTTGTCCTTCCCCTTCTTTTTCTATTTCAAGAAATTGGCTTTGAGTTGGCTTTTCAGTTACAGATGCTTGCTGATTTTCTGGAGATTTTAATTGTTGCAAGCTAGATAATTTTGCAGCCGCTTCCGCGTCATTTGGTTGTAGCTTTAGAGCTTTTTGATAACAATCTATTGCTGCATTAAAATCATTGTTTTTTGTGAAAGCTTCGCCTAGCTTGTAGTAATTTTTGAGAAGTTTTGGCTGTAATTCCAGTAATCTGCTGTAATAAAAAATAGCGTCATTTAAGTTGCCTTGGTGTTGTAAGACATTACCAAGCATTAAGCAAACAGACGCTAAATTTGGGTTGTTAACAATCGCTTTTTTGTAACTGCTAACAGCTTCCTCTAAGCGACCTAACTTATAATACATACTGCCCAAGTTAGCGTGAGCTTCTGCAAAATATTGGTCAATGGCTAAGGCTTGAGAGTAAGCTTGAATTGCCATTTCTAGCCGATCTTGACTTTGCAAAGCATTACCCATTGTCAAGTAAGCTGGTGCGAAATCTGGCTTGATTTTTAGGGATAATTCACAAGATGCGATCGCTGCGTCTAACTGCCCTTTCAAAATGTATACCTCAGCCATTTTTTGATGACTTTCAGCATCTTCCGAGTTAAACTCCAAGGCTTTCTTATAATTATCAATTGCCGGATCTAACTGACCTACTGATTTCAGCCAGTTGGCTTTGTTAAAATAAGTTTGTGCTGCTTCTAAATTCACTAATGACTCAGTTATCATCTGCTCTGTTACGCTCACATTTTTTACAACAAGACTATTCAGCAATTTTAGCTAATGTTCCGCTATTAATGACTAAGGATGGGAGATATTGAGATATTCTCCTTAATACCTTAAATCAGTTTCACTGTCAATTATATCTCTACTGATGCACTTCCTCAAAACCCGGACATTCTGTTTGACCATTTTTGTCGATTTACTTAATATATTTTTTAGTTGCTCAAATCGCGGTAAATTAAACAATGGTACTTATTTTAATTAATACCACAAACCATCAACTCATTGAGGAACATTTATCATGGCTTTAGAACAAGATCCAGCAAAATTGATGAAGCAGCAAGTCGGCTATGCCGCCGCCGATCGCGTACAATCTGGTATGATCGTAGGACTGGGTACTGGATCAACCGCAGCATATATGATTGAAGCTTTGGGCGATCGCATTAAAGCAGGTACTCTCACAAATATTAAGGGAGTGACAACTTCTTTTCAAGGAGAAGTTTTAGCAAAACAATACGGTGTTCCCTTGACAACTCTTGATGACATCGATCGCATTGATATCGCCATTGATGGTGCCGATGAAGTCGATCCTCAGCTAAACTTAATTAAGGGTGGCGGTGCGGCTCATACCCGCGAGAAAATTGTCGATTATTTAGCCGAACAGTTTATCATTGTGGTAGATAGTTCTAAAATTGTTGACAAATTGGGTTCGACTTTTCGCGTACCTGTAGAAGTTTTACCAATGGCAATAACGCCTGTAATGCGCGCGCTTACCAAGCTAGGTGGTCAACCTGAACTTCGCATGGGAATCAGAAAAGCAGGCCCAGTAATTACTGACCAAGGTAACATGGTAATTGATGTTAAATTTGACACAATTGACAACCCCGGTGAATTAGAAAAAACCCTTAATAACATTCCTGGAGTAATAGAAAATGGCTTGTTCGTAGGTGTCACTGATTTAGTTCTTGTTGGCGAAATCAAAGACGGCAAACCCTTTGTGCGCGAGATTTCTAAATAGTTAGTGGTTAGTTGTTAGAATGAAATTAAATAACTTGATGATTTAGTTTGTAGTAAGCGCCAAGCGCGCTAAAGCGCTTACTACAAACAAGCTAATTATTTAATTTCTATTCCTTAGTTGACACCAATGGGCATTTCAATGTCCTTACTAACAAATAACAAATATGATGCAATATCGCAGATTTGGTCGTACAGAATTATCCATGCCCATATTTTCCTGTGGCGGAATGAGATATCAATATAAATGGCAAGATGTCTCACCAGATGAAATTCCATCTGAGAATCAAGACAATATAGAAAATACCATTCGTCGCTCTTTAGAATGTGGAATAAATCACATTGAAACTGCCCGCGCTTATGGTACATCAGAAATGCAGCTAGGATTAATTTTACCTAAATTTCCTCGCGAAAAATTGATAATTCAAACTAAAGTTACAGTTAAATCAGATCCCCAAGAGTTTATTAACCTCTTTGAGAAATCCTTAGACTATTTGCGCTTAGATTATGTCGATCTATTTTCGCTACATGGCATTAATACCCCCGAATTACTAGATTATAGCATCCGTCCCGGCGGTTGTATTGATGTTGCCAAAAAACTGCAAGCAGAAGGGAAAGTAAGATTTATTGGTTTCTCAACTCACGGGCCAACAGATGTGATTGTAGAAACAATTAAAACTAATCAATTTGATTATGTTAACCTCCATTGGTACTACATTAATCAAAACAATTGGCCGGCAATTGAGGCTGCAAAAAATCACGACATGGGCGTTTTTATTATCAGTCCTTCTGATAAAGGCGGGAAACTTTACGATCCGCCGCAGAAATTAGTAGAATTATGCCATCCCATTAGTCCGATCGTTTTTAATGACTTATTTTGTCTCTCTCATTCTGAAGTACATACTCTCAGTTTAGGGGCGGCAAAATCCCAGGATTTTGACGAACATTTAAAAGCGATTGAATTACTAGAAAATGCCGATCGAATTTTACCACCAATTTTAGAAAGGTTAGAAAAAGCAGCAATCAATAAACTCGGAGAAAATTGGGTAAAAACTTGGCATATTGGCTTACCTACCCATGACAATACCCCTGGGGGAATCAATATTCCATTTATTTTATGGTTGCGGAATTTAGCCATCGCCTATGACATGATCGACTATGCTAAAATGCGCTATAATCTCCTAGAAAATGGTGGTCATTGGTTCCCTGGTAACAAAGCAGATAAACTTACAGAAATCTCAGAATTAGAATTAAAAAAATGTCTAATTAATAGTCCCCATGCTGACAAAATTCCCAGCATTCTTAAAGAAGCACATCATCTTTTAGGAGGTGAACCTGTTAAACGTCTTTCCCAGCAATAAGAAGAAGGAAGAAGGAAGAAGGAAGAAGGAAGAAGGAAGAGGGAAGAAAGCTTTTCCGGTTTCTCCCCTTTGCAAGGGGGGGGCTAGGGGGATCGTTTTTGTACCTCATATAATTGAGAAATGTTATAATAAGTTTTGTAGGGGTGGGTTCGCCAAGATATTTGATAATTATCTACATAATTATCTACAAATTCTATAAACCCGCCCCGCTTATACAATTCTGAATGTTTAAGATAATTCTATGAAACAATCTGGTTAATTCTTGTCACCCAAATTTCACTTTCATCAATATTCACAATAATCCGTTTATAGGATTCATTTCTCAATTCCAGCGTTAAATAATTTGTTTCTTTTGTGACATACCAAAATTCTTTACCTCTATTTGTGTAATAAGTTCCCGCTTTGATTAACCCTGGGACAAAACTACCGGGGGCTCTGAGTTCCCGCCAATTACTTTGAGGTTCCTTTGATGTGGCACTTTCAATATTAACTAGGGGAATTTCCCAAAGTTTATTAAATGTAAATGCCCAAAGTTGCTCCCAAAAATCAAATTCTATCTGCAATTTATCAGACTCAATGCTAAATTTCATGTCGATTACCTCCTGTGCAAACTAAGGAATATAAATTAAATAATTAGCTTGTTTGTAGTAAGCGCTTTAGCGCGAAGACAGCGCTTACTACGAACCAAATCGTCAAGTTATTTAATTTTCATTCCTAATCTTAATTTTTCCTTAAATAAATGCAGTGACGGACACTCTGACTCAACGGAGTTGTTAATGCTTGTACTGATGCGATCGCACCCCCTAAATTTTCCATAACTAACTGCAAATCAGCCTCTTCCTCAACAGTCCAATGACCCCGATAAAGAATTGCTAAACCCCCATCTTTTAACAATGGTAGCGCATATTTAGCACAAATAGAAGCCGATGCAACTGCTCTGAGGATAGCAATATCATAGCATTTCCTGTGTTGCGGCTGATGAGCTATTTCCTCGGCTCTACCAATCAAAGTATTAGCATTTTTAATATCTAATGACGACAACACAGACTCCAGAAAAGCAATTTTTTTGCGCGTACCATCAAGCAAAGTAATCGTAAAATTAGGAAGCGCGATCGCCACTGGCAAACCCGGAAAACCCGCGCCAGTTCCAATATCAATAACCTTCTGCTTCTTCAGCCCAGAAAATCCCTCAATTCTCTCAACATTCTTAGGTAAAAGCATCGCCCCAATTCCACTCAAAGAATCCCAAAGATGTTTTTCCCAAAAATCTAATGGTTCAGTGATTCGAGTTAAATTGAGTTGTTTATTTCCCTCAATAATTAACTCATAAAGTCGCTCAAATTGCCGCTGTTGTTCATCACTTGGCTGCCATAATAGCGTTTTCTGCCACAATTCATTCATCTCAGGTAACAAAAGTTTATTAACCATGATTAGTATCTTTAACCTCTAATTTAGCAGGATCGATCGCCTGTAAATCGCCATGATTCAAAGTCCAACAACAATCAGCAATATTCAACAAATCACTCGGATCGTGAGTTACCACTAACAAAGTCCAATGACCTTTAAGCTTATTTAATAAACTTACCAATTGTCGCCGCATCGACCAATCTAATCCCGCCGTTGGTTCATCTAATAATAGTAAATGTGGCTGACGAATTAGCTGCACAGCTAACGCAATTCGTCGCTGTTGACCACCACTTAAAGCATGAGGTGAAGCGTGTAATGGCAAATGTGCAAGTCCCACTTCCATCATCGCTTGGCTAATTTGTTCTTTCCCTATTTCTGGATGTCCTAAACGCAATTCTTCTAAAATTGTACTACCGCAAAAATGCCTTTCTGGGAACTGAAAAACTAAACCTCCTAACTGTTGCAAATGTTCTGAAGTTAATTCCTGTTCCCGCCAGCGAATATCGCCGCTAGTTCTTTCTGCCAGGCCCGCTAAAATTTCTAGTAATGTACTTTTTCCAGAGCCACTGCGACCAACAATTAGCCCTAATTTTTGCGACGGCAAGTCTAAGTTAATATTTTTGAGAATAGCTTCCGGGCAGACTGTGGGATGATAAATTAAGTTTCTCAGATAAAGCATCAAAGTAATTAGTAATTGCTGATTAGTAACTAGGATTTTTTGGGGCTGTTGACCCTTAGCTCAATAACTCACATAACCGAATTTTTGAGATTTTTTATTTTTTTAGATTTGGTATTTCATTTTTGCCAACTTTATGCTATCATCTAAATAATGGTAGCATTTCTTAAACAAAAGTCAATAGCTCTGAGTCTTAAATTTTGACTCCTCGTTCTATTCTATAGTATTCTTGCTTTGATGAGATTCCATGATGACGAAAACTCCTTTGGCATTAATTATTTACCAGTTGATTACTTTCAAACCATCATTTAGCCCAATTCGGCTAACAGCCATAGCTGTTTTGACTGCCTTCAGCTTTTGCTTTAATCCCGCGATCGCAGGCGACCCATTTCGTAACAGCAATAACCCTCGTCCAATTGGTAACAAAACTGAAGCGGCTTTTCAAGCAATGTTTCAGCAAGGAAATTATTTAGCTGCCAAAACTTACCTCGAAGAAGCTTTATTAACAGAGCCAAATGACCCTTTGATCTATGCGATGAAAGCTTCTTTATCCTATATGGATTCAGATTTAGAAGGACTGAAAGCTTATGCAAAAAAAACTCGGGAAGTGGCAGAGAAACTAATCAAAATTGACCCATTACGCGGCAATATTTATATAGCAGCGGGTCATTTTTTAGAAGGTGCTTATGCTATTGCCAAAGAAGGTACTGCAAAAGGTACACCTCAAGCGATGAATAAACTCCGGCAGGTATTTCAATATCTTGATATGGCAGAAAAAATAGATTCCGCAGATCCAGAACTAAACTTAGTTAAAGGTTATATGGATTTAATGTTAGCTACAAATCTACCTTTTTCTAATCCTAATGACGCAATTCAAAGACTAGAACAAAAAGCATTGCCGCGCTATTTAGCTTATCGTGGCATGGCCGTTGGCTATAGAGATTTAGACAAATACGATCGAGCTTTAGAATCCGTCAATAAAGCCTTAGTAGAAACCCCAAATAACCCAGAGGTACTTTATCTAAAAGCTCAAATTTTAGTTTCACAAGCAAGGCGAGAAAATAATAACAAAACTTTGTTTGATGAAGCTAGGAAAAACTTTGATGCCGCCTTAGCAAAACCCAATCAACTACCCCGTCGCTTAGTTGCACAAATCTTTTTTGAGCAGTGCAAAACCCGCAACCGTCTTGACAATCGCAAACGTGCCTGCGACCCCATGCGCGATGCGATTAGAGATGCCGAAGGTAGCTGGGGACCAGTTGCATTACCACCACTATAAAGCTAACATTTTTTGACATTATGGAAATACAATTTCGCGAGTTTGACCCCTTTGATTTATGGATTTGGCTAAAGTTTAGCACAGTTCCTTCCAACGGCGAAAAACAGTACGTTGAAGAAGTTTTTGATTCTTGGTTTTTTTTGGGCAAACTAGGAGGTTTTAATGCCGAAAATCTGCAAGTAAATGATGTGGGAATAGATATTAGCTACCTGAATTATGATACAGATATAGCTGATAGTAGTATGATGGCATTGATGCACAATATGGGAGATGTAGAGTATGATGGATTGTGGGCTCGTTGTTGGCTAGACTTGGGAACCAGTGATGCTATTGCTTTGGATGTTCTCATCAATGTTTTTACACAACTTAGCCAGGAATTTGTCGCAATTGAGAAATTAATTATTGGCGGTGAAAATGAAGACTGGCCAGTAGAAAAAGACAGTCGCAAATCTACGTTAGCTTATGAGAATTAAGTGTGTTTTGAAACCCTCGCAGCGCGAAGCATTCGGGCAAAAGATACTGGTTTTTAGCAGCAATTTATCGCCCGAATGCTTCGCCCCTACTAATTACCAATTACCAATTACCAATTACCAAAATTATGCACAAACAAGGTGAAATTCGAGTTCTAGCTTTGGGATTAATTAAAGATGGCGATCGCATCTTCCTCTCTGAAGGTCACGATCCCGTTAAACAACAAACATTTTATCGCGTTATGGGGGGCGGCGTTGACTTTGGCGAGCATAGCTATGACGCTTTAAAACGAGAATTTCAAGAGGAAATTCAAGCCGAATTAACCAACATCAAATATATTACCTGCATTGAAAGCATATTTCAATTTAATGGCAAACCAGGACACGAATTAATTCAACTTTATCAGTGCGATTTTGTCGATCCTAAATTCTATCAATTAGAAAGCTTAGTTTTTGCCGAAGGAAAACGTCAAAAAACCGCCATTTGGCTACCACTCGATCGCTTTAAATCAGGAGAATTACGATTAGTTCCTGAGAACTTTTTAGCTTATTATGAAAATTGAGCTATTCACTAATCCAATTCAATTATTGCCAAAATCTCCCACTGTAGTGATAAAATATCACCCTGAATGCCTCAGTGCGTTCAGTGGTGAGCTATAACTTACCTAGAAACGCGATCTACAGGTACAGATTGACCCCCCTGTAGTCCCCCCTTAGCAAGGGGGGACGGCGAAGCCGGGGGGTGAAAATTTGTAGTCATAGCTTTAAGAATTGGTATTATAGCAACCGCGATCGAAACCAGTTTTTGCATCAGAGGAATTGCTTAAAGCACAAATATTCCCTTAGAAATCCTGTTTTTGCGTAAGTTCCCTGAGTAAAAAATCATAGTTCAACTGCCAAAATAATCACCTAATTATTGCCAAACAAGATGAAAAAACACAGATCGATCGCCTCATTTATCCGTTTTATTGGGATTACTCTCAGCATTTTAGCTGGAGTACAAACATCAGTTTTAGCACTCATCGAACCCGCCTTATCTCAGTCAAATTTCCAATTAGCACAAAATCGACAGCCCAGACCAACACAACCGCCTCGCGAAGCAATATCTTATGAAATAGATGGAGATGAAGTCAAAATATGCAGACCAAAAGCTAACTCCTCCAAGAAAGAATGTCAAGTAATTGGTAAGGGATATACTTTCGGTTTAAGAATGGGAAATGACCTTTATGGTCAAGGTAATATTGTCAATGCAGAATCGATTTTTAGACAGCTAATTGTGCGATTTCCTAAGCAAGCCGAGGCCTACTATAAGTTAGGTACTATCTTATCAAACCAGGAAAAATTAGATGAAGCGATCGCCCAATATCGCCAAGCAATTCAACTTAATCCCCAACACGCCAAAGCTCATAACGATTTAGCCGTTGCTTTAGTCAATATAAATCAGTTAGATGAAGCCATTGGGTTTTGGAGACAAGCTATTAAAATCAATCCTGAATATGCAGACGCTTTGAATAATTTAGGTCTAGCATTATTACAACAAGGAGATAAAACCAAACAACCAGAAGCGATCGCTAATTTAACAAAAGCCAAAGATTTATTTGTCAAACAAGGGAAGCTTAAACAAGCCAACAGCATCGAACAGATTTTGCAAGAAATTAACCAAGAGGAAAACCAGTCCTAGCCAATTCATCTTACTTAAACAGTATAATCACTTGTGAATTGTCAAAACATCACGCAAAAACTAATCTTAATTACCCAAATCTATGACTAGAGTTTTGTACTACGCTCAACGCTCGCCCTACGCCCGGAAAGTAACAATTTTACTGGCAGAGAAAAACTTGCCAGTGGAATTAAAAGTTACCGATCTTGCTAATAAATCTCCTGAATTTATCAGCATTTCTCCCATTGGCAAAGTACCTGTCTTAATAGATGAAGATGGCACAACACTTTGGGACTCGACCATCATCTTAGAATATTTAGACGAAACCTATCCTGAACCTAGTTTTTATCCCCAGGAAAAGAAAGCGCGGCTTCAGTGTCGTTTGTGGGAAGAATTAGCCGATAGTTTAGCAGACAATACTATTAGTTTGTGGTATCAAAATCTGAAAGGTGAACTAGCTGACTCCGGGCTTCAAACTAAGTACCAAGCGGCTTTAGATCGGTTATTTCCGGTTTTGGAAAAGCAGTTAGTTTCCTCTGCTTACTTATTAGGTGAAACCTGGACTGCTGCGGATATTTCAGCGGTATCAGCCCTTGGATATTACACTTTGCGTTTTGGCGAAGATTGGCAGCAGAAATATGTCAAATTAGGGCAGTTATTTAACCGCTTACATGAGCGTGAGTCGGTTAAGTCAACTGTTCCTATTGCCTAAAAAATGCCCAAAAAAGTCATAAATTCTGAGCCAAGCATCAGGATTTATGACTTTCTAATAAGCAAAAAAAAGCACAGGTTGAGCCAATTATTACCAGCCCATCCTGCACCCGTAGCAACTAAATCTCAAAGCGATCGAGAGATAATTAAAACCAAGAAACTATCTCAAGCATTTTTGTTAGCGCGGCGGCGACGAGCAGCAATCATCCCACTAGCACCCAAAGCTAAACCAGTCATAGTCAAAGGTTCGGGAACCGTTTCTGTCTCTTCACCCAGAGCCTTCTTCAACTCAGCCTCAGTCTTAGGAACCCCATTATCCTTCGATGTCCGAGGCCCACCAGTTGCAGCTTCCTGCTCTTTCTCTTCAGCAGCACTAGCTAAAACCAATTCCTTCCGCTGATTTGCCAATATCGCCCGAATTTCAGCTTCCAAATTATTCTTCTCAGCATTCAGATCATTTTTTTGATCCTTTAATTCATTCCGCTGAACATAAAGCGACTTCAGTTCTGTTTCCCGCTCCACATATTCAGGAAATTCAGCACGAATTTCGTTAATTAAAGCATTGTAAGCTTTATTAGCATTCGTCAATTCAGCAGGAGTATACTTGGCATTAATGCCATCAATGATATTCTGGTTAGCTTGAATTTTTTGCTTTTTATCATCAATATCCAGTGCATCTTTGCGAGTCCAGACATCTTCTGGTGCTGCATTCGCCTGCTCATTAGGTGTCATTGCATTCCACTTATCCAGTTTAAATTGCAAAACATTAAGAACCGTTTGTTGTTTCTGAGTATCCTTCACAGTATTATCAAGAGTGCTCTTGGCATTTTTCAAGTCCAAAGCTTCCTTGTGACCTGGATAAGCATTTCTGACTGCGGTATTAGCCTTTTCCAAAGGCGTAATCTCATTTTTGTTCAACGCTGAAATCTGAGCATCAACACTTTTAATATTCGCAGCAATCTCCGCAAACGTTGTATCCCAGGCTGGATTCCAAGCAACCGCAAGTTCCTCGGCCTGTTCCTTCAGAGATTTTTGAACTTGAAGAGCCGATTTATTAATTTTGAAAGCAATTGTCTCAACACCAGGAGTTTTAAAATTCTGCTGGTCAAAATCCGACAAAATAGAGTCAGTTAAACTCAGTAAAGTAAACCCGTCATTGTTTACCTTAGTCCCTTGTCCAATAACATTATAACCTGTAGTTGGATCAAAGTATGTCTCACTTTTCACTAAGTCTGCCGCCTTAATATCTCCCAGGAAATTAGCAGAACTGGTATCCACCAAACTCATATAATTTTCCAGAGTACGGTGGCCAAAATTATTAATGCCTACACCCTTTGCCGTCACTCCACTGTAAACGCCTAGAGCTTTAGGTCCTGATTCATTTTTCGCAAACTTAATCCCGAACAAATTACCAGAGTTCATAGACTCAGTAAAACTTTGACCGCCAGCAGAGAAGAACAAATCACCCCATCCAACCTGATTGGTATCCCGGTCAAAACCTGTTCCTCCAATGGGGGTATTTCCCGAAAGAATTACGATTAATTCATTGGCTGTTTCTTTGGTAGCCATCCCTAAAATATCGTATAAGAAACCATCGGTGTTCTCATCTTTGGCATCGGAAGTGTATTGCCAATTGTTGATGGTATTCGTTTTACCAAGGATTTGCGCCATCCCGTCGTTATTACATTCCAGAAATATACTAAAAGTAGAACCGATTGCCAAATCCCCAGCTTGAGCAGGAGCGCTTGCTAGAAACAACAGACTAATACTAGCAACAGTTCCTTTTAATAATTTGTTTAAACCTTGATTAACCATTTTTTTTCTCCTGAGTAGATGTTGATTGTTGTGCGATTGAGTTTGACCTAGTTTTCGTAAGCAAGTCAGTGTTTTACTTTCTGAATCATCTCAGATTAAAGTTTGTTTGTAAATAAGGGATAACGTAACTTTACTGAAACTTTACAAAATCCCTGTTAAATATGAAGTTTAGTATAACAAAAACAAAAACAGACCAGAACATTTTTTCTGGTCTGTTTTTTTGACCGAGGGGAAGTCCTGCTTGAAGAAAGCGGGTTTCCGGCAAAGATTTATTTGATGCTCAACTGCTGTAACGCTCTTCAGCCCAAGGTTCCCCTCGCCTGTGGTAGCCGTTACGTTCCCAGAAGCCTAAGTCTTCTTGCTCTAAAAACTCTAGGCCGTTAATCCATTTGGCGCTTTTCCAGGCGTAAAGGTGAGGTACTACTAGCCGCATGGGGCCGCCGTGTTCGATGGTTAAGGGTTCGCCGAATACTGTGTGGGCAAAAAAGTTCTCTTCTCGGAGGAAGTCTGCGATCGCTAGATTTGTTGTATAACCACCGTAGGAATGCTCCATCACATAAAAAGCGTTGGGTTCTAGTTCTACCTGGCTCATAAAATCTGTTACTTTTATCCCAGTCCACTGTACGTCTAGTTTTGACCAATGGGTAACGCAGTGGAAATCTGCGGTAAAGTTACTTTGAGGCATAGCCATTAAGTCTCCCCAGGTAAAAGTAATTGCTTTGGCTTTTCCCCAAACTTTGATTTGCCATTCTTCTGTGCTAATCTGCGGATCTTCGCCATAAGTCAATACGGGAAAACCTTTAGCTAAATATTGACCGGGGGGAACGCGATCGCTTTCTGCTGCTTCTGGTTTTTGGAAAAATTTACCTAGCATGGTGATATCTTCCTATCTACTTTGTAAATAAATGTTAACTTTAGCGTTTGTAATCCGGTAATTCTTGCAGTGTATGACCAAAATATTCTATAATTAAGTATTTGGCATATAGCGAATTACTCGGTGGGTGGACACTATGATTTTAGCTTCCCTGCTTTCCCTAACGATCTTTTTAATTTCTGCCGCGATCGCATTAGGGAGCGATCGGAAAACCCTTGATGGCATTCCTACCCCGATAGCAGCAGTCGTTGGGGTACTCTCATTAATTTGGTTTGTTGCCATTTCCCCTTGTCTGCTAAAAATCGGACTGGTAATGGCGGTAGCAGCTTTCGTTAAATTGTACTGAGTAGATATCTCAAATTTGGGAACCAAGTCAGCCACAATTAAACTTAACCAGCGATCGAATTAATTGCGCGATATTAATTGCGCGATCGCTTTTAGATTATCACGTTTAGTGCATCTATTACATCCTTTTACTTACATTGGTAATTGGTAGTTGTTAAACCGCGAAAAAATGACAAAAGTCAAAAAACAATGGACAATAGACAACGTAACCTTTAAATAGTTGACAACGCGGCGATGACTTCAACACTTTACCAACAAATTCAGGAATTTTACGACGCTTCCAGCGGTCTGTGGGAACAGGTGTGGGGGGAACATCTCCATCATGGCTACTATGGACCAGAGGGTAATCTGAAAAAAGAACGTCGCATCGCCCAAATTGACTTGATTGAGGAATTACTTAATTGGGCTGCGGTATCTTCAGCTTCTCATATTCTCGATGTTGGCTGTGGAATTGGTGGTAGTTCTCTCTATTTAGCCGAAAAGTTTAATGCTAATGTAACGGGAATTACTTTAAGTCCAGTTCAGGTTTCTAGGGCCACAGAAAGAGCGAAAACTGCTGGCTTAGAAACTCGCACAGATTTTCAGGTAGCCGATGCTTTAAATTTGCCTTTTGCTGATAATTCTTTTGATTTAGTTTGGTCGTTGGAAAGTTGCGAACATTTCCCCAATAAGATTAAATTTTTGCAAGAATCTTACCGCGTACTTAAGCCAGGTGGCTTGTTTCTGATGGCTACTTGGTGTCATCGTCCAGTGGGAGAAACGGCGGGAAAGCTAACAAATGATGAAATAAAACATCTCGCAGAAATTTATCGAGTTTATGCTTTGCCTTATGTAATTTCTTTACCAGAATATGAAGCCCTTGCTGGTAATGTTTCTTTCACAAATATTCGGACAGCGGATTGGTCAAAAGCGGTTGCGCCATTTTGGGATGTGGTGATTGATTCGGCTTTTAATTGGGAAGTGATAGTTAAGTTACTATTTGCTGGTTGGCCAACTATTCAAGGGGCGCTTTCTTTAGGTTTAATGCGAGATGGCTATCAACGCGGATTGATTAAATTTGGTTTGCTTTGTGGTGATAAATAGGCTCAGTTAGAGTACAATTTAATTAAAGCTTTATTGGGGACATCTATGAAACAAATTTCTGAACAAAAGTCTGAATTGGTAGAAAATAAACTATCAGAATCTCCAAGTATTCAGGATACTCCAGTTTGGTATGCTTTTTGGAAGTTTTCTCGCCCTCATACAATTATCGGTACAACTTTAAGTGTCTTGGGATTGTATTTAATTGCTTTAGCTAGGTATGAATATGGTTTCTCTATTTCTCAGTTAATTCTGGTATTGGGAGCGTGGATAGCCTGTATTGGTGGTAATATCTATATTGTGGGGTTAAACCAATTGGAAGATATTGCCATTGACCAAATTAATAAGCCTCATTTGCCTTTGGCGGCGGGGGAGTTTTCACGGAAACAAGCTCAAATAATTATTGCAATTTCTGGGGCGATCGCGTTACTATTTTCTGCATCCCAAGGACCGTTTTTATTGGCGACTGTTGGTATAAGTTTGGCTATTGGTACGGCTTATTCTTTGCCACCTATTCGTTTAAAGCGGTTTCCTTTTTTCGCGGCTTTGTGTATTTTTACTGTACGCGGTGCGATTGTCAATCTCGGTTTATTTTTGCATTTTCAATGGGTGTTAGAAGTCGCCAAAAGTGCTAATTTTAGCTTCTTTATTCCTGATTATTTGTTGTTTGTTCCCGGTGAGGTGTGGGCGTTAACGTTGTTTGTTTTGGTGTTTACTGTGGCGATCGCGATTTTTAAAGATATTCCAGATATGGAAGGCGATCGACAATATGATATTACTACTTTTACGATTCAGTTAGGTAAGGAGTCGGTGTTTAATTTGTCTCGTTGGGTGTTAACAGTTTGCTATGTAGGAATGACGATTGCTGCTGTATTATGGTTGAGAGATGTTAATGGAATTTTGATCGCGATTACTCATTTATCAGCATTGGGGTTGATGTGGTTTTGGAGTAGGAAAGTAGATTTACAGGAGAAAGCTGAAATTGCCAAGTTTTATCAATTTATTTGGAAGTTATTTTTTCTGGAATACCTAGTTTTCCCCCTTGCGTGTCTATTATCTTAGAGAAGGAAGAAGGAAGAAGGAAGAAGGAAGAAGGAAGAGGGAAGAAGGAAGAGGGAAGAAGGAAGAGGGAAGAAGGAAGAAGTAATTTTGATCCCAGTTAACAGTTAACAGTTAACAGTTAACAAATAACAGTTAACAGTTAACAGTTAACAAATAACAGTTAACAAATAACAGTTAACAAATAACAGTTAACAAATAACAAATAACCAATAACAAATAACCAATAACAAATAACCAATAACAAATGTTATGAAAAACATCAGGGGCAAAGTTTATATTGTAGGGGCGGGACCGGGAGATTATGGTTTAATGACAGTGCGATCGCAGGAAATTTTCGGCCAAGCAGAAGTATTAGTTTATGATGCCTTAATTGATCTTCCTCAACTGGAATTATTACCCGAAAACTGCCTAAAAATTGAAGTAGGAAAACGGGGAGGTCAACCGTCAACATCCCAGCGAGAAATTAACAAACTGCTAGTAGAAAAATGCCATTTAGGTAAACAAGTAGTTCGCCTAAAAAGTGGCGATCCGTTTATTTTTGGTCGTTCAACTTCCGAAATTCAAGCATTAAAAGAAGGTAATTGTGAATTTGAAGTAATTCCCGGTATTTCTTCGGCCTTAGCTGCGCCTTTATTAGCCGGAATACCTCTCACAGATCCGGTGATGAGTCGGTGTTTTGCGGTAATGAGCGGCCACGATCCAGATGAGTTAGATTGGGAAGCTTTAGTGCAAATTGAAACCCTCGTAATTTTAATGGGGGGACGTAACTTAACGGAGATAATTCACCAACTAGAAAAACATGGGCGATCGCATCAAACACCTATAGCAATTATCCGCGATTGCAGCCGTGATTCACAACAAATTTGGATTGGGACAATTGCAGATATTCTTCAAAAAACAGTAGGTATCTCTCTTCCGCCATGTGTGATAATAATTGGAGAAGTAGTAAGATTACGTGAATTTTTAATGCAGCCAACAAAAAATAGAAATATGTCTAATTCCCAATTACAAGTAACAAATTATGACAAACCCTTGACAGGGAAAACTATTTTAGTAACTCGTTCCGTTGGTCAGAATAGTGAATTTAGCGATCGCTTGCAACAAGCAGGAGCCGAAGTCGTAGAAATGCCCGCTTTAGTAATTGGTCCGCCTTCCTGTTGGATGCAGCTTGACAGGGCGATCGCGCAAATTTCTACCTTTAACTGGTTAATTCTTACTTCCACTAACGCGACAGACTACTTTTTTCAAAGACTAGAAACTAATGGGAAAGACTCTCGCGCTTTATCGGGAATTAAAATAGCTGTAGTTGGGAAAAAAACGGCAGAAAGTTTGCGATCGCGATCGATCTTACCTGACTTTATTCCCCCAGATTTTATCGCCGATTCCCTCGCCGCCAACTTTCCCGAAAACCTCAATGAATGTAAAATTCTTTTTCCCAGAGTAGAAACCGGTGGAAGAGAAGTTTTAGTCAAAGAATTAACTGCCAAAGGTGCAGAAATAACCGAAGTTCCCGCCTATCAATCCTGCTGTCCAGATAGTATCCCCCCAGCCGCCTTAAAAGTCCTCCAAAATCAAACAGTTGATGTCCTTACCTTTGCTAGTTCTAAAACTGTCCAGAATTTTTGTCAGTTAATAAAAACCAGTCAAGAATTATCTTTATCAAAGGATTGGCAAAACCGCATCTGCATCGCATCCATTGGTCCAGAAACTTCTAGGACTTGCCAAAATCTGTTGGGGCGTGTAGATTTAGAAGCGAAGGAATATACTTTAGATGGATTAAGTAATGCGATCGTTGATTGGGCTAGTAAATTTTAAGATCGTGACAGTAGGGGCAAAGCAAAAGGCGAGAAAAATCTTTGAGCAAAAGCCATAAATTATCTGCCTGAATGCTTCACCCTTACGAGGGATTTATATCTTAACCACCCGATCGAACTCACGTTATTTAAAAAACCAGAAACAGGGGAACAAAATAACCATAAGTACGATCTTGCATTACAAGGCGCATTTTCTCGACTCCTCAGCAGGTAATCGGTGAGGAAAAAATAACAGGGTGATGAGGGTAGAAAACGGTAATAGCGATCGCGATAGTAATCGCAATTTACCAGTTACCGATTGCCAACCAAAGACAATTATCAGCAAAGTTTGCCAATCATTGCTAAGACTTTAAATAAATTATGAACAGAAATTTCTCTCGTTTTAACTCCCTCGCCTGTCTCCTAGCAGGAAGCGTACCCGCCATAGTTATTGTCGTTGGTCAACCTAACGCCGCGATCGCGAAAACTCCCCAAGAAATTGCCGATATTGCCGGACCAATTACAGTTCAAGTTAACAGCGCGATCGGCGATGGTTCCGGTGTAATTATTGCCAAACACGGCAAAACTTACACCGTATTAACTGTTAACCACGTAGTCGAAAAAGCCGACGCAAAATACACCATTCGCACGTCCCAAGGTAAAAGCTATCAAGCCACCAGCGTCACGCGACTACAAAAAACTGACACCGATCCTGACTTAGCGGTAGTTAAATTTGATAGTCCCGATGAATATCCAATTGCTACAGTAGGAGACTCCGATCAAGCATCAATTGGAGCTCAAATATACGTCTATGGTTATCCCGCTACAGGGGGTTTATTTGGCGCAGAAAGGGAAGCCGAACTTTCGCCAGGACTGGTAACAAGTCGCCCTCGAACTCGTCCCGAAGGCTATACTTTACGATATCAAGCTGTTACTTGGAGTGGTATGAGTGGGGGGCCTGTATTTGATGGTGAAGGCCGTTTAGTTGGTTTGCATGGACAAGGTGAATTTGGCTTTGCCCAAACCAGTTCGGGAGAGGTAGCCCCGATTAAAACTGGGTTTAATGCCGCAGTACCAATTAACACTTTTATCATGCGATTGACAGAAGCAGGAGTGAATAAATCTGACTTGAAGGTGAATACTAATCCTCCATCAATCAGCCCTTTATCTTTGGGAAATCCTCAAAATGCTAAAGGTTATTATTTGCGGGGTTTATCGCGTTTGGATGAGGGGAATCTTGCCGGTGCGATCGCGGATTTTAATCATTCTTTAGAATTAGATCCCAAAAATTCTGAAGCTTATTTTAACCGGGGAGTTGCTTATGCTTATCAAGAACCTACGCGGGGCGGTGCGAATAATCTTGACCCTTTAAAACAAGCGATCGCAGATTACAGTTTAGCCATTAAAGCGAATCCTGGTTATGCTGATGCTTACTACAACCGAGGTATCGCACACTTAGAACAAAATGATAAAACCGCAGCAATTACTGATTTTAAGACAGCCGCAGAACTTTATCAGAAACTAGGAAGAAAAGACGACTATCAACAGGTGATCAGCAAAATCAAGCTGTTACAATAGTTTTTGTAGGGGCGGATTCACCCAAATCAATGCTATTCGCCCAAATATTAAATAACTTGCTTGTTTGTAGTAAGCGCTTTAGCGCTAAAGCGCTTACTACAAACCAAATTATCTAGTTGTTTAATCGACTCCCTCAATTGGTGCAAAACCTTGTCGCTGAATATTCTCTGTGATTGTCCGGGGTTCGAGAAATTGTAGTAAATAATCAGGACCACCGGCTTTAGATCCAACTCCTGAAAGTTTAAATCCGCCAAAGGGTTGACGCGATACAATTGCCCCAGTAATTCCCCGATTTATGTACAAATTTCCCACTTCAAAATCAGCTTTTGCCTGTTCAATATGGGAAGGAGTACGAGAATACAACCCGCCAGTTAAAGCAAAGTTTGTACCGTTAGCAATTGCTAATGCTTCGCTGAAATTTTTCGCCCGAATTACTGATAACACCGGACCAAATATTTCCTCTTGAGCAATAGTCGCATTTGGCGACACTTCGCTAAAGATTACTGGCCCGATAAAATAGCCATTATCCGGTGCTGACATCTCCAATGCAACTTTAGCTTCACTGCGGCCTTTTTCGATGTATTCACGAATGCGATCGCGGGCATTAGCATCAATTACTGGCCCAACTTGGGTACTCGGAAGTTCAGCGGGACCAATATTAAGCGATCGCGCCGCTTCTACTAATCGCATCACAAAGGTATTATAGACCGATTCCAGCACAATTACTCGCGAACAAGCCGAACATTTTTGGCCGCTATAACCAAAAGCCGAATGCAGTACACCCGCTACAGCTTGATCTAAATCCGCACTTTCATCAACTATTATCCCATTCTTTCCACCCATTTCTGCAATCACTCGTTTTAGGTGTTTTTGTCCGGGTTGCAAAATAGCAGCATCAGCATAAATTCGACAACCAACTTCTTGAGAACCGGTGAAAGTAATCATCTGCACATCGGGATGTTTCACCATATAAGCACCTACGGAGGAACCCCGACAAGGTACATATTGAAACACTCCTTTTGGTACGCCAGCATCAACCAAAATTTCGGCAATTTTAGCTGCAATTACTGAAGAAACCTCCGCAGGTTTGAGTAAAGTACAATTGCCAGTTACTAAAGATGCTACTGTCATCCCTACGGGAATTGCTAGAGGGAAATTCCAAGGGGAAATAATCAAAGAAATGCCGCGAGGTTGATAGTTATAACGGTTGGTTTCCCCCGCCACATCGTAGATTTTACCCTCTTCAATGCGCTCCATTTCATCAGCATAATAGCGACAAAAATCTATCGCCTCTGAAACTTCTCCATCGCATTCCCGTAAAGGTTTGCCCACTTCAAACACCATCCAAGCTGACAACTCGTGGCGGCGTTGTTCCATTAATTCTCCTGCTTTTCGCAAGATATCAGCCCGCTGTTTTACTGGTGTTTTGCGCCAACCAGGAAAAGCATCTTTTGCTGCTTTTAGTGCTTGTTTTGCCTGTTCCTCAGATAGCAATCCAATCGTACCAATGACTTCACTAGGATTAGAAGGATTCAGAGAATTAACCGTCTGTTCTGTCCTTTGATATTCACCATTAATCAAAGGTAAATAGGTTTTACCTAACTGTTGTCGTACCGACTTAATAGCAGCTTGTCCGGCATTTCTGAGCTTTTCATTAGCATAATCAGTGTCGGCAACATTCGGGAAAACTCGATTGTAAACTAAAGTATTTTTCCCATTAGCTATTGGTGCGGCTAATAACTCCTCAATTGGTCGATTTTCCGAACTTTGACGCAGGAATGAACTATTAGCAGTATTCTCCAACAAACGGCGAATTAGATAAGACATTCCGGGGAGTAAATCACCGTAAGGACAATAAACTCGCACTCGATAACCGCGTTCGACTAAGATTTTTGCCAGTCGATCGCCCATGCCGTATAAAACCTGCATTTCAAAGCAGCGACGGGGAATATTTAAGGTTTCCGCAATTGCCATTGCTCTGGCTTGCGATCGCACGTTATGACTACCAATTGCCGCATACAAATACTGGTGATTTTCCAGCAAAATTTGAGTCATCCGCTCAAAATTAGCATCAGTTGCCGCCTTATCATTATAAACCGGTTGCGGCCAATCTTTCTGCATTGCTAAGATAGTTTCCTGATCCCAGTAAGCACCTTTAACTAACCGCACAGTTAGCGGATAACCGCGCAATTTTGCCCAAGTAATTAAACCTTTTAAGTCATCTTCACTATCGCGTAAATAAGCCTGCATCGTCACGCCAATATCCGTGCGATCGCGAAATTCATCCTCTAACAATAGCTGTTTCAAAATGCTTAAAGTTAAACTCTTATAAGCATATTGTTCCATATCGAAATGGACAGCAGCGCCTAACTCCTTCGCCCAACGTAATAAAGTCCGAATGCGATCGCTTACTCTTTCCTGACTTCCCTGAGCATTCAACGGATCGAACTGAGAATAAAACGCCGTTAACTTAACAGAAACCTGAACCTTTGGTAAAGTTTCCCCATCTGCTTGATCGATCGCATCTACAGGCGACCAACTCTTAGCAGCATTCGTCAATTCTGTCATTAATTCCAAATAGCGATCGAGATAAGATTGCGCCTCAACTTCCGTAATTACCGCTTCCCCCAAAAGGTCAACAGTGAAAGCCATTTTATCCTTTCGCAACCTTTCCAAAGTCTTCAGAATTTGCTTAATATTTTCCCCAGCAATATATTTATGAGCCAAGGTTTCTACCGCAGGCGCAACTGTTGTCGCAGCTAATTGTCCGGTAACTGAATCTGCATTCGCAAAATTGAGCAACTTTTTCAGAGCTTCGGGTAATTCTACCGCTTCGGCTGTCAGGTATTCTTGCAAATGACGCGCAATTTCTGGCTTACTACGGAGAGCCGGCAAACAATCAATAAATCGGAACAATTGCACGCGCAAACCTGGACTAGCCATCGCCCAATCTAGCAATTTATCATCCCAGCGCATTTGGTCTTGGATTTGACCAAAAAAGGAGCGCTTTTTCTCTTGAGTAACTATCAGGAGTTGTTTGGCAATTTCCTGAGTTTTCGCTTCGTAGGTGCTATCAGATACTTGTACAACCACAGCTTTAAGGGAAAGATTAATGAGAGGAGTTTGGAGTTGGGTAAAGTTTTGTCTGGCTTAGTACCCATTGCTCCATTATTTTGATTGTACCATTTTGTGTCACCATGTTAGATAAGTTTGTGATATTGCCCTCTGGATAGTTTATTAAATCTGAGGTATTGACTAACATCATTACTCCTCTAATAGTAGAATAAGATGGTACTCTATCAACGGTGATATGAAAAGTTTGACATTGGTGAATACAGGGTGGTTGCGATCGCGACTGACAATCATATATGTAATCACATCACCATAACGGTAAGGAAGATCGGCATAATATTGGAGAATTTTCTCTCTTATTCTCACGCCATTCGTCTAGGGGTTGATTTGCGGTTTCCATTGGATGATTTCCTCACTTATAGCGATCGCCTGCTGAATAATTCCTTCTGCGGCTAGTAAGACAGAAATACTTTACACCGCCTGAAACACCACTGGGCTACCACCACCTTGAGAATAAAGGCTAGTCACAATATGCTCTGCTTGGATACCTGCTGCAATAAGTGCAGAGGTTAACCCTTCCTCGAAGTTATCTTCTTCAATGATGACTTGGCGATCGACCAAGCGAGCGTGAAACAGAATGGTGTCAAGCCAGCGTTGCTTATCCCAGCCTGTAGCTAGAATCAAAAAATGACCTGAATCTGTATCGCAGACAGGATAAAGCTGAATCGCTTGTAAGCGAGGTTGGGTTCGTGTTGCCTCTTGCAGCGTTTTTTTCAGGATATCTGCATAACTTAATGAGCGCTCCATTGAACAATAGCCTCCCGCTCTGGTTCGTAAACTAATAAGTTAATTCTATTCCTCTGGACGGCTAACTGAAAAATTGGTTTTTGGAAGTGTCGAATATAGACGGCTTGACTGATGGCTAAAAACAACTGTCGTTCGGGTTCTTGGTTCTCCAAAGCCCATTGGTAAAGCTGAAGCTGCCCCATCGTTTTTTCCAGTTCATTAATGACTGAAGGAGAATCGAAGTCTTTAATTTCCACAGCTATTTTCCGTCCTTCTTTTTCGGCTGCAAAAAACTTTTCGGCTCCTAAATCAGCTTTCAAAAGCGTTTGTTCTAACACTAAAATTAACGGGTCATCCGTAATCGTCCACCCATCTTTTTCGAGAGTGCGGCGCAGGGATAAATGTAAATTATCACGTCTAGACATTAGTTATAAAAGCGTGATATGTCGTTGCTGCCAACCAGCGCTGTTTGCACAGGTAGCGATCGCCCACATCATACCCAATTTTCTGTAACTACGCGATCGCCACTTTTTCATTGAACTTGCTCAACCATTTGTCGCTCTTGTTGGCTCATGGTACGATGACTGGAGAAAAGTAATTCTTCTTTAGTAACTGGCGTTCTTCTTAAGGTATCTATATGAACATTCCCCTACCCATTATCTTTACTATTGCTTAACTTTTATGTCAAAACCCAATAAGGAAAAAAAACTTTTAGCAGTTTCTCCCGCCGCCGGAGTAAGGCTATCAATTTTGTTGATTGCATTAGCTGGTTTTGGCATTTGGGGGTGGAATCTTAGCGCCAATCCAGGCTCACCAGGACAAGCAGAAAATCAGGCAAAATTGTTGCAGGCAATTTACGAATATGGTAATTATATTGAAGCGGTAATTTGGGGATTATTTGCAGTAGGATTTGCTGTATTAACAGCTAAAGCTACGGTCAAAGAAAGAAAGCATAGACTAATGGCAACTCTGACTTTTTTCTTATTCGGTTTGTCAGATATTGTAGAAGTACAAACAGGAGCTTGGTGGCATCCTTGGTGGCTGTTTCTGTGGAAAAGTTGCTGCGTTATATCAATGGTTGGTTTGCTGATAGTATATTTACGCGATCGCGATTCCTAATCGCGATCGCATCCCCGAAACATTCCTTAAGTTGACACCAATCGTTAATATATTTCAAGTACAACTCTAGTAAAAAATCATGGTTCAAAGTAAAAATCAGCAAATCTGCATCATTACCGGCGGAAATTCTGGCATCGGTTTAATGACCGCAATTAAATTAGCCAAACTAAACTATCATATATTTATTGCCTGTCGTTCGGCGATAAAAGCCGCCCAAGCCATCGATCGCATTCGCCGCGAAAGTAACAATTCTCAAGTTGAATTTCTCCCTTTAGATTTATCTTCCCTCGACTCAGTACGCAACTTTGTTAATTTATTTTTAGCCCAAAAATTACCTCTCCATATTTTAATCAATAACGCCGGAATATTCAACAAATATGGCACAACAAAAGAAGGCTTTGAATTAATTTGGGGAACCAATTACCTCGGACATTTTTTATTAACCTATTTATTACTAGAAACTCTCAAAAATTCAGCACCGAGTAGAATAGTCATGGTTGCTTCTGACTTAGCCTTGCGCCCCACTACCATTAATTGGGATAATTTAGTCAAGAAAACACCCTTAAACTTTCTCGAACTTTATGCCGTTTCTAAACTATCTTTACTTCTATTAACAGCGGAACTAACACAACAGTTAACCGGCACAAAAGTAACTGTTAACGCCGTACATCCCGGCTTTGTACAATCTAATATTACATTAGGTCATCGATTGAGTAGATATCTAGGTTTAGGTGTTTCCCTTCAAGATGGCGCTAACGGTATTATTGCTTGCGCCACCGATCCTATTTTTGCTGATATTAGCGGTAAATTGTGCGATCGCAAAGCTCAAGAAATTATCCTCCCAGAAATTGCCAAAGATCCCAAATTAGCTCAAGAATTATGGGAACGCAGTTTAGTTTGGACGGGCTGCAATAGACACGAAACTCAAATTTCACCTTTAGCAATTAATCAAATTGATCCAAATATTAGCTTACCATATTCTCTAGCTTTAAGTCAAGAAAAAATTGCCGAAATCGCCCAAATAGTAATTAAAGAAATATTGCCAAAACCACCAGTTAAAATATTGATAATTAATCTTTTTAAATCCCTAATTAAATTAGAATTTGGCTCAATTATACTGCTATTCATCCAAACCTTAAAAAAAGAATTTCACATGGAAAGACATCTGGACTCACCAGACATTTTATCATTGTGTCAAGATCCCAACTTACTACAAAAATTACAAGCAAATTTAGGCAAAGATTTAGTTTTATGGCGTTCAGAAATTTGGGCAAATTATCCATCTCAACAATTAATTCCCTTTTGGCATCGAGATATTTATCCAAAACTTTTAGCCGGTGAAGGGAAAAGTATCAATGTTTATATT
The DNA here is from genome assembly GCA_001698425.1 of Oscillatoriales cyanobacterium USR001. Classification (GTDB taxonomy): domain Bacteria; phylum Cyanobacteriota; class Cyanobacteriia; order Cyanobacteriales; family Microcoleaceae; genus Kamptonema. The sequence goes on along the minus strand of MBRE01000017.1, from coordinate 61,479 downwards.
GCACTTACCGAAGTCAATGAACATAATGGCTTTGAATACATACCGAGTGCTTGTTTGCCAGAAAATTTATCAATTAAAGTAACCGATCCTTTTAGTGGCAATCACTTTTTTAACATTACTAACGAAATGGAAAAACAAGCATTACCAGTAATCCTTGCACCAGGAGAATTTGTAATCTTTACTGAAGATTTAATTCACAGATCCTTACCTAATACTAGCGGGAAAATTAGACTTTCCTTAACTTTGCGGGTGACTCAACCTGGGATGAAGATACTATCAGGTTATAGCCCTAATTATCAAAAGCCTGTATTGTTATCATAACTAAATAACTAATCAATCGTTATATATTAATAGCAAGAAATTAATAATAAATTTTAATTATTGTAAATTTAATTAAGTAGCAAAAAGCTTGACAGTCATTGGAGATAGCCATATAATCTCAGTGTGGCTGTTTAAAAGCTAAAAGTAACTCATTTATCTTACCAAAGATTTTGTAAAACTCTCTTAAACAGCATATTTTGCATTCACTTCATTAAATTCAGGGAAAATGTCAATGGAATTTTCAAATAGTGTCACCCTTTTAGATCGCCTAGATCGCCATTCAAATCAAGACAAAATTGCTAAAGAGATGCTGATCGCGATCGATTCTCGAATTAAAGCACCACTCATGTTAGCCGCTGGAGTGCTTACAGGAGCAAAAGTAATAATTCTCGACATCGAGAAAGACGGTATAGAGCAAATATCAGAAGCTTTAGCAGATACCAATCTATCTAATTTACACATTATTTGTCATGGCGAACCCGGTTGTTTATATCTAGGAAAAACCCCTTTAACTTCGGCTAATTTAACACAATATCGCCATCAACTAACCCCAGGCAGATTGCAATCTATTCATCTCTATAGCTGCAACGTCGCCGCCGGAGAAACAGGAGCTAATTTCCTGCAACAACTTCATACGCTCACAGGCGCAAACATCGCCGCCTCAGCTAACCCGATCGGCAGCGCAGAATTAGGCGGAGACTGGAACCTAGAAGTACAGATCGGCAGCATAGAAACATCAGTACCAATTAACCACAACACCCTCAAAACTTACAGCGGCGTGCTAGGCTTCGCCCCCAAAGTCAACTTTCCAAATGATAAGGGTCCAGCCTTCGTCAGCATCGGCGACTTCAACGGCGACAGCAAACCAGACTTAGCTGTGTCGAGCTACTATGACAGCAACGTCTCCGTCTTGCTCAACACTACCCCCACAGGAGACACCACCCCCACTTTCGCCCCTAAAGTCACCATCGCCCTCCCTACTGGCAGTAACCCCTTCCCCGTCAGCATTGGCGACTTCAACGGCGACGGCAAACCTGACTTAGCAATAGGAAACCGATACGGCAACAACGTATCCATCCTGCTCAACACCACCACCACAGGAGCCGCCACCCCCACTTTTGCCACCAAAGTTGACTTCGCTACTGGCAGTTTTCCCAGAGACATCAGCATCGAAGACATCAACGGCGATGGCAAACCAGACTTAGTAACGGCGAACTTCGACAGCGACAATGCCTCCATCCTGCTCAACACTACCCCCCAAGGAGCCGCCACCCCCACTTTCGCCCCCCAAATTACTTTCCCAACTGATAAGAGATCGGCCTCCGTCAAGATTGGCGACATCAACGGCGACGGCAAACCTGACTTAGCTGTGGCGAACTTCGGCATCAACTCTCTCCTCCTCTTTCTCAACACTACCCCCACAGGAGCCACCACCCCCACTTTCGCCCCGCAAGTTAACTTAACTATTAGCAGTAACTCTGCCTCTGTCAGCATCGGCGACATCAATGGCGACGGCAAACCAGACTTAGTAACAGCTAACAATGGCACCAAAAATGCCTCCATCCTGCTAAACACTACCCCAAAAGGAGCCGCCACCCCTACTTTCGCCCCCGAAGTTACCTTCCCAAATGGTGATAAATCGCTGGCGCTCACTCTGGGCGATCTCAATGGGGACGGTAAACCAGACTTAGCTGTAGCGAACAGTAACGGTAACAACGCCTCCATCCTGTTCAATACCACTCCCACAGGAGCCACCACCCCCACTTTCACCCCCCAAGCCCTCTTCCCAACTGGTGATGGTTCAGCTTCCATTCGGATCGGCGATCTTAACAGTGACGGCAAACCTGACTTAGTAACGGCGAACTTCTTCAGTGACAATATTTCCATCCTGCTCAACAACACCCCCAAAGTGACAGCCGTTACTGCCACTAGCACTGATGGTAGCTACGGTGTCGGCTCCACTATCCCCATTACCGTTACCTTCGATGCTGCTGTTAACGTCACCGGCACACCTCAACTACAACTAGAAACCGGCACAACTGACCAATTTGCCAACTACGCCTCTGGTAGCGGCGGTAAAGTTCTTACTTTCAACTATGTAGTACAAGCTGGGGACTCCACCACCGATTTACAATACCTTGCCACTAACTCTCTCTCTCTCAACGGCGGCACGATTAAAGAAACCGCTGCTACAGCCTTTGATGCTTTTTTAATTCTTCCTGAGTTAACATCAGCCCAGTCTTTAGGTGGAAGTAAAGCGATCGTTATTGATACCGTTGCACCCACAGCCAATCTGACATCAACGGCAGGAACAGTCATTAATTCCCCCTTCCAAGTTACCGCTACTTTTAGTAAAAGTGTTACCGGTTTTACCGACACAGATGTTAGCGTTACTAATGCTACTGTTAGTGGTTTGAGTGGTAGCGGTACTACCTATAATTTTACTGTAACTCCGAAAACTGACGGTCTAGTTACAGTTAATTTACCAAGTGGAAGTGTGCAAGATGCTGCTAATAATAACAACACTGCTGCTGCAACTTTAGCGCGCGCTTATGATATAACAGCACCCACAGTTAGCCTTTTCTCAACATCACCCACAATTACCAATAAACCTTTTACTGTTACTGCTACTTTCAGTGAAAGTGTCACAGGATTTACTGATACAAAGGTTAATGTTACTAATGGTAAGGTGAGTGAATTTAGCGGTAATGAGTCTACTTACAATTTTACAGTGACTCCGACAACTGATGGTGTTGTGACAGTTAATATTCCCGGTGGCAGTTTTCAAGATATTGCCAATAATAATAACACTGCTAGTACAGATTTAACTCGCACTAATGATACCGCTGGTCCGACTGCTAAACTGGAACCGGCAATTAGCAGTATTACAACAGGAGGGGATACCAGTCAAACTTTCACTGTGACTTTTAGTGACAATAATGCCATTGATGTTAGCAGTTTAGATAGCTCTGACATTGTGGTAAATGGTGCTAGTGGTGCAATTACTACTAAGTTTGTCAGTGTGACTCCTACAACTAATGGGACACCCCGTACAGCTACTTATTCATTTACGCCGCCTGGGGGAAGTTGGGATGTTGCAGATAATGGGAATTATACAGTTTCTTTGCAGAAAGAACAGGTGAAAGATACTTTGGGAAATGCTGCGAATACTGGGAATTTAGGTACTTTTAGTGTTGATATTCAAACGTCAACACTTGCTTTAAATTTAGATGGCCAATGTCCAACAATTCCCTCTAATTCTAGTTTTGTAAATTTACCATCATCTTTAAGCCAAAATGGTCGGATTTTGGGAACTAGAAACGCTGAAACTCTGATTGGCACAAGTTCGGCTGATTCTCTCTTTGGTAATAGCGATAATGATACTATTCTCGGTCAAGCGGGACGGGATTCAATCTATGCAGGTAAAGGGGATGATTTAAGTTATGGTGGCACAGAAGATGACCAAATTTTTGGCGATCGCGGTAATGATACAATTGCCGGGGGCGATGGCGATGATTTAGGTCGAGGTGGGAAAGGAAATGATTTATTAGATGGCAATTCTGGTAATGATTTGCTATTTGGTGATAGTGGTAATGACACGCTTTGCGGGAATGAAGGGAATGATACTCTTTATGGTGACAATGACAACAGTAATACCAACAATGCTAACGATCAAAAAGATTATTTGATTGGCGGTTCAGGCGATGATTTGGTATTTGGTGGTGAGGCTGAAGATACCATTTATGGCGGTGATGGTAATGATAGCTTGATTGGTGGCAATGCTAATGATATTTTAGTTGGCGGTGCTGGCAATGATAGCTTGGTAGGTGGCAGTGAAAATGATGTTTTTGTTTTGGTATCTGGTGGCGGTAGTGATGCGATCGCTGATTTCCGAATTGGCCAAGATTTAATTGGTTTAGCTGGGGGGTTAAGGTTCTCACAGCTAACTATTAGTCAAGGTAATAATGGAACTTTGATTCGTTCAGGGAATGAGCTTTTGGCTACTTTGGAGGGTGTACAAGCTAGTCAATTATTGGCTAATAGTTTTAGTCAAGTTTCGACTTTGATCTAATACCAAATCCGCGTTATACCGATTTAATGTGAAGTTGTACATATCCCGATCCCCCTAAATCCCCCTTGGAAAGGGGGACTTTGAATTCTTGCTCTTAAAAAGGGGGCTGGGCGGATCGGATTCTATGCAGCCTCATAAAAAATTGGTATTACTGACTTATGATACTAGAAGTGACAATTCTCGATGTAAAACCTAGTTTAACTGCTGAATTTGAAGTGGCATTCAAAACAGCTTCATCGATCATTTCTTCTATGCCGGGGTATATTTCTCACGAACTTCAACGCTGTATTGAAAATAAAAATCGCTATATTCTGCTAGTTCGATGGCAGAGTTTAGAAGCTCATACTATGGGATTTAGACAATCGCCAGAGTATGAAAAATGGAGTGCTTTATTACATCACTTTTACGATCCATTTCCGATAGTAGAACATTATGAAGTGATTTAATTACCTGGTTAATTAACTTCAACTTTAACGGCATAATTTGACTGTTTAGGTGTAGAAACTTCAATGGTATAATTTCCACTACTGGAAAGTTTACCTTGCCATTGGAGGGCTCCCACAGCAGCGCCGATTTTTGCCCCGTTAGGATCGATAATATCTGCGCTGACAATTCCTTCTTCTATTTTAACAGTCATTTCTTGACCGCCGCTGCATTTAAGATTATAGCGTTTTGACTGATTTGCTTGTAAACTATTGCTAATAGTTGTGCCTGTAGTCCCAAGTTCAAATTTAACTTCTTCAGTTCCAATTAAATTTGGAGAAACAGAAGGTTTGGGGGATTCAGATGAGGGTAGTTTGGGTACATTTTTTAGAGATGCGATCGCAGGTTGAATTGTTGGCGAGGGTGCTGTTGTTGGTGGTTGATATCCCCCTGTTGGGGGTGGGGGAATAGTTAATTCTGTGGCGGTGGTATTGGTGGCGATCGCATTTGATTTAGTAGGTTTAGTAGGTGTAACTTGAATTTCTACCTGATTTTTTGATAACTCGATCTTTTTCAATGCTAACTCGCTACTCAAAGCTAAAATTGCGCCGACGAGGATACCACTGATAAAAATTCCACAGTTATTCCAGAATTGATTTTTGGGTTTTTGGTCATTCATATTCGATCGGAAGCAAAATAAAATAAAATTGTTTCTCACGGGTAAGGATTATAGTACAATTAAGTTTAATCCCTAGATTGGGGAATGCCAAATGTCTAGTTTATTTATTTTTAATGGTCTTTTTCCGGCGGTTTCATCCCTCTGTATTTTAATGGCAATTTTATTGTCGGGGTGCAGTCAGACTCCAACGGAGGATCGGTTAACTCAATGGCGAGCGGAAGCGATCGCCCGTAATGATGCCATAATTAGACAACAGGGCAAAACTGCCAAACCCAAAAAATGGGAGTTGTTCATTACCGGACAAACTACCAAAGGTCTGCAAAAATTAGATTGGGAAGAGTTAGAATCCCTGGCAACTACTCGCGTCAGCACTACCTCCCCTCACAATAGCAAAGACTTGAAAGCTATGCTTTATTTTCGGGGAATAGCAGTTTCACAACTGCTCGATCGCTTCGGAGTTAAGCCAAATGCTACTAGCATAACATTTTTAGGCTATGATGGTTTTAGCTCAACGGTTAGCATTAGTGATTTACGCCGTTACCCAATTATACTGGCATTAGAGCGTGATGGTCGACCGATTCCTCGTAGCGAAGGTGGTCCTTTATCTCTGATATTTCCTCAAAGTGAATATCCCCAATTACATCAAGAGTATGCGGAACAATTTTGGGCATTTTATGTGACTCACGCGATCGTAGGGAATGAATTGGCAAAAATACGTATTGGCAATCGTATTTTAGATAGTAAAACTCTTGACAAGCTACCACTAATTAGTGTTGAGGAAACAGTAGGATATCGTCAAGGTTGGCCAATTGGTAAAGTTAAACTTCATGGTGTGCGAGTGCGAGATGTTTTGAATGCTGCAAATGTGGAGATCGCGGACAATAATGTTGTTATTGTTAAAGGTAAGTCGGCGGTTTCTCGCGATCCAAATAATCCCATTCGCCTGCGATCGGCTGACATCCGCGATTGCGATATCCTCCTAGTAACGCGATGGGGCGAAGACCAAAAACCCATTCCATCCAGATTAGGTGGCCCGATAACTCTCGCTTTTACTGGTAGTTGTTACGCGATCGGTAATGTTCAAAACTCCGTAGATAGCGATCGCCCTTGGCTAACTTTTGTCGAAGAACTAGAAATTAAATAATTTCATACTTGAATCATGTAACTCGATCGTCATTAGCCAGGAAAAACATTTTGAATTTTCAGTTTTCCATTCTTAGATTGTTACAGTTAGCTATCGTACCTGTAGGAGCTTATAGTTATTCAGAAGGACTAGAAACTCTAGTAAACCTTGGAATAATTTACAATGATGCCAGTTTAAAAAAATGGTTAGAAAACTCATTACAATTTGGAGCAATTCGTGTAGAATCTGCAATTATGATCAGAGCTTTCAGAGCCATTAATCTTGGAGATTTAAAAGATTTAGCCTATTGGAATGCTTGGGCAAGTGCCGCAAAGGAAACAGAAGAATTGCGCTTACAAAGTTGGCAAATGGGACGTTCTTTAGTAAAGTTATTACAGGACATCCACTTACCTTTACAAACTAAACAGATTCCATCTGTGCTACAATCAATAGAGGCTTGTGGTAGTCAGTGCAACTTTGCGATCGCATTTGGAATAGCCGCAGTCAATTTAGAAATTGAAGAAGCAGCAGCTATACTAGGTTATTTGCAGAGTTGGGCAGCAAATTTAGTTAATGCAGGTGTTAAACTAATTCCACTAGGTCAAACAGCCGGTCAACAGTTATTATTAGATTTGAACTCTCAAATTAGCTTAACCGCGCAAGAGAGTTTAAGATTAGAAAATGATGATTTAAGTAGTTGTAGTTGGGGCTTAGCTCTAGCAAGTATGGCTCACGAAACTCAGTACACTCGATTATTTAGGAGTTGAAGAAGCAAGGAAGAAGGAAGAAGGAAGAAGGAAGAAGGAAGAAGGAAGAAGGAAGAAGGAAGAAGGAAGAAGGAAGAAGGAAGAAGGAAGAAGGAAGAAGGAAGAAGGAAGAAGGAAGAAGGAAGAAGGAGAGTATATTAATGAACACGACATGATATAATAACAACCAACAAATAACAGTTAACAGTTAACAAATAACAGTTAACAAATAACAAATCACAAACAACAAACAAAATGAATGCTTTTAGAATAGGAATTGCCGGTCCAGTAGGTTCAGGAAAAACTGCTTTAGTTGATGCTTTGTGTAAGTCATTACGCCAACAGTATAAAATTGCAGTAGTGACTAATGATATTTATACCCAGGAAGATGCACAATTTTTGGTACGGAGTCAAGCATTAGAAAGCGATCGAATTTTGGGAGTAGAAACAGGAGGTTGTCCCCATACAGCCATCCGAGAAGATGCTTCCATTAACTTAGTAGCTATTGAACAATTAGAACTTAAATTTAATGACTTAAACTTGGTATTTGTCGAAAGTGGCGGCGATAATTTAGCTGCAACTTTTAGCCCAGAATTAGTAGATTTAACAATTTATGTAATTGACGTTGCCGCTGGCGACAAAATTCCCCGTAAAGGTGGCCCAGGAATTACTAAATCTGATTTATTAGTGATTAATAAAACTGATTTAGCCCCCTATGTGGGCGCAGATTTAGGCGTTATGGAACGGGATAGTAAAAAAATGCGAGGTGATAAACCTTTTGTATTTACTAACTTGAAGACCAAGGAAGGATTAGACGCGGTGGTGAAATTTATTGAATTGAATGTGGGTTAGTTACTCCGTCCACTGCTTTACCTGGAATTACCTGTTTAAAACATAGCTAATTCTAGGTATTTTGTCAACAATCAATACCCTAACCGCCAAGGCAATTACTAAACTTAAAAACGTTCACCCAGCAATCGCTGTCTTACCCCCTCAGCAATCTTCTGCCCCAAATACTCAGGAATCAAACTCTCATTCGGCCCCAACAAATACAAAATCAAACGAGTGCGCCCCCGCCAAACCAACAAATTAGCATTCACCACCAATAAATCCTCCTGCCAAATCGCATACATCACCTTATAAAAAAGTCCCGGCTGGTTTTCCGCCTCAATCAACAAAGCAGGTAAATGGAAAACTGGATCGACATAAAACTCCGTCGCCACATCCTCCAAACCCGCATCCAGATTGAACTCCACCGCCAACATTTCCTCCACCTCAAAATGTCCCGCCAAAGCCTCCCGCACCGCCCGACAGACATTTTCCGCCGTCTTATCCGTTAAAACCTTACCCCCACGCGAAACCACCAACTTAATAAACACCAACATTGGTGGGTAAATTTGCCCATAAAGACTTAAGCTGTGAATCGTCAGCCCGTAGGCCGCCAGCACCCCGAAAATATCACTCAGCAGAAAAGACTGGTTACGATAGGCAAAATGCAGAGCGCTTTTACTACCCTCCGGCCTAACCTCAATCACAGCTTGCCTAGTTTTATATAACTGGTAGGCTAACTTCAGGTTTTGCAATTGAATCTCGCTGCTGACAAATTGCTCATAAAACTGGGGAAACGCCCGATTGAAGCGCTTGAGCAGTTCCAGTGTAGATGGTTGTAAACCCGGAGCCATAATTGAAGGGAGGGATAACTATAGAATAAAAATAAGATAGTAAATGTTAAAAGTTTATCGGTGATTGACACCCCTCGGATACAGAAAGCATTTGCCTACCTGTTGAATTATTGATAGTTGGCTGCATAAACTTAACCTGGCGAATCGAGAAAGCAATGGGTGTTAGTATGGTTCTCAGCATTCGCTGACAATCCAGAAAAAATCTCATCCCCCCTGAAGGGGTGGGAATGTCAACCAATTTCTACTACTTTAACCACGCCTGCATGGGTTTTTGGAAAAACTTATTTAGCGGTTCTGACTCTACCTCCTCTTTGCCCCAAACAACGGAATTTGAGGAAGAGTTAGCTTTTGGGAAAAGCGATTCGCTATCTTCGCCCTTTCGCAAACCCAAAACTGGCACTGGTCGGATCTTTTTCACCACCGATCGCGACATTGACCTTTACGAGCTCGAAGAACTCTGCAATGCAGTCGGGTGGTCCCGCCGCCCCCTGCGTAAAGTCAAAAAAGCCATTCAGCATAGCTTTTTAGTCGTTTCTATGTGGGAGATGCGAGGCTCCCAGCGACGGCTGATTGGCTTTGCCAGGGCTACATCAGACCATGCTTTTAACGCTACACTCTGGGATGTAGTGGTTCATCCAGAATTCCAGGGATCGGGCTTAGGTAAGGCACTGATGCAGTATGTCATTAAAAAACTCCGAAGCGAAGATATCAGCAACATTACCCTATTTGCTGACCCTCATGTGGTAGATTTTTACCGAAATTTGGGGTTTATGCCCGATCCAGAAGGCATTAAAGGAATGTTTTGGTATCCAGATTAGCCTGAAAAGCTGCCAAAATATCAAATTTTTGAAATAATGCAAATTTGTTGTTGCCATCCTAGCTTTGGTATGTTATCGTGGTATCAGAGTGAAAAAGTACAACACCGGGATGTAGCGCAGTTTGGTAGCGCGCCTGCTTTGGGAGCAGGATGTCGCAGGTTCAAATCCTGTCATCCCGATTCAATTTTGTTTTTTGAACGTTTAACACCTTACTTTGGGAGCAGGCGCGCTACTGCATTTCCGAATTAAACGATTTTACTCACTCCATTCTTCAGATTCTTGTATTTTGGCTTCGATCGAACTTTGTCGCAGATTTGCCCAGTCGATCGAGCTTGTCAGGGCATCTTGCAGCAATTTCCCCTTTTGTAAATGTATAACTTGCGTCGAAAATTCTTCAGCTAATTCTAGTTGATGATTCGCCATAAGTATCGTCATTTGTTGGCTAGTATTTACCTGCATCAATACGTCTAAAACTTGGCGAGCGCGACCAGTATCTAAGGCGCTGGTGGGTTCGTCTAGGAGTAATATTTTAGGTTGAATAATTAAAGCACGGGCGATCGCGACTAATTGTCTTTGCCCCATTGACAACTGCAACTCTGTTCGATCTAACCATTGTTGGGGAATTTTTAGTATTTCCATCCCATAGTTTACCTGCTTACCAATTTCTGAAGTCCCAATTGAGCGCAACTTCAAAGGATAAGCTAACGCCTCCCGCACCGACATCCCCAAAAGCCTTGATTCTTGTAATACTAGCGTTACTTGTCGCCGCCACGCGATCGCCGACATTTGCCGATAATCCTGATTTTCCCAATAAATCGAACCTCTGACAGGTTCAATAAGTCGGTTGAGCGATCGCAATAGTGTAGATTTACCGGCCCCAGAAGAACCGACAATTGCTACGCGATCGCCTCTGCTCACCTTAAAAGAAATATCCTCCAGCAAATATTTAGTTCCCAAAGGTGTCGTTACGCTCACGCTTTCCAACCGCAATTGATGAGAACTTTCTGCCAACAATGGTGAGCTAGAAGTTTCTGAAAATTTAGGCATTTTTACTTAGCTTAAAATTGATGAGATTGGTTAATGTCTTTGATCCTTAATGCTTTTTCCTCTTTCTTCCTCAATTTTACCTCTGGACGCAGATTTTCTGAATCTCAAATTTTATAGTAAAAGTTGCCTAAATCAAAAAAAAACACTACTATTATTATATTAACATGATCCCGATTAGTTGAAAAATTCAACTCCATTTTTACTGTTTACCCATTCGATCGCTTAGGGAAAAACCTAAAACTGTTTACTCACTCACTTTTTTAAGCTCGTAAAACCATGCAATTTTTTTCAAATTCTCCAATATTTAACGATCGCATTAATAGCGAATTCCTTGATTCTAACACCCACAAAGATGAAAAACATAAAAATGTCTTTGCTTGTCAAATCGACGATCGCAAACAAACTGAAAGCGCACTCAGAGAGAGTGAAATTTATTATCGCTATATCATAGAAACAGCTTCCGAAGGCATTTGGATATTTGACATCGATAATAAAATCACATTTGCGAATAAGCGACTGGCGGAAATGTTGGGTTATACAGTTGAGGAAATGCAAGGGCGATCGCTATTTGAATTTATGGATAGCGAAAGTGCTGAGATGGCACGAATCTATATCGAACGCCGTCGCCAAGGAATTAAAGAGCGCCACGATTTTAAATTTACTCGCAAAGACGGTTCCGATCTGTGGGCGATCGTTTCAGCTACCCCAATGTTCAACTCAAACGGAGAATATACAGGCGTATTGCGAATGCTCACCGATATCAGCGATGTTTACAACCAACTACACCTACGGAAAAAAGCTGAAGATGAACTCCGAACAACTCTGAAAGAATTAGAGTATGAAAAATTTGCCTTAGATCAATCTGCGATCGTTGCCATTACCGACGCTAATGGTGTAATTAACTATGTCAACGATCAATTTTGTGACATCTCCCAATACAGCAGAGATGAACTCATTGGTAAAACCCATAAAATAGTCAATTCTAGCTATCATCCCCCCATCTTTTTTCAAACCCTTTGGTCAACTATTAGTTCAGGCAATGTTTGGCGTGGAGAAATTAAAAACAAAGCCAAAGACGGCACTTATTATTGGGTAGATACCACCATTGTACCATTTCTCAATTCTAGCGGCGAACCCTATCAATATGTTGCCATTCGTAAAAATATTACCGATCGCAAACAAATAGAAGAAGCCCTGCGACAATCGGAAAGTCAAATGAGAGCAAAAAATCAAGAACTTGCCAAAGCCCTGCGGGATTTACAGCAAACTCAGAGCATGATGGTACAAAATGAAAAAATGGTTAGCTTAGGGCAATTAGTGGCCGGTGTTGCTCACGAAATCAATAACCCAGTTAGCTTCATTTACGGCAACGTCATGCACGCCGAAACCTACTTCCAAGACCTAATGAAAATGCTAGAAACTTATCAGCAAGAATATCCTAATCCCACACCAGCAGTGCGAGATAGCATGGATGACTTAGACTTAAGTTTTCTATTAAAAGACCTACCAAGATTGCTCAAATCAATGAAAATAGGAGCAGAACGTATCCATCAAATAGTCCTTTCCTTGAAGAACTTTTCACGTCTTGACGAAGCTGGTCAAAAACAAGTAGATATTCACGAAGGCCTAGATAGTACCTTATTAATTTTGCAGCATCGCTTCAAGGAAACAGCCGGTCATCCCAGGATTGTTTTGATCAAAGAATATGGGGATTTGCCTCGTTTTCCTTGTTATCCCGGACAATTAAATCAAGTATTTATGAATATCATTGGCAATGCTCTTGATGCTTTAGAAGAGGCAATGGATACCGGAAATTGGATAGCACCAGAATTGTCGCCTCTCAATTATTGTCCTTCACCTACTATTAGGATTTGTACTGAAATTATGAGGAATCAAGAATCAGAAGAGCAAATAGTGATTCGGATTGGTGACAACGGTCCTGGCATTCCCGTAGAAGTTCAAAAAAGACTATTCGATCCATTTTTTACTACGAAAAATCCCGGTAAAGGTACGGGATTGGGGTTATCAATCAGCTATCAAATTGTAGTAGAAAAACATGGCGGTCAACTCAAGTGTATATCAATACCAGGTCAAGGTGCAGAATTTGTGATTGAAATTCCAATTACTAAAGGTTGAAATCCATCGAACTCACGTTACCTAAAACTAGGTAATTCAATTTCAGCTAGAGAGCGTCTTTTTTTAGTGGTACTCTGTGAATATGTAATTGATGCTATCCAGTCAGGTTTCTCAACAAAATTAACCTCTGCTATTAATTGATGATTTTCAGGATTTGATGTTTCAGTTAAAACGGAAAAAGTCGGTTCTTCAACGCCTTCCCACTCGTTAATTTTGACAACTTCTTCCTCTTCCTCTTCTAGTGCTGCGCTCTGAAATGGGTTTTCAGTTACAGATTCTATATGCCAGTAAGTTTCAAGTTCTGGTAAGGGATTACTAGGCACTTCTACTGATGTATTGACGGCTGACCGATCCTGTAAAAAAGTTATTTTTGGTTCTTCTGAAACTAACCCATTTGGTATTTTTTCTGCTGGTGCAGACCAAGGTTTTACTGGTGAAGTTTGAGGGATCAATTGCACTTCTGTAGTCTGAACTTTCTCTGTAGCTATAGGATCTAGGAAAGTTTCTGATTCAGAATTAGGATCGCGATCGCTATTTTCAGATAACTGATTTTTTGCTTCTAATTTGAGATGAGGCATTTCTAAATACCTTTCTAAAGCTGCTTTGAATTGCAAGGTATGACGTTGTTGACGGTGAAGACGCGATCGCAATTCTCGGCAACTATTTTCCGTGCGAACTAATAGATTTTGCTGGGTGCTGTAACGCTGCTGAATTAAGGCGCATTCCCGCTCAATAACAGCTAACCGTGTTTGACTTGTTTGTAATTGTTCTGTTAAGGTTTCTATTAAAACTTCTTGGCGTTGGATGATTTCGTTAACTTGTTCTTGCTTACCAAATAAGCGAGTAACTTGTTCCTGAGCGCCACTAATTTCGGCATTTTGTTGCTCTATCAAAGCTTCTTTTGCCTGTAATGCTTTTTGAGATTCTTCAAGTGCTGCTTCTAATTCAGCGATGCGTTGTACCAAGTCACGGTTGCACTCATGGAGAGCTTGAACTAGAGTTGTAGGTGCGCCGATTTTACCAATATTTTCTGCTGAAAAATGAATAGTATTTGCCCGATCGCGAACTGAAAAAGGCAATTTAGCAGATGTGGGATCGCTTGATTTAGGTTGAGTAAATAACTCTGTGGTTTCTCGATCGCGATCGTCTTCAACTATAGATTCTTTAGGAATTGCATCTACATCGATCGCATCGGGAAAATTGACAGTTTCCCAGTCATCTTCTGAGCGTTCTAAAAAATCTAGTAATGTGTTGGCTAGTGTCTCTATTTCGATCTCTTTCGGCTCGCCGAAATTATCTGTCATCGCCCCCGCAGAGGAAGTAAGAGTTGGCGGTAATTCACCAGCATCGGGCTCGATCGCAGGAGAGTGCGGGTGCTGATTTCCAGGAAGATCAGCTTGAGGCATAAGTTTAATCCTAATGATTGACACATTCTTCTCTCTAGTCTAACATTTAACTGCAAAATTTGGTAATTGGTAATTGGTAATTGGTAATTGGTAATTGGTAATTGGTAATTGGTAATTGGTAATTGGTAATTGGTAATTGGTAATTGGTAATTGGTAATTGAGAATGGGTAATTGGTAATTGAGAATGGGTAATTGGGATACACAGATTTGACAAATTCCTCTGATTTCACAGACCAAATAATCATCCCTCTAACTAATCCGTGTAATTCGTGTAATCCGTAAAATCCGCGATCGTAATTGAAAATGGGTAAACAGTAAACAGTTAACAGTTAACAGTTAACAATTAACAGTTAACAGTTAACAAATTACAAAATATCAAGAATTAAAATAATCTGGAATTTGATTTATCTTTGCCAATAAATTATCTAATTTATCTACTTTTAAGCAAAAAATGAGATAGTTTCCAGTTTGAGATTTATCTACAAATAATTTGACATATTTTGAAGGCAAAATCCGGCTAACACTGTGAAGTTGTTGCTTGCTACCATCTTGATTTTCTGAAATTTTAAATTGTATTTGAGCCAGTAAAGCGATCGCATAAACTTTTGATTTACCTTCCGATAATAATTCCTTTACCGTTCCTTCCCGATAATTTGGTATCATGTAGGTAATTCCTCGTTCAATAACCGTACTAATCACACCCATAATGCCATTAAAAAAAATATTACCTACCTCAATTATAGTTTCTCTTCTCAAAGCATCTTGATCGAGCATTCGACGTTCTTCATTGGCAATTACATTTACTAACAAAGCCGCACTTTCCCTGGGAAAAATTAACTGTGCGCCCCCCTGAAATTCACCACTAAATACCAATTCCATTGCCACAATGCGTAATTGACCAAAACTTGATTCTAATTCTGCTTGCAATTCTGGGAGTGATAATACTTTCATTGGTTCAAGTTCCCAAGAAACTGGCGATTCTGTGATATAATTTAGCATATCCACAGCTTTATCTATACCAATCTTCAACATTTTTTGTAATGCTTCTTTTTGGGCTTTGTTAGGTTTCATAAGAAGGAAGAAGGAAGAAGGAAGAAGGAAGAAGGAAGAAGGAAGAAGGAAGAAGGAAGAGGGAAGAAGGAAGAAGGAAGAGGGAAGAAGGAAGAAGGAAGAAGGAAGAAGGAAGAAGGAAGAGGGAAGAGGGAAGAGGGAAGAGGGAAGAGGGAAAAAATGGAATCACAGCGAACAACTAACAGTTAACGGTTAACAGTTAACAGTTAACAGTTAACCGTTAACAAATTCTAAGGTTGGCGACAAATTCCAAATACAGAAGTGTAGCCATGCAGAAATGTTCCGCCGCCAACTGGACCGATTTCGCCATTGCAGAAAAAACCACTTAAGGGAATATTATTAAAGTAACGGCTAAACAAACGGGAATCAAAATTGGGTTCTCCATAAAGTCCTTCACCGCGCCCCATACAGGAAAACATTAAAGCTCCCGATCGATTGGTAACAGAATTAAATGGTGCGGCTCTTTGGTAACGAGTGAGAAGCATTTCTAGGTCTTCTGCGGAGGTGCGAGCATCGCGGAGGTGAAATTGGATGCGTTGGCCGGGGCGAACTCGATCGCCGATCGCAATAGCTCCTACTTTGGGATCTACCCCCAAAAGATTACGAATTAAAAAATCTCCTTGTTCTAATTTGACTTTAAATTCATCTCTAACTACCCCAACAAACAGAGAATGTCCTGCTAATTGTCGATCTTCTTCGCTAAGAGTCGAGATTAAATCTCGCAAAGCTTCCAGGGGCGATCGCGCGCGACGACTACCTATCGGCTGATCTGAGATATTTTGCTCCTCCAGTCCCAGCACAATATTCCGTTCGCCTTCCGTCACTCGATAGGGTTGACCAATCGGTCGACAACCTTGAGCTACAATAGTTTCTAACACAATATTTCCACTGAGAGCTACGCCCACAGTTCCCTCGCGGTAAAGCCGATAGTTACAAAATAATGCCGCACTCCTACCCATTGCGCCCCCACTGGCCAGTCCGCCAACTTTAGCAGAGCCGGGATAAGCATAATCTAACCCTTGAAGTAGGTCAGTAATTCTGGCAGAAAAGGGATCGGCAAATAAGATAAATTGAGGTTGCTCTTGGGCTGATACACCAATCTGCTGCACCCACGTATCCGGGGGACTGTCCATGTCTGGGAGTGCTTCTGCGGCGATGTGAAAAGTTTTGACTTGGACTCCTGGCAAACGTGCCAAGCTGATGCTGATTGCGGGTGCTGCTTCTATTTCTTCTGTAATACCGCCTCTGTTCATGCCAATAACTCCGCCACCTCCGCAACCTGCGATCGCCACCCCCGGCAAATGTTCTTGTAACAAAGGCATCAAGCGAGAATATTCACTAGCAAAAGCCGACGAGATAAATATTAAACCCAAATCTGCTTTTCCCCGCAGTCCTTGCTGGGCTTGTTCTACAACTTCTTTGAGCGCAGCTTCTAAAGACGGACGGGTTGATAAGGCACTGATCCACTGCATTTCTCTTGGCGCGTACATCTTGACACTCCTATAGTTGATTTACTAAAAATCGTTGTTTACACTAGGCTAACCTGGTTAGACCGCCGCAGTTGCAATTCAATGGGATATCTTTAGCTACAGCATTTTGTGTTAAGATACATTAAGCTATGAATCTGTTAAGTCTGTCAGGTGCGAACTTAATGTAAGCAACAAAATCTTAAAAGATCAAGCTTAATACAGTTTTAGCACCACAGCTTGATGTATTAATGGTTGAGTAGCATTTCTTAAGCTACTATTTGGTTGGCTAAATTAAGCCAATACATAAGGTCTGAATTATAAGTACCAGAACGGTAATTTTTCCTAGTGAATTGAAATGACTGAGACAACATCGATGAATAACATCCAAACTCAAATTGACGAAGAACTCGCAAATGCTCGTGCAGTCTGCGACGTTAAAGGCGGTGCATCTGGTGAGTGCGCGGCGGCCTGGGATGCAGTTGAAGAACTGCAAGCAGAAGCGGCTCACCAAAAGCAGACTAAACCTAAAAATTCTTTTGAGAAGTATTGCGATGATAATCCTGATGCGGCTGAGTGCCGTCTCTATGAGGACTAGAATTTTCGGTTGTTCGCGATCGAATAATTCTGTACCTGAAAGCTGGTAAGCTTGATTCAAGCAACTGGAACTTTTACAAGGTATTCCAGTTGCTTGTTTTGTGGCTTTTTGTAGTACAATTTTTGTCAAGATAAGTAATTAAATTAATCTGAAGATGTCGAGTTTTTTATTGGCTGCTACTCCGTCTTGGTTTCAACCGTTAGTCTGGACTGATTATCGATTGGCGGTGGTGTTTACGGTTTTATTTCCGCTGGTTTTGCTGATTTGGGCTTTTGTACAAAAGTCTGAGGCGATGGTGCATTTGCTGGTTATTTACTGGCGGGTGGCTAGTTTGTTGGCGATTACTGTTTATTTGATGATTGCGGCTTTACCAATTAGTTTTGGGGTTTCGTTTTTTGCTCGTGCTTTGATTCCTGTGTGTTTGTGGTTTTGGGCAGATTTGAATGAGGAGATTGACGATCGCCCGGAGTCGCCATTGAAGGTGGTTTTTAGTTCGTGGCGTTGGGCGGTGAGTGTTTATAGTGGTTTGGGTGCGATCGCGCAATTGGCTTTTATTAATTGTGCTTTTAAGTCTCAAAGTCAGTTAATTGAGGAGCCGCTTTGTCGGGCTTGGTTGGATGCACCTTGGATGTTTAAGGAGATTTTTCATCGTCATACAAGTCCGCAGTTTTTAGGGTTTTTGGGTTTGGTTGGTTTGGTGGTTTATGTGTTTTATTTGAGTTATTTTGTGTTAATTAAGTTTGGGAAACAGGGGCGATCGGCTACGGGACGATGAATGCAATGATCTGTTTAGCCGAATTTGCTACCGTCGATGCAGACTGTGGATTGGGGCGTTGCTATGACATGATTAAAAGTAGATCAGTACCGTGAGGTTGTAAATGATGACGTTTAATGATGTAGTCGAGGTAATTAAAGGTCTTTCTACGGATGAAAAGCAGGAAATTCAACTATTGTTGAAGCAATACATCCGTGAAGAACGCCGTGATGAGATATATGATAACTTCAAGTTAGCGCAGGTCGAACAACAAAAAGGTGAACTGAAGTTTTCTTCTAATATTAACGAACTAAGACAATTAATAGAGGAATAATCGTGGAAGTTAGTTTTAGTTCAGCTTTTAAACGTGCCTTTAAAAAGCGGATTAAAGGCAACTATTTATCTTTTCAAAGATGACTGGGATCGATGACTTTTATTTCAGAACACCAAGAAAAATCCTTGACATTAAAAGTGTAAATACTGGTAACTTGATGAGATAACATAATGGCAATATGAAGTAAGTCAAAAATTCCTCCATGTTGAGGTGCTTTAGTATTAGCAACGTAGGCGAGAACATTGGTGTCGAGATAAATTCGTTTAGGTTCTATTGCCATAAAGCATACTACGATTAAAGGGTTGGAGGATTTCGCTTTCAAAAAACAACGGAGTTGGATCGAATTCTGATAGTTGCTCTTCTGTTAATGGGTTTTGATGTTTATTGATACCCCTAAATGTGTCTATCATCGCATAAATTTGCTCGATTTGTTCGGGAGTGAGCCCGGTAATATCAAGTGTTTTAGTCATGTTGGTTGACGATTATGGTTTGTTGATATTCTAGCTTAATTTTTTGGGTTGAGTAGGGTTTTACGTTTTTAACATAGTCTGTTGCAACCAAGTAATAATAGTTTGAATCAGGTGCGGGTCTTGGGGTGAGAAGGTGGGAATAGTAGGATGGGGTGTTTATCCCAGTCTAGGAGTTGCCAGTAGATTTTGAGTTCGGTGAGGGTGCGGGGAGTGCCTTCTGTGGATTTGGGGTAGTGGTGTTTTTTGACGAGTTGCAGGTAGATATCGGTGGCAGGGTTATCGCGGTTATCGAATTTGCTGCCATCAATGCAGAGGAGTTGGAAGGTTTGATCTAATCTCTGGGGTCGTGGTAAGATAGAAAAATAAATTCAAGGTTGTTTTATGTCAAATCCTGAATTATTGGCAAAACTTCAGCAGTTATCCCGTGCTGAGAAGTTTCAAATGATGCAGTTTTTAACGGCTGAATTGGCGAAAGAAGAAGGAATTGTATTAGGAAATGAAGCAGCAGAAATATGGAGTGCAGTGCATACGTCTAATGGTGCAGCAGCACAATTGATGCAGTTACTAGAAACCGAAAAAAAGCAAGCTCAAAATGTTTAATAGTAGGCGATATTCTTTTCAACCTAAACGAGATGAGTTTGGCGTTTTAGCTGATGTTCCGTATTTGCCTTTGACTCTAACTTATCAAAATCGCTCTGTAGAGGTTATGGGTTTGCTCGATACAGGAGCTAGTGTTAATGTTTTACCCTATAATATTGGAATACAATTAGGGGCAATTTGGGAAGAACAAAGATTTTATGTTACTTTAGCGGGTAATTTAGCAAGTGCTGAAGCCAAAGGGTTATTAGTTTTGGCAACAGTAGGGGAGTTTGAGCCAGTTCAGTTAGCTTTTGCTTGGACTAGGGTAAATAATATTCCAATTCTTTTAGGGCGGGCTAATTTTTTTACTGAGTTTGATGTCTGTTTTTATGGCGCACAATTAGCGTTTGAAGTGTGTCCTAAATTTAGGGATAGTTGAGATTATTAAGCTTCTAAAACAGTGCGTTGTAGCCAAGTCATAATAGTTTGAATCAGGTGCGGATCTTGGGGTGAGAATGTGGGAATGGTGGAATGGGGTGAGTCGGCGATCGCGCAGATTGTAGCGTCGAAGCGTGTGAGAGAATCGAGAAAAGTTTGGCTAAAACTTTGGGGTTTCGCTTCTTCGTAGAAAATGAGGATGGGGTGTTTTTCCCAGTCTAGGAGTTGCCAGTAGATTTTGAGATCGGTGAGGGTGCGGGGCGTACCTTCTGTGGATTTGGGGCAGTGGTGTTTTTTGACGAGTTGCAGATAGATATCGGTGGCGGGGTTATCGCGGTTATCGAATTTGCTACCGTCGATGCAGAAGGGTTGGGGTGGCGCTATGCCATAATTAATGACAGCATATATTCAGAGGCTATGTTGATTGCTCATCATCCGTACTTTCAAAGCCTAACCATAAGCGTAAAACTTTTTCAATTTGTGACAACTGCTCTGGCTCTAGTTCACCTAATTTTTTCAGAAGCTTTACATAAGGAATAGTAATCAGGTTTTGCGCGTCGAAAACTCCGGGCTTGAGAAATCTAGTTTTAACCTCTATTTCAAAGCGTGAACCTCTAGGGCTAGTCGTGTGAGGAATCAATGTTGTTAATGCTCTATCCTGCATCAAAGCTGGAATACTCACCACAAGACAGGGCCTAACTTTGGCGGTGTAACCTAAATCGACAAGCCAAACTTCTCCCCGGTTAGGATTACTCATCATCTGCTTCTTGCTCATCTAATGCTAAAAATAGTGCTTCTGCATTGAGGACTAAATCCTCATCTGTCAGGGGGGGAACGTCAAAATTGACAACCCGCTTCAGTATTTCAACAGCGATCGCGTGTTGTTCTGTATCGGGCAAATCATCAAAGTTTTTGAGAAGTTGTTCAGCTAGGGTATTCATTACCAAAAATCAGTTTTTAAGGTCAATTCTAATTTTACCACAAGTTTTGGGGAGAAACCTGGTTTCTTGGATGTTGCAACTTTTTAAAGGCAATACAGATTTATCAGTTAAACTTTTTTATGGAGTTTGATGTTTGTTTTTATCGTTCACAGTTGGCATTTGAAATATGTCCTAAATTTAGAGGAAGTTGAGATTATTAAGCTTCTAAAAAAGTGCGTTTTATCCAATTCATAATAGCTTGAATCAGGTGCGAATCTTGGGGTGAGAAAGTGGGAATGGTAGGATGGGGTGAGTCGGTAATAACGCAAATTGTAGCGTCGAAGCGAGTGAGAAAATCGAGAAAAGTTTGGCTAAAACCTTGGGGGTTTGTCTCTTCGGAGAAAATGAGGATGGGGTGTTTATCCCAGTCTAGGAGTTGCCAGTAGATTTTGAGTTCGGGGAGGGTGCGGGGTGTGCCTTCTGTGGATTTGGGGCAGTGGTGTTTTTTGACGAGTTGCAGGTAGATATCGGGGGCGGGGTTATCGGGGTTATCGAATTTGCTGCGATCGATGCAGAAGAGTTGGAGGGTGGGGTAAAATCTTTCGAGTAGTGGTAAGATGAAAATTAGATACGGGAGCGAGTCTTAATATTTTACCGTACCATGTTGGTTTAGCGTTAGGAGCAGTTTGGGAGGATGATTAGAGTTATGAAAAGAAGCTTACTTATACTGGCTATTATCTCATTGATTTCTGTCATAGCTTTGCCTGTTAAGGCTACAGAAACTAGGTGTGGATGGTTGGCAAATCCCACGCCGGCAAATTGGTATTTAAGAGACAGAGATGGTACTTGGATTATTTCCAGGCAAGGGGGATATCAAGCCGGAGGAATGGATAATCTTCCCAGTGACGAAAAGGAATATGTCAGAACCAATGGTTATCATGGATATGGGTGTGCTTGTTTAAATGTGTCAACAGATAGCAATCGGATGAGGATTACCATGATTCAAGGTGGTGAAGCATTGCCACTCTCGACTTGTCGGGAAGATCCAAATTTGCCAAAAGAATGAAATTAAAGCCATAAATTATGCGTGATAGAAGTCGGGGTAAGGTAAGTTTTGGGCAATTTTCCAAAGAACTGCGTAGCAGTCTTCAAATAAGTCAAAGTTATTTTCGTAAGTTTCAGTGTTCAGGTGAGGTTGAAGCAAAGAAACTACCTCTTGACGATATTCATCAGTAGTAATGATCTTTAATAAACTTTTAGTAGCTCTTTTTCTAGCATATTCTGCTTTAGCGATTTCTAGTACCTTTACTAAAGCATGAATAGCATTTTTACTTCCTTTGCCAATTTCTCCTAAGCTATCCAATGCTATTGAACTCTCCAAAAAATTCTCGAATTGTTTAAGCGCGGGGAAAAAATCATCGAAACTTGAGGTATATTGATGCTTGGTATTTTCTAGGATTTCAATTAGTACATCTACAGCTTGGCAGTTCCCAGGATCTATTTTCCCTAGACTATCAGCACAGTGAAAACGGATATCTTCATCTTTAGTATTTGCTAGAATACCAGTCAACGTGGCGATAGCTTTAGGATTGTCATGCCCAATTTTGCCTAAAGCTTTTAATATGGCATATTGTCGATCTTCGTTTTTAGTTTCATTTAAAATAGATAGCAATAAATCTACAGTATTGCCATCGTTATTTGGAACGCTTTTTCTTAGACTCCTCACAGCTTTAAATAGTAATGTTTCATCCTCTTTCTTAAAATCTTCTATGATTTTCATTGATATTCTTGTAATTGTAATATCTTCTCGATCAATTTCGCCTAAAAATTTTAATGCTAACCAACGAAGAGACGGATCATTGGCTTTTTCAATAACTTCTACTAAAACATTGATAATTCGGCTATTTTTTGGGTTTGTTTTATTCAACTTATAGAGAGCCTTCTCGCGAGTATCATTATCAATGCTTTCATCTAATAATAATTCTATAAAATGCTGATTTTTATCAACCTCTTCTGGATTAGATATGTTCTTAGGATGAACAGGAATAGTTGTTGTTTTTATTGATACGTCGATAGTGGAGAGTTTTTCAGATTGAATTTTATTTAAGCTAATCAATGCTTGGCGGTTAATTTCGTTATTTTTGGTGTTTTTCAAGATTATATTTAAAGCAGCAATAGCTTGAGAATTGCTCTGTCCAATCTCTCCTAAGACAAAGATGGCACTCCTATAAAAAGATTCAGGGTATTGAGGATTTTCTAAAATAGAGCAAATTTCCTGAATCGTACTTGCTTTATCCGTTTGTGTCAGAATTTTATTTATTATCACATATCGTGAAATAACATCAATGTAGTTTTGCCATTCCTGTTTTTCTTGACTGAAATAACCAAAGCGGAATTTTACTAATTGATTTACAATTTTATTAGCAAGAGGATGAGATTTAAACTCACTAATCCCTGCGGCTGCCAAAAAATAGGCACGATATTCATAAAAACCTCTATTTACTTTCTCAAAATTCCATTCTCCAGACCCATCTTCAAAATTCACCAACGCCTCAATAAATTCTTCTTTTAACTTTTTCGTCTCGGTTTCTTTTGTGGCAATATCCTCACGCCCCAACCACAACAAAATCACCTGCTTCCACTGCGGTTCAAAAATCCGATATTCTTTCCCCGCCACCGGAAAATTAACATGATTCCGAGGTAAAAAATAATCCCAATCATCCACCGCCAACGCTGCAAAATACTCCTGAAACGTCGCATGATAAAACACGCAAATCGCCTCTGGCAACCGTTCTACCCGATTCAACCACCCCAACTTCATCACCGCCTGAAAAATCGGGCGACTTCCCAACACCTTCAACACCCAACTTTCCCGCAACCGTAACCGCGAAACCTCATCTTTCTGTTCCATCGCCGCCAACGCCAACCGCGCCAAGGCTTTATCAATTGCCTCCCGTTGGTTTAAAATTGCATCATCCGCCTTCCAGTCATACACCCAATCCACAAACTGCCCGTATAACCCCGCCTGCGTTTCCGGTAAACCGCCCCCCGTCTGCCAAATTTGACACAACATCCACAACCGCAAGGGATTTTGAATCAACTCCTTGAGACGGGAATTTTCCGACTCTGTTAACGCCGCCTCTAAACTCTCCCCCGTCGCTGCATCCCCCATCCCCGCAAACCAACGGCGAATATATTCCGTCACCTGTTCCGGGTTAAACTCCAAATTGCGAAACACATCAAACCCCGAAAAGGCATTCTTATCCGCTTCCCAGACATTCACCCGACAAGTCACCACCACCCGCGCCGCCTGCAACCATGAACTTGATAAGTCTTTTGCTAACTGTTCTATTCTTTGAGTGCGGCTCATTTCATCCACACCATCAAGCAACAACCAAGCCCGACTAATTTCCGGTTCTAAATCACGGCGTTTGACTTCTCCTTTACATTTGGGTAGCCATTCATTTTCCAAATACTGACAGATATTTTGATTTTCTAAATCAGCTAAATCTATCCAAATTGGAAAGCCTAAGTCTTCTTGATCTGGCTTTAAAATCCAATCAGCAATTTTCTGTAACCGCGTGGTTTTACCCGAACCAGGTTCGCCAATAATCGCTATTTTTCGCCCTTGACTAATGTCGCTTTTACCTTGTCGCAACACATTCTCAAAAAAGCTTGTTTCAGCAATGGGGATGAGTTTTTCTTCTTCCTTTTCTTCCTGCTGATTTCTTGAAGGAGGTTTGGGCGGTTTGCGTTCTACAATCGCTAAGGGAACATAAATCTCATCCAGTTGCGGTGTCACCCCGTTGGCGTTAGTAAAGGGGTTGGTGGTGAGTTGCTTTTGTTGCGCGAGGTTTTGACGACAGATTTCTTGCCAGTTGATACCCTCATCTTTAGGTAAAGAAATTGCCTGAAATGTCTCTACAACTGTTTCCCGTAAAGTTTCTTCCTGCTGCTTAGATTTTTCTGGGCGTTTACGTTCCCATTCAATCTCAAATTGTTCTAAATTCTTTTCCTTATCTTTACTCCACAATTTTAGAGTAAAGTGCCACTCTTCTTTTCCCTGAGTTTCAGCACGATTATCTTCAAGAATCTGCAAAAAGTCCTTTAAATGTTCATTAAGTGCCTGTCTAATTTGGGTTTTCGTCAATTGCCCTTCATGCTTATCTTTGGCAGTGAGAAATTCCAGCGTTCTCAGTTGCGTTTTAATCACTAATTTTGGCTGTTTGGTCGTTTCATCCTGCCATTTATGGCTTAGGGAGATTCCAGCAACATCTTCTAATTCCCAATTCACATAAGCCAACAGTGCCTCTAATAAGCGCTTGGCACGTTTTTTGAGAACAGGCCCATAGGTGACTTTATCTTTGCTCGGCATGGGTTCAATGGACGGGAATTGAATAAAAAACTTTGGGGGGGGTTGCAGTCTTTATGACCTACCCCAAACCGCTCTAACGCTGATTATAGCAAGTCTCTGGCTGATATAACCGAGGGCTTGCTTTGCGGTCGTACCCCAAACCGACCATGCCTTTAGACACTTGAAATGAAGGCTGGTTAACGATGAACGACCAACAAGAGAAAATCAAACAACGGGAAGCATTAGAAAATGTTTATGGCAATTTTGTTGAACCCTATGTTAATCAATTGATTGAAATTAACGCGCAGTCTTTACCCACTACTCATATTGCGTTTTCTGGTTTTTGCTGTGCATCAGGGTGGTTGGTATTGACTCTGTTATATTGTGCTTGGATGCGATCGCGATTCAAAAAGTAATCTCGAATCATGCTACCAAAGGTTAATTTAACACGCGATCGCGCCCTAAATTCATACCTATACTCCTCAAGTCATCTTGATCCCAGCACCACTGATCCCGCCAAACTCCGCCAACTCATCGATCGGTTAGAAACGATCGCGGGACTACAGCAAGGTTTCGACGAACTCAACGCCGGACAAACCCGCCCGATCGCCCAATTCGCCCAAAAAATGCAGCAAACTTATGGTATTTCTAGTTGAAATTACCCCGATCGCCGAAGCCCAAATCGAGCAAGTCTATCTGTGGTATCGGGAACGAAACCCCGAATTTGCCGATCTCTGGTTTCGCAGTTTGATGAATGCGATCGCGCGCCCCCCTAACCTCAACCGTAAAGTTACCACCAAAACAGTAGCCCCAGAAACAGTTTTGCCTAAGTCTTAATTTATATTGCTTGCCTGTCCAACTGGTGAGATGATCTGTAGTGCAGCCTCACGGCGATGAAGCGAGGAACTGAACCGTAGAGACGCTAACCGCCTCTGCGATCGCACACTGACAAACTCATTAGAAATATATAAAGACAATTATGGCTGTTGCAACCCAATCACTCGAAACACTCTGCATCAACTCGATCCGCTTTCTGGCCATCGACGCGGTAGAAAAGGCAAAATCTGGTCATCCAGGCCTACCAATGGGCGCTGCGCCTATGGCGTTTGTACTTTGGGATCGCTTTCTGCGGTTCAATCCGAAAAATCCTCAGTGGTTTAATCGCGATCGCTTTGTCCTCTCTGCTGGACACGGCTGTATGTTACAATACGCCCTGCTTTATCTGACTGGCTACGATAGCGTAACTATTGATGACATTAAACAATTCCGTCAATTAGAGTCCAAAACCCCCGGACACCCGGAAAATTTTGTCACCCCTGGGGTAGAAGTCACTACCGGCCCTCTGGGACAGGGAATTTGCAATGGTGTAGGTTTGGCTGTTGCTGAAGCTCACTTGGCTGCTAAGTTTAATAAGCCTGATGCTAAAATTGTTGACCATTACACCTACGTGATTTTGGGCGATGGCTGTAACATGGAAGGCGTTTCTGGTGAAGCTTGTTCTTTCGCCGGCCACCAGGGATTAGGCAAATTAATTGCCCTTTATGATGATAACCACATCTCTATTGATGGTTCTACTGATATCGCCTTTACTGAAGATGTCAGCAAGCGTTTTGAAGCTTACGGTTGGCACGTTCTCCACGTTCCTGAAGGTAACACGGATTTAGAAGCAATTGCGAAGGCGATCGCGGAAGCTAAATCTGTCACCGATAAACCATCGATGATTAAGGTGACAACAACTATCGGTTATGGTTCACCCAATAAAGGTGGTACTGCTGATGTTCACGGTGCGGCTTTAGGTGCAGAAGAAGTCAAACTCACTCGCGCTCAATTAGAGTGGGAATACGAACCTTTTGTAGTTCCTGAAGATTCTTTAAATCACTTCCGTAAAGCAGTCGATCGCGGTGCAGCAGCCGAGGCAGAATGGAATCAAGCTGTAGCTGATTATAAGGCTAAATATCCCGCAGAAGCTGCCGAATTTGAGCGCATGACTAGCGGTAAATTACCCGAAGGTTGGGAAAAGGCATTACCAGTTTATACTCCCGCTGATAAGGCTTTAGCTACTCGGAAACATTCAGAAATTACTTTGAATGCGATCGCGAAAGTTATCCCTGAATTACTCGGTGGTTCCGCTGATTTAACCCACTCTAACTATACAGAATTGCACGGCATTGGCAATTTCCAAAAGGGACAATACGAAAACCGTAATATCCACTTTGGAGTCCGGGAACATGGCATGGGTGCAATTTGTAATGGGATGGTATTACACAATTCAGGATTAATCCCCTATTGTGCTACCTTCTTGGTATTTGCTGACTATATGCGGGGCGCAATTCGCCTCTCGGCACTTTCCGAAGCCGGCGTGATTTATGTAATGACTCACGACTCCGTTGCTTTAGGTGAAGATGGCCCCACTCACCAACCAGTTGAAACCTTAGCTTCTTTGCGGGTAATTCCAGATTTGTTAGTCATTCGTCCTGCTGATGGCAATGAAACTTCTGGTGCTTATAAGATAGCAATTGAAAATCGTCATCGTCCCACTTTAATGGCTTTCTCTCGGCAGAATTTACCTCATTTAGCTGGTGCTTCGATCGAAGGTGTGGCTAAGGGTGCGTACATTTTATCTGATGATGGTGGCACTCCTGATATCATTTTAATCGGTACTGGTGGCGAAACTTATTTGTGCGTGGATGCAGCGGAAAAATTGCGTGCCGCAGGTAAGAAAGTGCGTGTAGTTTCCTTCCCTTGCTGGGAATTATTCGAGGAACAAGATGCTGCTTATCGCGAGTCTGTGTTACCTGCATCTGTGAAGAAGCGGTTAGTAGTTGAAGCGGGTGTTAGCTTCGGTTGGGAACGCTATTTTGGCAGTGAAGGTGCGATGATTAGTGTTGAGCGTTTTGGTGTTTCTGCACCTGGTAATGTGGCTTTGAATAAGTTTGGTTATACTGTTGATAATGTGGTGGCCAAAGCTAAGGAAGTTATGGGTTAATTTTAACCTTTAATGTGATTTTGGGGTAGGCTTTTTGCCTACCTTTTTTTATGTTCGTAGTTTGTGGTCATATCGTTTCCGGTTGCATCGGAATTGTAATACGTGAGTTCGATGGAGTTTGATCGCCACACCGTTCGGCTGACGCTCACGGCGAAGCCACAAGCTGTAAGTTAATCAGGCGGGAAGTGAAATGGCTCTTTCGGCATCCTGTGGTAAAATGTATCAGATACTACAGTTTATCAGGTTGTGAGCAATGGATCTTCACTTGTAATGAAACACAGTAGGGACAAGGCAATGCCCATTAGTATCAACTGAAGGCTAAAACCCGCCAGGGACTGAAGTCCCTGTCTAATAAATCAAGTCCTCTGAAGAGGACTTTAGCTTTGAGACAGGGGTTTTATACCAATTCTCTAAATGCTGACTACAGATTAAATAATTAGCTTGTTTGTAGTAAGCGCTTTAGCGCTATGAGCGCTCTTTGCGCTTACTACAAACCAAATCATCAAGTTATTTAATTTTCATTCCTGTCAAAAGTTGAATATTTACTATCTGTAGTCATACTTTCAAGAATTGATATTAACCCCTGGCGGATTAAGGGTTTAACGTTAAGTTGACACCTATGGGCATTATAGATAGAACTACTAGGCAGTAACTTTTGCTAGTAAAGGAGAAATTAAGATGGCTGAGAAAAAACCAGAAGATGATGCAGTTATATTTAGTGGTAAGTGCTTGAATGACTCTTATAAAGGTAAAGAATTTGAAGGTTATCTCAAATTCAAACCTCCAGAGAAAAAACCTGAAAAGAAATCTTCTAATTGGAATTCGATTTTTGTGTGGTTTTTAGTGTGTTTGGGGATTAACTTTATTGCCGGAGATCCGATAGGTTTTACAACCATCAATTCCGATCCCGAATCTTCTTGCAAAGATCCGGTTGTACCTAAATCTGAGAGACATAAACCGTCTCATTACAATCCCAGTGGAGATTGTTCGCATTAGGAATGATGGTTTTTAGTAAGCGCTTTAGCGCGCTTGGCGCTTACTACAAACAAGCTCTAAATATTAGGTGCTAACCAGCCACGCAAAAAGTAATAGAAAAACTTGAGATATTCGTCAATTATACGAGTAGTAACTAACAGTGCTTCTGCACTAGGGAAAAAATCTTCGCCTCCAATTCGGCGCGGTAAATTTTCTGTTGATTGGAATGAGTAAAAATTTGTAGCTCTAGGGATAACTTTGATGCCTAAATCAGCAAAAGTTAAGCTGGCACGGCGAATTTCAATCGCCGAAGTAACGAGAATAATTTTGCTTTCCATTCCTTTATCTTTCAATATTTGTTTAACTCTTTCAGCGCTAGTTCTAGCGGTTGTTCCCTTAGTTTCAAGAATAATTTTGTCGTGAGGAATACCCATGTGAGTTAGCAATTTTCTGATATCGATCGCTTCACTAACTGGAATACTTATTTCTGGTCTAGGACCTGCACTAACAATGATATAAGGTGCGAGTTTTTGACGATAAAGAAAAGCGGCAAATGGAATGCGATCGCCTGTACTTGTTAGTTGAGTATACACTCGGTTAGGAATACGTGGTTGGGTTGTTCCTTGACCTAGTAAAACAATTGCTTCAGCACTTTCGTGACAACAGCCATCAACTTTGATGGCTTTTACTGCTTCCCATTCTGTTCCTTCGGCTAACCAAAAAGCAATTATCGGTGTACTAGAAACAATCAAAATTAATATTGCCACTAAGATGAGGTTTGGGGCGGGATTTTTGATACCTCCATTAGTAATTATTGCCGTTGCTGCCACTAAAAGTATAATCGAAAGACCTAGCGGTTTGAGAATAAAAGAAAGTACGCTTAATACTGTGGCTCCGATGCTACTATCCGGCGCAAAAAATGACAAAATTGCTAGTGTGACAACCAAGAGAATAAGTAATCTTTGTAACAAGACACTATCCTTACTTCCTGCTTGATCCCACATATTCTTGACCATCATCACAATCAAGAGCAAAAGTATAATTCTGACGAGTAATAGAAACATAGGCTTACCAATTACGATCGCGGATTTTACGGATTACACGGATTACACGGATTAGTTAGAGGAATCTGTAAAATCTGTGTATCCCCATTACCAATTACCAATTACCAATTACCAATT
This sequence comes from Oscillatoriales cyanobacterium USR001, assembly GCA_001698425.1. Classification (GTDB taxonomy): domain Bacteria; phylum Cyanobacteriota; class Cyanobacteriia; order Cyanobacteriales; family Microcoleaceae; genus Kamptonema. The sequence goes on along the minus strand of MBRE01000017.1, from coordinate 30,900 downwards.
ACCAATTTATCTCCGTTTTACTTGATTGCGAATCTCTTGCACCACTGTTTCAATCACCTTAACACGGGCATAATACTTATCATTAGCAGGGATTAGCGTCCAGGGAGCGCTAGGCGTACTTGTGCGTTGAATCATTTGATTGACAGCTACTTCATAAAATGGCCATTTTTCTCGATTTCGCCAATCTTCTTCGGTGAGTTTGTATTGCTTAAATGGGTTTTCTTGTCGCTCTGTAAATCGCTTTAATTGCTCTTCTTGGCTGATATGTAACCAGAATTTAATTAAAACACAACCGGTAGAAGTTAAGTGTTCTTCAAACTCGTTAATTTCCTGATAGGCGCGTCGCCATTCTATTTCACTAGCAAATCCTTCAACTCGTTCAACCATCACCCTGCCATACCAACTTCTGTCAAAGATACCAATTTTGCCGGCATTTGGCAATTTGCGCCAAAACCGCCAAAGGTAGTGATGAGCTTTTTCTTCATCTGTTGGTGCAGCAAAGGCATTTACTACATAACTGCGAGGATCTAAAATGTCAGTTAAGCGTTTAATTGCTCCGCCTTTGCCGGCTGCATCCCAGCCTTCAAATAAGACTAAAACTGATATTTTTTGTTCGTAAATGTTCTGTTGTAATTTGCCTAAGCGTGCTTGTTCTTGGCGCAATTTTTCTTTATATTTTTCTGGGGTTAATATTTGGGATAAATTGACTTGAGATAGCAAATTTGGCTCTGTTGGTTCGAGGTGTTTTTGGATTGTGACTGTGAGGGGAGGAGTTTGTAAATGTAGGCGATCGAGTGCTTCTGTAATTGTCGCAGCCATTTGGGTTAATACTTTAACTCTAGCCCAACGTTGACAATCTCCTTCTACTAATGTCCAAGGTGCGGGGCCGGTGCTAGTTTGTATTACCATTTCTTCGGCAAAGGTTTTATATTCATCGTAATTTTTAGCTTGATGCCAATCTTCCGGCCTGACTCGCCATGCTTGTAATTCGTCATCTTGTAATTTTTTAAGTCGGTTTTTGAGTTCTTTTTTGCTTAGATGAATCCAAAATTTAGCGATCGCGGTTCCATCATCTACCATCTGTCGCTCAAAAGCATTTATTTGTCGCATTACCATTGGTACTTCTGCATCTGAAACTCTTTCAAATAAGCGATCTTCTAATACGTGGGTGTACCAACTATGATAAAAAAAACTCATTTGTCCGCGAGAGGGAAGTTTCTGCCAGAATCGCCATAAAAAAGGATAACTCCGTTCTTGCGCTGTCGGGGGCCAAATAGGATGAACAGTAAAACCACGCGGGTCAATGTATCCTACCATTTTTTTGACGAGGGCTCCTTTCCCGGCGGCGGCCCAACCTTCGAGGACAAGAATTACGGGTAATTTTTTTTCCCAGCAGGCTTTTTGGAGCGATCGCAACTGCTTCATCAAAACTTCTATCTGAGAATCGTAGGTTTCTTTATCCAAAGATAGATGCAAATTAAGGTTCTCTAAAATCATATATAAAATTAATGGTTTTAGGCTCTTGCCATAAAAATTTTAGGATATCTGTTTCTATTCTACTATAAAAGGCGGTTTACCGAACACCAAAGGTTGGGCAGCACTTCCCAATTACTGCTAGGATACTCCAAAATAGAAAATGTAGAGTGACCATAATTTAACTTTCTTCAAAATCAGATGGATAACAATAACTTACTCAAACAACTGATCATGCTGGGTATTGGTACTACGTCTTTGGTGACGGAGAAATTACAGGAAGTAAGCGAACAATTGGTTCAAGATGGGAAAATCAATTCCGATCAAGCTCAGACTTTGGTTGATGATATGATGCAGCAAATCAAGTCGGAGCAGGGGAACTGGGAGGCGCAGATGCAAAGGCAATTACGGAATATACTGCAAGATATTGGAGTCCCCCGTCAGTCAGAAATGGATGAGTTGCGCGGACGACTCGATCGTTTGGAGCGTCAGGTGCGGGATTTGGAAAATCGTCTCTGGCGCTGATTTTAGTGAAATTGGTCAAGGAATTTTTGTGTTGTGATACGATGACTTTTGGTAATTCCCAATCATGGAATTGTAGTAGGAGGGCTGAATTTTGCGAGCAATTCTGATCAGTTTTGGAGTAATGTTAGTATGTTTTGCTGTGCTGGCGATCGCTCAATTTAGCGGTGGCGGAAAAACAGCTATTGCAGCAGTTACGACTCAATCTCAAACACAAGTTACTGTTCCCACAGAAGTTGCGGAGTCTGTTAGTCAAAGTAACCCGCTAGTAGCTGAGGCTACAGTACCAGAAATACCAGCTACTATTGCTGGCAATAATATGACAGAAAATACTGAAAAAACGATTACCACACCTTCTGGACTCAAGTATGTCGATCTTAAAGAAGGAGATGGTGCTGTACCTAAAACTGGACAGACGGTAGTAGTTCACTATACCGGGACTTTAGAGGATGGTACTAAATTTGATAGTTCTCGCGATCGCGGTCCTTTTCAATTTAAACTTGGTGTCGGTCAGGTAATTAAAGGTTGGGATGAAGGTGTAGCCTCGATGAAAGTTGGTGGCCGCCGTAAGTTAATTATCCCTGCAAATTTAGGGTATGGAAATGGCGGTGCTGGTGGGGTGATTCCTCCTAATGCAACTCTGATTTTTGATGTGGAATTATTGAGAATCGCTGGGTAGGAAAATATATTGGTAGGGGCGAAGCATTCCGGCAGATAATTTATTGGTTAAAATCAGAGATTGACTACCGGAATGCTTCGCCCCTACAAAATCGGGATGCTCCCAATTAAGACCTCCTAGAAGCTGCTAAATTACGAAAGCGAGTAAATTGCGGATCGAAGATTAATTTGATGATACCTGTAGGACCATTGCGATGTTTTGTAATAATTACTTCGGCAATACCTCGATCGGGTGTATCTGGGTTATAGTATTCTTCGCGGTAAAGCATAATTACTAAATCCGCGTCTTGTTCGATCGATCCGCTTTCTCTCAAATCCGACATCATCGGTCGCTTATTTGTCCGCGCTTCTACTCCTCTACTTAACTGAGATAAAGCAATAATTGGTACATTAAGTTCGCGGGCTAAACCTTTCAAACTTCGCGTAATTCTCGCTAATTCTTGCACCCGATTATCGCTACTTCCCTCCATTAATTGCAAGTAATCTAATAAAATTAATCCTAAAGCGCCACCCTGTTCAGCTTGTAGGCGGCGAGATTTAGAACGCATTTCCGTAACAGTAATATTCGGCGTATCATCAATAAAAATTGGTAATTCTGATAAGGAACCGATCGCACTACTAATTGGAGCCCATTCACTTTGACTAATTCTACCAGAACGCAGGCGATTACTTTCGATTCCTGCTTCACTAGAAAGTAGGCGTTGAACTAACTGTTCTTTGGACATTTCTAAGCTAAAAATCGCTATCGGTAATTTCATCGCCGCCGCAATATTATGGGCAATATTCGTACAGAATGCGGTGTTATGAACGCAGATATCATTAGCTACAAAATTGTGGGTTTCTGGAATAGTTAAATCATAGACTTGTTGATATCCCATCGGCTCTATAGAAACAATTTCATCCCAGTAAATATCGCTAGTTGCTAACTGCTGTAAGGGCAAATTTTCTAAAGCAGTTGCGAGGATAAATAATCTTTCCCGCGATCGCGATCGCTTGCCTACATGAATATTTGTATAGCCCTTAATTCCCGCCCGCCGTGCTAAAGCCGTCCAAGATTCATTACCTTTGACTGCGGCAATTTCTTCCCAAATCTCAATCGGAATTAAATCGCGGTTAGTTTGGTATTGCTTGTTGGCTAAGGCTTCTTGCACTTTTATTATAGCATCTTCTTTGCCAAAAATACCAATATCTGAAATAAAGATTTTAATGGATTGAGCATCAGTAATATCTAATTGCCAAGCTATTCTTCGAGTGTTATTATATTTAATATAGCGTTTTTTTAACGCAGCAATTATCCCAAATCTTAGCAATAAATGTTGTATTTGTCTAGCTAATATTTCGCTAACTGAGCCATAGCCTAATTGCGCCTGACCGCTAGTTAAAACTGTTGCCCACCCATCAGTTGCAAATAGGCGGTTAAGGAATAAAGCAATTTGTGATTTTTCTAACTTAAATATTAAGGATGGTACTGTTTTATTGTGAGCATCTTTATTCCAAAGTTCCAATTTATCCAGCCATGCAGTTAAAGGATTTTTCTTGCCTTGGCTTAAGGATACATAAAGAGTTGTGGCTTTATTTTCTCTCACATCCTTACGAACTTTTAAATCCGCAAACTCTTGAGCAGCTTGGGTAAAATCTGCTTGAATTAAAGGATGATTATTAGTAAATTCTGGTGTGGTATCTACTGGACAGCCATCCCCAATTAAATAAGCCAATAACTTAACTTCGCAGGAACGAATTTTGTCAGTGCCAAATACATCTATTTTGCGCGGAACCGCAATTTTATCGCCTACTTTAAGTTCCCCAAGTTGTTGCCATCCTTTGATAGTTAAATAGGGATGAGTAATCGTAGTTTCTACAAATCGCCCCAGTCTGGTAGTTACCCGAAATATGGGTTTAATTCCATCATCTATAAAGGCCGAGGGTTGAGTTAGATAAAATTTCCAATCTTTGCCCAATGTTAACAATTTTGCTTGCTGTTGCTGATAGATTTCTGCAATTGTAGAAAGACTACCATCTTGTTGTACAATGAGAGTGTCAAAAGCAATACACTTACCCATTGATGGCCTAGCAGCAACGATAATTAAATCAGAACGTTGAAAGCCTCCAGTCATGGCATCGAGGTCATAAAAGCCGCAGGGAATACCAGGTAAAGTTAAACCTTCATTACGATTTTCTAGTTCCTGAGAAATGACGTTTATGGTTTCACTAATTGGGATTAAATCTTGTTGCGGTCTGTCTTGAGTAATGCTAAAAATAGTTTGTTCGGCTTTGTCTAAAACTATTGGTAATTCGGTGGCTGTTTCGTAACCTAACTGGATAATTTCGTTACCAGCGTGAATTAATCTACGGCGAATATATTTATCTTCAACTAAGATGGCATATTGGTCAATATTAACGGCGGAAACTGTGCGTTCTGCCAGTTGTGCGAGTTTGCTTTGTCCACCTATTTCCTCTAGTTTGTTGCGATCGGCAAGTCTGGTAGTCAGGGTCATTAAGTCGGTAGGTTTGCCTTCAAAATAGAGGTCGAGGGCGTGTTTGTAGATGACTTGATGAGAGTTAATAGCAAAATATTCGGGGCGAAGTAGTTCGGCAATGCGTGAAATGGCTTCAGGGTCAATTAATATGCCTCCTAAAATTGCTTCTTCTGCTTCGATATTGGTTGGCATTAATTCACTCATTTGTCACCTCGTAATAGTCGAAGTTGTCTATCCTAAGTTTCGCATAATTTTTTACCCATTAAAATCTTTTTTTTATCATCACGGGCGAAAACGGCGATCGGTCGTCATAAAATTCCATTTATGGGGGTATTTACAAAATTGTAATATATAGTTATATTTATTTAGCATTAAATGTGCCAACGGCAAAAATAGGAGAAAACAGATGTGGGATGAAAGATACAGTGCAGAAGAGTACGTATATGGCACAAACCCGAACAAATTTTTGGAAGCGAACTTCAGCAGTATTCCAAAAGGTAAAGTTCTAAGTTTGGCCGAAGGAGAAGGGCGTAATGCCGTTTTCTTGGCGAAACAGGGTAACACTGTCACCGCTGTAGATGGATCTCTAGTTGGTTTGAATAAGGCTAGAAAGTTGGCTGAAGAGAATGGAGTTGTTATTGAGTTTATTCAGGCTGATTTAGCAGATTATGATTTAGGCGAAAATCAATGGGATGGAATTGTATCTATATTTTGTCCATTGCCTTCTTCAGTAAGAAAACTGCTTCATAAAAAAGTTGTAGCCGGGTTAAAGCCAAACGGTGTTTTTCTGCTTGAGGCTTATACGCCCGATCAGTTGAAGCATGGTACTGGCGGGGGAAATTCAGTGGATGTGATGCAATCTAAAGAATCTTTAAGCCTTGAGTTAGCTGGCTTAAAGTTTCAGCATCTAATTGAGCTTGAGCGTGAAATAATAGAAGGTATTTATCATACTGGAATTGGCGCAGTTGTGCAGGCGATCGCATCAAAAGAAATATCACAACCGTAGAATTGATTTGACATGAGAGAGTTTTTCCTTTATGATCTTAAGAGGCGTAAGTGTTTAAGATTTTAAATCTTAACGACTAGGCGCGATCGCCCTTCCTTCTAATCCCAACAGTATGTTTAAATAAATACTTATAGAAAACCTAAACAAGATCGACCATGAACTCAAAAACCATAGCAGTGATCAATTTTAAAGGCGGTGTAGGAAAAACAACCGTTAGTTGGTGTCTCGGAAAGGTACTTTCTCAAGAAACTAAATGGCAAACTTTAATGTTTGACCTCGACCCACAAATGTCATTAACTGAAGCGATCGGACTCAACGAAAATACTGGTCATTTAGATGATAAATTTGGTAAGTGGTACGAACGCTCTATTAAGTATCGCCAAACAATTTATGATGCTATTGAAGTTTTTAGAAAAGCTGGAAATAATTTTAAATTTCCCGTTGGATTTGATAGTATATATGAAATTGATGAGCAGTTACATTTTATCCCGTCAGTTGAAGAATTATACTGGTTAGAGCTTGAGGGATTTCAATCAAAAAGTGTTAAAGACTTCATCCGTAGTTTTGTGAGTAAAATTACTAATTCTTCCCAGTTACCAAATTATGATTTTATACTTTTTGATTGCTCCCCTTCGTTTAATTTGCTTTCTTATAGCGTGCTTTCCTGTTGTGATTTGGTATTAATTCCTGTGAATCCTGATTATTTTGGTTCTAGGGGATTGAGTTTATTGCTTAATTCTCTAAAGAAAAGAATTGAACCTTTCCCTTTTCCTAAAATTGCTGTGTTTATGAATAAAGCTAAAACTTACGGAGGTTTATTGACAAATGAAGTACAATTTTACATGAGGGAAGATAAAAGAATTTGTACTGATGCAGCGGCAGAAAATAACATCTCAATTAAGTTTTTGGAGTCAACTATTCGGGAATCTGTGGGAATTAAACGGGCAATTAATGAGGGTGAATTACCCAAAGATATAGTAACAGATTTTGAAGATTTGTGGCGTGAATGTGTGGAGTACCTAAAATGAAAAAAGAAGAAATATTACAGTTGGATGAGGAAGAAATTGTGCAGCTAACTGACGAAATAGCTGAACTTAAGGGAATCATGCGTGAGATTTCTAAAAAATTAACTCGGATTGAAAGTAAGGTAAAGCGCAGATTAATTTCTACTTCAAAAATCTCCGGTTTAAAGACAGATCCACTTGCATTTAGCGAGGAAAAAACTGAGAATTTATCTCCCGAACAGGTGTTGGAAGTTTATGAACAACTGCGCTTAAAAGCTAAAGAGGGAAATGAGGAAGAAGTGAAGGAAAAATTAGCCGATCTTAACTTAAACGATCTGACTCTTCTCTGTTCGGAATTAGGTGCATCTGTGGGTGGGAAAAGTCCTTCGCGAAAAAAAATGATCGATGCGATTATTGGCAGAATTAAACAGAGTTTAATGCTGTCACGGCATATCGATCGCAATGTACTATAAGGGAAGGAAAAAGTAAAAACGGAAATGTAATCACTGTAATGATTTCAGTAATCTATTGCCATCGATCGAGCTTGAACTTACGCAGTTTTATTTGGTTTCTAAATTACCATAAAACTCGCCGATGTTATCAAATTTTTACTAATCCCAATCATAACAGCTAATCGTTCTCCTGTCAAAAGATTCTTGATAATTGTTCCTTGATTATTCTCAGTAAAATCTAACTGACTAAAACTCAAACCTCCGCTTAATCCCATCAAATCTTGACCGATAGTAAAATCACCAATAGTATCAAATCCATTACCAGCTTTTAAAACAAAGATATCATTACCGCTACCGCCAATTAAACTATCATTTCCTAAGTCTCCATAGAGAATATCGTCACCCTTCCCACCAGTAAGAGTATCGTTATCTTCACCTCCATAAATAGTATCATTGCCTTCACATCCAGCTAAAATATCTTCTTGTTCATTACCACTGATAAAGTCATTACCTTCACCACCACAGATGGTATCATTTTCCTGATTTCCAAATAGATAGTCATTACCTTGACTACCCAAGATTATATCGTTACCTTTGCCACCATATAAAGTATCATTCTCTTTCCCACCGTCGATGAAGTCATCATTTTTATTACCAAAAATGATGTCATTACCTTCGCGGCCATTTAAAGAGTCATTGCCTTTACCTCCAAAGATTAAATCATTACCAAAGTCACCAAGGATTATGTCATTGTTTTCATCTCCTAATAGGATGTCATTACCTTTGCCACCGCTAATAAAGTCATTGCCATAATTACCATTGAGGATGTCTTGGCTGTCACCACCATATAAGTTGTCCTCCCCGGATTTGGCATCGAATATATTGCCAGTGTTACTACCAAGAAACTCGTCATTTTCTGCTGTGCCTACTTGAAGACTGGATACACCAAATATGCGGTTTTCAACTGAGTTGGGTTGGTTTAAGTCGGGATAGGCAATTTTGTCGCAGATGCAGCTATCGTCGGGAGTGTTGTTAGTTATTGGTGTCGGAGTTGGTGTTACCGATGGTGTGGGTGTTACTGATGGCGTGGGTATTGGCGTTGGTGTAGGAATTGGTGTGGGAGTTACCGATGGCGTGGGTATTGGCGTTGGTGTAGGAATTGGCGTGGGAG
>MBRE01000017.1:0-21978 GCA_001698425.1 Oscillatoriales cyanobacterium USR001 | reverse complement strand
GTGTGGGTGTAGGAATTGGTGTTGCTATATCATTATCAGTAATATTGGCAGTAATCGGGGTAATAGCGATCGCGTTATAGTTACCATCGCTACTACTTGCTGCGTAACTAATTGTGCTAGTATGATTCCCTTCAACGAGGCTATCATCTACGGCTGTGACTGTGACTGTTTGCGCTACATTCCAATTAGCTGAGGTGAAGGTTAGGCTAGTCGCGCTACTGGTACTTTGACTATCAGGATTGATGGCAATTGTGACATTAGCTGTAGGTTGACTGGTTAATACTACTGTGTAACTATCGGTTGCACCACCTTCGGTGATATCTGTGCTATTACTAGATTGAGAAATGGTGACACCGGCAACATCGTTATCAGTAATATTGGCAGTAATCGGAGTAATAGCGATCGCATTGTAATTAGTATCGCTACTACTTGCTACGTAACTAATCGTGCTAGTATGATTCCCTTCAACTAGGCTATCATCTACAGCTGTGACTGTGACTGTCTGCGCTACATTCCAATTAGCAGAAGTGAAAGTTAGACTACTTGCACTACTTGTACTTTGACTATCAGGATTGATGGCAATTGTGACATTACTTGTAGGTTGACTATTTAATACTACTGTGTAACTATCAGTTGCACCACCTTCGGTGATATCTGTGCTGTTGCCAGATTGAGTGATAGTTACACCTGCTACATCGTTATCGGTAATAGCAATATTTTGAGTTGTTGTGCTGCCTAATACAATCCCAAAAGTGGGATTGCTAATAGTTAATGTGGCGGTTTCCGTACCTTCTGCTAAAGCATCATCAACAATTGTAAAGGTGGTAGTTCCTGTAGTTTGTCCGCTAGGAATGGTAATCGTAGTATTAGCGAGATTGTAATCTCCAGCGGTGATGTTAGTTCCAGAAATGCCTAAGTTAACGGTTTGATTGCTAGCAACTGCACTAGAAGCTGTGGCGGTGACTGTAATTGCTGTTTTTCCGGCTTCAGTTCCAGTATTGCTACTAACTGATAAGTTAACAACTGGTGCGTTAACTGTTGTGGTGACAGCGGTAGCAGTGTTGTTAGTTTCGTTGCTTTCTGTAATTGTATTATTTGGATCGACAACTGCTGTACCACTGGTGAGAGTGCCTGTAATATTGGGAGTAACTTGTAAAGTCAGAGTGGCGTTACTACTGGCATTGATGCTACCGCCTGTAAATTTAGCAATTCCCCCTGTGGTTCCGGCGTAGGTGAAACTGTTAGAAAGGGTGGGAGTTCCGACTATGGAAAGTCCTGTGGGTAAAGCCAATTCTGCATCTACGCCTGTGGCATCAGCATTGCCAGTATTGTTAATAGTCAGAGTGTAGGTGAGGAGATTTCCTAGTGTGATGGGGTCGGGTGAATCTGAGAGGCTAATATTCAGGTCTACTGTGTCATCATTTTGAATAGTACCCGTAGCTGTAGCTGTGGAAATAGCTGTTCCTGATGATGGATTAGAAAGTGTAACTGTGAAGCCTTCGTCGGGTTCAATGGTATTATCGCCTGCAACGGGAATGGTGATGGTTTTAGTGGTGTCTCCATTATTAAAGGTGACAGTGCCAGAGGGGAATGTGCCACTAAAGTCTGTAGCATTAACAGGGTTAGCTCCACTAGCAGTTACGGCATAATTTGCTGTGCTAATCCCGCTAGTATTTCCCGTTCTAGTAACAGTAAAAGTAAAGTTAGTAGTACCAGTGTTACCTTCAGCTTGGCTGCTGGTAGCTGAACTAATTGCAATATTACTAAGTAATTCAAAAGCTCCAATGTCAGCGGCGGAACCTACTACACGGGGGAAACCTGTACCGCGTTGGTCTGTGGTGAGACTATTAGGATTAGTACCTGCGTCGATCGCGGGACTACCACTAACTAAGGCATGAGTTTGGGTAGGGCCGCCATTATTAGCTAAAGCTGTTAATTGGGGATTGACTGGGGTAGCAAATGTGCCGACGATGTTGCCGTTTGTGCCGTTGACGAAATTGCTGCTACCTTGGCCGATGCCAATTAGGTTATTGCCTTGATCGGTGAAAGAATTGCTAGAAACATCTGGATTAATAGTTCCTGACCCCGCATTGTTGGGAGTAGCAAAGTTACCCGCCACAATGGTGTTTTGAACGTTGACAGTGCCAGCAGCCCTGAATATCCCCCCACCATTGCCTGTGCCGTTATTGTCGCTGTCCGCTGTATTGTTGGTAATTGTGCTGTTGCTGAGGGTGGCAACGCCACTATCGTTGTAGATTCCGCCACCACTTGCGTTTGCTGAATTGCCAGAGATGGTACTATTAATCAGCGTTAGTGTCAGTAAGTTTCTAATTCCACCGCCTTGGTTTGATGCCGAGTTGCCGCTAATGGTGCTGTTAGTAACGGTAGCAGTGCCGCTGTTGATGAGGCCAGATCCAGTACCACCACTGGATGATGTGTTGCCGCTGATAGTGCTGCCAGTTATCGAGATCGTAGAATTGTTATTATTAATACCGCCACCATTGAAGCTGGCATTGTTACTAATGACACTATTGGTCAAATTAACCGTGCCGCCACTATTGTTAAAAATAGCACCACCGTTCGCAGAAGTTTTATTGCCAGTGATGGTGCTGCTAGTTATCGCGGCTGTGCCTCTGTTGTAGATCCCGCCGCCGGAATTAGCCGTATTACCGCTAACCGTGCTGTTGCTCAAATTTAGGGTACTGCCTGCTCCTACAGCAATCCCGCCCCCATTAGTTGCAATACTTCCATTGGCAATAGTGATGCTGTCAATATTTACTGTCACCCCCGCACCAGAAATATTGAACACCCGCACCGCATTATTACCGCTGACTGTCAGAGTAGTCGCCCCTGGCCCATTAATAGTTACTGAATCGGTAATGGGTAGCGCACCACTGGCATTGGTTAGTAGAATAGTGCCAGTGACTCCGGTAAAGTTGATGATATCCGCACCACCAGTGTTGTTAGCTGCCAGAATCGCCTCTCGCAAGCTGATTCCGGCTCCGCCAGGATTCGCATTTAGGGTAGTAATGTTGGTAGTAGTTCCATCTACTAGGTCGTCTGTTGTTGTTACAGAAACTGTTGCCATCTTTTCCTCCCCCTGATATATTTTTTGTCTTTGAAAACTTTGTGCTGATTATAGCTCAGCTAGCCAATGTCAGTCTATAGCGCGTCTAAATCATTGGATTTAACTTAAAACATTGGACTATTTTTAATTTCCTACCAACACATTTAAGGCTTCAACAACGCGATTAAATACTCCCCTCCAATCTCGCGGTTTTGATTGCCGAAATAGTCGCATGGTAGGATACCAAGGAGTATCATTTCTTTCTAACATCCACCGCCAATCGGGACTATAGCATAGTAGCGTCCAAACTGGCTTACCTAATGCTCCGGCTAAATGAGCAACGGAAGTATCAACAGTAATTACTAAATCTAATTGCGCGATCGCTCTTGCCGTATCCCCATAATCTCTTAGATAATAACTTAGATCGCAGACATTAAATTCTTGCAATTTTGCTACATCTGTCGGTTTAGTGACTTTTTGCAAGCTAAAGAAATCAATATTTTTTATATTCAAAATAGGCGCGAAATCATCTAATTGACAAGAACGATTGCGATCGTTTTTATGAGTAGGACTCCCACACCAAACAATTCCTACTTTTAATTTGTTAGAATGAGATGAATGCAAAATTGGGAAAACAACGTTTTGCTCCCTTACTTCTAAATAAGGAATTTGAGCAGGGATTGTATCTAAAGTTGTACCCAGAATATGAGGCAAACTCATTAAGGGAGCATAAACATCAAACTCTGATGTGGCAATATCTCCCGGTGGAATTATCTTGTCAATATGAGGAATCGTGGCAAATAATGGCATTAAATCGGGAATACAAACTAAAATAATGCGACATTTTCTTTCAGCTACTAGGGGAATATAGCGAATAAATTGAATGGCATCTCCCGAACCTTGTTCAGTATGAATTAGAATAGTTTTGCCGCTTAAATCGCTACCATCCCACAAAGGTTGTGGACAAATAAATGGTGTAAAATTATTTGTTTGCCAACGCCACTCGCTTTCGGCAAAGCCTTGGGTATATTCTCCCATTTGTAAGAATGCCATGCCTAAGTTAAAATGTGCATCAGGAAATTGATAGCGGATATCAATAGCTTTTTGATAGTATTCTATGGCTTGATTTAATCTATGTTCGTGCTGGGAAATTATAGCCAAATTATTGTAAGCTTCTGCATGATTCGGATCTGTGGCAATTACTTGTTCTAATTCGATAATCGCCTCTTTCCATTGTTCTTGTTCTAAATAAACCACTCCCAAATTATATCGTGCCATCAAATAATCTGGCTTAAGTTCTAGGCATTTTTGGTATTGCTGCATTGCAGCTTCTAGGTTGCCTTGATTGTAGGCATCATTGCCCAAATTGAGTAAATATTCGGCATCTTCTGGTTGTAAAATATTCTCAGTTAGTTCGACTTCTTGAAGTGCTTCATCGGGTAAAATATAAGTTGTACCTAAAAGTTGCTCATCCCAGTTAATAATTTCGGGAAATAGAAAGCCTGGAATAATACCAATAGCAAATATTTCCTGCACGCCACCTTCAAATCTTAAGAAGGCGATAATTTCACCAGTGTTAATATTAACTACCCACACGCCACAATTCCTTTCTGTGAGAGTTTTTGTAATCGGTAATCCACTAAAAACGGCGGTTTCTCTAATTTGTGAAAGTCCAATGAAAGCTAAGTTTTCCCAGAAAGCTAAACCGCGAGTGAAACCGGGAACTTGAGCAACAGTGGTTAATTTTACCGAACTTAAATCAACTTTAGCTAAACTACCATTGCCTGATTCTAATACCCAAAGTTCCTCTCGATACCAACGGGGAGAATGAGGCATAGATAAACCGCGACAGATGATTTCATTACTGGGAATATCAATGAGAATCCCCCCATTTGCTTTGTTTTTTCGCCACCCTGCGGCTTCGTTTGTCTCTCCTAATGCTGTAATATATTGTGGTCGATTGTTGCGGATGCTTAAACCATTAAGATGACAGCGATCGCTTAGATCGTAAGCATTAATAAAATTGGGCCGCCATCGCGGTACAAAACTATTAATTTTATCTAATGTACACAAACAGGAAAAACGGGTATTAATAAACCAAAGTTCATTATTAGCATAAGCCATTTCGTGAATGTCAATATCCCCAGTAATATGAGTGCGGCGAGGGAGATAACAAGCATCATGTTTGCCAAGGGGTTCTAGCTTTGGCGCTACTGCTGGGACGTTACGAAGTTCGATAATTTGGTAAGCTGTACCAATAGCTAATTTTTCGCGATCTACAGCTAAACCCATTGGGCGATCGAAGGTTCTAAAATGGGTATTTATGGTATTATTGTCAGCACGGAGAACGATCAATTTACCGGCTTGGTATGTGGAAACAACTAGAGAAATACCTAGTTGAGTTAAAATGTCTGGGAAGTTAGTTGTGTGAACGCTATTTAAAGGAATGTCTTGGGTATTCATCTGGTAAAATTTAATGGTATAAAAATGGAAATGTAATCACCGTAATAATTTCATTAATCTATAGTTAAATAGGAGAATTTTCTATAGATTGTTTTTCCTTAAGTTTGCTGCGTTTAGGTAGATTTTTCAATTCAATTTTTTGAGGGTTTTCATCTGCAATTTGTTGGTCAATTTTGGGTAATTTAAAGATTACTCCTGCTAACATCCAGTAATAAACGCTTACTGGATCGACATCTAAAGGATAGTATTGAGGATTAATACTAATAAAGGCAATGAATACCCAAAAACTAGCTCCGTAAGTCCGCAAATTTTTATCTCGCACCGAACGATAAGTTAAGAAAGCTAGTAAAGTTAAGTGTAAAAGCATTATTTGAAATGCGATCGCGCCGGGATAGCCGAGTTCATAGATTAATTTAGGTTGATAGGTTTCAATTAACTGTGTAGAACCTAAAAATCGGGTGGAATTAGTAGCTTTTCCCAACCCTCTACCTAGTAAATATCCATTAATGAAATTATGGCTCTGTTGGAATTGATTAAATAGAAATTGTTGTGGTGGCGAAGCATTCCAACGGCTAATAAAACTATCAAATCTTTCCTGTACGATATCTGGTTTAGTTGCAGCACCTATAAAGAATACTATTGCCAACCCTACACCAATCGGAATAAAACGTTTAAAGTTGATTATTTGACCTGTAAGAATTAGCAAAATACCAATAGCAACAGGGACGACGATTAAGGCGGCTCTTTGACCAGAAATCACAGCATTAATAAATACTAATACCATGCCAGCTAAACCGATCATTCGCCAAAAAAATGAAGTCTCGCTAAAGGCAGAAGAGAATGTAAAAAAGGCATTAGAAATTAAGAACCATGCCCACTGCCAAGGTGCAACAAATGTTCCTGGTAAACGGATCATATTCACTTCTGGACTGAATACAAGCGATCCACCAACCAGACATTTCGCCTTTAAAGTTGCTTTAAATAATTCATCTCCCACCATTCCTCTAGTACCAATACAGCGCCCAGTTGTTAGCATAAAATACTGCATTAAACCAAGAATACAACAGGCGATCGCAAGCACTAGTTGCATTCGAGTAAAAAATAATAAATCCTTTCTATTGCGGATTAAATAATACATACAAGGAATGAGTGCTATATATCCTAGCAAAACTTTTAAGCCCATAATTCCTTGTAAAATCGGTTTGTCACCTCGCGGGTTTAACTGTAATGCTCCATTGGCAAAAATTAGAGTTAGCAGTGCTAAACATAAGACAATGCTGAAGGTAGGAATCAAATTTTTTGGCATTAAAATAGGCAGTTTTTTCTTTTTACAGCTTTGAATTAATGCGATTAAAGCTGGGATGTAGAAAGCATCTTTAGCTATGTGGAAAAGTGCATTTCCACCGCCGATCCAGTAGGTAACAGTACCGCTAAAAGGTAAGTAGATAAAAAAAGCCCAGAGAGCTTGACGGGGATATTTATAAGCCAGCATTAAAATAGCTATACCACCTCCCGCAGCAATGGCTATTTTGACTTTTCCTGATAATAGAATAACTAGACCAATTACTGCACCGATCGAGCCAAAAGTAGCAATTGATTTTATGGCTTCTTGCTTTTGCCGCGTTGCTTTGCGCTTTTGTAAAGCTAATTCTTTCTTAGTGGGTTTAGGAGGTTTAGTAATGCTTGGTTTCTGTTGAGATTTCTTGGATTTACGCTTGCTTTTTAACATTACTCAATCAAGTTAATAGTTAACAGTTAACGGTTAACTGTTAACCGTTAACTGTTAACCGTTAATTGTTAATCAATTCGCAAGTTAAAAGGTAAACGAGCATAAATGCCTTGGGGATCGTTCATGGCTTTTAAAATCGCCAGTTCGTCTTGAAATTTCTTAAACTCAGCGGTCAGAGGATCGAGCTTTTGTGGTGGTTTAGAAACCCGAACTCCCGACAATTTTTCCAATATCTGCTCCTCTAAAGTCCGGCGTTTAGGATATTCTTCTAATTGCCAATTATTTCCAAGTTTAGCATCTTTTGCGGCTGCTTGAATGGCATTTTCTAAGCCGCCAATTTCATCTACTAAACCTAGTTTTTTTGCCGTAGCGCCAGACCAGACTCGCCCTTGAGCAATTTCTTGTACTCTGCTCAATGGTAGTTTGCGGGACTGTGCTACTTTGTTAGTAAATCGGTCGTAAATCCGATCGACTATTCTCTGTATTCCAGCTAATTCTTGAGGGGTTTTGGGGCGGGAAATGGTGTCAATATCAGCATAGCGACCTGTCTTGACTACATCCCAAGAAATGCCGTTATTATTAGATATTTTTTGGGCATTCATTAACAAGCCAAAAACGCCTATAGAACCTGTAATTGTGTTGGGTTCTGCGAAAATTTTGTTGGCATTCATTGAGATCCAATAGCCGCCGGAAGCTGCTAAGTTACCCATTGAAACTATTACTGGTTTCTTCTTGCGGGTGAGT
Source organism: Oscillatoriales cyanobacterium USR001 (assembly GCA_001698425.1). Taxonomy (GTDB): domain Bacteria; phylum Cyanobacteriota; class Cyanobacteriia; order Cyanobacteriales; family Microcoleaceae; genus Kamptonema. The sequence goes on along the minus strand of MBRE01000017.1, from coordinate 13,975 downwards.
ACAACTTCTCTGCCAATTACTTCTGAGGCGGTGGCGCTACCACCGGGACTGTTAACGCGGAACACGACTGCTTTAACATTTTCATCGTCTCGTAATTCTTGTAGTTCTTTTGCCATGCGATCGCCTCCGATTTGAGTCGGACCGCCTTCACCATCAACTATATCGCCTTCGGCGTATAGCACGGCAATTCTTTTCTGAGAATCGACACTGGTATTTTTGGTCTTATTTTCACCAATTTTGGCGTAGTTTTTTATGCTAATTTGCCTGAAAGATTTATCATCTTTATCTGTACCTGTCAGTTTCTTAAGTTCTGTTACTACTTCATCGAAGTAAGCTACTTTATCAATCAGTTTGCTGTTGATAGCTTCATCAGCCATTAATGTACCGCGATCGTCTGCGATCGCTTGTAATTGACTTGCTTTTAATTTCCGGCTTTCTCCAACTGTATTCAGAAATTCACTCCAAATATCTCCCAACCAACTCTCTGTTTGCTGGCGATTTTCTGGACTCATTTTTTTAAGCAAAAATGGTTCTACCGCTGACTTATATTTGCCCACGCGGGTAACTTGTACGCCAACACCAAATTTTTCTAACGCACCCGCTAAGAACATCTCCTCAATGCTAAAACCGTTAATTTCTACACCACCAAAAGGGTTGACTAAAATTTTATTAGCAACCGAACCTAGATAATACTCTGGCTCTGTCCATTCCATATCATAGGCATAAATTGGTTTTTTTGACTCTCGAAAGTCTTGGAGAGCTAAACGAATTTCTTTCATATTTGCCCAGCCTATACTGCCTATAGAGGAACTACCTTGTAGGTAAAGTCCGACAATTTTTGGGTCAGTTTTCGCTGTTTTTAAAGCATCTAAAATGCTGCGTAGAGCAATTGTATCTATGCGTTCTTCAGAGAGAGCTTCGCCAATGGTAGCATTAGGTTTTGAGTCTGTAATGTTTACGGAAAGGTCTAAAACAATCACAGATTTATCTTTAATTTTTGGCCCAGAATCTTTGGAGGCGGCAGCAATAATCAAAAACACCATTCCCCCAAATCCTATAGTGAAAATAATGCCTAGTCCTAGCAGGTTTGCAAGTAAGCTGGCAAAGGTATACTTTAGAAAATCTTTCATTGTTATTAGTTATTGGTTATTGGTTATTGGTTAACGGTTAACAGTTAACAGTTAACAGTTAACAGCTAACAGTTAACAGCTAACAGAACTTCAGAATGTTTTAAATCATGTAGGTTAGCACTACCTGTACAAAATAAAACTGTAGCAATTTCTGCGATGAAAACATCAACTAACTCGTTAACAGCGGCTTCTGATTCGGCTGCTGCTTGTAACAGAGGCCATGCTAGTCCTGCTAAGTCTGCTCCTAGCGCGATCGCCTTAGCCACATCTAACCCATTTCGCAACCCTCCAGAAGCAATTAATGGGACTTTTGGCGCTACGGTGCGAACGCTAAGAATGCACTCAGCCGTTGGCATTCCCCAGTCAGCAAATGTTGTCCCTAACCTGCGTTGTTTCCCATCTTTTGCCCGCTCTCCCTCTATTTTTGCCCAAGAAGTACCCCCAGCCCCAGCAACATCAATCGCCGTCACACCAGATTCGAGCAATTTCATCGCCATTGCTCCAGAAATACCGTTACCTACTTCTTTTGCAATCACTGGTACTGGCAATTTATAGCACAATTTGGCGATTTTATCAAGCAATCCTTTAAAATTAGTATCCCCTTCAGTTTGAATACACTCTTGTAAAGGATTAAAATGCAAAATTAGAGCATCTGCTTCTAAAATATCAATAATTTTTTGACATTCATCCAAACCATAATTATAGTTTAGCTGAACTGCTCCAATATTAGCAAATAAAAGAATATGAGGCGCTCTTTTTCGCACAGCAAAAGTATCAGCTAATTGGGGATTTTCTACCGCCACTCGCTGAGAACCCACACCCATTGCAATTTGATAATGTTGAGCCGCATCAGCCAAGCGATAATTTATAGTCTGAGCTAATTCTGTTCCCCCAGTCATCGAAGAAATTAGCAGCGGCGCAGCCATTTTTTTGCCGAGAAAAGTCGTAGTTAAATCAATCTCATTTAGATTTAACTCTGGCAAACAACAGTGATTGAAACGGTAGCGATCGAATCCATTAGTAACTTGGTGAAATTGTACATCTTCTTCCAAGCAAATGCGGATATGTTCTGCCTTACGGGTTTGGGTTTGTGCTGGCGAGGATAATGGTTTCACAGTTTGAGTTTTGAAATGAATGGAATTAAAAAATGTGCGGATCAAATTTTGATAATTTAAGTAATTTCATGCCAAAGTTTAGCTGGAACAAAGCGAGTTAGATGTCTAACATTTGTGGTAGCAATTACTGCATCTTCACCATGACTGCTAATCATAAAAGCCTGTGCTGCTAAAATTACATCGGCATCAAGGGATTGATTATTTGCTGTCGGTTGACCCTGTTTTCTTGCATTTGCCCAAAATTCAGCAGCTTTCAGCATTACTTCTCTAGTAATTGGAGTATAACCAATTTGATCTATGAGGTTATCAAGGCGTTCAATTCCTCTAATTTTGTTAGCCCGCAGTAATTCGCGGCGCACTTCATAGTCAGCAATTTCAGGTACAAAAACTCTGTAGCCACTTGATATTAAAAACTTTAGCCATTGATTACATTCAAAAGCCTGTGATGATCCGCTGGGATTAGTTACAAGTCCCAGGGGACCAGAGTCAAGTAAAACAGTTGTCATGGAAATAATTTCCTGTTAGGATGAATATTTTTCGTCGAGGGCTTTCATTAAGTATTCTAAGGTTTCGCGCTGCTCATTGGCTTCTTCTTCATCAACATCACACCAAGAATTTAGCATATCAATGACTTCTTGTACCTGTTCTGAGTCAAGAGGTTCTAGTGAAAATGGAATTTGTGGTTGAATTTGTTGTTTTACTTGTGATGAGGTCATGCTATTTTTCCCTCCAGATTTGTTTGGGTATTGTGACTATTATAGCCAGGAATTACGCACTTTATTTTTTACTCAGTCTCAAGGCCTTCCCAAAAACGCAACAGGTGTGATATCATGCTAAAACTCAGTCGGTTCTAGCGGGGAGCAGCCGCTAGAGGTAACGGGGAAAGTTCGGTGCAAATCCAACGCTGTCCCGCAACTGTGAACGAGAAATCTCCAAAATCTCCTAGCCAGAATGCCCACCACTGTTTAAACTAACCTAAATTCATCAGCGAGGTACATGATGACTACGCCATCTCTTATTTCATTTCAACAACAAACAGCAAAAATTGCTTTATCAAAGCCAGTACAAGCGACGCTTTATGTCTCCCTTTGTGCTTTAACAATTTGGACAATTTACTTCACTACCCAGCCAGCAATTCACGATAAAGTACATTCTCTGCGTCATCATACTTTGATGGTTAGTTGCCATTAAATCCTTCAGAAATAACCATCAACTTTAACCAACTTCAAGCGCAGAAAAGCAGAATTAAAATGTCAAAACTCAAGTTTATACCGCTCATCATCATTTTTTTGGTGAGCATAACTTTCTTTGGTTGGGTAGGTTTTTCCCAAGAAGCAAAACCAAATATCCGATTAATTACTGAACCACCTCTGCATCAGATTTTACCATTTGAAGCAGAAGCCACCTCGCCTCAGTCACCTGTAAAATTGACCTTGCAAGCAGTAGATAAAACGCGAAGCATATTACCAATTACCAATTACCAATTACCAATTCACATTCAATGAAAACCCAACATACTCTATTTATTTGCACAACCTGTGCCAGCACTTGGAAAGATGGAAAAAGAGAGGGAAAAAGCGGAGGCGAACAACTCTTAGAACAAATCTCAAATTTAGCAAAAAATTGGGAATTACAAAATGATTTTCGCATTCAAGAAGTCTCCTGTATGAGTTCTTGCAATCGCGCTTGTGCCGTTTCTTTTACTGCTTCTGGAAAATATACTTATCTCTTTGGTGACTTACCAGCTAATGACAGTGAAAGTGCTACCGCCGTGTTAGAATGTGCCAGTCAATACTATGCAAAACCTGATGGTTTATTACCTTGGTCAGAACGACCCGAACCATTGAAAAAAGGCATTGTTGCTCGTATTCCACCATTACCTAATTAAATACAAATTACCCAAATTTCCATGAGTGCAAAAATTCCCGTTACTGTAATCACAGGCTTTCTCGGTAGTGGTAAAACTACCACAATTCGTAACTTATTACAAAACAATCAAGGACGCAGAATCGCCGTAATTGTCAATGAATTTGGCGAAATAGGTATTGATGGCGACCTCCTCCGTTCCTGCGAAGTTTGCGATGAAGATGATGTACCAAATACAAACATTGTTGAACTAACAAATGGTTGTCTTTGCTGCACAGTTCAAGAGGAATTTCTACCAACAATGCAGCAATTATTACAACGGCGAGAACAAATTGACTGCATCTTAATTGAAACCTCTGGACTCGCACTTCCTAAACCTTTAATTCAAGCTTTTCGTTGGCCAGAAATTCGTACAGGTGCGACTGTTGATGGTGTGGTTGTAGTGGTAGATTGTGAAGCTTTAGCTAAGGGAAATCTTGTCGGCGATATTGACGCATTGGAAGCGCAAAGACAAGCTGATACTAGCTTAGACCATGAGACACCGATTGAAGAATTATTTGAAGACCAGTTAGCTTGTGCTGATTTAGTGCTGTTAACTAAAGTGGATTTAGTTGATGCTGAAACTCAGATTAAAATCCAAAATTGGTTGCAACAACAGGTACAAAAAAGTGTGAAAATAGTGCAGTGTAAAGGTGGTGAAATTAATCCCGATATTTTGTTAGGATTTAATGCGGCTGTTGAGGATAATTTAGCGGCGCGTCCTAGTCACCATGACACGGAAGAAGAACACGAACATGATGATGATATTAATTCCGTTTACTTTATTGCCAGACAGGAATTTGAACCACAAAATTTGGTCAAAAAGCTGCAAAAATTAATGGCAGAACAAGAGATTTACCGCATTAAAGGTTTTGTCGCAGTTCCTAATAAGTCAATGCGTTTAGTTTTGCAAGGAGTAGGTTCGAGAATTGAACATTTTTACGATCGACTTTGGCAAAATTCTGAGTTACGAGAGACAAAGTTAGTGTTTATTGGTCGCGAACTTGAACAGTCGAAAATTCACTCATTTTTGTGATTTTTAGGTATGTAGTTGCGCTTCAGCGCTCTGAGAATATGAAAGAGCGCTGAAGCGCAACTACATACCTTTGCTCGATCGAGCTTGAAAAACCAGTGGTGAATATCTGCCATTGCAAGATAATTTAACTCTCGATCCTATGGGAAGTATTTTTCTAGTTGTAGTCAAAGCATATAGTTTTTTCCCAGAAGGAGTTTGCAAACAATAACGGTTTTCTCTGCCTAAAAATTGCCGATCGCAAATCACTACCTCTGACCTTTCATCCAATTGTAAACTTAATTCTTCCTGACGGAGCATCAATTCTCCCCGATCCGAACTATCGTGATTCATACTTGTTAAAATATCTTCATTCACCTCAAAACAACCTACTTCTGTCTCCCAAACATTAGACTTTAATTGTGCCATCACAAAATTTGCTTGCGTCACAAATTCAGCCACAAAACGAGAAGCAGGTTGTTGATAAATTTCTTCGGGAGTACCAAATTGTTCTAATTTCCCTTGTCGCATCACCGCCACCCAATCTGCAATAGAAAGCGCTTCTTCGCGATCGTGAGTAACAAATACGCCGGAAATTCCTGTAGCTTTCAAAATTTCTCGGACTTCCTGACGCAATCTTAATCGCACTTGTACATCTAAATTACTCAAAGGTTCATCAAGTAGAATAATCGCCGGTCTTGGTGCTAAAGCACGGGCTAAAGCAACGCGCTGTTGTTGACCTCCTGATAACTGATGGGGATAACGATTTTCTAGTCCTTCTAAACCTACTAAGGTAATCGCTTCTTTGACGATTTTCTTAATATCTATTCTGGGCAATTTACCTTGATGTTTCAATCCAAAAGCTACATTTTTTCCTACCGTAAGATGAGGAAATAACGCATAATCTTGAAACACCATACCAATATCTCGTTGTTCCGGCGGAATGTTAATTCCATCACCTACTACAGTTTGTCCTGAAATAGATATCGTGCCTATTTGTGGTTGTTCAAAACCAGCTATTAACCGCAACAAAGTGGTTTTTCCACAACCCGACGGCCCTAATAATCCAAGAATATCTCCTTGGTGTAGTTTCAGATTTACAGATGCTACCGCTGGTAAAGTTGCTTGGGAAAATTGCTTTGTTACACCTTCTAATTGCAGAATCACAGATTGAGTCATGGTTTGAAATGTGAGATTAACTAAACCCTTGCGGGGCAAAAATGAGCTAAAAGTCTTGAAAACTGGAAATTAGGGGAAAGGATGAACCATAATGAATCTACCTCCAGATGGATCTTTTGGTAAATTATAACCTTCCAATCACTAATTTTTTACATTAATGCAAGATATTATTAATAACTTCCCTTTATCATACAGGAGTTTAGTGATATTATTTCTCATAAAGATGCTAAAATTTAACGAACAATTCGGTTAAATAACTCCCAAAACCAGGCAGAGACTCAATTACAGATGAAAAATCTATTGAAAAATCTATCGCGATCGCAACCCATCACCCCTGACACAACCAAGCAATCATCCATTCTTCGTCATCCTTCCCTTAGCTGGTGGACAATTTTCGTCATCGCCTTAACCTTGCCGATCGCGATACCTATCTTTAGTGTATTATCAAGTATCTTTTTTGACAGCAGTTCTACGTGGAAACACTTAGCCAACACAGTATTACTCAACTACATCACCAACTCATTCTGCCTGTTGATAGGAGTTGGTTGTGGCGTATTAGTAATTGGTACAGGCTGCGCGTGGTTAGTTACCATGTGTCGCTTTCCCGGTAGTCGCTGGTTTGAATGGGCGTTACTCTTGCCCCTCGCTGCACCGGCTTATGTGCTGGCTTATACCTATACTGACTTCTTAGAATTTTCTGGTCCAGTTCAAAGCACATTACGGGACATTTTTCACTGGAGTTATGGCGAATATTGGTTCCCCAACGTGCGATCGCTTCCTGGTGCTATTTTAATGCTAACTTTAGTGCTATATCCCTACGTTTATCTCCTAGCGCGAGTGGCTTTCTTAGAACAATCAACCTGCACATTAGAAGCTAGTAGAATACTCGGTTGTAACCCTTGGCGTAGTTTTATCACAGTAGCTTTACCAATGGCAAGACCCGCGATTGTTGCAGGTTTAGCACTTGTTTCAATGGAAACTCTTGGCGATTATGGTACTGTACAATTCTTCGGTGTTGATACTTTTACTACTGGTATTTATCGGACTTGGTTTGGCTTAGGAGAACGAGTTGCAGCTAATCAATTAGCAGCTATGTTATTGTTATTTGTGCTGGGCTTAATTTTACTAGAACAATGGTCAAGGCGACGAAATAGATATTATCAATCTGGCAGTCGTTACCGTCAACTACCAAGTTATCAACTCCAAGGAATGCGGGCAATTTTATCGGGAATTGCTTGCTTTTTACCATTATTTTTTGGTTTTTTATTACCCGCAGGCATTTTAGTAAAAATGATGGTAGATAATTTAGAAACTACCTTAAACGATCGCTTTTGGACTTTTGCAACTAATAGTTTAATTCTCGCCTCTATCACCGCAATTTTAGCTGTAATTATTGCCCTAATTATCGCCTATAGCTTGCGATTATATCCCCAAATAGGCACAATATTTAGTGCTAGACTGGCTGCAATGGGTTATGCTATACCGGGTTCAGTCATTGCCGTTGGAACTTTAGTGCCAATGGGAAAGTTTGATAATTTGATCGATCGATGGATGCAAGCAAATTTTGGCATCTCTACTGGTTTACTATTAAGTGGTACGATCGCCGCTTTAATTTTTACTTATTTAGTCCGCTTTCTTGCCGTTTCTTTAAATGCTGTAGAATCAAGTTTAGGCAAAATCAAGCCAAGCTTAGATGATGCAGCCCGCAGTTTAGGCTGTAATCCAATTAGCACATTAATTAAAATTCATACACCAATGATGACAGGAGGATTATTAACTGCAATGATGTTGGTTTTTGTAGATGTAATGAAAGAATTACCAGCCACAATGATTATCCGACCTTTTAACTTTGATACCTTAGCAGTACGCACCTATCAATTAGCATCAGATGAAAGATTAGCCGAAGCTTCAGCGCCAGCATTAGCCATTGTTTTAGTAGGGATGTTACCAGTAATTTTATTAAGCTGGAAAATTGCGCGATCGCGTCATAACCAAGATGTTAATGGTTAACTGTTATTTGTTATTTGTTATTTGTTATTTGTTATTTGTTAACTGTTATATCATTTTCGTTTGATTCATAATTGTATTATCAAAAGTGTTGTAGGGGCGGGTTCGCCAAGATACTTGATAGTATCGACAAATTCTCAAAACCCGCCCCGCCCATACAGTTACGATACAACCGTATTTGATATTAACAGTTAACAGTTAACCGTTAACAAATAACAAATAACAGTTAACAGTTAACTAATTATTTCCAGCCAGCCCTATCCATAATTTTCAAAGCCTCTGCATTATTTTTTCCAAACACATCAGGATTCAATGGATCGGCTTTAAACTGACCATAACTGGCAAGATTTTTGTCTAATGGAACACCTGGAATTACAGGATACTCATTACCACCATTAGCAAACATTTGTTGCGCTTCACGACTCACTAAATATTCTAGGAACTTGATCGCCCCCTCCTTATTTCGAGACGTTTTCACCACACCGCCGCCACTAATATTAACATGAGCACCGCGATCGCGCTGATTCGGAAAGAAAACCCCAATCTTCGCCGCCATCTCCCGATCTTTCGGATCTTTCGATTCCGCCAAACGAGGTAAATAATAAGTATTTGCGATCGCTAGATCCCCCACTCCAGAAGCAACAGCCTTAATTTGCGCCGTATCATTTCCCTCTGGCGGACGGGCAAAATTTGCCACTAATCCCCGCGCCCAAGCCTCCGTTTTCTGGGCACCATTCGCCGCTAAAATCGACCCAGTAAGAGATAGATTGTAAATATTACTTGACGAACGAACCAAAATTTTTCCCTTCCATTTCGGATCGGTAAGCGCCTCATAAGTTGACAATTGGGAAGGATTCACCTTCGCCTTATTGTACATAATTACCCGCGCCCGTCGCGATAGACTAAACCAATAACCTTCAGGATCTCGCAAACTTACAGGAATTGCCGATGTCAATATTTTTGAAGAAACAGATTGCAAAATCCCTGCTTGTTTTGCCCGCCACAAACGGCCACCATCCACAGTAATAATTACATCCGCAGGACTATTCGCCCCTTCACTTTTGATCCGTTCGATTAATTGGTCAGCATCAGCCTCAACCAGATTAACCTTAATACCCGTCTTTTTAGTAAAACCTTGGTACAAGGCATCATCATTGTCGTAATGACGCGCCGAATAAAGGTTAATTGCACCCGTTTGGGCTTCTACTGGGGAGTTTTTGCCCAATTCTCCCAATACTACAGTCGCCAGCGCCGTCCCGCCGGCCAAAAAAATCCGCCTGGAAATGGTCATTTTGCAATAATGATAGAGTTTGTCATGTTTCTATTGATTTGATGCCGCTCATGCAGCCATCCATATCTTAAAGGGATTGTAGCATTAATGCAATTTATTCTTATTTATTTTTTTAATTATGCGTCCTTCAATTTTTAGTTTTACATTTTTAATTTTTAATTTTTAATTTTTAATTTTTTAATCTGCGTATCGACCAACTCAAACAATTTCGCCGTATGGCTACCCGATGTGATAAGCTGGTTGAAAATTATACAGCAACGATCGCGATTGCCTGTATTTATTGTGGTTGTAGCTTGACAACGCACCATAATTATTTCTTCCCTCTTCTCTCTTTCTTTAAAAGTGTCTGAACAACTTCCCAACAATCGCGAACTCGAACCTTTAACACGCACTCAAGTTTTAGTAGCAATGGGTGTGACAGCAATCATATTGCTAGTAATTGCTAAATTGTGGCTAAAATTTGGATCTATTTCTTTATTACCAATCAACTTTATACCTAAAGCTATAATTTTGGGAGTTGCGATCGGCATCATAATTACAGTTGCCAGTACAATCATTTACCGTTTGTGGCCATCCTACCGTCAAAGTGCCGACATTTACTTAGAATTAGTGCTTAAACCGCTATTTTGGCCAGATTTAATTTGGTTAGGATTGTTGCCGGGAATGAGTGAAGAATTGCTATTTCGAGGAGTAATGTTATCAGCATTAGGCTTTAATCTGACTGGATTAGTGATATCTAGTTTTTGCTTCGGCATTTTACACATGGGAGGTTGGCAACAATGGCCTTACGCAGTTTGGGCAACGGCTGTAGGATTAATACTGGGTTACAGCGCCTTAGCAACGGGTAATTTATTAGTACCAATTATTGCTCATATTTGCACAAATTTGATTTCTAGCTGCATTTGGAAACTTGAGCATAATAGCGTTTAATTTCAATAATTCTTAACAAATAGCAAATAACCAATAACCAATAACCAATAACCAATAACCAATAACCAATAACCAATAACCAATAGTCTAAAGCCCCTCTAAGATTGAGGGGCTTTAAAGCATCAGAGCTTTAGTTAGCTAGTACAAACCAGATTATTTTTTCCAGCCATTTTCAGCTTGAGAGAGCACATAAGTAGCGACATCCTCAATTTGCTTCGCGCTCAAACGACCACCAAATTTAGGCATCGCCTTTTTGCCATTTGTCACCTGGGTAGTGATGGCTTCGATCGATTTCATACCGTACTTCTCCAAAGCTTCCTTCTTCAAGGTTTTTTGAGCCATCACGATATTGCCACCACCGACATGGCAAGCGGCACAGTTAGCTTTAAACACCTTGGCTCCATTAGCGACATCACCTTCGGCTAATGCAGGACGACCAAAACCGACCGTAAAAATTGCGATCGCTAACAAGACTATCGATAAGATTCTTTTCAACGGAGTTCTCCTCTAGTAACATTTCTCCCCTCTAGCTAATGCCTTAAGGGAAACTTTGCATCTTTGACCAAACTATTTTACCTGTTGATACAGTCACAATTACGATCGCCGCTTTTTTGTAGCAAATCTTCATGGACTATAGAATTCTCAAGTAAGTAAGGTACACACTTAATCAATTACCAATTACCAATTAATCCAAGGTTCTCAGTGTTAATACCTGTGGTGGTGTAGAATCAGGAGGATAGATAAAGTCTACTCGCACTAATCGCTTTTCTCCTGCTACTAATTTTAATTTGATCGTTGGTTCTAATATTTGACCTACTCGATGCCATAAATGTACATACCGAGTTAGGTTTTGACCCGAATCGTCTTTGTAACGCAATCTGATAGTACCTCGAAAATAGGGGAAATCTAAGGGTGGTTGACGAAAGCGTAATCCACCTTTAGTTAATTTGTCATCTTTTAATGGAGTTTCTAATGTAATGGCGATCGCTTTTGTTCGATCGCTGGTGTTATGTAGAGGTAAAGTGAGATCGTAATGAACGCCATAGTTACCATGTGCTTCGTAGGCAGTATCTGGATAGCGAACTAATAGTTTTGCTGTTTGTACTTGCTCAGTGCCGAGTTTACCGCCTCTTAGGGTAGCGATCGTATAGGAATAAGCTTTACCTGTTGGGGGAATTGTGAGATTACTGCTATCTTTATCCACTAATTGCGATCGCCAAGTTGAACCTTGTTGTACCCCCGCCACACGACTGTAAATCAGATTACCAGTGGCTCCGGGAGGTGTGGGGGTTTTGTCGCGAGGTAGAGCTAAGTTCCCATTGTATAATAAATCTTGCCATTCTTGGAGAGTGGGGGCGCGATCGCTACCATCGGGATTTTTCTTAGCATACATGGCTAAAGTGGCGGCATAGACTTGACTGCTACTGTTCAAGCTGATAAAAGTAGAGCGGCCATTGATGGGTTTTGGCAAGTCCCGCACGGGAATCGCACCATTGAGTAGCATTTTACTTTCCCCCGGTTTAATTACCAATTGTGCGGGAAAAGTGGGTTGTCGGATGCCTCGTAAAACATTATCTACGGCACGAATGCCGTGACCGGAATATACTTCTCCTTGGGGATTCTCACTTAGCGGGGGTTTTTGTTGGAAAGGCGCGTCTGGTTCCATCAGATAACTGGCTGCCTGCAAGATTTCTACTGTTATAGGCTGCTTGCCGGGATTGTATAAAATTGCACCTATATATAATGTTCGTAAGTTGGGGGGAGTGTGGGTGAAATGGTGAGCAAATAGGTTAAATTTGCCTTGAAATGGGAAATTAAGATGAGCGTTAGGGTTTTTTTTACCATCTGGCGGAAAGGTGGAGAGCAAAATTCCTTCTTTTTTCACCCATTCTGGGCTGTCGCTGTTGAAAAGTGGTACATTGTCTAACGATCCGGGGAGCGATCGCACTTCATTATTAACCACTATTTCTTGGGGTGTGGGTTTGGGAGTTGGGGATTGAGTTTGTGCTTGGATGGATGTGTCTTTTTTGAGGAATAATAATCCGGTAGAGGCGATCGCGATGATTAAAATAATTTTAGTAATTGTACTTTTTTGGGGATACATCAATATTGGTAATTGGTAATTGGTAATTGGTAATTGGTATGGGATTTACAAGAGACAGGTAGGGTACGTCAGAAAGCTTTATTTTAGGCAAATCTGCATAACGGTAGCTATTTCCTTCGATGTAACAATAACACCCTTAGCAAAGGAACAGCTATGAGTCCATACAACCATCCCACACGCTACACCAATCGTAACCGACAAGCGACTCCCACACCCACCCAAACTCACAAAGCTTGGTTCAAATCACCAATCATGTTATCAGTAATTTTTCTAGGGATTAGCGTACTTGGTGCAACCTTATTTGTTGAGTTTACCACTCAGCACATCATCCATTTCCGGGCTGACGACAATTCCGATTCTGCTGAAAATTATACAGCCCAGCGACAGCAACATTGTCAAGCTAGTATTCAACAGTATAAACCTGGTGATATGGCAATTACCATTCCCTTTGCCGATCACCCCGTCACTACTCAAAAAATCTCCATTTTTAATAGTTTATCTTTGCTTGGTAAGTGTCAAGATACCAAGCGAGATATCAAAAGCAAACAGCGAGGAACCTCTTTAATTTTACTCCTGAAGCGCATCGAAATGACAGTGCAAAAAGAACGCGCCCGGAAAAATTTTAATCCTGTGGTAGCAACAATCGCAATTCAAGATGATGAACCAGGACCTAACCAACCTAATCCCAATGATATCGAACAAATTAAAACTCTTGTTCATAGCATTACTGAAGATAAAGGTGCGATCGCTTTTATGGTGGAAGATGAAACCCTAAAAAATCAGCTAGAGACTGATTTAGCTACCGAAGGAAAGGTGCAAATTTGCGATTTGAAAGATATTTCTAACTGTGTGACTTGGGCGTTAGAAACTGCTCGCAAACCGGCTTCTCAATAGCGATCGGGTTCAGTTAAGCGTAGGGGCGAAGCATTCGGGCGACAATCGATCGCTCAAACCCTAGATATTTTGTCCGAATGCTTCGCCCAGATACCCCCAAATATTCTTAACTGAAATGTATTGCTGCATATCCCAAGGGCGAAGCATTCGGGTAGATAATTTATGGCTTGGAACAAAAGATTTTTCGCCCGAATGCTTCGCCCCTACAAAGATTACCAGGAAAATTGCATAATTCCTCACAACTTCAACGATTAAAGATTGTAAGCAACATTAAAGGAAGGAAAGGGAAAATGAACACCAACCAACCGCAAAATAATCACCATAATCAAATTCAATTGCATATCTGGCAAAATGTCGATCGCTGGCGGCAACTGTCCCAAGAAGTGATTAAACGCTTACCCAAAGGAT
>MBRE01000016.1 GCA_001698425.1 Oscillatoriales cyanobacterium USR001 | reverse complement strand
CTTGATTAGCCGCGATCGCCTCAGCTTCCGGCTCCACAATTTCAGCCGCTTCAAAATTAGAAGTTTCCACCACCGGAGACTCAAAAACCGGAATAACAGCAACATCCCCTTCTAACTCATTTCTCAGTAAAGCTTCCGGCTCAAAAAGACTAGCATATAAATCCGCCACATCACTGCCCTCAGCCATCATCACCGGAGGCATAACTTCCGTATTAGAAGACTCAATACTCAATAAATCATCATTTTTTTCTGGCAGAATTATAGGCCGATCCTTACCTGCAAAATTCCTAACTTCCTCTCGATCTTGCCGCAACTGCGTAAACTGCGGAGAAAGTTCCGTTCCCGGATAAGGCAACTTTTCCTGCTCCCCAATTTCCTCCAATTTAGCCTTACCAACAGTTGACTGCCCCACACGCTGTCGCCCCGTAAACATCTCTGTCCCTGGCTGATTTTGTGGCAAAGTAGTCAGAGGAATAGTCGTATCTGCCACTGCACGAGTTGGCGTTTCAAGATTGACATTATTAACATTTGATGATTGCAAAAACGATGATGCCTCCCAGCCCAACTGAGAAGCCAAACGATTCACCAAAGCCGCAAACATCGCCTCACCCTGCTGCCCCAAACTGTGCATTTTCTCCAAGCCTTGAGACAAAGACTCTTGATAACTTTGCAGATTATTTTGCAGCGCTTCAAAGACAATACCCATCGTCGAATCCAGACCCATTAAAGCGCGATCGGACTGAGCTTGCAACATCCGAATCTGTTCCATTCTTTGAGCCGGAGTTAGCAATGGCAACTCCCCATCTTCCACTGGATTAAAATTAGCCCGATCCGCAACCGAGGGCAACTCTCCAGTCGACTGAACATTCTCTAAAATCAACAGATTATTGTGCAAAAACCGAGCTTCCAAATTAGCAAGCGCCGCCGCAACATCGCGAGCCAAAGTTTCTTGCAAACGCTCCATCAGCACCTGCAAAAAATCCGCAATAATTTGTTGCTGATTTGCCTGTTGTTGAGCTAAAGATAACTGTTCCTGTCGCTGTCGCTCCAAGTATTTAATTTCAGAGATCAGAGCTTGCTGTTGCCGCTGCAAATCTTTTACTTCCTCTGCCAAAGATTGAGTAAGACTTGTTCGCAAATAGCCAATTTCTCCAATAACAGCCTGCAAAATTTGTTGGGCTACCGAGCGATCGTCGGCATCCAGAAGAGCAATACTTTTAGATTCCGGGTCACTCAAAAGTGACCCAGCAGCCCCCCCTAACTCCCTCTGCTTCAGGCTTTCCTCTGCAACTAGCAGGGACCCTTTAGAAGTTAGATAGTGGCGAATGCGCTCTAAAACTTGGCGCTGGTGGACAGTCTCCACCGAAGCCATCCAAGGTAGGCGCGGACTGGGTTTGCTGAGTACCTCATCAATATCAGCAAGGAGTACCTGAATTTGATCTTGTTGAGCATTCAAGGGTGGAACCTCTGCCAAAGCGGAAGCGTGCGATAGAGTTTAACTCATAATCCAGTATTATAAGTGAGCGTTTCCTACTTGGATGGTAAGATACCGACTTAATAGAGATTTAATCTGTGTAGCCAGGGCAATCCCCCAACAGGAATTAAAAATTAAAAAATTAATTAATAAATTAATTTTTAATTTTTAATTTAATTAACTAGGTTTCTGCTATATCGCTAACCTTTAAGCTATTATTAACTGTGAATTTTCCTTTAGTGCTTTCTTTGAAAGTTGACCGCTATTCCTAAGTTCGATCGCATTTCTCATCAAGTGCCTTTATTAAAAATAATATCCTCATGGATGACCGCCACCCCCCCCGTGATTCCCAATCTGTTCATCAATTAATGCTATCCACTGCCTTTTTTTCAGGCTTGCCCGAAACAGTAGTGGAAAGAGCAACTGTACACATCGTAACCCGCAGCCACCCAGCCAACCAGGTGATTTTACTGGAAAACGACTGGGGCAGTTCAGTTTATTTCATTTTGGACGGCTGGGTAAAAATTCGTACCTACAACCTGGATGGAAAAGAAGTTACCCTCAATATTTTGGGTAAAGGAGAATTATTTGGTGAAATGGCGGCGCTAGAAGAAGCCCCGCGATCGACTGATGTCATCACCCTTGCCCCAACTTTAATTGGTAATATGCCAGCCCAGGATTTTGTGCAGTTAATTCATACGGAAGCCTTGGCTGGTATTCGCTTGGCCCAATTGATGGGACGACGTTTGCGCCAAGTTAACCGACGACTGAGATTGCGTGAGTCCGATAGCACCTCGCGGGTGGCAGATATTTTGTTATTTTTGGCAGAAGGTCAAGGTAAGTCTTCTTTAGACGGAGGAACGGAAATTCCCAACCTCCCTCATCGTGAATTAAGTAGTCTCAGCGGCTTGGCGCGAGAAACAGTAACGCGGGTATTAAGTAAGTTGGAGAAAAAACTATTAATTCGCCGCGAACGAGATGTACTTTGTATTCCAGATATGCACGCTCTGGAACGCTTAATGGTATAAAATTGGAAATGTCTGGTAGTTAAACTACCTGTGTTGTTACCTCTCAAGTCTAAAGACTCTCTCATCTCTACCACTTACTGAGTTTTTTTATGAGTTTTCACAAAATTTTTGCGGCTTTAGACGAAACGGAATTAAGTCATCAAGTATTTGCTCAAGCTTTAGATATGGCAGTAGCAAATAAAGCTGAAATGATGCTATTTTATGGGATTACAGTTAACCAACTTGGGGAAAGGGGAATGCCGATCCCAGTAGAGTTGGGGATGAATATTGAGTTAGCAGATCAAGCTTACCAAGCTCAAAGTTTAAAGATAGAACATAATTTGGAACACGGCCATGAGTTGTTAAAAAATTACTATGACGCGGCCGAAAAACGGGAGATCAAACCCGAATTTGATGCTAGAATGGTGGAAGATGTCGGTCAGGCAATCTGTGAAGCAGCTAAAAGTTGGGGCGCTGATTTGATTGTTTTGGGAAGGCGCGGTCGCACAGGATTAGCAGAAGCTATCTTGGGTAGTGTTAGCAATCATGTGGTGCATCATGCTAGTTGTTGTGTTTTGGTAATTCAACCCCCTGAATAGAAGTTTGGGTGATATTTGCCAGTTAAGAAAGTTTAAAGTCTAAAATCTAAAGTCTGATGAGTGATTTTTTTGAATCTGGCAAGGGATCTAGTCCTGTAAATTCGCCTCAAAATTTGCCCCAAACTGAGAGTACAAATTCTGAGTCCAAAGACTCAGAATTGAAGGGAAAGCCCCCTAGTAAAAATGAGGATTTTGATGGTCCTTTGATCTTGGTAGAAACGGCTTTTCTGGCTAGTACGGCTAGTTTGATTTGGTTGGTGAATTACTATTTTCCGATGGGTCCTTTGCTACGGATTTTTTTCCCAGTACCGATCGCTCTGATATATTTACGATGGGGTCAGAGATCGGCTTGGATGGGTGCTTTAGTTTCTGGGTTGTTACTATCTGTGTTGATGGGTCCAACTCGCAGTATTTTATTTGTAATTCCTTTTGGTTTTTTGAGTGTGTTATTGGGTGGATTGTGGCGAGGAGGTGCTAGTTGGTTAACTTCAATTAGTTTGGGTACGGTGGTTGGTTCTTTTGGTTTCTTTTTTAGGTTTTGGCTACTTTCTTTGCTTTTGGGAGAAGACCTTTGGCTTTATATTACTAGCCAAGCTACTGAAATTGTAGAATGGATGTTTGTGAAGTTGGGGGTGTTGGCTGTGCCGAGTTTAGGTTTAGTTCAAGCGATCGCTGTAGGGATGATTGTTATCAATAATATTATCTATTTATTTGTGGTACATTTAGTGGCTTTACTATTACTCGATCGCTTGGGTAATCCCATACCTCGCCCACCAAATTGGGTACAAGTTTTGATTAATTATGAGGATTAATTGGTAATGGGTAATTGGTAATTGGTAATTGTTAACAGTTAACAGTTAACTGTTAACTGTTAACTGTTAACTGTTTCCCTCTTCCTTCTTCCTTCTTCCTTCTTCCTTCTTCCTTCTTCCTTCTTCCTTCTTCCTTCTTCCTTCTTCCTTCTTCCTTCTTCCTTCTTCCTTCTTCCTTCTTCCTTCTTCCTTCACTTAATGATTAAAATTTATACTCAATTAGAACAGGGAAAAAATTGGTTGGATCGGTATCGACATCGCCAAGCTATTTTTGCTTGTGTTTTGGGATTTAGCGATACAGGTTTAATTCCTGGGATTTCAGCGGCGGGGGCGACACCTGATGACCGAAAATATACTTGTTTAGCTGATGCAGAGTTTTTGTACAATGGTCCCCAAATTCAACCTCAATATCCTTTACCGCCTCTCGATGCTGGTGCTTCGCCGGTGCTGATATCTCGCGCTGTGGTGGAATCTCTAAATATTCCTTTATTTTTATTTAATGCTGGTTTGCTATTACCGCCAACTGTACCGACGATCGATTTAGGTGGTACTGCGGCGAAGTGTGTTTCTTCTGGTAATGCTTTACCATTATCAACTGTTAAGCATTTATTCGATCGCGGCTTATTTTGGGGTCAAGAATTAGCAGCAAAAACTCAGGGTGGTTATGTAATTTTAGGAGAGTGTGTAGTGGGAGGAACAACTACTGCTTTAGCTGTTTTAATGGATTTAGGAATTGATGCGGCGGGTAAGGTAAATAGCAGTCATCCTACTTGCAATCATGCTCAAAAATTGGCAGTAGTGGAAGAAGGAAGAAGGAAGAAGGAAGAAGGAAGAAGGATGAAAGATGAAGGAAGAAAGATGAAGGATGAAGGAAGAAGGATGAAAGATGAAGGAAGAAAGATGAAGGAGAATGAAGGGATGATAGATGATGAAATAGAAGAAGGAAGAAGGATGAAGGAAGAAGGAAGAAAGATGAAGGAGAATGAAGGGATGATAGATGATGAAATAGGGAATAAGAAAATCTCCCATTCTTCCATTTTCCCCTTCTCTTCCGATCCCTTAGAAGTAGTGGCGGCGGTGGGCGATCCGATGCAGATAGTAGTGGCGGGGATGGCGATCGCGGCTAGTCGCAGTTGTGGGGTAATGCTGGCTGGTGGTACGCAAATGCTGGCGGTTTATGCTGTTTCTGAGGCGATCGCAAAGACATATTCGCTTCAATGGCATCCAGAACAAATTGTAGTAGGAACTACGCGGTGGGTAGCAGAAGATCCTACTGGTGATACTGTAGGTTTAGCTCAAATTATTGGTAGCGTGCCGATGATAGCTACACAATTGAGTTTTGCTACTTCTCGCTATACCCAATTACGAGCTTATGAAGAGGGATATGTTAAAGAAGGAGTGGGGGCTGGAGGATGCGCGATCGCTGCTCATTTAATCGACAATTGGAGTCAAATTCAACTTCAAGAAGCCATTGAAAATTTAGCCGATCGTTTAACAGTTAACAGTTAACAGTTAACAATTAACAGTTAACAATTAACAGTTAGTGGTTCCTCAATCAAACCTACTTCAAAATTAAATAATACAACTCCCCAGTCGCATTAATTAAACCCGCTCTATCCCCCGCCAACTCACCCGTACCCATAAAAATATCAACTCTTCCAGGTCCCTTAATCGCACCCCCACTATCTTGATCTAACACATATCTACTAACAACAACTTGGTCAAAATTTCCCTTTTGATTCTGATAAGGAAGTCGAGTTTTAATTAACGCCAAAGCCCCCGGAGGCATCAGAGATTTATCTGTAGCAATTGAACGTTCTTCTGTTACCGGCACACCCAAACTTCCCGTCGCCGGCGCACCATTGGTTTCTCGAAAAAACACAAAACTTTCATTGCGGGGCAAATACTTATTCATATCCGTAGGAAATTGTTTAAAATATTGAGTTAACCTAATTAAAGTTAACTCATCTAAAGTAAATTTTCCATCTCTAACTAACTCTCTACCCACGCCAGTATAATTACGATCGGTTTTACTAGCATAACCAACAGTCATCAGACTACCATCAGTTAATTGTAACCTCGCAGAACCTTGAACATGAACCAAAAAAGCTTGAAAGCGATCGCGCAACCAAACTAATTCTAACCCCCGCAATTTTGTCCCACTTAAACCATCCGCCCCTTCTAATTCTAAGCGCGTCGGATGAGGTTTTGGCCACGATGCTAAATCTGGCGGTAAACGATAAAGAGGATAGCGATATTCCCCCATCCTTTCCCGTGAAGCAGCATAAATTGGCTCAAAATATCCCGTAAAACCAACAGTTCCCTTACCATCTTTACCCGCAGCTTTATAGAATAAAAATTCTCGCTTGACAGATGCTTGTAATTGTGCAGGAGAACTAGAATTAACTACCAATTGGCGAAAGCGTTCCAAAGAACGGCGAACGCGATCGCGACTTATCCCCGCGATCGCATAATTCTGATAAACCGTAGCCGCCTTTGGCGTTTGCAAATAAGCTAAACTGTAATCAATAGCAATCAAAAGCGATCGCCGATCTCCCGGTTTATTCCCATCACCCCAAATTTGACCATCTAAACCTAAAATATCCCCATCAGCACCATCCAATTGACTTGAATTCATCCGTTGTAAAATAGGGACATTAGCCAAAACCACCCAAGACAAAACAACAGGCAATAGACAGCTAACCGCCAACAAGCGACCCAAATAGCATCGAGAATAAGGCATAAATCACAGTCAAACTAAATTAAAATTGTGCCTTATTACTCAACATCAGAAAAATCAGGTCGAGAACTATAAACAGGTTCCACCCGAATCGCAATCACACTAGCAGGACGCACCACCATATACTCATTTTCTCTATTTTTGATCGGCACATTCACAAATTCTTTAGAATCAAATTTGGGTATAATTACCCCTTGATACCACTTTTGAAAATCTTGTATCGTCGGGAACCGTACCTCTTGCGCGTGACCGCCGTCCAGCATCAGGTGTACGACAAATTCATTAGGAGTTCTAGGCATAACTGATTTTAGATTTAGACTTTAGAACAACTTTAGATTCTACACTATTATCCGATCGCTGTAAACAGTTAACAGTTAACCATTAACCATTAACAGTTAACAGTTAACAGTTAACCATTAACCATTAACAGTTAACTTTCGTAAATCCGGGCTTCCGCCGCTTCAGGATTTTGCTCGCAATAGAGATCGAAAGCTGTTTTTTCAAGCTTAATTGCCCGTTGATGAGCCGCTTCAGCTTGTAATTCCTCAACAATATCCCAAGCCACCGCACACTCTTTAGAACTAGGCCCTTTTTCCGTACAAATTTTCCTTGCGTCCAAGATCGCCTTCTCAATTTCTTGTTCCAGTGAAACACTTTTTGGATTCACCACAAAATCGCTTTTACTCAAAATATCCGTTACCGAAATAATCCCCAGTAATTTATCCTTAATCACCGGAGCCCGACGGATGTGAGTATTAGCAAATAGACGGGCGACATATTCCACTCCCAACTCAGGATTTACCACAATACAAGGCTTAGTCATAATTTCATAGACACGCACAGTTGCCGGATCTTTTCCAAATGCTGTCACCTTGTAAACAATATCCGTCTCTGTGACAATACCATAAGCATCTTGATCGTGACGGCGTTCAACAATCAAGGCACGCAGACATAGATCGTTCATAATTGCCACTGCCTCAGCCACCGTTGCCGAACCGCGAATGGTGACTACATCCGTAGTCATAATATCTTCCGCTTTCATCATCAACTTTTCCTATTATAAAGAACCCGATCGAATCATTTAAAGTATACTATTAAATAGCACCATATTAATACAACAATATCTTAAGAATTTTCTCAGATTTAGGCAGGATAGTGTCAATCAGAAATATTGCCATCTGGCAAAGTAGTCCCGCTTAAATCCGCATCCTGTAAGTCGGCATCCTTAATAATAGCTCCTCGGAGACTCGCCCCACGCAAGTTAGCCCCCCGCAGATTTACACCAGATAGATCGGCCTTCCACAGATAAGTTCCTTCGAGATTTGCCCCTCTCAAATCTGTGTGATGTAAAATAGCTAAATTAAAATTAGCTCCAGTTAGATCGGCACAACTCAAAACAGCGTTGGATAAATCAGCTTTCATCAAAATTGCATAACTCAAATTGCTGTTTTGAAGATTAACATTTATCAAATTAGCTCCATTCAGCGTGGCATCTTGTAAATTTGCTTCTGGTAGTTTCGCGCCGCTGAAATTAGCCGCAGTTAAGTTGCAAGCACAAAGATTAGCACCTGTAAGTTTTGCTTCACTAAAATTAACTCCATTCAAGTCCATCCCATGCAAATCAATCTCCACCAAATGGGCATGACTAAAGTTAATACCGGTCAGATTGGCTCCTGTCATTATAGCTTGGGTTAATCTGGCTCTGCTCATATTAGCCCAACTCAGGTTAGCTGCTGTCAGATTAGCCGATCGCAAGTTAATTCCACTCAAATTTGCACCACATAAATTCACCGCCGATAAGTTAGCCGATCGCAAATTAACCCCCATTAAATTTGCGCCGCTTAACTTCGCACGCACTAAATCTGACCTCACCAGAAAAGCACCTCTAAGGTCAGCTTTAGTCAGATCTGCATTAGTAAGATATCCCTTCCCTAGTTTGACAAAACTCAAATTAGTGTTGTAGAGAAAAGCCTCTGAAAGATTAGCCTCAAACAGAAAAGCCCTGCTCAAATTAGCCCCCGCCAAAGATGCTCTTGCTAAATTTGCGCCTGCCAAATGTGCTTTTTGTAAATTTGCGCCAATTAGATTTACTTCACTAAAGTCTCTTTCTCCTAATGCGTAGCGACGTAGCAGTTCTTCTGCGTCCATCGGCTTTTTCTCCTGCTTCCATTTTTGATTAAATTGTTAAAGTTGCTAATCATGGGTTGTACCGTCGGGCATAATTACCTTTCTCATATCTGCATCTCGCAAGTTGGCGCGATCGATATTAGCATCAATCAAAACCGCTTCTAATAGAATCGCCCCACTCAAATTTGACCAATTTAGTTTAGCCCGATATAAATTAGCTCCAGTTAAATTAGCCCCACGCAAAGTTGACCAACTGATATTAGCTACTCTCAGATTTGCCTTTTGTAAACTGGCATCGCTCAGATTAGAGCCAATCATTATTACTTGGCGTAAATCTGCCGCATTCAGA
Organism: Oscillatoriales cyanobacterium USR001; assembly: GCA_001698425.1. GTDB lineage: Bacteria > Cyanobacteriota > Cyanobacteriia > Cyanobacteriales > Microcoleaceae > Kamptonema. Next base: position 16,248 of record MBRE01000016.1, on the reverse strand, counting down.
TTAGCCCCATTTAAAGATGCGCCACTGAGAATTGCTTGAGTGAGGTTCGCTCTCTCTAAAAACGCTTCACTAAGTAGGGCATTTGTCAAGTTTACTGCTTTCAGAGTTGACCAACTCAATACTGCTTTAATCAGGTTAATACGGATCATACTTGCTTCCGTCAAGTTAGCCCCATGCAAATTGGCTTCTGTCATGTTGGCTTCTGTCAAATTTGCCCCGATTAAATTAGCTTTGCTCAGATTCACCTCTTTTGCCATTGAACCCCGCAGGTTAGCGCCAGTGAGGTTGGCTTCAGTCAAGTTGGCTTTGGTAATGTCTGTGCCAATCAGATTCGCATCGGTGAGGTTTGCATTTGTTAAGTCTGCGCCGCTAAGTTTGACTTCTCGCAAGTTGATCCCTGTGAGTATAGCTCCGCTCAAGTTCGCGTTTTCCAGATTTGCCCGACTAAAGTTGGCATCGCTGAAGTTCACTCCTTTCAAGTCTTTACCCATTAGGTCAATCTCGCGAAAATTTCTTTCTCCGGCCGCGTATTGCCGATTAATTTCACCGACCTCCATAGTCTTTATGCCTCGTAGTGGTTTTTAGTTGGGGACTTAAGCCAAAATTTGTTTGTCATGCCACCCCTGGGTGGTAAATACGAGATAAACATTAGCCCTGTTAGAAAATGGTATTTTACATCATCCCATACCCTCTAGGAATTATGGGAATCAAACTATACAATCAGATTCATGTTTTCATGGAACGCCCGCCCTAGTCAACATTTTTCTTTAATGATAGAGAAATAATGGAAACAGTAGGAGCAGAAATTAACCATGATTTACCATCAAGTGCTATGATTTGGAATACGTGATTGGGGTAAATTCGGGATAAGCGTTTGCTAAAAACGCGAATACATGGCTCTCAATTGCATTAGCATAAAAATACTCTGAAGACTCAAAAAGACAAAGGAATTGTTCATGCCAGAAAATCTTAGAAGCTACGTTGTTACTCAGGGAAATCAGCGATCGCCAAATCGAGCGATGCTGCGGGCTGTCGGTTTTGGAGATGAAGATTTCACTAAGCCGATTGTGGGTATTGCTAATGGTTATAGTACAATCACTCCCTGCAATATGGGTTTGAATGATTTGGCAAAAAAGGCAGAATTGAGTATCAAACAAGCGGGGGGAATGCCTCAAATGTTCGGTACAATTACAATTAGTGATGGTATTTCGATGGGGACTGAGGGAATGAAATATTCTCTGGTTTCTAGGGAGGTAATTGCTGATTCGATCGAGACTGCTTGTAATGGCCAGAGTATGGATGGAGTGCTGGCGATCGGTGGTTGTGATAAGAATATGCCAGGGGCAATGATTGCGATCGCGCGGATGAATATACCAGCAATTTTTGTCTATGGTGGCACGATTAAACCCGGTCATCACAATGGTACTGATTTGACAGTAGTGAGTGCCTTTGAAGCTGTGGGTAAATTTAGTGCTGGCAAGATTGATGAAGCTGAATTATTATCAGTAGAACGTAAAGCTTGTCCTGGTGTCGGTTCCTGTGGTGGAATGTTTACGGCAAATACCATGTCTTCGGCTTTTGAAGCGATGGGGATGAGTTTGCCCTATTCTTCCACAATGGCGGCTGAGGATGCAGAAAAGGCGGAAAGTGCTGAGAAGTCGGCGGCGGTGTTGGTGGAGGCGATTAAATCCCAATTACTTCCCCGTCAAATTTTAACTCGTAAGGCTTTTGAAAATGCGATCGCGGTGATTATGGCCGTAGGCGGTTCAACGAATGCGGTACTACATTTTATGGCGATCGCTCACGCCGCCGGTGTAGAATTAGCCCTAGATGATTTTGAAACAATTAGAGCTAAAGTTCCAGTGCTTTGCGATCTGAAACCAAGCGGCCGCTATGTAGCCACAGATTTACACAAAGCCGGTGGGATTCCCCAAGTAATGAAAATGTTACTTGAACATGATTTATTACACGGCGATGCAATTACCATTACTGGTCAAACTATTGCCGAAATTTTAGCAGATATTCCCTCAGAACCTCGCGCCGATCAAGATGTAATTCGCCCTTGGAATAATCCGATGTATGCTCAAGGACACTTAGCAATTTTAAGGGGAAATCTAGCCACAGAAGGGGCAGTTGCTAAAATTACTGGAGTGAAGAAACCAGTAATTACTGGTCCAGCGCGAGTATTTCAATCTGAAGAGAATTGTTTAGAGGCAATTCTCGCAGGAAAAATTCAACCTGGAGATATTATTGTTGTCCGTTATGAAGGGCCAAAAGGTGGGCCAGGAATGCGGGAAATGTTAGCACCTACTTCGGCAATTATTGGTGCTGGTTTAGGCGATACTGTCGGATTAATTACTGACGGCAGATTTTCCGGTGGTACTTACGGAATGGTAGTCGGTCATGTCGCACCAGAAGCCCAAGTTGGCGGCGCGATCGCTCTCGTAGAAGAGGGAGATTCTATTACCATTGATGCTCCTAATCGCTTATTACAACTGAATATTTCCGATGCTGAATTAGAGCGTCGTCGCGCTAATTGGGTAGCTCCCAAACCCCGTTATACTGTTGGCGTATTGGCTAAATATGCCAAATTAGTTTCCTCTAGTAGTCTAGGTGCGGTCACGGATTTAGGTTTATAGCAGAAGGAAGAAGAAAGAAGGAAGAAGGAAGAAGGAAGAGTTGAAAAAATTGCCATTACCCTCCGATCTTCTTCCTCTTCTTCCCTTCGGTTGTGTAGTATAAATTAATATTATTTCCGTTTGATTCGGAATTGTATAATAATAATTTTTGTAGGGGCGGGTTCGCCGAGATATTTGATAAGTATTGACAAATCCTATAAACCCGCCCCGGCCATATAATTCCGATGCTGATGAAAGGTGGTTTCCTAGCAAGAAAACATCAAACCCATTCCTTAACCGAGATGCGACAGGAGCAGGTAGAGGATGTCGCTTGGAGACGGAAGGTGATAGACTTAATTGAGAGTATATTAGTCTACAAGTTTACCGAGTTAAGTCACCAGGAGATAGAAGCCATGTTTCATTTAAGTGATTTAAAGCAGACAAGGGTTTACCAAGAAGCGAAGCTCGAAGGCAAGCTCGAAGGCAAGCTCGAAGGCAAACTTGAATCTGTGCCAGGGTTATTAGCTATTGGATTGAGTGTAGAACAAGTAGCTAAGGCATTAGGTTTAGATATTGAGGTAGTGAGGCAAGCATCACTAACAAATAACAGTTAACCAATAACAGTTAACCAATAACAGTTAACCAATAACAGTTAACCAATAACAGTTAATCAACTTTATTTTCTACCATTGCCTTCAAACGAACCATGAAAGTAGAGCCAACTCCTAACTCACTTTCAATCGTAATATCACCCCCCATCATCTGACAAAAGCGACGGCTAATTGCTAATCCTAGTCCAGTACCGCCATACTTGCGCGTTGTTGAAGCATCACCTTGAGTGAACACCTCAAACAAACCTTGTTGCTGTTCAACTGACATCCCAATCCCCGTATCAGCCACAGACAAATAAATCCAATCACTCTCACCTAGTTCGCGAGTAGCAGTTAGTTTTATAGATCCGTTTTCTGTAAATTTGATCGCATTTGAGAGTAAATTAAGCAGAATTTGTCGCACCTTAGTCAAGTCAGCAAATACTATCCCTAAATTATTAGAACAATACACTTCCAAAGAATTGCGATTTTTCTGAGTCAGTGGTTGTAGAGTTGCAACTACATCGTTCACCAAATCTCTCAGGTCAAAATTCTCTAAATAAAGCTCCATCTTGCCGGCTTCTATTTTGGAAAGATCGAGAATATCATTGATTAAAGTTAGCAAATGTTTGCCAGCATTATGAATTTTTTGAATGTCGGGGCGCAAAGATTGTATGCCTTCTTCTGAGGCTATTTCTTCTAACATTTCACTGTAACCAATAATGGCATTAAGGGGAGTTCGCAACTCATGGCTCATATTTGCTAAGAAAGTGCTTTTTGCTCTGGAAGCTGCTTCTGCTTTGTGTAGTGCTTCTTGCAAGGCTGCTTCTGCGTTTTTGCGCTCTGCAATCTCGAAACGTAGTAATTTATTGGCATTTTTAAGTTGAGCCGTGCGGTTTTCTACGGTGACTTCTAGTTCAGATTTGGCATTGGAGAGTGCTTGTTGAGTGCGTTGCCGTTCAAAGCTTTCGATCGCCAAGGCTACTAAATTTGCTAGAGAATTGGCAAAAGTACGCTCCTCTAAAGCCCACTGACGGAAAGTATCGGTCTGTTCGTGGGAGAGTATGCCCACGATTTGGCCGCCCAATCTGATTGGTATATTTAGAGTTGATAAGCTAATTGTATGTGGGGCAGATGGGGTGGGGAAAACGTCTGTATCTAAAGAACACAAATTCTTAAAAGAATTGCGATCGAGGAGTTCAGCGGGAGTAGTAAAGTCGAGGTTATTAGTAATATCATCCACATCTGGATCTAAAAAGTGAAATTTTAAATCAGTTGTAGAAATTTCCAAGCGGTTCCAGTGGCGATCGCTATTCCGTTCGTACAAGTCGATGCAAACTAATTGCAAATTAGACTTTTTAGATTTAGCAAGAGATTGTTCCTCTTGATTTTTAGCAACAAACTCTGTGCTGATTTCTGCTTCATTATCTACACTGGCATTAAATCCCCGATCTATAGAATTTTCTGGGTTAGAACGAATAGCCGCAAATTTAAAATCATTGTACAGCCACAGACTAACTCGATCTACTTCTAAGGTATGGGCGGCGGTTTCGGTGATTTCCCGAATTGCCGCATTCAGATCCCCTCGGTTAAGAGTTCTTTCTTTACCAAGTTCTAAAAGTGCCAGACTTTGGCGGCGGAGTTGTCTTTCGCTCTTAAGTAAAGATTGTTCTACCTCTTTGCGTTTGGTAAGATCGTAAAGGGCAAATAGAGTTGCTGGTTCTCCACTGAAAGTCAGAGGTTGAACCGAGATTGTTGCCCAAAAAATCGTTCCATCTGCTTTTTTTGCTTGTACTTCCCAATTCTGAACATATCCGTCTCTAGCAAATGCTTCTAGGAGTCGATCGCGATCGCTCGGATCTAAATAAAAATCTAAGTTGTAACCATTAAGAAGTTCCCCCAGAGGTATACCTAACAGGTTCGATAATTGACGATTAGCATAGACGATCGCATTGTCAGATACACGAGTAATTAGCACTGGTAAAGGTGTCGCTTCCGTAATTGCCCGGAAACATTCTTCACTCTCCCGCACCACTGACTGAGCAAACCCATGCAACTGAGCTTCAACGGTGTCCGAATGTTCCGTTGTATTCTCCAGCAAGATTTCCAGATCCGCCTTTTCACTCTTGAGTTCTTCAATATTCGATCGTAGGCGCAAAACCTCCAAAATCAGCTGTTCCTTAGATAATTCTTCTTCCTGCATGGGTTTTAAGTAATTGTTATAGCAACTGCTAAGACGGTGAGAACATTTTTAATTGCTGAAACCATTTTTTATATCGAATTTTACGTCTGACTCCTGAATCGTGCTATAATAGTTACTCCTTAACATAAAGTCTTGTTTGCTGCTTACCACTAAGTCTTAAAGATAGCCCCTGTCTTAATGCACCATTTTTCTTACCCTATTCCAATTGTAATTCCAAGGAAGGCATAAGTCTCTGTAAGTTTTTCAGAGATTTTTCTTGCCAGATTATAGCCTGAGTTCCTTTTACTGCAATCTGAATATTTTTTTGCTGACGTATTTTAATAACAAACTTAGACAGGATATTGATCCCAGAACTATTCAAAAAATCTAGCTGTCGCAGATCGAGGGTAATTTTGTTTGGCTGCGCTAATGCTACATCGTTGAGTAACTCGACTATGGGGGTATAGTCTTCCATTTTACTCAACCGGAATGAACCCTGGCAAGTTATTGTCTGAGTCGAGGTATCATACCAGATGCAGTAATCTTTGTTTTTGATCTCCATAGTTTTGTACTTTTTTCAGGGTGAATTGCTTGGGCAGAACCAGCTACAGGCATCGTATTTGTTTTCTGCTGTCTGTAATATTAACTTTACTATAACTAGAAAGCAAATGGATTTGGGATATGTTTACAGAGTCTTTAACTTTGAAGGTTACTTGCCAATGGTCAATATGTATGCTTCATGGAGAGCAACTTTGGGAATAAAATATCTTAATGTGCCGCTGCCAATGGATACATTTTCTTCTTTCACGATTACCGGTTTCTCCACAGCTTTTTCTTGATTATCAGGAATCTTTTCTAATTTAATATTAACCTTACTATTTGGGGCAATACCAAGCTGTTGTAAATTTCTCAATGTAATACTAACATTGATTGAGTCGGCATAATTGCGATCGAAGTAGCCTAATAATACCTGTGCTTTGCCGCTGGGGGTTGACTTGCTGGCTAAAGCTACAACCCTTTCTGTGTCTGACTGACTCTGAACTCGCGATCGCGCGCCATCAGCATAAACTTTATAAGCCCACCAAGCGGCTCTTGGCTGAAAAGTATCGGGTGTTACCATTCCCGCTAGAGTATTATTAAAACAATTGCTAACTTTATTTGCTCCCAAACTCCCCCAACAAGCTCGGCAAGCCCCATCAGCTTGACCTCTTTCTAAATAATAAAAATAACCCAGGATATCCCCTGGTCGATACTGCCCTGCTTCGCCAATAATCTCATTGACATAAATCTTTTTAATTTTGAGACTTTTGTAAGTTGGACTTTGCAGAAAGTTGCGTCTTGCTTCAATTAAATGGTCGTCAACAAAGAGAATAATATTATCATTAAGCTCGTGCCAAGATAAGAAATTAACTTCGAGATTATTCGCCTTGCAGTAGTTAAGAAAAGCTGTAAGATATTCTTTGCTATAAATGGCAATACTTGGTCCGCCAATTATTGCTTCTGGACCTAGTTCTTGGCGCAAAACTTGATAGGCTCTTTTATAAGTCTCAAAAAATTGTTCTCTGGTTCCAGCCCAAAAAGGATTTGACCAATCAGGTTCATTCCAGATATCCCAAAGAATTTTTTTGCCTTTATTTTGCCGTGCCAGTTGTCGCACAAAGTCTTCCCATGCTGGATAATTTTGATATGGCCATCCTTTGGGGTTAGTTCCGTAGCCCCAGAGGTCGCTGACTATTAGCTGAAATTCAGCCCCAGCTTTGACTACGCGATCGTAAGTATCAACTCTTCCTGCGCGCCAAAGTTTAGGCTGTAGTGGTTCGATCTTAGAATCTGGTGGGTTTTTTGGGTCTATGCCGTGTAAAATTCCACTTACAGAATTAGTGTTTGTTTGTGGTGCTGCAAAATCAACTATTACGTTAGATTGTGATTGTCCAAAAATTGGAAATTGCCAGAGATATACTATTAAAATAGCGGTTGTCAAAGCTAACAAAAGTTGCAGTTTTTTTTGTGAATTTTTAATGAGCAATTTTTTTTGCATATTCCTCTAGTTGATTTGGTTTTGACTATAACTTACGGTATACATTCTGTCACAAAATTTTAACGATCTACCGTTACAATTATTCTCTGGGTTTTTGGATTGAGGTGGTTGCGCGATCGCCCCCGATCTTCTGGTTTCCAGGGTGCTAAACTGCTACAACTCATCTTTAACTGGCTACTTCCCGGCGATCGCACCTGCTAAAATTTCCTTCATTAACAAGCTCATCTTTAGTTACTTAGCTGATTTTATTTTAATTGAAGATTAAACAACCAGAATCTGAAAAATTAAATAATTCAGTGATAATAGACAATTGGACAAAATCTTTGCTTAGTATAAAAAAGCAGCATTTCAAATTCCCAAGGATAATTTATTATGGAAGCGATCGGACAACAAGTTATCGCCCTGACTCATAAAGTAGACTCCCTATATAAAATTGTTGAACAACTCAACGATAAATTAACGGAGTCTCTTTGTGAGTCCAAGGTAATTGAGCATCAAGGAACAGTGCGTCACTATGGAATGAGACATTTAGATAAAATGTCATCTTATCATGGTTATAGCAGCGTTGATTCAATGATGGAACACAAAGATGTGCTCTTAGATGACAATTTTTCAGATGCTAGTTTGCATGGTTTAGAAAAGGAGTTAACAGCAGATATTCAAGTCCAAAGGCTGACTGCTCAGTTAACAGCAGCTTACAGTCGGATTGCAGCTTTGGAAGAACAGTTACTATCTAAAAGAATCCACTCTTAAGAAGGAGTTAGGGTGTGTTAAAAGCGTTTGAGGGCGAAGCATTCGGATACAAAACCTTGATTTATATCGGTAAATTATCTCCCGAATTCTTCTCCCTACGGACACAGTTGAACGTTGATGAAAAGCTGCTTATCAATTACTAGATCAACTACTAGAATAAATTCCTCGCTGATGTAACTTTTGAATAAAAAACTCTTCTAAACTAGGTCTAGCGAGATTCATGCCGATTAATTGCGCTCCCATTACCTTAATTGTTGCTAGAAAATCTTGGGGATTAGCATCTAAGTGACCATACCAGATTTCTCCTTCCAGTTCCAGATCGGGAACCCATTTTTTGAGTACATTTAAGTGGCCGCCTTTCCCTCTGACATGATAGGTTTCTGTGTTTCCCAGTAATTCGTTAAGGTTGCCAATAGAGATTAATTCACCTTGGGCGAGAATGGCAACTCGATCGCAGATTTGTTCGACATCAGATAAAACGTGACTGTTAAAGAAAATTGTTTTGTTTTGACTTTTGAGTGAAAGAATAATCTCGCGCATTTGGTAGCGCCCCATTGGATCGAGGCCAGACATAGGTTCATCAAGAAATACTAATTCTGGATCGTTAATTAATGCTTGAGCCATGCCAATTCTTTGTAACATTCCTTTAGAGTATTGGCGTAATTGTTTTTTGATTGCTGCTGAATGAGCTAGTCCAACTAAGTCTAGTAATTGGGGAATCCGTTGTCGTTGTACTTCTTTAGGAATTTGAAATAATCCTGCGGCAAATTGTAAAAATTCCCAGCCGGTGAGATAATCGTAAAAATAGGGATTTTCTGGGAGATAGCCAACTTGTTGTTTGATGGCGCGATCGCCTAAAGGCTGACCCAACAATAGCCCCCAACCTGATGTCGGCCGCACGATACCGAGTAAGGTTTTTAGTAGGGTAGTTTTTCCTGCACCGTTTTGTCCTAAAAGTCCAAAGGTTTCGCCTTGATAGACGGTGAGGGTAAAGTTTTTAAGGGATTCGATTTTTTGATTCATCCAGAAACCAGTGCGGTATGACTTACCGAGTTGGGAAGTTTCTACCACTGGAATTGAGTCGGGTTTTTTGATTGGGGTTGGTAAATCTAAAGCAGAATCCATGATGGCTGTGTCTATGCTTTTAAATAAGGATTATAAGCTTAATTGGGATGCGATCGCGATCGGTAATTCTTAATTGTTGTAAAAATTGACAGAGAAAATGGCAAACAATGAAATTTTCAACAGTTTACACTTCTAATCATTCGTGATATAATCACTCAGAAATACCAGTTGATTAATCATTTCCTCTGCTGACTTTACAGCTATCAATCTCATAATTCCACGCAACTGAGTACCTACAGAGCAATGCTGTTGCGATCCTATAATGATTCCTGCATGAGAGTTCTCCAGTGCCATAGATGTACTGTGCAAGCGGCAGAAATCTCCTACATTAAAAGTGTATATGACTCTGCCTAGCTCAGTTGCTAATACCAGGTGTTTTTCATCGCTAGTGCCTGTTATTTCAAGCTCGCCAACGGTAATCACATCTAAACCCCGCGCCCGAAAAGCTTGGACGAGTTGCCGATCCATTGCATCCTCATCCATGTATAAACGAATCTGAGTCATAGCTGCTTGCCAGCCCCGTAAATAGAGTAAAAATGCTCATAATCTGCTTGTTCGGCAGCTAGATAAGCTTCTATTTCGTCTTTATTGGTGTGATAATAAGTCAGAGCCGCATAAACTTGTCCTAAAGTCAAATGTCCAATCCGGTTAGCGATCTCCTCTGCATTCCATCCCATTTTGTACCAACTTGCAATCCGCTGAACTGAAATTCTACTTCCTTCAATTCGAGGTCGCCCCCCGCAGGTTCCGGGAGTAGAAACAATTAGGGTGCCGATGTCAATAGCTGTGGACATATTTACCTCTGCTACATATCTCTGATTATAATTGGAATAGAAGCGCGATCGCGTTTTTTCCCAATTTAATATAATATAGCTAATAAATGTTTCTAAATATTCCCTAAATACTGCTAAATATGGAGCGATCGAAAATAATTGCGATTGTAACTGGTGCGATTTCTGTATTTTTAGCGATCGCATACCTCATACTTGTTCAACTGTTAGATTTTCGCGGCGAAATGATTCCTGCACCCATAAGTCAAATTATTTGGCTAATTAGTTAACAGTTAACAGTTAACAGTTAACAGTTAACAGTTAATAACTGACACAACTTTACTTTAACTTTATATATCTCGGAAATAACCGATAATTTTTAAAGACTTAGTAAAGTTAGCCTTTTTCTACTTGTAGTGTGATTGACAAAATATTATGCTACTGGTTAAGGAGATCCTGTAATAAATAGCGATCGCACAGAAAATCAGTGCGAAAGCCTAAAAAACAATCCCCGAATTATAGCCACTAAAAACCCGATTTATTCAAAAAACCGGGTTTTTTCCTTATATAGTTAATAAAATTGTGTGGCTTTAATCATGTGATAAGCAATCAGTAACTGCGTCAAAGCCAAAGGATAACTCTGAAGTAATTCCCCAGTTGTACCGATCAGCTTACCGATTTCTGAATTGCCTTCAATGCTACAAAAACCTCGTAAGTTTGGCATCTCATTGCAGAGAATTTGCTCCAATTCATTTACCTGTTCGCGAGTAGCATGAGAATCAACTTCTAAAACATCAACTGGTTTCCCCATATCTCGATCGAGTCCTAACCGAATTGCCGGTTTTAATCTCGCACTACTTTGCTTTAAAATCTCAGTAAAATCCGGGTGAGGAATTGTTGGTCGCAGCACTAAACGCACGCTAAGATTAGATGGTTCTTCCTCATTAGGTGGGTAAAATGTGACTACAACATCCGCTGTTTTGCGCTGAGGACGAATAAACTCTTCAGAATCAGGTTCTCGTTTTTCTAATTCTGCTAAAACTTGTGCTTCAGTGTAGCCACGTTTCATAGTATCCCGTTTAATTTTCCACTGCGATCGCAACGCTTCTGGAGGAGCCAAATAAACTTTAACATCATAGGACTCTCGGATACCGCGAGTGGCATAACCAAGCAACCCTTCCATAATTACAAACTTACTAGGTTTGATATATTCCGGTGGGTCAAATGCGCCGGTAGTGTGGTTGTAAATTGGTTTGAGAATTGGTTGTCCAGTTCGCAGCAAAGTAAGATGTTGCTGCATGATATCTAAGTGATTGCAGTCAGGGTGTAATGCTGTAATCCCAATTTCTGCCCGCTGTTTTCTGTTGTATTTATGATAGTCATCGGTACAAATGACGGTGACATTTTCTGGCCCTAAAACTTGGGCAATTCCTCGCGTTAGGGTAGTTTTACCTGCTGCACTGTCACCGACAATACCGAGAATAATTGGACGTTGGCTCATTATTTTCACCTCGCTAGACTATAGTAAGTTTTGTTGTAAACTTTAAATTATACCAAAATGAGTGCAAAAAAAATAGGGTGCGATCGCTTGGAGCTAGGTAAATAAGTCCACTTTTGTCAAGAGCGTGCAAGTGAGAGTAGCTAAGGGGAGTTTCTTCTTTAATCGATTTAATAACAGAATAGATTTAGCCTTCTGATTAGTTGTACAATCGGCAACTAATGTATTCAAATATGCAGTGAGCGACAAATTCAGCAAGTTTAACAGGAACAGCATTACCAATCATTTGTTCTAAATCAGACTTAGTGCCCTGAAATTGAAAAGTTTTAGGAAACGTTTGAATATAGCTACGTTCAATCGTAGTCAAAGGACGTAAATTATTATTACTAATATTACAAGCATCTCCTTCATGTTGCTTATATTTTCTTGGAATAGGGCGATTAACACCTCGCACTGTAGGACTAGGTTCATGGATGCTAAAAATTGCCCTTCTTTGATAATTTCTGGGATGTCTATAGTAATAACTAATACCTAAATCATTTCGGGACTCAATAGATTTTGACCTCCACCTAAAATAATCTCCTTAATGTCACTTTTTCTGATTCTTGGTTGTCTCAATACCTCAGAGTTCATATATTTATGGCTAACTCTACCATAATTAAAAGTAAAATTAAATTGATTACATTAATCATTTTAGGAATATATGGTATTACAGACCTTGCGTCTGTCCAATCTATAATGTTTTCAAATTCTTCACCTATTAATTGTCTCAGTGTATCTAAGTTATTGTTCAGCGTATTTACTAAACCGCAACCTAGATAAACAATTGTTTGAGGTCTAACAATTATTTCACAGCCATAGGAATTCTCAGATAGTTCACAAGTTGTGTGATCTGGTAAAACAGTTAATTTAATCTCAATTCCTTGTAAGCAAGAACCTATATCTTTGGCTTGAGTAACTAAATCTACACCAGGAATCGTACCAATAACATATTTTTGATAAGGTGTAAATTGAGTTTCAAAGGCGTAAAATAAGTTATCTGAAGCCGGATTAATACCATAAAAGTTTGTTGTACTTATGGTTGAATGAATTATCTTTAAATTCGAGTCTAGTTTAAGATATATATTTTCTAAATTGCAACTTTGTATATAAGCACATAAAGAAGCTGGAAATGAAGAGTTGAAGCAGTTTTTCCCCCACGATTCTTTCTGAGTAAAGTCCCGATTTGAATATCTTAGTCCAAATAGTCCCGGCTGTTGATGTAACATAGTTTCTAAATTCTCTATTCCACAACTAATAAATTATATTTGAAATTGAGTCGAATCTCTTCCAGAAAAACAAAGATTTTCAGAGAAATGCTTCCAGATTTCCACCTGGAAGCAATACCCAATTATTTCCGCTTACTAGAAGTCTTCTTCTTCGCCTCCTTTTCAACCTTTTTCGCAGCCTTTTCCCCCTGAATTTTTGCTAACCTTGCCTCCTCTTTTTCCTCAGCAATCTTATCCAGATAATAGTGATAATCTCCCAAATAAGTGCGAAAATCACCATCCCGAATTTCCACAATCTTATTAGCAACTTGGGAAATAAAGTAACGATCGTGAGATACAATAATTACCGTACCATCATAATTTTGAATCGCCTCTTCTAACATTTCCTTCGCCGGAATATCTAAGTGATTTGTCGGTTCATCCAAAATTAATAAACTTGCTGGACGTAATAGCATCTTAGCCAAAGCTAAACGCGCTTTTTCTCCCCCACTTAAGGCTGCAACTTGTTTAAAAGCCGTATCGCCAGTAAATAGAAAACGACCTAATAAAGTGCGAACTTCCTCATTTTTCCAGTCTGGTACTTCATCATGGATGGTTTCCATGACTGTTTTATACAAATCCAAAGCTTCGGCTTGGTTTTGTTCAAAATAACCTGGAATTACATTATGATTGCCCAATGTTACACTACCACTCGTAGGTTTTTCCATCCCCATAATCATGCGTAGTAGGGTTGATTTTCCCGAACCATTAGGACCAAGAAAAGCTACACGATCGCCTCGCTCAATTAACAAGTCTGTCCCTAAAAACAGAATTTTATCATCATAATTATGTACTAAATCTTCGATAATTACTACTTCGCGACCGCTACGAGGTGAGGGAGGAAAACGAAAATGTAAGGTTCTTAAGGCTGCTGTCGGCGCTTCAATTCGCTCAATTTTATCGAGTTGTTTCTCCCGGCTTTTTGCCTGAGTGCTTCGCGTCGCACTAGCCCGGAATTTCTCAACAAATGCCTGTTGTTTTTCTAACTCTTTTTGCTGGCGTTCGTAAGCACTTAATTGAGCATTAGCCGCTTCTTCTTTTTGTAACAAATATGACGAATAATTTCCCAAATATGTGCTAGAAACTCCCCGTTCAGTTTCGACAATTTGATTGCAAAGCCGATCTAAAAATTCTCGGTCATGGGAGACAATTACCATTGGAGTAATCAATCCTCGCAGGTAAATTTCTAGCCATTCGATCGTTTCGAGATCGAGGTGGTTTGTTGGTTCATCTAATAGTAGCAAGTCAGGTTTTTGCAGGAGAATTTTACCTAAACTCATCCGCATTTTCCAACCACCACTAAAAGCGCTAACTAAGCGATCGCCATCTTCAGTTTCAAACCCCATTTCGGGTAAAATCTTCTCAATTTGTGACTCTAAACCATAGCCATCCAAAGCTTCGTAGAGTCGTTGAAGACGGTCTAATTTATTAATCAATTGATCTAGTTCTTCAAGATTAGCAGTTTCCATTTGTCGCTGCACTTCTAACAGAGATTCATGGGTTTTATTTGCTTCTGTGAAGACAGTCCAAAATTCTTCTCTGACGGTGCGAGTGGGATCTACTTCAAATTCTTGACTGAGGTAGGCGATGTGCAAACTAGCGGGTCGAATCACTTCCCCGCTAGTGGGTTCAACTTCGCCTGCTATAATTTTCAGTTGCGTGGACTTACCGGCACCGTTGACACCGACTAAGCCAATGCGATCGCCTGGTTTAACTTCCCAGTTGACATCTTTGAGGACAACGCCATTGGGGTATATTTTACTGATATGTTCGAGTCGCAGCATTATTTATGAGAGCAAAGGATAGGGAAGTTTAGCAACAGGCTTAGTGCCGGCGCTGAGGTCGGATCGATCTTAACATTAATGGTTAAAAGTTAACAACTAACAACTAACAACCAACAAATAACAATTACGATCGCCAAGTTTCATGCCAAGGACTACCACCTATTTCTAAACCACAAAGGGAACTTTCTGCCTCTAAAATAACCTGAGATTTTCCACCATTTAATTCTCGCATTTTTAAGCTTAATTTTCCTTGCATTGTATCCCGACAACAGAATACTAAACCTTTAGCTGTTGGCGCTCGCAGCAGCGTGCCAGGTAACTCAGTAGTGCCTATTAACTCAATAGAAAATCGACTATTTTTTGCCTCTAATTGCCATCTACCCCAAGGATCGATATCCCAACTAACCTCAGAATTCCAAGGGACAAACTCATAAAACTTTCCTTGGTAATGAACCCCAATCATTGCCACTGATTCCATCCACCATAACACACCTCGCCTGCCCCCACCAGCAGTTACAGCTAAATCAAATTCACCATCAAAACAATTACAATTAAGCCAAAACCACTTTTGGGGAAAAGCACCACCCCAGTTTTTTTCACTGTAAGCTGGGGCTTCTGTAAATTCATAGCGATCGCCATTCCACTCAATCCAACCACTCGCTAAACCATGAGCCATTAAAATTTGCCATCCTGGTTCAAAAATCGGCAAACTAGATAGTAAACCCGCCGTTGATTGTTGCGATTGATCTGAATTTCCCCAACCATAAATAGGTTTAATTTGATATTGCCAATAACAAGTGCGATCGCTTCCCGGATCGTGCAAATATCCCTGATGCCAAGTAGCAGTTGCTTGATAGCCTTCTTGAATATGACAGTCAAAAATAGCCGGTTCTAAATATCCAGGTTTCAAGCGTAAATCTGTCTTTCCCCAATGACCTAAACCTAAAGCATCTCGCCAAGCCCAAAATTTATTAACATCGGGGAAAGTGCGGCATAAATAACCATCATCCGGGCCGAGAATTTGTGCTGCACCACCGCTTTCTGGTTGATTGCCAATGGGATCTTCAATAGAATACATAAAGGCAAAAGTTTGCCTTTTTTCTGGTAGAGTTACGCGGTAGTACCAGCCTTCAAAAAAACGGCGATCGCTGCCATCCCAGTGATAGCCGCTATGAGGCGTTTGTAGATTTTTTCTCATAAAAAAAGTTAGGTATATGGGAAACTCATAGGTTCGTCATAATCGTCACCAGAGCGATCGCCTGCTTTAATTATTCACAAAAAAAGCAGGCGATTCCTATTAAAAAATAACATCAACCATCAATTAGTAGAATTTTCTTGAGCCGCTTTTCGCACATCCTCTACATTCAAACCCAAATCCTTAGCTATCTGTTCTACAGTAGCACCTAGTTTTAACATCAAAGGTACAGTTTCTAACTTACCTTCAAGTTTTCCTTCTAGCTTACCTTCCAGTTTCCCTTCCTCCAAAGCTTCTTGATAAACCAGTGACTGCCGTATATCGCCTAAACCTAACATAGCTTCTATCTCCTTGCGACTTTTCTTGGGTTTACTTGTACAGAATAATC
>MBRE01000015.1:9531-22850 GCA_001698425.1 Oscillatoriales cyanobacterium USR001 | reverse complement strand
ACCATTTCTCTAAAATTAATGCTACAGTCTTCGAGGCGGGTTTTTGAAGATTTTGGCGAATTGCGGTGATTGTTGGCGAACCCGCCTCTACCCAAACTGTTGAAAACTTTTTTAGAAATGGTATAAATTGGAAGTTCATAAAAATCACCTCATTTGTCATCAAGTAGATTTTTGCTCAACATAATTGGCAATGTATGACTGATAATAATATCTACTTCCCTTATCCCCATTCGCCACCACTCCCAACAGCGGAATCCCCGCCATTTTCAAATCTTCTAATGCCAAAATAATCGCCTCTCGTTCAGTCTGATTTAATCCCACCACTAACATTAAACCATTCGTATGAGCCGCCAATAAATTCGCATCAGCTAAACCAAAAAGCGGCGGAGTATCGTAAATAATTAAATCAAATTTAGTTAACAAACTCTCCATTAAATACTGCATTTTTCGAGACGATAGCAACTTAGTTGGATCGGGAAAAAATGGCCCAGATGTTAACACAAATAAATTCTCATCTTCAGGCGATCGCACCATCGCCTCCTCCACCGCCAAATCCTCACTAATTATGCTACTTAAACCCTTCCAATTTGGCAAAGATAACATTTCGTGAACCTGGGGCCGCCGCAAATCAGCATCTACCAATAACACCCGCTGGCCCATCGCCGCCGCCGCCATTGCCAAATTCACTGCTACGGTAGATTTCCCATCAGCAACCTGACAAGAAGTAATTGCAAAAGCACGGATTGGACTATCAACGCTCAATAATTTAATATTAGCATTTAACAATCTAAAAGCTTCCTGAAATGCCGTTGTTGGTAGCGGTGAATTAACTACATCAATAGCTGTTTTATCTTTGGCAGGTGATAATTTTAGCCCGCGATCGCTAACCGGAATTACCCCCAACAAAGGCAATCTTAATGAATATTTAACTTCCGCTGGCGTGTGGAAAACTTTATGCTTAAATCGTTCCACTAACTGTGCCAATAACATCCCTAAAAGTAACCCAGCCATACCTCCAAAAGCCAAATTTAAAGGCATATTTGGAGAAACTGGGATTAATTTCCCATCTTTATAACGAGGAATTTCTGGTTTCGCGATCGCTTCCCAAGCCACATCTTTAACACCCAAAGATTCCAATTGCAAAGATTGCTGTTTAGCTAATAAATTATTCAACGTACTATTACTTATTTCTACTTCCCTTTGTAAATCAGAATAACGGCGAAGCACCACTGGAAAAGCTTGCGCGTATTCATTTAACTGTTTAGCAGCTTGCTCTAAAACTCGATCGCGTACTCCTAATACTTGAATTTGATTCGCAGTATTCACCAATTCCTCAATTAACTTCATCCGTACCGAATCTTGAAAAGCCAAAACTTGCGGCTGAACTTTTGCTAAATCTGTCCCCAAAACTTTCTCAGCTTCCCGACGCAACAAAGGTAATAAATTCTTATGCTGTTCCATTAAAGATTGCAATTGAGGACTTTCTGCGGTATAAGTTGCTGAATTAATCGCAATATTTGCCTCTAATTGTTGCAATTGATTCAGCAAAGCTTGATAACGTGGCGCTTGCGTCAAAGCCGAAGCCATTAATGCTTGATTTTGATCTAATCCTAACTGTCCTTGCAGCCTAGTATAGAGCAATTCCTGCTGATTAATCTGAGTTTGATTCTCCAATCTTTGAGCTTCAATTTGACTGGTTTGTTGAGCTAGTTGCTGAGTTTGAATTTGCGGATCGATGAAATTATACTGTTGACGTAATTTCTGCAAGTCAGCTTGTGCGTCATTAATCTTTTTCCGCTGTTGTAAAATTTGCGATTGAATGAAATCTACAGTTTTACGAATATCAGTTTTGCCGTCTTGTAAGCTATAATTCCGATAACCTTGAGCAACTTTATCTAAGACAAACTGTATTTTATTGGGATCTATATCTCGGTAGCGAACTTCTAAAATTTTGGTATTATTTAGCCGCTGAATGGATAACTTATCTGACCCAAATTGACTATTTCCTGTAGTTTTTTCAAACAACTCTTTATAGTTAACCTCTGGATATTGACTTTGGACTTGCTTGATAATTGGCAACATGATTTTAGGGCTTTGTAAAACCTCAATTTGAGAGTTATAATCAAAGCTAGAATTTTCCAGATTGGCTGTTTCTAACTTCACTTCTCCTGAGTAAATTTTGGCTAATATATTGTCATTAACCATCGGCTCAACTAATAGCTGAAACTTCCCTTCGTATTCATTAACTTGATTTAAAGTTAAGCTAAAAGCGGCGGTAGTTGTAGCGGCTGTTACTCCCATAATTAACAAAAATCGCCGTCGAAAAACGTCCCAAATACTTACCCTTTCTTCAGTTTTCTCCGCTCTATCCTGTAACTCGTCTGGATAGAATGCAGTGTTTAACTTGGTTTGCCCTAATTGTGATTGATTAGGAGTAAAAGATGTGAGTTGTGAGTTAATTTCGGGTTTCATTTTTCACCTACAATTTTTTAGTTAAAATTTATTTTTTGCTTACCTAAACAAGTCAAATACCCTGAGAATTCCTAAGAATGGACTAAGCGGCGCGATCGCACCACCTACTCGATCGGAGAAAGCCGCACGACCCGATCTTTTTACCATAATTACATCATTATTACGCAGCAAAGGATTAGTTTCTTCATTAACTGCAACTCCAAAGTTAATCGGGACTGTCCGCCGCAAAACAGTACCATTTTGATTGAGGCGAATTAACTCTACTGATTCCATATTAGCACGTACTTTATTAAATCCTCCTGCGGCTAATAAGGCTTGATTTAAAGAAGTATTTGGTGGAACGGCGATCGCACCTGGTCTGAGAACTTCTCCTACTACACTAATATTAATTGCGTTGGGGGCAAAACTAGAACTGCCCACCGCTGCATTTTCACCTTCGTCTGTTGTTTCTGCTTTGGGGACAATAATTGTATCGCCTTGTTGCAGCATGATATCTTGGGTAATATCTCCATTTTGCAACAATTCCCAGAGATTAACATTAATATTTTGTTCTGTGCCATTTCTGGTGACGCGGCGTACTTGTATTTGACGAATATCGGCTATTTGGGTAATTCCTCCGGCCATTTTAATGGCTTTGGTGACGGTATTTTGACTGCTAGTTTCGGCGCTTACTGGTTCGTTTTGACTCAGAATCGTTTGATTTCCACTACTATCAATGCCGATGGTTTGATTAGTTTTGATATCTTTTGCTAGAGTGTAAGTACCGGGACGGGAAACTTCACCGACGACGGCAATATTAATTGGTTGAGTGTTTTCTGAGGAGAAGTTAGCATCAGCTAAGGTGCGATTTTCTTCGCGGTTAATATTTGTAACGGTGGGGATATAAATGGCATCGCCATCCCGTAAAGTTATATCAGTTCGTAAGTCGCCACCCTGTAATAATTCCCAGAGGTTGACGTTAATAATTTGCTCTAGGCCGCCGCGTTGCGGGCGGCGAATTTTGATTTGGCGAACATCTGCTGATGGGGTGATTCCGCCGGCCATTTGTAGGGCTCGCGTGACTGTGGGTAATTGCGTGCCAATTTGTTGCGAACCGTTGGGGCTGGATGTGGGGGAGACGGTGTAAGCGCCGGGGCGGTTGACTTCGCCTGCGATCGCGATTTGTAAAGGACGAGAAGCCAGTAATTTTAAGTTAATCACCGGTCGTCTGAGATATTTGGCGTATCGTCCCCTAATTGCGTCAGCAGCTTGTTCTAGGGTCATGCCTTGGACTTCCAAGTTGCCAATTAAGGGTAAGCTGAGAGTACCATCGGCGAGAATTTGGTGTTGACCGTTGGGGCCGCTATATTCGGGGACGTTAAAGATGTCAATTTCAATGCGATCGCCTGCTCCTAAAGTGTAAACTTCTGAAGATTGGATCGGAGGTGGTGAAGTTGTCCCTGGATTTGAGGGAAAATTCGCGGGTACGGGAATGGGTAAAGGAGGTGGCGGCGGTGGTAACTGGGCCCCGGAAGGGTAAGCTGCGATCGCCGCCATCAGAGTTGAGGCTGTTAAACTTTTGAGGATATTAATTGTGGAATTGGCGATCATTGCGATCTCATCCAAGCTTTTAGCTTCATTTCTGAACTATCACTTTTAAATGTAACCTAATTCCTCTAGTTTGGTGATAATTTTAACAACACTTTCATCTACAGTTTCCTCTGCTGTATAGCAAATAATCTCAGGGTTGGTAGGTTCTTCGTAGGGATCGTCAATACCGGTAAACCCTTTAATTTCACCGGCTCTGGCTTTAGCATACAATCCTTTGACATCGCGGGATTCGCAGGTTTCCAAGGAAGCTTTTATATATATTTCCACAAAGTTGGGTTCCATCGCTCGAATTTCGTCACGTAGAGCTTTGTAGGGGCTAATAGCTGCGGTAATTGCGACAACTCCATTGCGGGACAAAAGATGAGCTACAAATCCAATCCGACGAATATTGGTATCGCGGTCTTCTTTACTAAAAGTTAATCCTTTGGATAGATGGGTTCTGACAATATCGCCATCTAGTATTTCTACTTTACAACCTTTTGCTCTGAGTTGCGGCTCCAGAGCTTGACTAATTGTTGTCTTTCCTGCACCGCTGAGTCCAGTAAACCACAGAATAAAACCTTTGTTTGTCATTATTGTTATTGGTTATTGGTTATTTGTTAACTATTATTTGTTATTGGTTAACTGTTATTGGTTATTTGTTAACTGTTAACTGTTATTGGTTATTTGTTAACTGTCAACCGTTAACCAATAACAAATAACCAATAACAAATTTAAGGATATAGCAGAATTTTATAAGTTTCTGCTGTGGGTTTTACTGCTAATTCTACCGCTGCGGCTAAATTTTGCAGGGGATAGCGATCGCTAATTAAAGCATCCACATCAATCCGCTTATTAAATACTATATCCGCAGACAGAGATTGTAACCTAAAAGATGAACTATAACTGCCCATCAAGTCAATCTCTTTCCGATAGAGAATGTTGGGATTAAGGGGAATTTCCACTTCGTCTGGAAACTCGGCAAAGAATAGGATTTTACCGCCTTTACGAGTGCATTCGAGAGCTTGAAAAAAGGCTTTTTCACTGGGAACCGCTAGTAAAGAAGTATCAACGCCCATGCCACCAGTAAGTGCTTTAATTTTATCTGATAAATCGCGATCGCGTGCATCAAAAGCGGCTTGGGCACCTACACTCAATGCTTTTTCAATGCGAGAAGGCAATAAATCAGTCGCGATCGCTTGTCCTCCAAAATATTTAACTAGCATAACAAACATTAAACCAATTGGGCCGGCTCCCACCACTAAAACCGTTTGTCCCGGCGCAACTTGAGCTTTTTTTACTGCTTTTAGACAGCAGTTAGTTGGTTCGACAAAACTTGCTTGTTCAAAAGTAACGTTTTCTGGTATAGGAATCAAACCGCCATGACGCACAATATGGCCTGGAACTTTTACATATTCGGCAAAACCGCCGCCACTAGGTACAAAACCGGCCGTTGTTGTGATATTCTTATAAGTCTCGCACATGGAAAAGTTTTCATTCAAACAGTAGTTGCAGTGCATACAAGGGATATGGTGCATAACTACTACCCGCTGACCGACTTGCCAATCGGTGACGCGATCGCCTATCTTGGCAATTACACCAGCCGTTTCATGGCCAAAAATGCGCGGCGGTTCGTAGAGGGGATAACGGATTTTTTTTATGTCTGACTGGCATAATCCCACAACTTGCACCCTGACAAGCACTTCATCGGTTTCGATCTCAGGTACGGGAACCTCTTCGTAGTTTAACTGATTGACACCTCGGAACACTTGTGCTTTCATGTTTTTTCCTTTTTCCCCACTAATACCAGAATTTAACACTAAATCGTGTAAAATTTTGACAGAATTTAACCGCGCCGCCAGCATCGCCCCTTCAGGGGAAACTTCTTAAGAATCCCATCCCCAACCAGGGTGGGAGTGTCAATGCGGCGATGATTAGTTGTCAGTTGTGATAAATTGGATTGTTGCCAAGTTGCTTAACTAAAGAGTAACATTAATTTCGCTCCCAAATCTCCATGAATTTTAGGTTCTAAAGCCATGATTGAAGTAGAACACTTAAGTAAGAACTACGGTTCCACGACTGCGATCGCGGATCTTTCCTTTAAAGTGGAACCAGGAGAAATCATGGGATTTTTAGGACCCAATGGTGCGGGGAAAACCACTACCATGCGGATCTTATCAGGTTATTTGCCAGCATCGGCAGGAACTGCCAGAATTGCCGGTCAGGATGTCCATGAAAATTTGATGGCGGTAAGGCAAAAAATTGGTTATTTGCCAGAGACTCCGCCGTTATATCCAGAGATGACGGTTGAAGGTTATTTGTATTTTGTTTCTCGGATTAAATTAGTACCAGCAGGCGATCGCTCTCGTCAAGTAACTTCGGCAATACAGCGAACCGGACTGCTGGAAAAACGGCACGTTTTAATCCGCAAACTATCTAAGGGATTTAAACAGCGAGTAGGAATTGCCCAAGCAATTGTACACGATCCACCGGTGATTATTCTCGATGAACCAACTGTTGGTTTGGACCCGCGCCAAATCATCGAAGTACGGAATTTAATTAAGAGTCTAGCTGGTCAGCATACAATTATTTTGTCAACTCACATTTTACCAGAAGTTAGCATGACTTGCGATCGAGTAACAATCGTCAATCGCGGTCAAGTTGTCGCCACCGGTAGTCCCGATAAGTTAACCGGATTTGCAGAAGGTTACGAATTGGAAGTTGAGGGCGATAGCGAAGCTTTTGCGGGAATAATTACCAGTTTAGAAAATTTGCCGGGAGTGCGATCGCTAGAATTAGTAGAAATAGCAAATAGTGCAAATCGCCGTCAGTTACAGATAGCTTGCGAGCCAGAAACGGAACCAGGTAAAGAAATTGTCAGCGCGATCGTCACCGCCGGTTTAGGATTATATGAAATGCGTCGCACTCGACCTAGTTTGGAAGATGTATTTTTGAAGTTAACTACTTTGGACAACCAAAATCACCCAGCAGCAGAAAGTCAGGAGGAAGGCGAAGGGAAAACCACAGAAGCAACTCAACAGCCCACCGTAGAGGAAACAGTTAGCGAAACCTTAGTAGAAACTCAATCGGAAATTATCCCAGAGGAAACACCAGGCGAAATCCCACCGGAAATCACTCTAAATCAGACTACTCAACCTGAAACCCAAGAGGAAATTATCCCAGAGGAAACACCAGGCGAAACCCAACAGCCAACCAATAACCAATAACCAATAACAGTTAACAAATAACAAATAACAAATAACAACCATGCTAATAACCCTAAGCAACATCATCGCCATCTACCGCAAAGAATTACAAGGATATTTTGCCTCACCCTTAGCCTACGCGATCGCCTCAGTATTCTGGCTAATCACCGGATTATTTTTAGTCGCCATCCTCCTCTCCCCAGACGGTTTAATTCCCCAAGTCGCCAGACTAGATCAACAAGGAGTCACCCAAGCAATTGACGTACCCTACGAATTTTTACAAGCATTCTTAGGAACTTTAGGTTCAATATCCCTATTCATCTTACCAATGTTATCAATGGGACTCTACGCCGAAGAACGCAAACGCGGAACCCTAGAATTATTAGCAACATCACCCCTAACCAACTGGGCCGTCGCCGTCGGCAAACTCCTGGGAGTATTGACATTTTACACCACAATGTTATTACCATTAATGCTCTGCGAAGCGATCGCCCTTAGTGCATCAAATCCAGCCTTACCTCCCACCGTCTTTTTCTTAGGACACATCGCATTAATCTTACTAGGAGCCTCAGTTTTATCCTTGGGAATGTTCGTTTCTTCCCTCACCGATAGCACAATTTTATCCGCCATCCTCACCTTCACCCTAGTGCTATTTCTCTGGATGATTAAAACTACCTCTAGTAGCATCGGCGGTGACTTAGGAAAAGCCTTAGATCATCTTTCCCTGCTAACACATTACACAAATCTTGTCAAAGGAATAGTAGACACAGGTAGTCTTACAGTCTTTGCCAGTTATATAATTTTAGGAGTATTTCTCACCGCACAATTTATTGAAGTTTTACGTTTTCAGCGTTCTTAAATTTGTTATAATTAACCGCAAATCAAAACAGAAAAACACAGACAACCACAGCTACTTTTGTTGGAAACCAGAAATTATGAAAGTCCTTAAAAAAAATTGGAAATACACAGTTTGGCTATCCCCAGGTTTAATTTTAGCAGGAATGAGCGCAGGCTTAATATCCGGTAGTTGGCAACCCATACCCTTAGCGATAATTATCAGTGGATTTGTAGTTTTTGGGTTGTGGCTGCTTTATGGTGCTTACGAACAAAACTTCTGGGCTAGGAGATCGACAAAAATCGGTAGCAATGCGATTTTAGCCACCGTATCTTTATTATTAATTCTCGGTTTGATTAACTTCCTAACCGCCAACTATGCAATACGTTTAGACTTAACTGAAAGTCAACAATTCAGTTTAGCACCTCAGACAGAAGAAGTGTTAAAGAAACTGCCCCAACCTGTCAAACTTTGGATATTTGACAACAATCAAAATCCCAGAGTTAAGGCATTTTTGGATAATTACCAAAGGTCTTCTAATGGTAAGTTTAGCTTTGAATTTGTCGATCCATTAACCGAACCAGGAAAAGCCCAAGAATTTGCTATTAATGGTCTGGGAGAATATCAACTACAATCTGGGAATAAACGCTTATTAGTACAAAAAGGCGTAGTAGTAGGATTCGATCCCAATCAGATCCCAAATGAAGCAAAACTAACTAATAGCTTAGAAGAGATTTTTAGTCAGCGAGCCCCGAAAGTTTACTTCCTTCAAGGTAATAACGAACGAGCCATACAGGAAGGTCAAGGCGGAATGTTTCAAGCTGAAAAGTCTCTGAAAGATAAAAATTATACCACCGCAGTAATTAACCTGAAGGAAGCTAAAAATATCCCCCAAGATGCGGATGCTGTAATCGTTGCTGGTCCACAAAAAGCGCTTTCCGATGAGGAAGTGAAGGCATTAACAGCTTATCTCGATCGCGGCGGTAATTTAATGTTAATGTTAGACCCCGTTGAAAATACAGGATTAGATAATTTACTGAAAAATTGGGGTGTCACCCTAGAAAAACGCCTCGCCATAGACGCTTCTGGCGGCGGCCAAAGATATGGTTTAGGTGTTACAGTTCCCCTAGTTCAACGTTACAGCGATCATCCAATTACTCAAAGTTTTGGTAATGGTACTTCATTCTATCCCTTGGCACGTCCTTTGCAGATTGAACAGGTAAATGGTATCGATCAAAAGCCATTAATTTGGACAAGTGAGGAAAGTTGGGCCGAAAGTGATTTAAAGAGTAGAAGTGTCCAGTTTGATCCGACTAGCGATCGCCAAGGACCATTATTATTAGGTGTAGCCTTAACTCGAAGTGCGGGAACTAATACTCAAGCAAAACCTAGTCCATCACCTAGTTTATCACCTAGTTCATCACCTAGTTTATCACCTAGTTCATCCCCTAGTTCATCCCCTAAAATATCGCCAAAATCATCCCCTAGCGAGTCACCGAAATCATCGCCAAAACCATCTCCCAGTAAATCTCCTAGTCCCTCACCATCAACATCTCCAACTTCTTCCATTACCACCAAAGAATCTCGGATGATTGTCTTAGGAAATTCTCAATTTGCAACTAATGGTTGGTTTGAACAACAGTTAAATGGAGATGTATTTGTTAATTCGGTAAGTTGGCTAAGTAATCCCAACCAGAAAATACTTTCTATCAGTCCCAAAAAAATCACAAACCGCCGGATTAACATGACATTAGTACAAGCAGGTATCTTGATTTTAACTTGGTTAATGTTACCCGTAATTGGATTAGGAATTGCCACCACATTATGGTGGCGGCGGCGGTAATGAAGGAAGAAGGAAGAAGGAAGAAGGAAGAAGGAAGAAGGAAGAAGGAAGAAGGAAGAAGGAAGAGGGAAGAAGGAAGAAGGAAGAAGGAAGAAGGAAGAAGGAAGAAGGAAGAAGGAAGAAGGAAGAAGGAAGAAGGAAACAGTTAACCAATAACCAATAACCAATAACCAATAACCAATAACCAATAACCAATAACCAATTATGATGAAAATACAAACAAACACTTGGGTTTTGATGATTACAGCATTAACTTTAACTGGATTCGTTTACTTATACGAAATTCAAGGCAAACCCGCGCGGGAAGCGGCTAAAGAAAAAGCACAACAAATTTTTACCTTCAAAACCGAACAAATTAAATCTTTTACAGTAAAAAATCAAGATAGAGTATTGACAATTGAACGTACTAATGCTAAGAAAGAATCAGAGCCTAAATGGGAAATAAAAACACCAATTCAAAAACCAGCAAATCAAGCATCAGTAGACTTTTTGCTAGAAAGGCTAACTACAGGAAAAAGCGATCGCACCTTTAACACCCCCGCCGGGAAAATATCCGAATTTGGACTCGACCAACCTCAAGCTAGAATAGAAGTCAACCTAGATAACAAGCAAACCCATCGCTTAATCTTAGGAAAACCCGAATACAGTAACCGCTTTTTATACGCTCAAATTGAACCCACCGAACCAAAACCTCAAAATATATCTGTTATCCTAGTTCCCATCGACTTCAAAACTGCAACCGATCGCCCATTATCAGAATGGCAACAACCGGAAACTAAGGAGACTCCCTCCCCAACCCCAACTCCCAAACCAACCCCAACGCCCAAAAGCAATTAACTAAAATGCTCAGGGAAACTAAATTTTCCTGCACTTCTCCCATAAAATACAGGAAAGTCTAAACTAAATTGTATTGAACCAGCGTGCATTACCGACAGGAAAGGCAACTTATGTTTCAAACTGCACTGAACCAAGGTACTACAGTAAACGACACTGGCCTCGACGTTGAACTCCGTAAAGTGTTTAAGGTTTTTAACGGCGAAACAGCAGTCCGAGGCGTTGACCTCGATATCCGTCAAGGAGAATTTTTCAGTATTCTCGGCCCTTCTGGTTGCGGTAAAACTACCACACTACGCTTAATGGCGGGATTTGAGACTCCCTCCGCCGGAGATGTGATGATTCGCGGCCAATCTATGACCAATACTCCTCCCTACCGTCGTCCAGTTAATACTGTATTTCAAAGTTATGCTTTATTCGGACACATGACTGTTTGGGAAAACATCGCTTTTGGTTTGCGAATTAAGCGACAGGGGAAAGCAGAAATTGAGGAACGGGTACGCGAAGCCTTAAGCTTGGTAAAAATGGAATCTTTTGCCAACCGTTACCCCAGTCAAATGTCAGGAGGCCAACAGCAGCGCGTGGCTTTAGCTAGGGCTTTAGTAAACCGTCCAGCGGTGTTATTACTAGATGAACCTTTGGGAGCTCTGGATTTAAAATTACGGAAGCAGATGCAGGTAGAACTTTCTAATTTGCATCAAGATTTAGGTTTAACTTTTGTAATGGTGACACACGACCAAGAAGAGGCGATGAGTCTTTCCGATCGCATTGCGGTAATGCACGAAGGCCGCATCGAACAAATTGGCACGCCAGAGGAAATTTACGAATGTCCGCAGACAGCTTTTGTAGCGGATTTTATTGGGGATACAAATTTGTTTCCGGGAAGAGTTGAAACCTGCGATCGCTCAACTTTAACCGTACGCACTAAAAATAACCTCAAAATAGTCGTCCAGCAATCAGATATGTGGAATGGTAACACTGGCGATTCAGTAATAGTAAGCGTTAGACCGGAAAAGATTTATCTCAATCTTTATCAGCCAGATGTATCCGTAAATTGCTTTGAGGGACGACTGAAGCACACAATGTACATGGGAACTCATGTTCATTATGTAGTGGAATTAGCCGGGGGCGATCGTATCACCGTGCGACAGCCAAACACCGGCGGATTATTCCCCGATCCCCACACTCCCATCTATGCTTATTGGGGAACCACTGATTGTTTAGTGTTAAGCGATCAAAGATAATCGGCAATTACCAATTACCAATTACCAATTAACAATTAACAGTTAACAATTAACAGTTAACAGTTAACAATTAACAATTAACAGTCAACAATTACCCCTTTCTCAATCCGTGCCTCCGACTAATCTACCAACTTATCGGCCGGGCCGCACAGGCTCCAATCGTCGTCAATTCCTACAAACCTCCGCCGCCGCTTTATCAGGATTAGCACTCTCTAGCTGCGGTTGGCGTTTGGCTGACGTGCAATCTACCCCCATTCTTAAAAGTTCTGCTGACAAACTCTACATCTACACCTGGGCCGGCTACACCGACGAAGCTTTAATTAATCGCTTTGCTGAAAAAACTGGCATCGAAGTTATTGCTGACGTATTTGACTCCAACGAAGTCATGCTGGCAAGAGTTCAAGCCGGCGGAGGTAGAGCCTACAGTATCATTTATCCCTCCGATTACATGGTAGCGGAAATGAGCGGTCTAGGCTTATTAACTGAACTCGATCACTCACTTTTAGGCGGTTTAGAACGGCTCAAAAAACCATTTCAAAATCCCGCCTATGACCCTGGAAATCGCTATAGTGTAGCCTTGGCCTGGGGAACTACTGGGTTAATTTACAACACCGAACAAATTAAGGATTCTATAGAGGATTGGACTTATCTCTGGGAAAATAAAAATAAATTATCTAAGCGTATGACCATGCTCAGCGATCTTCGGGAAGTCATGGGAGCAGCACTTAGAATGTTAGGTTATTCTTTGAATACAACCAATGCTAATGAAGTGAGAAAAGCTTATGAAAAATTAAAAGAAATCAAGCCATACCTAGCATCTTTTACTACAGATGCTTGGCGGCCGCAGGTACTAGCTGGGGATTTAATGGTTGCAATGTGTTTCTCATCAGATGCCAATGAAGTGATTCCAGAAAACGATAAATTGCAATATGTTGTACCAAAAAGTGGTTCTTCCCTGTGGACTGATACTTTAGTGATTCCTAAGTCTGCACCCAATCCCGAAGCAGCTTATAAATGGATTAACTTTATGTTACAAGCCGATGTAGCTGCATCTTTAGTAGAGCGATTAAGCTTTTCTACTCCTTCAGAAGAAGCTTTTAATTTATTAGCCCCAGAAGTTCGAGAAAATCAAATTTTGTTTCCCTCGGAAGAGGTTTTAGCTAAATGTGAAAGCATTGCCCCATTAGGTAAGTTTACTAACATTTATGATACTTTCTGGAATAAACTTACCAGTGAATAGTTGTTAACTGTTAACTGTTATTTGTTAACTG
Source organism: Oscillatoriales cyanobacterium USR001 (assembly GCA_001698425.1). Classification (GTDB taxonomy): domain Bacteria; phylum Cyanobacteriota; class Cyanobacteriia; order Cyanobacteriales; family Microcoleaceae; genus Kamptonema. Next base: position 9,576 of record MBRE01000015.1, on the reverse strand, counting down.
TTATTTGTTATTTGTTAACTGTTAACTGTTAACTGTTAACTGGTA
>MBRE01000015.1:0-9381 GCA_001698425.1 Oscillatoriales cyanobacterium USR001 | reverse complement strand
CCTTCTTCCTTCTTCCTTCTATGGTAGTATCTAGTAAAAATTCGACTCCAACTGCTTCGGCGTTCAAAACTAACGCGAGTCAAATTTGGTCAAAACTAATAGGGCCTTTCACATTGCTTGGTCCTTCTGGTTTGTGGTTGACTCTCTTGCTAGTAGTGCCAACTCTAGTAATTTTAGAATTAAGTTTAGTTCCGAATATCAGACCAGGAAATTTAGTAATTCCTTCAGGGTTCGAGAACTATTGTCAGGTTTTGGGATTTGATAAATGTCAACTCGATCGATTTTCTTGGACTAATTTAAGAGTAATTGGTCGTTCTGTATTTTTTGCCGGAGGTACGACTTTTTTCTGTTTATTGTTAGGATTTCCAGTAGCTTACTGGATCGCGCTTAATGTTTCTAAGAAGTGGCGAAACTTAATTTTACTAGGTTTTGTGTTGCCTCTTTGGACATCTTCTTTACTGCGATCGTATGCTTGGATTACCATTCTCCGGCCAACAGGTGTACTTAATACAATTCTCACAGCTTTTGGCATTCCCCCGTTAGAATTGCTTAATCAATGGCAAGCTGTTTTAATTGGGATGACTTATAGCTATTTGCCTTATATTGTGACCATTCTCTATGCTTCTTTGGAAAAGTTAGATCGGCGGCTGTTAGAAGCTTCTGCTGATTTAGGTGCAAACCCTGTAGAAACTTTCTGGAAAGTAACAGTACCGCAAACTTTACCGGGAATTGCGGCGGGTTCTTTGCTAGTGTTTATTAGTGGTTTAGGGGATTTTGTCGATCCAGAGTTGCTGGGGGGTGCTTCGAGTATGACGGCGGCTAGATTGATTTACAATCAATTTTTAGGTGCAACTCAAAATTGGGGTCTAGGATCGGCGATGAGTATGGTGTTAATTTTAGGTGTAAGTATTGCGATCGCGCTTTTACTCAAATACGGCGATCGCAAAGCCATCTAAATTTGTTAACTGTTAACTGTTAACTGTTAACTGTTAGCAATTACCAATTACCAATTACCAATTAGCAATTACCAATTACCAATTACCAATTAACTGATGGAGAAACTGTGAGTAATCAACAGGAGGAACCACCCTTAGATATGTTACAATCCAAACCTAAATTTCGGGTTTCTTGGCAAGTAGTATTTGCGGCATTGATGTTCTTTTATATGTACTTGCCAATTTTTGTCTTAACTTTTTACAGTTTTAATAAGTCGGCTTTCAGCGCGGGTTGGACGGGATTTACCTTAAGTTGGTATGTTAAGTTGTTAGGGGATGAACGAATTTTAACGGCTCTGAAAAATAGCTTGATTGTGGCTTTGTGTGCGGTGGGAGTTTCCGCAGTATTGGGTACTTTAATGGCGGTAGGTTTGTCTAAATATAGATTTCCTGGGAAAAGCTTGTATCGAGGAGTTTCCTATTTACCGTTGATTATTCCTGATATCGCGATCGCAGTTGCTACCCTAGTATTTTTAGCCGCCGTAGCTATTCCTCTTAGTTTGTGGACAATTATCGCGGCACATATAGTATTTTGTCTGGCTTATGTTGGTTTAGTTGTTTCTACTAGGTTAGCAGACCTTAACCCTTATTTAGAAGAAGCAGCCCTAGATTTAGGTGCAACTCCCTTAGAAGCTTTCTTGCAAGTTTTGCTACCTCAATTAATGCCAGGAATTATCTCTGGATGCTTGCTATCTTTTGTCTTGAGTATGGATGATTTTTTGATTGCTAGTTTTACCGCAGGTAGCGGTTCCACAACTCTTCCTTTGGAAATTTTTAGCCGCATTCGGACGGGGGTGAAACCTGATATTAATGCTTTGAGTGTAATTTTAATGCTGGTTTCGGGAGGTTTAGCAATTATCGCGGAGATAATGCAAAGACGCAGCGATCGGAAGCGATCGAATTGACGTTCTTTTTAAACTATGAGGCAGGGGTGAGAACCCCTGCCGGAAGTTAATAGTTAAAAGCTAACTATAGCGCTTCTCAAGGAAGTGAGGTACAAAAACGACCCCCCCCCTAGCCCCCGCCTTGCAAAGGGGGGGAACCCGAAAAGCCCCCTTTCTAAGGGGGTTGGGGGTAGAAGCTCTTGTACCTCACCAGACAGAGAAACGCTATATATTAAGCTTTTTTCTTGCTCTGTAACTTTTCTTTCCAAGTACCGATCGCCTTTTGAGCATTAGCATAGGCTGGTGTTCCCGAAGGCACTAATTTTGCTGCCTCGATCGCATCAGTAAGTCGGCCTTGGCTGCCGCGCAACTGAGCAATATTTAAAATCGTATCGCTCCAGTCACTGATTAACTTTTGAGCTTGCTCGTACTTAGGCTGACCGCCTTTAATCTTACTAGCTTGCTCGATCGCCTGACTGTAAGAAGACGCAGAACCGCGCTTAATCAAACTTTGAGCCGATTTCAGCACCGCCTCATTCGCCTTCTGCTGCTTCGCTAAACCTTCCCACTTCGCGATCGCCTGCTGCGCCTGATTGTGGAGTGTTGGATTCCAATCCGGCACAAGTTTCGCCGCATTAATCGCCCCTGGGAAATTTTGCTCTCCAGCACGCCCATTGGCAATATCCAAAATAATCAAGCTCCAGCGTTCAGCATCCTCCTGAGCTTGGGGGAACAGCGGATCGTTAGCGGGAACTTTGCGAACTTTAGCCAGTGCATTGCTAAAACTCGAAGCCGAAGTATCTTTCAGCAACACCCTCGCTCGATCGAGCCGCGCTTGAGCCGAAGGCACATCCCCCGCCGCAGGCCGAGAACTTACTGGCGAAGGCACTCCCAAAGATTGACTCTGAGGAACCTTAGTTTGCCCCACCTGATTTGTCGGTTTTGCCTCATCCTTTTGGCCCATAAACACCGACTTGTTAGTGAGGAAAACCCCCATCAACAATGCCATTGCCGTTACTCCACTATAGAGAATTAGCTGTTGCAAAAAGGATTTGTCAGACATCGCCGCCTCTGAATTTTCCGGTGGTACTGACTTGGGTTCTTCACTTCCCGATCGAGCCGTATTCGTTGGTGGTGGCGGTGGTGGCGGAGCTAATTCCCGATCGCTGCCTTCCTCGCGACTTTGCCCAGTAGCGCTCGTTTGGGCTACAGCTACCATTAATTGAGGCTGACGATCGGCTCCAGAACCAGATCCCAGAGCTACACTGCCATTGTTCCCGCCCACAGCGGCCGCCACTAACTGAGGGCTATCCGGCAAAATTACTTGATGAACTTTTCCTGGGGGGTTCACCACAATTAATGGCTCTTGTTTGGGGCGTAAATGGTGATCGCATAACTGAGGCAAGCGATCGCTCAAAAACCTTTCTAAACTCTTTAACGTGGTTAACTGCCCTGAGCGCAAGCCTTCCAACAGCGCCGCCGCAAAAAAACCTTGCCGCAGAGCCGAAGTTTCCCGCGAAACTTGAGTGGGGCGACAAGAAAGCACCGTCGGGATTTCCATCTCGCGAGCTAACTCAGCCGTCTGAGTACCGATCGCCTCCCCCGCTTTCACGCCCTGAGAGCGATTCATATCCAGCAGCACTAATATCGTTTCCGTCGGTGCAGCCTTCAGACTCTCAAATAGAGACTTCATCGCAATCCCCGTACCTGGGACATCAGCCGGATCGCCATCGATCGGCATTAAATAGTCCTGACCTTCATAGCTGACACCATAGCCGCTAAAAAAACACCAGACTAAATCTCCAGCTTGTAAATGCTGCGATCGCCAACTTTCTATGAGATTGAGTATATTTTCCCGGCTCGGATAAGTAGAACTGCCCCACATCGCCGGCGATGAGTCAGTTAGCAACAGACAACTCTCCGGGGCAAAACCAGCTTCATCAACCAAATAACTATGCAGCGCCTCAGCATCTTCTTGGGCATAACTCAATGGTTGGAGGCTCTGATATTGATTAATGCCAATTGCAATACAAGCGTGATGTTTCATGCCATATACCTATAATTTTTTGCTAACTTATGGTAACAAACACATAAGTTAAAGTGTTTCTTTAACCAAATTCCCTTAGTTGGCATCATACCACATTTTTGGGCAATATTTAAGTTAAAGTAAAATATTAACAAACATAAATTAATATACGGAAATTGGTAGTTACAGCCATCGCCCCATAAAAATTTGATGACAACTTCCGAAAAAAGGTTAAGTTATATATAGGTGCGTCATTATGTTTTTTTTACTAATTCATACTTGAAGTAGGCAAGTTCAAAAGACTGACAATTTGAGGTAAGCAGTAAATTAGGATGTCAGCCTTACTAAAACTACCCACTTTTTACCCGAATGTTGAGCAAGTCAAACCAAACAGGAGTATTGTGTACATGGTCTCTGCCCCTAAAAGAGAAACCGCTAAACCCCAACCAACTCTCAAGCAGTTATATCCTAAAAGTCACAACCATTACCGGTTTAAGGATTTTTTTGCTTTTGACCACCAAAGCGGTACGATCGCTGACTGGAATGAGTCTCGCAATATTTTTACTAGCGAAGACTTTATCATCGGCTTGGTAGAGGGACTCGAAGAAGAAGTCGGCCCCGCTTCGTCGGTGATCATGTACACGATCGGCTGCCAGTGGGGTACTCTGGATTCAGAATATTTTCAGAAATGGTTTGGAGACGAGTTTGGACACAATGTCCGCCAATCAAATTTAATGTTTTTACTAGAAACTTGGTGGTGGCCTTTTACATCTCAAGGCTGGGGGCGATGGGAAGTGGATATGAGCGATCGCAAACACGGGTGCATCTTCATCAACCTGTTTGACTCCGCAGTTGCTCGTACCTTGGGAGATGTTGGCAAACCAGTTTGTCACCTCTATGCAGGTTTATTTGCAGGTTTCTTCGGTGCTTTAGTGAAAAAACCCCTCAGTTGCATTGAACTTCAGTGCTACTCAATGGGAGAAACTTATTGCAAGTTTCTATTAGGAAATCCAGATAAAATAGATGCTGCTGCTTTCTGGGTTAACGAAGGAGCAACGGCACGGGATATTCAAAGACGGCTGCAAGATGGGGAAAGATTACGATGAAAACAGAGACTTCTTGGCTGGAAAAATCAGTTCAAGATTTTTTCGGTAACTGTAATTGGATGGGAATACCCAGAACATCCCAAAATGGATCTGTTACTGGTAAAACTTTGAGTTTAACTTCCTCAGTAGGAGAGTTTTTTCGGGGGATTTCTTGGGAAGGTATTCCCGAAGTTGGCGCAATGCCTACACCTTTGCCTGTGGCAACTATTTCTACTAAGGAATCTACAGAAGTTACCCTTGATGATTTACTTGACTTGTTCTAAATAATTGTTAATTGTTAACTGTTAATTGTTAACTGTTAACTGTTAACTGTTAACTGTTAACTGGGGAGTTGTTTTTACCCTGTATGCAATTACCAATTACCAATTACCAATTACCAATTACCAATTACCCAATTATCCCATTACTAACTTCTTAAAATCATGCACCCTGAGATTGAGGTACTTCTGGATCATGCGGAAACCCGCTTTCTGAAAAACGAAGAACTCGCAATTTTTAAACGATATGCTGCTACCTTAGCTCAACGCTTAAAAGTTTATGAGTTTTTACGGGATAAAGAAGTAGCGATCTTTCAACCGATCGCCAATCAGTTACAAGAAGCTTTTCCGCAAGAGAAACAGGAAAACTTAGAAAGATCCCTTACCCATTGGATCTTAGCCATGCGTCACTGTGCAATGGCTATGTTATTGAATGATGAGGGATTTCTTAAACAAAGACTAGAAGAATGGCTTTCTGGCATAGTCAAAGCTCACCAAAGCCAACAAATAGAGACAACTATTTGGAAGTTGTTACAAGCTCGATTGAAGGAAATACTTTCTGAGCCAGCTTTGGCGATCGCGCAACCATTTTTAGACCAAATATCAAAGATTTTGGTAACGGGTAATGGCTAATGGCTAATGCCTAATGCTATTACCAATCACCAATCACCAATTACCAATTACCAATTACCAATGATTAACATTTCCGAATTACTTCAAGAACCTCGAATCCCTGGCAATTACTTTGCTAGTGATGCCTATATTCGAGGCGATTTAGAACTTGGTTTGCTAGAAAATCGTCGAGGCGATCGCCTAATCGCACTTCCAGAAACATTAATTCAAGCCATATATATTGGCTTAGAACAAGAAACAGGTCAAGCCAGCCGCTTAGTCTTATATAACTGTGGTCGTTGGTGGGGCAAAAACTTCTATGCACGTTTTTGTGAAGAAGTTAGCGAATATTATGGTAAACCTCTTTCTGAAATGGAAATGGTGGAATTTGTCCAGTGTCTTCAACAGTGCTGGAAAACTCATGGATGGGGAACCTTTGAGTTAGATCCCAGTCGCACAGAACAAGGATTTTTAATTGTTAAAATTACTAAATCTATGTTTGCTCAAACAGCCCCGAAATGGAAACGTCCAGTATGTTTTTTAGAAGCTGGCATTTTAAGTGCATTTTTTAGTAAATTAACAGGTCGCGAACTCTTCTGCCTGCAAACAAGCTGCGAATCTATGGGTGCTGAGAATAATCTATTTATTTTAGGGTTAAGCGATCGCCTCCAACCAGCAGAAGCAATGGTTGAGCAAGGTCAAGATCACGCAACAATTCTGAAAAACCTCTGTTGAAAAGTCTTTTTTTGCAAAATTAGGACTAACCCAACCAATCCAATTAGTAGGGTGCGTCAGACAACGTTTTACAACAAATATCGATAGTTTCAGCCTCTGATGCACCCTACAACCTAATTTTAACTGTAATACTTGCCTAAGTCCCACTCAATTCGAGCTACTCAACCTTAAAGCATATTACACTATGGTGCAAAAAATTATAAAATATATATTAAAATAATAAATGAGCGGGTTGCATCCAGTAGGACTTCGATCTTTACTACCACGCTAAAACTTTGAATAAACAACTTTTAATGTGTTTTCAGCACAAAAACTACAACTACCTCACCTTATTGGTAAAACCTGCTCCACTGGTAAACTTGAAATCTCTTACAGAGGTTGAATATGGATGCAAATGAACTGCTAAAGCGATACGCAGAAGGTGAAAGAGATTTTAAGCGGGCAAACTTGCATGGGCTACTTCTCAGCATAGTAAATTCCGGGGATGATGATGATAGCTCTACCCTCGTTTTAACAAATATCAACGAACAGCAAAATAGACCTTACCTAATTGGGGCGGATCTCAGCGAAGCTGATTTGAGCAAAGCACATCTCAGCCGAGCTAACCTGAGCAAAGCTGACTTGAGCGGGGCTAATTTGACGGGCGCTAACCTGATAGGAGCAAGTCTGAGCGGGGCTAATTTGACGGGAGCCGACTTGACGGGAGCTAACCTCATGGGAGCGCACTTAAATTGGGCTAATTTGAGCGGAGCCAAATTGATTAAAACTAATTTAAAAAGTGCAGATATGAGTGCTGCTAACCTCACTCAAGCTATTCTGAATGACTCCAATCTCAGTAAAGCATATTTGATTAAATCAAAGCTGATTGAAGCTAAACTTAGAGATGCAGATTTGACTCAAGCTAATCTTAAGGATGCCGATTTAACAGATGCCGATTTAACTGGGGCTGAGTTGGCGCGGGCGAATTTAGCCGGGGCGAATTTGATTCGTGCTGAGTTAACAAAAGCTAATTTGTTAAAGGCCAATCTGAGGCGTGCCGATCTAACTGAATCTTACCTAAATTTGGCTAGTTTGGGGGAGGCGGATTTGAGTGAAGCTATTTTAACTAGGGCGAATTTAAGTAAAGCAGATTTGAGTAAAACTTACTTAAGAAAGATTGTTTTACATGGGTGTCATTTGAGTGGAATTAATCTCAGTGGTGCTGACTTGGGAGGTTTAGATTTGAGTAAGAAACTCTTAACTGGAATTAATTTAGCTGGGGCTTATTTAAGTGAGGCTAATCTGAGTGGTGCTTATTTAATCGAAGCTAATTTTAGTGAGGCTAATCTTTGTAATGCTGATTTGAGCGATGCTTGTTTGATGAAAGCTAATTTTACTGGGGCGCGGATGGGAAATATTAATTTGAGCAATGCTAATTTGACTGGGGCAAAATTGTATAAAGCTGATTTAATGGGTGCTAATTTGCGGGGTGCGGTTTTAGCGGAAGCTGATATGAGGGGTGCTAATTTAATTGGAGCAATTTTGCCCAATGGCAAGACTTACAATTAAGAATTATAATTGCAGAATACCAGTTATCTACTCAGCTATAAAAAACTAGGGAGAAATCATTGATTTTAGCTATTGACAAATTGCATATTTTATGATTATGAGCGTAGTTTTTCAACTTGTTTGTCACCCCATCAAGATTAAACATTTGGTATATGTCAAAGTCTCCCAACTGCTATAAAATAATTAAATTGTAAAGATTTGTTGACCCTAGCTCCATTCACCTGAAGCTAGTCACTCTGGGCTATTAACATACAACAGCCGGAAAGTCAACCCAATAAATAACCTAGAGAGGATTGAACACAATGGCATTTGAACTTCCCCCCCTACCTTTTGCCGCTGACGCGCTAGAGTCAGCTAAAATGTCGGCAAATACTTTCTCATTCCACCACGATAAGCACCATGCAGCTTACGTGACGAATTTGAATAAACTGATTGAAGGCACAGAATTAGCCGATAAATCTCTCGAAGAAATTGTTAGTATCTCGTTTAAAGATCCTTCCAAAGTCGGCATTTTCAACAACGCCGCCCAAGTGTGGAATCACACCTTTTTCTGGAGTTCCCTCAAGCCAAATGGTGGCGGTATTCCTACTGGTACATTGGCTGATAAAATTGCTGCTGATTTCGGTAGCTTTGATAAATTTAAAGACGACTTTAAAGCTGCTGCTGCTACTCAATTTGGTAGTGGTTGGGCGTGGCTAGTTTTGGATAATGGCGCTCTGAAAGTTACCAAAACTCCTAATGCAGAAAATCCAGTGGTTCACGGTCAAATTCCGCTGTTAACTTTGGATGTATGGGAACACGCTTATTACCTTGATTTCCAAAATCGTCGTCCTGATTTCATTGCTAATTTCTTGGATAATTTAGCTAACTGGGATTTTGCTGCGGAAAATTTTGCTAAAGCTGCTTAGAAAGTTTTAGCGCTATATATGGTGGGCGAATGCCATTCGCCCCTACTAAATATAGAGGCAGTGGGTAATACCATTTCTCTAAATTAATGCTACAGTCTTCGGGGCGGGTTTTTGAAGATTTTGACGAATTGCGGTGATTGTTGGCGAACCCGCCCCTACCCAAACTGTTGTAAACTTTTTTAGAATTGGTATTATTAAAAAGTTAGCTGCCTAAGCTAAATCAAATTGACGAAGGAGAGGGATGTAAAAAGTATTAGAAGGGTCTGTTGCAAGTTCATAGCTAATTTTCCCTTCAATTTTTGTAAAGATC
>MBRE01000014.1 GCA_001698425.1 Oscillatoriales cyanobacterium USR001 | reverse complement strand
ACGTTAGCGCGTAGCGCTATATCCCAAAGGACATCCAGAGTGCAATTGTCAAACTCTTACCCAGAAAGTGTTACTCAAAAATTTACCTGACAAATTTGCAGCGATCGCTAGAGAGTACAACATCAACTACCAAACTCTCAAATCTCATTGGGAAAGGAACTGTCGCCCTTTACTCCAAGCGCTCGCACTAGAGCTAGGATACCAAAGAAAGGTTTGAACAATTTGGTAAATCATGGTGGCGGTTTCAACTTCTAAATTTCAGAACCGATCGCTTGAAAAGCTTGTTTAATCACTTGCACTGAAGCATATTTTTGCTGATGGGAATACAATTCAGCCGCTTTCCGATAAGCTGACCGCATAGCCCGAAAGTTCTCAACTTGACCTTCTTGGTCTTTAATATTGAACAATACCCAGCCTAAATTATGATGTGCCTCAGCATAGTCTGGTTGTAGCTGAACGGCTTTTTCCAAACACGCTCGCGCTGGCAACCACTGTCCCTGTTGCCCTAACAATGTACCTAAGCGAAATGGGATAAAAGCATCATTTGGAAATTTTTGATGGCAAGCTTCATAAGCTTGGATAGCCCCAGGAATATTTTGCAGGTGTTCCCGAACAATTCCTAAATTTCCAAATATCCATGCAGGTGCTTGTGGTTGGCGTGTGGCTTGTTCAAAATTAGGAAAAGCATTAGTCCATAGTCCTTGTAAAGCTTGCTTCCAACCTGTAAATCCCCAGGCGAAACTACTGTCAGGAATCTGAGCGATAAACTCTTGAAGGCATCGCTCTACATCACGCGCTTGTTGAGTGACTACTGCTCTATCTAAAGCGATTGTTAGGCAAGGATATACCCACCGTAGTAGTTCGCGATCGCTTTGAGAATTAGCCTGCTTTGACTTAAAAATAGCTTTTCGGGCATGAACAATAGCTAGTTTGCAGTCTTTTTGATTCACCGCGATCCAGGCTTTTAGTCCCAGTGCAAAAGGTGATGCGGGATCTTGTTGAATGGGGGGATCTTTTTGAATGGTGGGATCTTTTAGAATGGCGCGATCGATTTGAATGGCGCGATCGACTGCAACTTCTGCTTGCTGCCAATCTCCCGTCTTACCTAAAGCCCAGGCTAAATTAGCTTGTATCCAAGCCTCGTGAGGGGAAAGATTTGTGGCTTGCTGCAATTGTCTAACGGCTTCTGACCAATTTGATTTCCGGCAGTTAATCAGGCCGAGCACTCCATAACCCCTACCATCATTCGGTTTTAGTTGAATGGCTTTCTGTGCAGCAACTTCTGTCTGAGAGTCATTCAGGTGAATCAAAACCAGTGACAATTCGACGGCTGCATCACCATTATTCGGCTCATTAGTTAAACATTTTTCGTAAGCTTGAACTGCTTCTGCTAATTTTCCTTGCTGCACTAAATCCTGCGATCGCTTGTGCAGGGGCGAGACAAACTTACCGTTGAGCGCATCAATGAGTTCATCAGCAGTTTGAAATCTCTCGTCTACCTTCATTCTCATTCCCGTTAAAATTACCTGTTCAATTAAAGGGCTTAAATCGGGGCGTAATTGCCGAGGGGGAGTGACGGTTTCGGAAGATACTCTGTCAGTAGCGGCTGCTGGTGGCTCTCCAGTTAATAATTCATACATTGATGCAGATAAAGCATAAAAGTCTGTAGCAGGATAGCGTTTGCCTTTTGCTGAATACTGTTCAAGAGGAGCATATCCGGGGGTTAACAACTGCGTCATATTAGTAGTTTGATTAGCGATAAACTCTCTAGTAGCCCCGAAATCAATCAAAACTGCTCTATCTTGATTATCGATAATAATATTATCCGGTTTAATGTCTCTATGGAGGAGATTATTAGTGTGAACTATTTTTAAGGCTGATGCAATTTCAATTATATAGCGTTTGACCCGTTCTTCTAATAAAGGGTTTTCCTCTTTCCATACCTGGTATAATGATTTACCAGAAATAAATTCCATAATTATATAAGCAGTATTATTCTCTTCAAACCAGTCATAAACTTTGGCGATATTAGGATGAACGCATCTCGATAAGTAATTAGCTTCAAGCTGAAATTTAGAGAGTTGTTGCTGTTTGGTCTGAGGAGTAATAGAATTTGGCCAAGTAATAGTTGTTCCTTGTCTGATCGCTTTTTCCGGCCAAAGTTCTTTAATGGCAACCCCTAGTGAGTTTGTCGAGTCAGTACCTTTATAAGTAATCCCAAATCCACCTTCTCCCAAAGTTTTTTCTATCTTGTAGCGCCCTTGTTTGAGTAATGCGCCAGCAGCCAAATGATAGGAAGATGAACTGCTGCTGCCAGCAGGAGTTAGGGAAAAGCCACAGACTGTGCAAAATGACGCATTATCGGAGTTTTCTGTCATGCAAGCGGGACAAATAATAGACATTTTAGTTACCTCAGTTCAAATTTTATTAGTTCAAATTTTATTAGTTCTCAAATCGAAAGCGAACTTTGCCAAAGGCAATCTCATCCCCTGAATTTAAAGTTTCAGAGGCAGTAATTCTGTTACTAAATCGTTGCTCTCCAGTCCGTTTGATGAATGTTCCATTAGTTGAACCTAAATCTATGACTTTCCACCCTTCTGCCTCTTGATAAATTACTGCGTGTTTACCTGAGACTGTATTAGCACCAGAAAAACCAGACAAATTAATATCTACTGATTCCGGTTCTATCCCAATTATTCCTACAACTAATCGGTTTTTATCTAATAAAAATTCAACGCGAGAACTAAGAGATGGAATAGGAATTAGTTTAGGTGTGACACTACTTACTCTGAAAACTTTAATCAGTTCCGCTGCTGTTTGCCACCTTTCTTCTACCCGCATTTTCATGCCAGTAACAATAACCTGATCTAATACAGGATCGATACCGGGTATCAATTGTCCGGGTGGAGTGAGGCTGTCTGATTGAATTCTCTCTGTTGCTTCTGGAGGAAGTTGACCAGTTAACAATTCATACATGGAAGCGCACAACGCATAAATATCTGTAGCAGGCCATCGCTTGCTTTTATAACTGTATTGTTCGAGGGGTGCGTATCCCTGCGTCAGTGTGACGCTCATTTGTCTAGTTTGCCCTGCAATGAACTCTTTGGTCGCGCCAAAATCAATCAGAATTGCTCTATCTTGCTGATCGATCAGGATATTTTCTGGTTTTATGTCTCGATGTAGCAAGTTGGCGGTGTGAATGATTTTGAGTGCTTCTGCTAGTTGTAGTAAGTAATGTTTGACTCGTTGTACAGGCAGTGGCCCCTCTTCTTCAAGGATTTTAGAAAGGGGTTTGCCTGTAATGAAATCCATCACGACATAAGCAGTATTGTTTTCTTTAAAACAATCGTAGACTCTGACAATATTTGGGTGCTGGCACTGAGATAAATATTGAGCTTCTGTAGCTACTTTCTTCAGTTGCCAGTCTCTACTTTTCGGAGTGGTTGTGTGGGGCCAAATAACAGTTGTTCCCTGCCGACTCGCTTTTTCTGGCCAGTTTTCTTTGATGGCGACAGTCCGAGAATTTACTAAGTCAATCCCCTTGTAGGTAATACCAAATCCACCTTCGCCAATTAAGGTTTCAATTTGATACTTTCCTTGCTGGAGGGAACTACCCGGAGATAAGTAATAGCTAGATGTTTGCAGGGAAAAATGAGCGCCGCAACTTATACAAGCTAGGGCATTTTGAGGATTTTCTGTAGCACAATAAGGACAGGTGATTGACATGACTAACATCTACTCCTATTGATTTAGTAACTGTTGTCTGGATAGCTGCTAAATTGTAATGCTAGAAGTGTGGCATTGTCAGTTGCTCCTCGCTTAAGAACGCAATTAATAACTTCATCAACTGCTACTTGCAAAGTTTGATTATGGGTGAAAAATTTAGTTAGTTCCTCGTTGGATACTAAATCCCATACGCCGTCGGAACATAGTAGCAAGATGTCACCATTTTCTAGGGGTAAGGATAGGTTTTGACCTGAACGGCTTAACTGTTGAACGTAGCCATCACTTAATCTGCGTTTTGAACCGATCGATTTGGTGAGGACATTGCGATCTGGGTGATCTAAGCTTTCTTCCTGGGTGATTTGACCGCTGGCAACAAGCATGGCTACCAGTGAATGATCTTCGCTTAATTGGCGTATTTCTCCTTGTCTGAGAAGATAAATTCGGCTATCACCAACGTGCGCGATCGCTAAATCTCGCCCGACTGCTAAAGTGATACTTAATGTTGTTCCGCCGTCACGCACGTTAGTAGCGACAGATTCATTTGCTTTCTGCACTAATGAGACGAGCCATTCAGATTTTTTCTCTATACTGTTAAATTCAGTAGGAATGGGCTCTTCAAGGACTGTTTGAACTGCTAATTTACTAGCAACTTCACCTTGAGACATTCCTCCCATACCGTCAGCAACAACTCCTAATATTAGAGTTTCTGAGTTGCTTAACTGCACTTGACGGATGCCATAGCTGTCTTCATTTTGCAAGCGGCTAGTTGACAAGCCGATAGTCGATCTGCTGGCGACATTCCAGTTAATTTCACTAACCTGTAAAGATTGGCGGGTTTCTACTAATAGGCTTAAGAGTTGAGACAAGGAAAAACGTTCTTCTGGCAAGGGAGAAAGAGCAATTTTTAGGAGTTGGTAAATCCGGGGGATGGGGGCAATTTTAATGTCGATTTGGTTGTCGGAGGAAAGGGGTTGTTTGTGAATGGCATGATACAATAAAGCTCCTACTGTGTAGCTGCTCATTGCTTCTTGGATGGGATGGCTATATGCGAGTTCAGGAGCGCTGTAGTTTTCTAACAAGCCGGATTTTAGTTTTTCATTGAGTGGATAAGCTCCTGTTAAGTCAAAAAATTTGAGGGGAGTTTCTACTTGAATAAATTGGGGAAGAATTTGGACAAAGCACCACCCACGCTGATAAATGTAGCGAAAGAATTGACAAACTTGACTGGTTATAGATAAGGAGGATTCTAAGGAGTTATCTTGTCCTAGCCAAGCTTGTAAGGTTGTATTGTCTTCAGGGAGATAGGTTAGTACAAGTAGTTTGCGATCGCTCCCATCTCCACACATTTCTTTTTCTGGGTAGCATTCCTCCTCTAAATATTCGGATTCTGCATTAGTTTGCTCAGTAGTATTCTCTGAGGAGTTAGGCACTCCAACCAAAGAAACCGGTTTTTTTATGGAATCGGCGGGCGGCAACGAAATATTTTGGTGAAAAATCCCGGTTTCTGGGTCCCCAGTAACTATCTCCTCTAAATCGTCTGATTTGGGATGACTTTCATTAGTAACATCTTCGGCGGCACTGGCTGATTCTTCGTTATTTTGTTCTGCTTGATGGGAGGTTGGCTCTGCTGAATTTGCCAAGGATTCTAGCTGGTCGAAATCCATTTGCGGCTTCAGTTTTTCAGGTTCTGGTTGCTGATGAGATTGAGCCAACGATCGCGTCTCTATCTTTACGGAATCTTCGATAGTTTGAGCGAGGAGTTCCCCAATCATTTTATAGCCACTTAAAATCTCTCGCACATCGAGTTCTCGTTTTAATCCTCCTTCTGTAGAACCGACGCGCAATAAGCCAATTTTTGGGGATTTGTTTCTGTCACTGTCGTTCTCAATATTTACTTTGAAGTAGTAAATTCCTGCTGTTATTTGACCCCAAGAAGATAAGACTTCTAATTGAAAGTTATCTATTGAGAGCCGAGATTTTTCTTGAATTACTAAAGTATTTGTCATAGGACTCTGAGGTGATGAAGTTGTAGATTCGGGAAGCCGATATGAGCGGCTTTAGAGTCGATCGCCCCAGGTTTCACCCTGGGGCTGGAGGTTAATTAAGGACTTTGGAAGAGGAAACGAATTTTCGCGATCGCAATCTCATCTCCATTATTTAAAATCTCAGGCGTGGTAATTCTAGCCCCGAATTTAGACTGACCGGCCTGTTTAATGAAAACACCATTAGTCGAGCCAAGATCCTTAATTTTCCACGCGCCTCCTTCTTGATAAATTTCTGCATGGTTGCGGGAAATAGTTTCGTCCCCAGAAAACCCTTCTAAATCAACATCTACAGGCCCCATATCAGGATCAAACTTGCCGATAATTGCATTGCTTCCATCTAGCAGAAATTCGCTTGTAGGCGAACTAGATTGTTTGGAAATTAGCCTAGCCGTTGCAGCCGAAGGTGCCGAAGTCGGGACTGTTGGGAAAGTAGGAAATGTAGGTGGCGGAGTGGGTGTAAAAGTGCCGCTAGTTGAAGTAGGGGCAGGTGAAATTGGCTCTGGGGACTGAACTATAGTGGGGGCTACAGATGCCGTAACACCTCCCAATTCATACCCACAAGCATCGCAAAATTCTGCATCATTTGGGTTTTCATAGCTACAGGCTGGGCAAATAATGGTCATAGTTTTAACTCCTTTGGTTGTAATTGTGAGGTTGGAAAATTTGTTGCAGGACTTATGTTGTTCTAGGTTCCTGAAAGCTTGCGAATTTGTTCTTCGGAAAGCTCGTCGTCATTGATATCTCCGCCCATTTTGACGGTTTTACCTTTGGAACCCATTTTGACGGTTTTGCGAGTTCCGTCGGAAATCTTGCGGGTTTTTCGCAATTCGTCTTGAGCTTGATTGAGAGATTCAGTCATCGCGTCATTGCCAATTCTTACAGTCATGCGGCGGGCAGTTTCTAGCAATTCTTCAGCTTTCTGAGGATTGCGATCGGCAAGGCGCGTAGCCTCATTAACGAGTTGAGAAATGTTGCACTGTTGTACATAACCCATGACCTCTTGATCCACTTGGGCTGCTACTTGTCCAGCAACAAATTGTACGAGTAGATTTGCCGGGGGTAATTCGCCGCGCCGGTTTTGTCCTGGTACATCGTAGGTTAAGCCTAATTGTGCAATTCGGACGCGGGATGCAACACGACTTTCTATGCTGAATTCTAAGATGAAAACAGTTTCGTCGTTCGCTACAGCATTGCCAATGGGATAGGGGTCTTGAGTGAGAGAAAATTCAGCTTGAGAAGGATAAGCACGGACAATACGAGTCAGTTTTACACCTTGAACTGTTTTGACGGTTAAGGCTAAGTTGGTGATGACTTCTTGCTGCGCTTGGCTGAATTCCTGAATGATTGTATCGGGCAGTTTGCTAATAGAAACTGCCGCGCCGCTTTGGTTTTCTTCTGTAACGATGTGAAGCGGAATTCCGCCAGTGGTATCGCTGAGATGGGTGAGTAAGTTTTCGTTAAATTCTCCAACTCCTAATGCGGTAATGGGGGTGTTATTGGCGGCAAATTCACTGGCGATCGCCCTGCATAAATCTTCATCAACTGTTTGACCATCGGTGAATAGCAAAGTGCGCCGGATGGTCATGTTTTGCCCTGAGATTAAGTTTAAAGCCTGACGCAAACCCAATCCCATGCGTGTGCCGCCAGAGAATTCGCGAAGTCGATCAATTGCGCTTTCTAATTGACTGGTTTGGGTGGCTGGAGTGAGTCCGATCAGGGTAGAAGCGGAGTCGTCAAACTGGACGATAGAAATGCGATCGCTACCCCCAAGTTTGCCAGAGTAAATCAGTTTGTTTAGGGATTGCATCACAATATCTATCTTGGTTTGCCCTCCGGTGACACTCATATACTCTTGACCATCTACCGTAAAGGTATTGCCAGTGGGTACGGAATCACCGACTATAACTTCACGCATGGAACCGCTGGTGTCAATTAGGAAGACAAATGTTGTTGGCGGGCGCGTATTTGCTACTTCTTTTTTCGGCCGCAGCTTCAGCATTACGAACAGTTTTTGTTCTGAAGAATCGGCAGGTAAGAATTCTCGGTGGGGTGCAATTTGGACATTTAGCATTGTCTTGTTCTCCTTTGGTAAATTATCTCAATATCTTGGAAAATTGTGCAGGTTTTAACAAAAATTCAGGGGCGGTAACATTCCCCAAATAGGTGCTATATCCCCAAGCTCTGGAGGAATGGGGTTTGGCATCTCTTGATTGCCTGTTTCCTTCAAATTGTCTATTTTTGAAGCTATCAGCGGGCGCAAATCAAGAGTAATGTTACTGACTCTATATCCTTCTTTGATATCTTGAACCCAAGTTTTGATCATCTGGTTTAGATGACGATCGTTTATTTCAGATTCACTTTGACTTTGTAAGTTTTTCCGCATACTTTCTCGAATTTCCGAGGTAAAAATTTGCTCTGGATTGTTTTCTTGATGGGAAGTTAGGCTGAGTGTGTATTGGTAGACCTCGTTAGGGTTTTGGGAGTCTTTGAGTTTGAGAGCAATTGTGTATTTGATCATGTTTTATTTCATTGAGTTACCTACAAATATCCAGCCAACTGTCTAACTAAGTAATCCTCATTAGTAGTCTGGGATTTTAGTCCGATAACTTTTCCTACTATTCATGGCAAGTTCCCCGTAGCTGTTTTTACTTCAATCATTACATCTCCTACTTTTCTTCTGTCGCCGTTAGCTAGTTCGTGCCTTAAAATTTTCATACCTTTGAGTTTTTGCATTTCCTCATCAAACTGCATAACAATTTTTCCTGATTCTAGGTAAATTTTGGCCGCAACAGATGGATAACCTTGGTCTTTGCGTAAGTAGATATGAGCATCTTCAGAACTGCCTAAAAGTACAGGTTTTGTACCTAAATTTATTTTGGTTTGTTCTGTTGGTGTCCAATGCACGATCAGCCAAGCTCTCCGGCTTAAATCTTCAATTAAGGCAATCATTAAGCCAATGAAAAAGCCGATGATGGCAGCGCCTACGAGTCGTCCTACCAAGTCTCCAGAGGTGGCTGAAACTAATAGGAAACCAATCGCGCCGGCGGCACCACCGATACCTCCACCTTGTAGGGCACGACGGATTTGGAGATTGGGGACAAAGAAGGACATTCCGCCGCCGAGGAGCGTGCCTAAGATCGCCCAGCCAATGACTCTGCCAACAGTTACTAAAATAGAAATATTTGCTACTGGTAAAAACAGAAGTTGACCTGCGCCACCGGCTACGAAACCGGCAATTAAACTGCCACTAGATCCTTTGAAGCCCTCCCCTTTAGTTAGAAGTCGCCGTCGCAGATAATGGTTTTGACCCATAATCAGTGCTAAACACACTCCAATCGCTAAGATTCCTGTCCAGGTAGAGATAACAATTATTAGTCTCGTAAGTGATTCTGCTGAGAATTCTTTGTTACTTTGCAATCCTTTAATAGTTGTCTCGGCAATCTGTTTTCCAACTGTTGGCAAGATGCTTTCAAAACCTCCTCTTCCTGCTGCTGCTTCACTCAAGAGAAAAGTTTCACCAGGGGAACTCGTTTGCAGACCTTCAAAAGCTGGACGATCGCTACCTTGAATCACTAAATGCAATTGATTGATATTATTTTCGCGCAGCACATTAGCGGTTTCTGCTACTGATTGCATTTCTCGATCTGGTAATTTTGGTGGTGCATCTGTAATTAAAAGAATTACTTTAGTTGCTTTGGGGCGAAATGGTTGGCGTGCTGCTAAAGCTACTGCGTCAAGGCTGCTTTCTGGATCGTCTCCGCCACCTTTTGCACGTAGCTTTCCAACTTGGCTACTGAAGCTATCAGTATCAGAAGTGAGGGGAGAGCCATCAAAAGATAGTATTTGCGACTCCTCACCATTGAGGCGATCGCGAAAAGCAATTAGTCCTACCTGAGCATCTAGTTTTTTGGAAGTCATTTCACGGGCAAAGCTCTGGATGCCTGTTTGTACACCCCTAATTTCCCCTCCCATGCTACCTGTTATATCTAAAACAAACATGACATCTACTTGTGGTGGCGGTGGCTGAGTCGGGGCTGAAGGCGGTAGGGCTAAAGCTAAGAAAATTTCTCCACCGATAGCAGCCATGAAACACCCTGTTGCTCCGTACAGGCCAAAAAGTAAAGGTTTGCTAAGTTTCTGTCTTAATTGTCCAAAAATGTTTTGCATGGTCAAATCTCCTTATGGTTTGCAAAATGATTACTCAGGATTGTTTTGTTTTTTTGTAACGTCAGTTATCACTTTTATTCACCTATTGACTATCTGTTACCTTGGAAAAAATTGTAGCTGCCCGAGGTGAGCCTATAAATCGCCAGTGCCAAGGTTCAAACATAACGCCTTGGGAGTTGTTGAGAGGAAAAGACATTTCAAATCCATATTCTTTGGCGTGTTGGCTAAGCCAACGATAGGCATCAGTATCGACAAAAGCATTTGTAATATCTTGTTTGGGAAACCGACCATCAGCTAGATCGACAGCGTAGCCGGTGTGATGTTCGCTGTAGCCTGGAGGAGCGCTAACTTTTGCAGCAGCTTCAGCAGATCCGAGACGTGCTATCTGTTCGTCAAATAAAAGTTTTTGTCGCTTAACGTCACGAAAACCTGAGACAGGAATAATCCAGACTCCTTCATCACGAGCCGCGTAGATGAGCTTCATCAGCGCTTTTGCAGCTTCTTGATCGAGGTACTCAAACCGCTGATATTGCTGCTGAGCATAGCTGGCTATGAGAGTCAGGTGATTCTGAGTGGCTTCTGGATAATATAAATGTCCCATCAACGATGGAGTAAAATTAGTTGGTTTTGGTGGCAAAATCGAACCGAAAGTAGGTACAGATGGAGGAGAAGCAGCAGGCAAAGTAGGTGGAGAGTTTTGAACTGCTTCTAAGCTCAACTCTAAGTTAAAAGTTGTAATACCTTGAAGAGTTGAAACTAAAATGGTGTATTCACCATCATGGGGTAATTTATTGCTTTTAAGAAGCTTTTCTTCATGGGTGTAAATCCCCAGACAAATATTATCTGTAGTTTTATAACTCAAGGTTTGCCCAGACTTAGCTTTAAAATTATATTGCATAAATTGACCACTTTGTATTCTTCCTGATTCTTTAATTGGTTGAGTTACTAGCGAAATTTGTTTTGTCTTTATTCTGTTTTGATTATTTTTATAATATTTAAAACAATCCTGCCCTTCTTCAAAATATTCTTGTTGTTTCTCATCGCTCACTCTACCTAAAAATCTAGCCGCTAAAAAATTTTTTATCCCTGGTTGTATGCTCAAAAATATTGAAATTGTAGTAATAACAATTATCATAATTACAAGGATTGCGAATAAGTTTCTTTTGAAGTATTTTTTGTTACGATATTTCTTCATTTTTCTACCTACAAAGACTCAACATTTTCTATTTTCCAATTACCTCTATCTGCTCTAAAGTAAAAGCGATAACCTTTAGTTTTAGATCCGAATGAGGTGTTTTTTTCATCAACTCGACCATTAATATATAACACTAGGTCTTCGGTGACATTAACATCTATTTGAGCTTGATCAGAGGATGCAGAAAAGTTACCGAATGCGTCAACTTCAGCTAACTTATATTGATAATAAGCATTATTTTCTCGCAACCATTTAATCGCACCGATAGTTTTGGTATAACGATCGCCGGTGGTTAAATTAGCCGCTAATTCCTCCTCGTAGGGAGGAGCGAATAGCCGTTTTTTAGCATTTAGCCAATTTTGAACAAGTTGAGCAGTTTCTTTTTCACTTAATCCTGTTACTGGGGATGAAGCAGCAGCAGATTTAGAGCGGGCTGGTAAATCCGGGCTCGATTTTGAGGATGGAGGGCTAGATCGTGGGAGAACAGAAGCAGGTGAAAGTGTGGAAGGTGTAAGACTTGAAACTGCGGCAAAACTTCCTAAAGTCATTTCTAAGCTAAAACTTGTAGAACCTTGAGGAGCAGAAATCTGAATGATGTATTTCCCATTCTGAGTTAGATTTTTTGTGGTTAAAAGTTGGGTATCAGGTGCATAAACCCAAACACAAATATTGTCTTTAGTCCGGTAACTTAACTCCTGACCTGATTGGGCTTCAAAAGCATATCCGATGTATTTTCCAGCCCTAGCTTGACCCGATTCTTGAATAGTTTCAGTGCTACTTATTGAAAGTTGTTTCACATTCTTACTATCTAAATCTCCTGTAGGCTTTTCTGGACACCCCCCGGATGAACTTGCAGGTAAACTTGAGCTTGAGGGTAGAATACTTGATAGTTGTGATAGTTGCTGACAACTACTGGTTGTTAGCAGTGCGAAATAGAGTAAGGTTTTTGAGAAATAGTGGTATAGATTCATCGCAGTTTGGTTCCTTTTACCTAATTTTTACTGAAATTCTACATTAACAGGACTTACGCACGATAATGATTTTCATATCTAACCCTCCATTTCCTGCTTTAAATATTTCCCCCACAGCCAAAAGGGTAAAACACCGCCTGCACCTATAAATATCAACACCACTAGCAACATAATCATACGAGTACCCAAGGGGAGCGATCGCCCAAAAACTGCGATCGTGTAAAAAGCTAATTCTGACTTGACCTTAGAGCCATCTTCCGATTGAACTGCAACGCGGACATCATGCTTAGAACCGCGTTCAGCATTCGGGTGCTGGTAGCTAATTTGGTACTCGCCCAGGAGAGCATTTAGAAATAATTTCAGCTTCTCAGCTACCGTCTGAGCATTGGGCGAAAACTCCGCGATACCGCCTGTCGCTTGGGCGATTTCTGCTAAGCGTTTTTCGTCAACAAATACCTCTTCAGGAACCTTGCGATCGCCGTTGCCAATATCGGAACGTTTAGCCGGTCTGCCTAAACCATACTTTTGCCCCAATTGCGCTGGTGTCAAACCATAACCCAAAGTATGGACAGTAATTTTTTCATTGCGTTTTAATAGCACTAATAAATTTTTGAAATCTCGCTCCTCATTGGGTTTATTGTGATAGCCATCCGATAAAAGAACAACAGACAGCCTTGGCTGCGGTTGATTAGAATCTTCTGGCACATAAAAACGTGGATCGGCCTCGTTTGCTAAAAACTTAATTGATTTACCGAGGGGTTCATAAATATTTGTAGAAGCACAAGGTTTTTGACTGGCTAAGTAATCAAGATAATTATTTAATTTGTAATCTCCAGCCGGGATAAATCTATCTAATACCCCTTGATTAACTGGATTGCCTGGACAATCCTCTCCGGGGTCGCCAAAGGGGACAATTGACACTTGGGGTTTGGGACAGAAAACGGTTGAATTCTTGGGGCAACGATTAGCAAGTTCCGCCGTGAATTCTCGAATTGCTTTGATAGCTCCTTCTATTTTGCTAGTGCCTTGACTATCTTTTTGCTGCATACTGCCGCTGAAGTCCAATAGCACAATAATCCACGCCGGAGGGGGTATTGTTTCATCAGGACTTTTCCAGTCTTTGCTGCGAAATTCGAGTGGTTTGTTATCGACAATTAGCTCAAAATTTGTATCCTGTAAACCCATTGCAGGCCGATCGTTAGGATCTTTAACTTTAATGCGAACTGTCACTCGATCCTCCTCTACTGTAGGCTTGCTGACAATTTCCGCAGTTTTAACTTGACTCCAAGCGGGATTTCCCAGAGAAAGAGCCAGTAGTGCAGAAAGACTAAGCTTGGGGGTCAAGGAAGCGATTGTAATAAACGAATCGGTAAAATTTTTCTTCATCGGTTGTATTTTCATCTTTTGGGTAAAAAGTTAGGACGTAGTTGTGTTTTAGAGAAATATCTTTGCGAGAAATCAGGCGATCGCCGTTGACTTCGATGTTGCCATAAAACTTAGGATTAGGTTTGAGAATAGCTTCGCGAACCTTTATTTCTAAGTCAGCAACGTGAAGGGGAAGACCCGGAATTTTAATATTTGCTTTGTCAGCAGAACCAATTCTAATTGTGCCGATAGCAGGTAGTTGAATTGATAAACCTTCCTCAATCTTATCTGATTCACTATCGCTAACAAATTTGAGTTTTGCCTCCTGTTTATCAATCATGGGATAGGCAGGTGCGATGTTCGAGCTATCGGGATCGTCGTAATAGATTGGCCCGGTGTATTCAAAGCCGGCACCTGCTCTCAGAGCGGCCATATAACTAGGAGATGTTGAGATGCTAAATACGAAGCCGAGCAACATTCCTAATATTGAGAAACCGATGGGGTCTTCAATACCTTTGAAAGCTGGCGGAAATGCTCCTATTTGTCGGAGAATTTCAAAGATTAGTGCGGCGGCTAAACTCGCGGCAGTGCTGGCCATTACACTTGTCTGGAATCGCTGCCAAAAACGCTTTTTATCTCCGGCTTCGATGCTATGCCATCGCCAAGTTACACCTTCAGCAATGCCTGTGGAAGTGCCGATGAACAGCCAACAGACAATTCTCAAAATTCTGGTGTCAAAGCGGATTTGTGGTAATAGGACAATTTGGGCAATGCCACCTGAAATTAAGCCTGCTAATATCCCTAATCCGGCGGCAATGCTAATCGGAAGTAAAGTTATTCGCCAGCATAATTTAGGTCGAGTGGGGCTACTGATGAAGATTTCAGTAAACACCATTGCCACGGCGAGTGACAGTGCGATGCAGGGAAAAAGTACGAGTTCGGGAAATGACTTCAGTAAACCTAAGTCAGTGAGGAATACTTGACCGAGGTTCCAGCCAATTAAGGCTGATGTAATGCCTGCAAGTATGTAAAGGTAGCTTCTCATAATATTTAAAACCTATTTCCAGATGAGCTAGTAGGTGATGGTTGTTCTTTCTTTTGTAGTCTATCCCTTAGATCTTTTTTCAAGTTGTCAACTGTCGGCTTTTTCGTCTCAATTACTCCATCTGCCTTATTTCCTTCATAACTTCCCTTTATATTGTAATATTTCATTCTTTGATATTCATAGATAGCCTCAATCCATTGTCTTTTTGTGAGTTCATTGTTTCCGTTTTTAGCATCTGCATAATTTTCCACTTTAAGAAGTGACTTAAGTTCATTTATTATGTCTATTTTATCTAATACCAATTCTTCTTGAAGTTCCTTGACTACCTCTTCATCAATTACTCGAATTGTATCAGCAAATTTTCCCAAGGCTTCGTCCTCTATCTTTTTCGGTATTTGATTTTTGGTAATACTTACTGGTGGTAAATCAGGCTTCTTTGTAGATAAAGGATTTACAGAGTGTGTTGATGACCCAGGCTCTTTTTCTTTCTGAGCTGGATCATCTTTTTTGGTTGTTTGTTGATTACCTGAACTGCCAACCATCAAACCAACTCCAAATCCTGAGCTTGTAAAAATTAGCAAAATAAACAAAGCAAACCAGAGTGGCATATCTATTTCTCCTATTGGTAGGGTTACGGCAAAAAACTCTTGAATTAAAACTCCTAAAATTTCTGTTAATGGCACTTTTCTCTTGATAGTTATTCCATAAACAGTAGAATGTAATCCACCTTGATTGGATATCTTTATAAAAATATTTTTGGGAACTTCCCCATAGGCAACGTGATAAAAAAACGCGGCTATTCTAGGATTTCCTAACTCACCAAACAAGTCAGCCAATGGCTGATATCTTTCTTGATGCGGGTAAGATCGCTGTTGCCAATAAATCTGTAACTCACTCGATAAAATTCTCCAGCTTTCATCATTATTAAGTATTTGGCTTTTTGAATTGGATGGGTATTTCACTCTCTGATTTATTAAGCTTAAATCATGGTCAATATCTCCAGCCACCTGCCGAGAATAAATATGTTGCCAAAATCCAGAGGGTGAACTTAACAACCAAACAACACTGTATAACAATCCTGGCTGGTAAACCAAATTAGGAATAATTAACCTTACCCCTTGAGTTACTTTGAGGATAAATTTTGGTTCATTTCCCAGAATTTCACGGATAGAATTCTTAATTTCAGATTGAAAAATATCAGAAACTTGATAATGATCTTCTTGTTTACCTCGCTTCTGCATCCAATCTAAAAACTCTGGTAGTCTCTCAGGAATTACGATCGCTCTCAGGGTTAACAGCCGTACCATTTGAGGGCTGTAAATTCCCTGTTTGAGGGCCTGGGAAGCCCCTTGTCCATTAAAAATTGCCTCCCAATCGTTATCCTGAATTTGGTTAATTGCTGTTTCAATTGCTTGCACTTGATCCAGCTTTACCTTATCCCGGCTAATCAAACCCTTAATCGCGGATTTAAGCTCGTATTCCCCGGCAATAGGGGCAGTATATTGAGGTGTACTCGCGATCGCCCTCCGTAACAATTGCTCGGCTTTTTCACTAGCAGGCTGAATCACCTGAAAACTCCTGGGTTGCTCCAATGCTTCCGCCTTATACGCCCAAGCGACAGGTTGACCATTTTCGTTCGCTTTTGCAGCCGCCATTTCATTGATAATAGAAGCCGTACATGGCTGTCCAGAAGAAATAATGATCGGCGCTTCATTATTTATTAATAAATACTGAAGTTCAGTTTTGAGGGGAATTGCGGGTTGATTATTCACCTGATATTGATTAGGCTGCCCCACAATTTTTGTTTCAAATGGGTTGAAAATAGGCATCCGCCCCGCTTTCCGCAAAGGTTCCATCCAGGCCAAAATCTTCCAAAGATTGCCCAATCCTTCACAGAAAAAGTAACGGTACATAGAAGCACTGCGACCACGATCGTCTCTGCCTCTGGTGACAACCGCGATCGCAGACCAAACTTCCCCACCACTCCGCACTTCACGACCAATAATTGCCGGTTCGTCGCTGGATGCACCCTCAGCAACGGCAAATTCTCGATTGGCGATCGCGCTTTGAATAGCGACGGGAATAGGGTCGATGGTTTTGTTCATATACTCCCCCGTAAATCCCCGCGACACCCACCCATCAGGAGTTCTTTCTGCTTGGATGCCGGTGCTAAATTCGTAAATTTTAACGGTTGCTGAATTCATCTTTTTAATCCTTATCTAATTCTTTGTGCCGTTCACCTGTGCAAAGCCAGTAAATGGGAGATACCAAACCGAAAGGTCGCCAATGTTTCGGATCTTTAATTACAGAAGTCGTACCGTCGCGATCGCGCTTTAGCCGTTTTGAATTGGGTTCAGGATATCGCTGCCCCAAAACCCCAAAAGCTGAAGCAGCAAAGTAATCTACCTGGCCGCCTCCTGTTTGTTTCCACCCTTGCAATTTCCCAACAGTTTTGGGAAAGCGAGCTTGGGCTAATTCTCTCGGTTTGTGTCGATTAACCCATAGTTCCGACTCTTCACACTTCGTGATTACAAAGGCAATACGCCGTTGTTTACCACTAATATCACTGCGATCGAGAGCCATGAAAAACCTATCGAGACCGTTGGCATACTCAGAATCCTTACGGTGTGCTGTACCATCAGCCAAAAACATAATCCCACTTGCTAGCAAGCAATCATCTAGGTAGTTTTCTAGCTGCGAATCACCTACTTTGCCAAGCAAGTCAGCAAAAAATTCTCCTGCATAATCTTTACAGCCAATGTCTAACTTAACTAGCTGTGGTTTTAGGGCATCGTTAATATTTTTTAGGGTAGCATTGACATTTTTCAGCAAGCTAAATTCCCCTTTGAGAACAATCCTTATAGAATAATCTTTCAGATCCTCCGCCCTCTTATTCAAATCAGTTTGTTCCAGTTGAAACCCTTGCTCTAGGATATTTTGAGCTTTGGCAACCAATTCATCTGTGTCAGGATTCCCAGGTGTCACAGTCTGAACGGGACTCGAAGGATCGGCATTGGGCCAATAAGCTAGAGATGCTAGATAGGCTGTTTTCCCAGAACCGCGATCGCCGATAATCCGAACTACTGCACCTTCCTCAATAGACCCATAATTACTCGAATTTTTTGTTTTGTTTTTATTTAACCAATCTAGCATTTATTTAACCTTTACCTGTGTTTTAGGAGTTTTACTCAACCAATAAAGAGGCTCAATCATGTTATAAGGTTGCCAGTGAGGGGCATCTCTTAAAACCGAAGCCATACCAGATTTTCCTTGTTCATCTATGCGATTTGGTCTGGGGTCAGTTCGGCGCAATACGCCAAATGTTGAAATTGCATAAAACCGAAGATTTGGGGCTAGAATTTTCTCGCGCAAAGTCTCTCTTGTTTGGCGAAGGTGAACTCCAAATAAGTCAGTTTCAGGGTCAAGACGACCCGGCCAAAGTTCCCCTCTTTCACACTTACTCATCGCCACTGCTAACCGCAAATCATTGGTGCGATCGTGAACGTCCATTAATTCTATAAATCGACTCATCACGCGGCTGTAAAAACTATCTGCTCCTTTTTCCCAAGCTGTTAGCAGAATTAAACAACCTACGACATCTTTCATTAAACACTCATTGATAAACTCTTCATAAACAGAATCTGATGAGTTTTGGTCAGCTATTTTTTCAAACACCTCCCCCGGATAATCTCTAACGTTTAGCTGAAATGACTCTGGCTTAGAAAATATAAACTTTTTAATTTCCAGGTTGAAAGAATAGTAGGGCAAATCATCAACCGCTTGGATTTCTTGCCCAATCACTGTTGGCTCTACAGATTCCCCCTCACAAATAATATTTTCAGCTTTCTCTGCCAGTTTTCTCGAATCATCACTCAAGGGGATAATCTTAAAACCCTTTGACTTTCCCATAATTCGATTCCTATAGGCTAAAGCCGCTAGGTAACTCGTCTTTCCCGATCCCCTCGGCCCAATAACACAAATGTTTCCCATCTTCTTTCCTCCTTTATTTGGCTAAAAAACTTGCTAGATAAATCCAAGGCAACTCTAATAAAGAGCGATTGTGAATGCTAGTAATAAAGCAACGGACTGATAGCCCGGATACACTTTTATTAATTTGTTGAATTTGAGGCTGTATCGGTCTGAAATATCGTTGAAAGATATAGGCATCTCGTTGTTGCCAATTCATCTTAGAACGGTTGGGAATATATTCTAGTTTAGAGGCTTCTTGTGCAATGTCACAAAAAAGATCAGCTTTATTTAAACATATTACTAAATGACGCACTTTAGGACAATCGTGGCGAAAGAAATCTACCCATCGCTCAAACCTATTACACCATTGTTGCTCGGTAATAAACAGATCGGGACTGACATCAGGTTTAAGAATTTCTCGATAAGGTGGAACAATTAGTAAAATTCCTTCACTTTGCAGAATTATGTTTAAAAATTTATTCCACTTATCCTTGTTTGTTGACTGCCAGGTAGCACGCCAAATTTCACCAGGGGTGTCCAACCAATCTAAAGTAATTTGCTTATTGCCTGTAGGAAGCTGCACCTGAATTTCTAAGTATTCATTGTAAATAACCTCCGCTGCATCTGTTGCTTTAGTTCTTCCCAATGAGTCATCATAAAGGCGAGATTTGATGACCTCATAATCAGGATAAGTAACTTTGACATAGTTACTTTTTGGGTTAGCTAACTCCATTGCTAGAGAAGTTTTTCCGGTTTCGCGATCGCCAATATAAACCACCCCCATTTTTATTACCTCCTAAGCTGAATAATCAGTTAAAAAAGGTTTCGTTGTCGGACTCTGGGAGGCATTCATCCGCACGATCGCACTCAACTTACTCGGCAGTGCAGCCAAAGGTCGATTGCTAATCTCCCAAATTCCCAACACCGGAACTCGTTCATAACTGACATTCTTTTGATTAAAAGGACTGGGGCCAAATGTCCCTTGATTAACAGTCATAGTCATCACCTGCCTTTGATATTCACCTAACTGTTTGCTCAGCCAATCTGCTGTTTTATGACTTACTCCCTGTAAAAATATCTGGGTTCGGCAGTTGTTAAGTGCAGGCAGAGTTTTTTCAGGAAATTGATCTATGGATTGACACATAAGAAAAACACCCGCCTTAGCATTACGACCAATCGCAGTAAGTTCTTCATAATTAATATTTTTCAGCCGAGGGGCTTCATCACAAACAATATAGGTGGGAGTCCAATTATGACTGGGATTTCTCATACGGCGATACATTACATTCATTACATAGCTAATCATCACTGCCGCCAAAGACGAGCCAAAATTACCATCGGCGAGGGATTGACCAACTACTAAAGCGTGCCTAGAAGTGCCATTCAAAGCTTGCAATAAAAAAATGCCGCTTGCGCCGTCACAAATTTTTCTTACGCCTGGATCTTTGAAAGGGCTGAGTTTATTTTGTAGAAAACTAATATCCAATCCAAACCTGTCATCGGGAAGACTTAGATAAGAATAAAGATCAGAACCCCACTGTGCATTTGCTTGGGGCAAGTTACTTAATAAAGCTCGCACGGCATCCCGATCCATAACTAGGGCAGGTAAATCACTAGGGTTAAGCTTAATTAAATTTTGTCGCCTAGCTTCTACAACAATTCCTAAAATGGCAGTCAACCACATGATGTCGCGCTTCCAGAAAGCGGCGTTATTGTCTGTGTCATTAAAATTGCCGTAGAGAGCTTCTGCGATCGCTCTAATTTCCTTCTCACTCCCACTTTTTCCCAACTCCTCCAAAAAGTTCCAAACTACTTGATTTCTGGTAGCGCTCAAGTCCCAACAAACTAACTTTGACCCCGCACTGCGAGCGAGGGAGGAAAGGCGATCGCCTAAAAATCCCGCTGCATCGACGCAAACTAAATTGCCCTTCTGCATTAAATTCTGTGCCGATTTCAGTAACAGTTCGGTTTTACCTGAACCCGTTGCGCCGACAATCAAAACGTGCTGGTGCAAGAAGTCGCTAGGAATCCAAACTCCAGTTGTTAATCGAGGTTTGCTACCTCTAAAAGTTACATAATTTCCTAGCCAAAAATCTCCATTTTTGCTATCGCCATGCGCTAAGTTTCTAACTTGCTTACTATCCGCTGTTTGGGAATAATCGAAAAACTCTCGATATCTCACCCCAGGTTTAAGGGATTCCCCAGGGCCGAGAATTAGCAGGTCTTTACTATTGGCGGCAGCACCGATAGACTTGAAGCTTTGATGAAAACTCCAGCCAAGCCCTAAAAAGCACGCTCCCATAACTTTCATAATAATTTGGGCAACCCAAAGGCAGGCTTGGAAGGCAGTTTTGAAAATAAAGCCCAAAATTTGAAAGTACAGTTGAATGATGAAAGTAATGAGCCAAATGAAAAGTTGATCCATTTCTGGGCTACCTTACTGATACAGCATGAGAAGGCTAAAGAGATGCAGATGGTGGCTTGGCAGTTGGAGTAGACTGCGATTTTTGAGGAATACTTTTTTTCAGTTCAGCAAGTTTTTGTTCGTTCGGAGTTAACTGTCTTTGCTGTTGAGTTGGTTTGCTCTCACTTTTGCCAATCTCTCCTCGTGTTTGCTCTATTTGACCGTTTCTTTTAATATCAAAACTCTCTTCGGGAGTTGGTACTTTAGGTTTTTGTTTTGGCATTTCCATAAATTTCAATCCTGATTGTGAAACTATAATTTGAGGGTGCGATAACGCTAAACAGACTGCAATTGTTAGACGCTCTAGCAAATTAATTGTGCAATGTTTGCGATAAATCTAGTTAAGGAACTAGCTTTTTTCCATAAACTGATTGCAAAGCTTTAACGAACTCATCTGCATCTGGATTGCTGCCATCAGACTCAGACAAATATTTGTTTACTAATCTCGGAATCCGAGGAATCGTGTACGAGCACACCGGAAATCGCCCTTCCGGGCAATGCTGACAGGGAGAAGTCGAATATTGCGATCGAATTGCCAAAGTCAAATTCCAAACAGTGTAAAACACTGCTAGAAATCCAACTTTTAAAATCCATCCCCCCAAAGACCAAGGAGTGAGCCAAGTCCCTGCGTAACCCAAAAAAACCACAGATATCCCCAGCAAAAATCTAGCCAATATTTTGTAGGGCTTGAACTGAATCCACACTTGAAAAACAGCGGGGATGTACAGTAAAACCCCAAGACACAGTAAGGCAGAAAAAGGGAGAACTCTCATAAATCCCAAATGAGGAAGCAGCCAAATTCCCGATGCTATACCGCAAGCCATCATCGAACAGCCCAAACACAGAGGGACTTTGCCAATCCAAATAATGTGGTTGTGGTAATACTTGCAGGCAGGATGGTGAGCGAATAGCGGTACCATTCCCAGGCGATCGAGAAACTCTAAAAAAGCTGGATTTTGCAGGGAATCGGGAGTGCGAAAACCGTCCCCTGCGAAGCTGGGCGAAGCATTTTTATGAAAGCAGCTCATACAGACTTTTTGAAAATTAATACAACAGTTGGAATGGATTGATTGCAGCAATTAGCTCTGGAATAGGGTAAAGATGACACCAGTTCCCAGCTTTCTTTTCCCTGTGCATTGCACTCAGCATTTACTTTTTCTAAATCGACGACTCGAACGTTGTACTCGTACCTCATAAAATGAATCTCAATTAGCTAATGTTGCTTGGGAAGATAGTGAAATATGCTGTAACTAGAGAATGTTGTTCTGACCTTTGGCAAGGGGCATCAAGGCGATCGCGTATCCCCTGACTGAAATCCCTGCAAAACCGTATTGAACTTAATGCCACTAACATAACATAACATACTTTATGGGTTTGACAACACAGCATAAGTTAATTAACTAAAAAGTTTTGTTAACTTAAAGTTATGGTGAAAGTGAAGTCAATCGAGACAGCGCATCGCAACCTCTAGCAAAACTATGGATTTTGAAGAAACCCAAAAACTCGTGGATACAGCAGTTTTTGCCAAAGCGCAAAGACACCTCAGCGACCCGGAAATAACGATTCTACAAGGGGTCTGCCAGGGGATGACCTACGAGCAAATGGCCGAAAGTTCTCAATATACGGTGAATTACCTGATGCGAGATGTCGGCCCCAAGTTCTGGAAGTTGCTTTCTGAAGCCTTTGGAGAAGAAGTGAGCAAAGCCAGTTTGCGAGCAGCACTGGGCCGACAGTTGCGATCGCCAATGCCAGCACCCCCCCTGTCTGACTCTGCGTTGATTTCTAGTAAAAGTGCGATCGCGCCTCAGAGTCCCCTCGTTGATTGGGGTGAAGCGCCAGATATTCCCGTTTTCTGCGGTCGCACTCAAGAAATGAACGATCTCACGCAGTGGATTGTCAAGGAACGCTGCCGTTTGGTAGTGTTAAGCGGAGTCAGCGGGATTGGCAAAACAACGCTGTCGGTAAAGCTAGTTAAAGAACTTCACAAAGAATTTAATGGCGCAATCTGGCGATCGCTCCGTCAAGCACCAACACTCAGCAATTTGTTAACTTATCTGATACAAATCTTCGAGCGATCGCCCCAAATTAATTTATCAGTTGATATAGATGATAGAATTTCTCAATTAATAGAAAAATTGCGAAATTCTAAGTACCTGATAGTATTGGACGGCTTTGAAACAATCTTAGAACCGGGCAAGTTAGCCGGAAATTATCGAGAGGGGTATGAGAACTATGGAGAATTAATCAAAAGAATTGCCGAACAACAGCATCAAAGTTGTTTAGTAATAGTAACGCGGGAGATGCCGGAAGCTATTGAATTACTCGTGGGCGATCGTTTACCCGTTAGAGTTTTAAAATTGCCAGGTTTGAATGAGACAGAAGCACGAGAGATTTTTCAAGCTCAAGGTTTGTCTGATGAGAAAAAATGGGCAGAAATCATTAAAATTTATCAAGGCAATCCCTTGGAGTTAAAAATTGTAGCTCCCGCTATTCGCGAATTGTTTAATGGCAAAGTTTTCGACTTTCTTCAACGTAAAACTTTTGTCTTTGGAGGGATAAAAGCTTTATTAAATGAACAGTTGCAACGGTTGTCAGATTTAGAAAAAGCAATTCTCTATTGGTTGGCAATAGAAGATTCTCCCGTTTCTTTAGCACGGTTAGCCGATGAGCTTTTATTTCCGGTATCTAACTCAGAAATTTTAGAGGCTTTAGCTTCGTTATTGCGTCGGGAATTGATTGATAAAAATGCTCGTAGCGGTCAAGCTGAGTTTGTGTTACAACAAGTTTTAATGCAGTACGTGACTGAGCAATTGACAGATGGGGTTTGTAAAGAAATATCTTCGCTGCTTAAAAATCAGAAACCTGATGCCAACAAAGTTAAACTACTTAAAAGTCATCTGGTGTTTAAGACTCGGCAGCTAAATCCCAATACAAAAGGTGTTATTGCCGAAAATTCCATTGCCAATTCTGTTAAGGAGAAGATGTTTAAAAGTAATAGCAAAGGGTACGAGCAGTTAAATAAAATTTATTCTGCACTTCAAAATGAGCCGTTTATGGAAATGGGATACATTCAGGATAACTTGCAAAATTTGTTAGCCGTGATTAAAGCAGAGGGGAAAATATGATTAAGACTTAAGCAACTGTCACACTCTGATCGACTTGTAGGGTGCGTCAGACGAAGTTTTACAACGACGATCGAAGGTTTTAGATTCTGACGCACCCTACGATATGTGCCAGTTGCTTAAGTCCTGATTTAGTGTTATTATCAGAAGTTAGTGAGGAGAAAATAATGGATATCCTTAATGAGCAAATGTGGTCAGAAGAAAGTATTAACTACTGCATTAATCCTAAGTGTCAGCAGCGTCAAAACTCTGACGGATTAGATATTTGTGAGACTTGCAACACGCCGTTATTAATCAACAATCGCTATCGGGCGGTGAGAAGATTGCATCAAAGCGATCGCACTGAGATTTTTGAATTACAAGACTGGGGATATGGCGAGTCAGGTTGTGATACTCCCAAAATTTTGAAGGTACTAACAGATGATAATGATCCAAATTTAATTAGACTATTTCAGCAAGAAGAACTGATATTACGGCAACTGCAACACCCAGGAATCCCTAAAGTTTTTCCGGGAGGATACTTTACTTTTGAAACCATTGATGGTAATCGGTTACACTGTTTGGTAATGGAGCAAATTGAAGGTAAAAATCTCGAACAATGGCTGCAAAAATACGGGAGGATTTCTCAAGAGCAAGCGATTGATTGGCTGAAACAGCTAACAAATATTTTGAAATATGCACACAGTCAAGGATTTTTTCACCGAGATATTAAACCAAGTAATATTATGTGCTGTCCTGACGGCACATTAGTCTTAATTGACTTTGGGGCGGCTAGGGGAATAAAGTCTGATACCTATATTGATAAATATCAGATTTCTGATACTACGTTGATTTTATCTTCTGGATATACACCTCCAGAACAACTAAATCGCGCTGCCATTCCCAAGTCAGACTTGTTTGCTTTAGGGCGGACTTTTGTACATTTGCTAACTGGTGGACATCCAAATTGTTTAGTAGAAGATGTAACAGGAGAGTTGATTTGGCGTGGATTGGCTACGCAAATTTCCGTAGAATTAGCAGATTTAATTGATGATATGATCGCTGTTAATTCTCAGCTTCGCGTTCAAAATCCCAGCACAGTTTTACAGCGTTTGGCTGAAATTGAGTGTGGCAATCCTATCTCAAATTGGATGCGGAAAGCTGCACGTAAAATTAATTTAATTAACAATTACTGGGGATTGAATCAGCGCAATTCTAGTCGGGTTCAGTTAGGGATAGGTGTGTCGCTGTTTGTGGGAGTTACGGCTTTTAAATTATTTGCACCTAACTGGGCTATTTCTTTTAATAATTGTGCTACTAATAGTTTCATCGCCGATAAGTTGAATCGGGCTCAGTTATGTGTGAATTTATCACTAATGATGGCTCCCGATTTGGGTGAATCTCATTATATTCAGGGTTTGATTTTTGATGCTAATGGAGATTATCAGGCAGCGCGAAATAGTTACGAAAAGGCGATAAGAAGTGTTACGGATAAATCCCTGAATAATCTGGCTAGATTGGATATTATGGAAAAACGGTATGCGGCGGCAATTCCTCGACTTGAAAAAGGATTGATGCTTGTCAAAGAAGTGGATTTAAAGTCAACTTTGCATAAGAATATGGGCTGGGTAAAGTTGGAAATGGGGAATTATCAAGAGGCGGAAACACAACTAAGAAGTGCGATCGCGCTGAATAGCACTCGCGCTGCTGCGTACTGTCTGCTAGGGCGGGTACAGGAAGCTCAAAAAGATAGCAGGGGGGCATTTATGGCTTGGCAAAACTGTCTGAAATATGCCCCCAATGAAAAATATCAGCCGGAACTAGATCGGTGGGTTATTCAAGCCAAAAACCGTTTGGAAGTTCAAGGAAATGACGCGATGATAAGTATTTCAACACCTTGATAGATAAAGATTTTTGTCGATGATAGTGGATGTGACCCCCCCAACCCCCCTTGGTAAGGGGGGAGTAATATCAATTCCGCGATCGCGGCAAAATTCTTGTTCCCCCCCTTGACAAGGGGGGGCTAGGGCAGGGCTGTTTCATTCTCGAATTTTAGCACAGCTAAAAATCTGAATGAAAATATTAATGTCCAACTCGAACGCTAAAAATTCAACTATCAATTCAATTGATAGTTGAATCAACCGTTTTCCTTGCTGTCCCAATGGTTGAAAACTTTATTTTTTAATGATGAGCGGATGATTGAGCTAATATACAACGTTAACTGAGTAAAAATATCAGCTTTTCTAGTTGATAATTTAGCCACCTTTGCCCGATTCTTAATGATGAAAAGCCTAAAAATCGGTAAAAATTAAGAGCGACGGTTGTCAGGAGCGATAAATTAGTGACTGCTATGTAGTTATGTCTCGGCCATATATCTTCCTTAAAAACTACATCTTTTACCCAATGCAACTGATTTTCAATCAGCCAATGACCTCGGATTTTTGACGCAAATATTTCGGCTGATGCCGATAAACAGAAGAATGTAATAAGTAAGATGTTCATAATCTTTTTTACCACGAGTGCCACTTCTTTCCACTTTAATTAAACTGGTAATATTACCCCATTTTAATCTCTCAAAATCCTTGAGTTTCTGGGCAGGAATATCAAAGACAGATACCTTTCTAATCAGGTGACGACCATGACTAATATCTACTGATTCTGCTTGACTTTTAGGTGGTTGATTTTCGATGATTTTCACAACCTGTTTAAACAAGTTTTTTTGATTACATTTAAGAGCGATAACATAATCATTTTTAGACTCAGCAATCAAAGTAGTTGTCTCTTTTTGACAGTGCAAAGCATCCAATGTAAATATGTTTCCTTGATCGGGATAACCCTTTACTAGCTCTTGCGCCTGTCTGATTTCAGAACTTTTTTTGTTTTCAAATTTTTGGACTCTGACAACCAAACCAGTATTCTGACTGAATAAGGACACAATTGAGACAAAATCGTGAGTGCTATTCTGGGGATTTTGGCAGGTACTTCTGAGACATTTACCATCAATTGATACCCAATCAGTCAAGTCGATTGAGGTAGTTAGCTGACTAGCCCATTGATTAAATGCGTCTATTAAATCTGAGGTATTGACCAACATCATTACTCGTCTAATAGTAGAATAAGATGGTACTCTATCAATGGTGAGATTAAAAGTTTTAACGATCAGTTTTTGGTTGCATTTAGCAAAGGTTCCGAAATCTCTATATCCCAAATAACCCAACATGAATCCCATAATAACCAATAGTAATATTAGCCATAAGGGATGTCTTTTCCCGCTGGTTTGGCGTGGAGCATTGACTTTTTTCAAAAAAGAGATTAGAGTCAGCATATATATTTTTGTGTTCGCGATCGCTAAAAATCTTATCAGATAGCGCGATCGCTTTTACTTTTTGCGATCGCACCCGAGAATGAAACCGCCCTGGGATTTGACCCCCCCAACCCCCAGGGCTGTTTCATTCTCGAAT
>MBRE01000013.1 GCA_001698425.1 Oscillatoriales cyanobacterium USR001 | reverse complement strand
AATGGAATTGGCATGAGTGCGGAGGTACAAGCGAAGATTTTCGAGCATTTATTTACCACTAAAGGAGTAGGAAAAGGCACGGGATTAGGACTCGCGATCGCGCGGCAAATTATAATAGAAAAACATCAGGGACAAATTACAGTTAACTCTGTACCTGGCGAGGGTACTGTGTTTGAGATCACAATCCCTGTCAAATAATAGAATAGAATGGAATCAAATATTCTAATTTACCTGTTGTCTAATAGAGGATAAACAACTTATGAACGCACACCCAAATTTTTCAGACTATCAAATCACAGAACAATTATACACAGGAATTCGCACCTTAGTCTATCGAGGCATCCGTACCAGCGACCAACACCCAGTCATCATCAAAATCCTCCGAAACGAATATCCCAACTTCAACGAACTTGTCCAGTTTCGTAACCAATACACCATTGCCAAAAATTTGGATTTCCCTCATCTCGTCAAACCGTTAACCCTAGAAACATACCACAATAGTTATGCCTTAATCATGGAAGACTTTGGCGGAGTCTCCCTATCTGACTATCTCAAGATAGCAACAGAAGAAAGCCAAATATATAAATCTTTACCTTTAGCCGAATTTCTTAACATCGCGATTCAACTGACAGATACTCTCAACTATCTCTACCAAAACCGCGTCATTCATAAAGATATCAAACCCGCCAATATTCTGATTAATTCAGATACTAAAGAAATCCAACTAATCGACTTTAGCATTTCTTCCCTACTCCCCAGAGAAACCCAAGAAATTCAGAATGCTAATGCTTTAGAAGGCACATTAGCCTATCTTTCCCCAGAGCAAACAGGCAGAATGAATCGAGGGATAGACTATCGGAGTGACTTTTATTCCTTGGGTGTAACTTTCTATGAATTATTGACAGGAGAATTACCATTTGTCTCAGAAGATGCGATGGAATTAGTGCATTGTCATTTAGCTAAACACCCAATACCCATCCATCAAATTAATCCCCAAATTCCCCTGATTTTGTCAGAAATAGTCAGCAAACTAATGGCAAAAAATGCCGAAAATCGCTATCAAACTGCATTAGGAATCAAGCACGATCTAGGGATTTGTTTATCACAATTACAAAGAATAGGTAATATAGAAAGCTTTAAATTAGGAGAGCGAGATATTAGCGATCGCTTCACTATTCCTGAAAAACTCTATGGCAGAGAAAACGAAGTAAATCAACTCTTAGCCGCCTTCGATCGCATAGCTACCCCCCTTTCATCCCCCCTTACTAAGGGGGGACAGAGGGGGGTCGAAATGATGTTGGTGGCAGGTTTTTCTGGCATTGGAAAAACCGCAGTGGTCAATGAAGTTCATAAACCAATTGTGCGACAACGGGGTTATTTTATCAAAGGCAAATATGACCAATTTCAGCGCAACATTCCCTTTTCAGCATTTGTGCAAGCTTTCCGCGACTTAATGGGGCAATTATTATCAGAATCAGATGAGCAATTGCAAACCTGGAAAACTCAAATATTAGCCGCAGTGGGAGACAGCGGACAAGTCTTAATTGACGTAATCCCTGAGTTGGAAAACATCATTGGCAAACAACCACCAGCGACCGAATTATCAGGCAGTGCTGCTCAAAATCGGTTTAATTTACTATTGCCCAAATTTGTCCAAGTTTTCACTACCAAAGAACATCCCTTAGTGATATTTTTAGATGACTTACAATGGTCAGATTCCGCTTCCTTAAACTTGCTGAAATTATTGATGCAAGATACAGGATATCTCTTAATATTAGGAGCTTATCGAGATAACGAAGTTTCTCCCGTCCATCCCTTTATGTTAACAGTAGATGAAATTGTCAAAACTGGGGCAACCGTGAAGACAATTACTTTGCCACCCTTAAGCGAACTCAATTTGAATCGGTTAGTAGCAGATACACTGAATTGCGAACCACATCTTGCCTATGCTTTAACGAAATTAATTGCTCAAAAAACCCAAGGAAATCCTTTCTTTGCCACTCAATTTCTCAAAGCATTACATGATGATAAGTTAATTAGTTTTGATTGGGTAAATCAACATTGGCAGTGCGATATTGCTCAAGTAAAAGCTTTAGCAGTGACTGATGATGTGGTGGAATTTATGGCATTGCAATTACAGAAATTGTCGAGAGAAACTCAGGAAATTCTGAAGTTGGCGGCTTGTATTGGGGCTGAATTTGATTTGAATACTTTGGTAATTGTCAGTGAGAAAACGGCGGGGAAAACGGCTACAGCTTTATGGAAAGCATTGCAAGAAGGGTTAGTAATTCCGAAAACAAAAGTTTATAAGTTCTTTACCCAATCGGATAGCGAGCAAGTTTTCAAAGCTTCAGCAAATCCTACTTATCGGTTTTTACATGACCGCGTTCAACAAGCTGCTTATTCTTTGATTCCTGACGATCAAAAACAGGCAATCCATCTCAAAATTGGACAATTGCTTCAGGAAAACTGCTCAGAAATAGAACGAGAAGAGAAGATTTTTGATATTGTCGGGCATTTGAATCGAGGACAATCGTTAATTAACCAGCCGGACTTTCGCTGGACTCTAGCGCAACTGAACCTAAAAGCAGGCACTAAAGCCAAAAATGCGACTGCCTATGTCGCCACTAGCGTTTATTGCCAAACAGGGATCGCACTCCTGGTGGCAGACTGCTGGCAAACGCAGTACGAATTAGCATTGAACCTTTATGTGGCGGCAACAGAGGCCAGCTATTTGAATGGTGACTTTGAGGGCATGGAACAGCAAGCCGCATTGGTATTGCAGCAGGCACTGACAATTTTCGACCAAGTAAAAATTTACGAAATTCAAATCGCGGCACTAACGGCTCAGAACAAAATGTTAGAGGCGATCGCTGTGGGTCAAAATGCCCTGAAACAATTGGGGGTTGAATTCTCATCTGAACCTGACGAAGCCTTGACAAATATTGCACTACAAACCCTTGCCGATCAACTTCAGGGCAAACAGATTGAGGAACTGATTAACCTCCCTAGAATGAGCGATCCTCGGACAATTGCAGCTATGCAAGTGTTAGCAATGGTGTTTGCCCCCATTTTTATAGCAAGTCCTGGCTTGTTGCCTCTGCTTTGCTTAAGAATGGTGAGTCTATCACTTCAATTTGGGAATGCACCCGCATCAACAATCGGGTATGCAGGTTATGGCATGATGCTGTCT
Source organism: Oscillatoriales cyanobacterium USR001 (assembly GCA_001698425.1). Lineage (GTDB taxonomy): Bacteria > Cyanobacteriota > Cyanobacteriia > Cyanobacteriales > Microcoleaceae > Kamptonema. The sequence continues at coordinate 9,154 of MBRE01000013.1, read as the reverse complement.
GCTTTTTTGGGAGAAGTAGAAAGGGGCTATTGTTTTGGGCAAGTGGCACTGGGCTTACTCAATCAGTTGAATGTGCGGGAATTTAAGTCTCTAACTTTACTTTGGTTTGGGGTTTTTCTCCAGCATCGTCAAGAAGCACTCAGAGCAACAATCCCAACGGCGAAAGAAGGCTATCTGGCGGGAATGGAAACCGGTGATTTCCTATATGCTGGCTACAATATGGCGAATTATTTTCTTTATAATTTGTTAGCTGGAGTGTATCTGGACGATTGGGAAACAGAAATAGAAAGTTACTGTGTTGTCTTCGCGAGTGTGAAGCAATATTCTGCTCTGACTTACCTGAAGATGAAACAACAGATGGTGCATAACTTGAGAGAAATTGTCAGTGAACCAGATTTATTAATCGGCTCTGCGTACAATGAAAAGCTGATGATTCCTAAGCACCATCAAGATAATCAGCTTAATGCGCTTGCTTTTGTCTATATCTACAAACTGATGCTTGCATATCTCTTTGGAAACTACACCAATGCCCTAGACTATATTGCCCAAGTTAACCTCTATTTAATGGCAGTGGGAGGAACATTTCTGATTCCGGCTTTCCATTTTTATGCCGGGTTAACCTACTTGGCACTATTCTCTAGGCAGTCAGAAATTGAGCAAGCTGACACTCTCGCCCTGATGGAAACCCATCAAACCACGCTGCATCATTGGGCGCACAATACTCCCATGAATCATCAACATAAAGTTGATTTGGTAGAGGCAGAAAAATGCCGGGTTTTAGGGCAGAAAGCTGAAGCGATCGATCTGTATGACAAAGCAATTGCGGGAGCCAAAGAAAATGAATTTATCCAAGAAGAAGCCTTAGCTAACGAACTAGCAGCTAAATTTTATCTAACTTGGGGCAAAGAGAAGATTGCCGCCGACTATATGCAAGCAGCCTACTACTGCTACGCTAAATGGGGAGCCAAAGCTAAAGTTATTGACTTAGAAAAATGCTATCCTCAACTACTCTCACCCATCCTACAACAATCTCGCACTACTGACTCCTTGAAGGAAACAATTGCCAGAGGAACACTCGCTTCTACCCACTCAGCCACCAGCATCTCTGAAGCATTAGATTTAGCAACTCTGCTGAAAGCCTCTCAAGCAATTTCGGGAGAAATTGAACTTGATAAACTCTTAATTACTCTCCTAGAAATAGTCATTGCCAATGCTGGCGCAAACAAGTGTGTCTTACTACTTAAACAAGATAGTTTGTTAAAATTAGTGGCTGTTGTAGAAGGAGAAAAAACACCGCAGCTATTACCATCAATTGCCCTAGAATCGAATACAGATGTGCCGATTAGTTTGATTAATAGTGTGAAGCGGAATTGCCAACCTCTGGTATTGGTAGATGCTCGGATAAATTCTCAGTTTGCGGCTGATAGTTACCTGCAAAAACACCAACCAAAAAGCATCCTTTGTAGTCCAATTATGAATAAAGGGGAATTAATAGGAGTTTTATATCTGGAAAATAACTTGACAGTGAGTGCCTTTACGAAAGAGCGCGTGGAAGTCCTAAATCTAATTTGCTCACAAGCAGCAATTTCCTTAGAAAATGCCCGGTTATATCAAGCAGCACAACAAGCCGTAAACGATCTCAAACAAGCTCAATTGACTATTGTCCAAAGCGAAAAAATGTCGGCATTAGGGAACTTAGTGGCTGGTGTTGCCCATGAGATCAATAATCCCGTTGGTTTCCTGAATGGCAATATTCAACCTGCCTTAGATTATATCAATGATTTGTTTGGATTGATTAATCTCTTTCAGCAAGAACATCCTAATTATAGTGCAGTAATTCAATCAGAAATAGAAGCTATCGATTTTGAGTATATCCGAGAAGACTTACCCAAATTAATTGGTTCAATGCGAGAAGGTATAAAACGAATTGCCGATATCAGCACTAGCTTAAGAACTTTCTCCCGTGCGGATACAGATCATCCGGTGGCCTGCAATATTCACGATGGGATTGATAGTACCATTATGATTCTGAAACATCGCTTGAAGGCTAACGAAAATCGTCCCGAAATTAAGGTGGTTAAAGAGTATGGCAATTTACCTCAAATCGAATGTTATGCCGGACAGTTGAACCAAGTATTTATGAATCTTTTGAGCAATGCTATTGATGCCCTAGAAGACTCAAACCAAGGGCTGAAATATGCAGAGATTGCCAATGAAATTACGGTTAAGACTGAGCGATCGGAGGATAAAAACCAGGCAATAATTCGGATTAAAGACAATGGGATTGGCATGAGTGCGGAGGTACAAGCGAAGATTTTCGAGCATTTATTTACTACTAAAGGAGTAGGAAAAGGCACGGGATTAGGACTCGCGATCGCGCGACAAATTATAGTTGAGAAACATGGAGGTGCAATAAGTGTTAATTCGGAAGTTGGTGTAGGAACAGAATTTATTTTATCCCTACCTGTCAAAGTTTGATAGCTGAATGCTGAAAGTCGGTTATAATTATTTCGAGTCTAAAATTATTGATTAATGACTATATTTGCCCAAAAAAATCACCTATATGCTAATACAAAGAATTATCCAATCAAGCACTAAAATTTTGAACAAAGTACCCCTCCGTACTGTTCTGATTATTCCTTTTGTTGCCCAAATTGTTGGTGCAGTAAGTCTTGTGGGATGGTTATCTTTTCTTAATAGTCAACGAGCAATTAACGATCTAGCAGGTCAACTACGCCAAGAAACATCCTTTCGCATCAAGCAACATTTAGATTCTTACTTAGCTATTCCACCAATTGTTAACCGGATTAATGTCAAAGCCATTGAGCAGGGGCATTTTAACGTTCAGGATACCAAAATTGCAGAAAAGTATCTATGGAATCAAATCCAACTCTTTGAAACTCTCAGTTATATCCAGTATGCCAAACCCGCTACTGTATATTATGGAGTTCGCCGGGAAAATCCACAAGCTCCAATTTTTCTGGAATTTTCTGATCAAAAGGGAGATAAAAAATTTAATTCCCATGAAAGTAACAATCATGGCGACATCGGTAAATTAGCTGATAGCTTTCTGTTTAATTTGGATACAGATACTTGGTTTGCCGATACTGTTAAAGCACGTAAGCCAATTTGGAGTAGCATTTATCATGCTCAAAACCGTCCTGAAATTGTTAACATTACTGCTACCCATCCTATTTATAACAAAGATGGTGAACTACAATATGTTGTTGGCTGCGACTTGCTTTTATCAGGTATCAGTAAATTCTTGAGCGCTCTTAAAGTAGGAAAAAATGGTGCAACTTTTATTATTGAGCCATCTGGATTGTTAGTAGCTAGTTCAAATTTGAACGATATTTTATTTATAATTGAGGGCAAAAAATCCAAAAGAGTTTCAGCTATTGATAGCAAAAATGAATTAATTAGTTCTACAGCTAAAAATATGGCTAAACAAGTTACAAATTTAAAAAATATTCAAAGTACACAAAAATTCGATCTTGATATTCAAGGCAAAAAACACTTTGTTCAGGTATCGCGCTATCAAGATAACTTAGGACTTAATTGGTTCATTCTTGTAGTAGTGCCAGAGTCAGACTTTATGGAACAAATTAATGCCCATAATAAAACTACAATTTTGCTTTGTTTAGGAGCATTAGTATTAGCAACGCTTTTCGGAGTCTATACTTCTCGTTGGATTACCAGTCCAATCTTCCGTTTGAAAAAAGCCGCCGCCGCCTTTGCTGAAGGGCAATTCAATCAAACAGTTGACCTACAACGAGAAGACGAATTAGGGATTTTAGCTAATGCCTTCAATCGTATGGCCTCTCAACTACAAATAGCATTTTCCCAGCTTCAAACAACCAATGAAGAGCTAGAACAACGGGTTCAAGATCGCACTGCTGAACTTGCAGAAGCCAAACAAGTAGCAGAAAGCGCCAATCAAGCTAAAAGCGAATTTCTTGCTAACATGAGTCACGAACTCCGTACACCTTTAAATGGTATTCTGGGATATGCTCAAATTCTCAATCGCTCTAAAGTTATTCCCGAAAAAGAACGTCATGGAGTCAATATTATTCATCAATGTGCCACTCACCTACTAACATTAATTAATGACATTTTAGACCTTTCTAAAATTGAAGCCCGCAAACTAGAACTTACTCCTAAAGCCATACATTTACCATCTTTTCTGCAAGGAGTAGTAGAAATCTGTCGAGTGCGTTCGGATCAAAAAGGACTTGATTTTATCTATCAATCAGATCCAAACTTACCTATAGGAATTGAAACTGATGAAAAAAGGCTTCGCCAAGTGTTGCTAAATCTCTTAGGAAACGCTATTAAATTTACTGATAAAGGTAGTGTCACCCTCAAGGTAGAAGTAATAAACTCAACTTTAACTATGTCTTCAACTCGCCTCAAATTCCAAGTAATAGATACAGGAGTTGGTATCGCATCAGACCAAATAAACAAGCTATTCCAAGCTTTTGAACAAGTAGGCGATCTCCAACGCCAATCAGAAGGTACAGGTTTAGGTTTAGCTATTAGTCAAAGAATTGTGGAATTGATGGGCGGAAAAATTGCCATTGAGAGTCAATTAGGAATAGGCAGTAATTTCTACTTTGAAGTAATATTCCCAGTGTCCACAGATTGGGCAAAAGAAAGTATAGTTAAAGACGGACGCGCAATTATTGGCTATGAAGATCCCCCACGTCACATTTTAATCGTTGATGATCGTTGGGAAAATCGGTCAGTATTAGTCAGTTTATTAACACCTTTAGGGTTTGTATTGACCGAAGCCGAAAATGGTCAAGAAGGTTTGGAAAAAGCCAAAGAAAAACTGCCTGATTTGGTTATCACTGATTTAGTAATGCCTGTAATGGATGGCTTTGAATTGCTCCAACACTTACGAAAATCAGATGATCTCAAACATTTACGGGTGATAGTATCCTCGGCATCGGTGTCAGAAATTGACCAGCAAAAGAGTTTGGATATGGGTGGCGATGATTTTTTGGTTAAACCTGTTGATGCAGAGGAGTTATTGACTTTGATAGCTAAACATTTACAACTTACCTGGAAATATGATTTAACTGAGTTAAGCACAAACGATAATGAAACATCTACACTTACTATAGAGCTAATTCCTCCATCGGCCATAGACTTGCAAATTTTGCTAGAACTGGCACAGGATGGTTTGCTGAGAGAACTTGTAGAAAATGCTCAAGAAATTGGGCGAAAAAATGTTGTTTATCAGCTTTTTATTCAAAAAATAGTCCAATTAGCTAAACAATTTCAAACAGAGAAAATTGAAGAGTTGATTCAGGAACATCTTACTAATACTTAAGATTTAAAGATAACTATGACTATGGCTAAAGGTTTAACTAGCTTAATTTTAATCGTTGATGATACTCCTACAAATCTGGATGTTATCTCGGAAGCACTGAGTAATGAAGGATATAAGGTGGCGATCGCTACCAGTGGTGAACGGGCTTTGCAACAAGTTGAGCGGCGATCGCCCGATTTGATTTTACTGGATGTGATGATGCCCGGTATTGATGGATTTGAAACCTGTCAACGGCTAAAAGCTAATGCCAAAACTTCCCATATTCCGGTTATATTTATGACCGCTTTAACTGATGTAGATCACAAAGTTAAAGGGCTTAAACTGGGTGCTGTGGACTATATTACTAAGCCTTTTCAAGAAGAAGAAGTATTAGCACGGGTGAAAACTCATTTACAATTGCGTCTTTTAACTCAAAATTTAGAGGCACAAGTGGCTGAAAAAACGGCTCAATTACGCAAGTCTCAAATACAAGTTATTCAAAGTGAAAAAATGTCTGCATTAGGTAATTTAGTAGCAGGTGTGGCTCACGAAATTAATAATCCAGTTACTTTCTTGAGTGGTAATATTCAACCTGCTTTAGATTATATTAATGATCTGTTTGGATTAATTGATTTAGTGCAAGAAAAATATCCTCAATTACATCCAAAGATTAAGGAAGAAATAGAAAATATTGATCTTGGTTATATGCGGGAAGATTTGCCAAAATTAGTTGGCTCAATGCGAGAAGGAGTTAAAAGAATTAAGGATATTAGTACGAGTTTAAGAACTTTCTCTCGTGCCGATACAGATCGTCCTGTGTCCTGTGATATTCACGATGGGATTGATAGTACCATTATGATTCTGAAACATCGCTTAAAAGCTAATGACAATCGCCCGGAAATTAAGGTTATTAAAAACTATGGAAATTTACCTCAAATTGAATGTTATGTAGGGCAATTAAATCAAGTATTTATGAATTTATTAAGTAATGCCATTGATGCTTTAGAAGAATCAAATAAAGGGCTGAGTTATGAAGAAATTGTGAATGAAATTACTATCAAAACTGAATTATCAGAAGATGAAAAACAGGTAATAATTAGAATTAAAGATAATGGAATTGGTATGAGTACAGAGGTAATCACAAAGATTTTTGAACATTTATTTACAACAAAAGGAGTAGGAAAAGGAACGGGATTAGGACTCGCGATCGCACGACAAATTATAGTTGAGAAACATGGCGGTACTATTGATGTTAATTCCGATTTAGGCAAAGGAAGCGAGTTTATTATTACTTTGCCAATTAACAATTATTAAACTTTACATTAGGAGAAAATTGTTATGAATCTCAATGATAAAATTAAAATAGCTGTAACTCTGGGAGATCCCGCAGGTATTGGGCCGGAAGTGGTACTCAAAGCTTTAGCTATCAATCTTTTTCCGAATTGCGATCTAACAGTAGTTGGTAGTCGGAAAATTTTACAGGAAACTTACAAACAATTGCAAAAGTGCGAAGTCAAGACACCTTTTGCTAATCCAGAAAACCTGCAAATTTTAGATGTCGAACTGCATCAGGAATGGGGTAAAATTACCACAGGTGAGGGCAATGCGGCGAGTGGTGCGGCGAGTTTTGCTTACATGGAAACTGCGATCGCACGTACTCTTGCTGGTGAATTTCAAGGCATTGTCACCGGACCAATTTCTAAGACTTGTTGGCAAACTGCTGGCTATCACTATCCCGGCCAAACGGAGTTACTAGCAGAAAGATCGGGAGTGAAAAGATTTGGAATGTTATTTGTCGCTAAATCTCCCCATAGCGGTTGGCTACTGCGTACTTTATTAGCCACTACACATATTCCCCTTTGTCAAGTTTCTGCGGCTTTAAATCCAGAGTTACTTAGCGTTAAACTGGACTTATTGGTGGAGTGTTTGCGGCAAGATTTTGGGTTAGAAAAACCACGCATTGCGGTTGCTGGTTTAAATCCTCACAGCGGCGAAAATGGGCAATTGGGAAATGAGGAAAAATATTGGTTAATTCCTTGGTTAGAAACGGAACGCGATCGCCTTCATCCTGTACAATTAGATGGCCCAATACCACCAGATACAATGTGGGTAAAACCCGGTAAAGCTTGGTATGGAAAAGATGATAATGCTCACGATGCTTATTTAGCAATGTATCACGATCAAGGCTTAATTCCTGTAAAGTTAATGGCATTCGATCGCGCAGTTAATACTACAATTGGTTTGCCATTTATTCGGACATCTCCCGATCATGGTACGGCCTTTGATATTGCTGGTAAAGGTGTGGCAGATGCTAGTAGTGCGATCGCAGCTTTGGAGTTGGCAGCGATGTTAGTTCGGCAGCGGGGCAATGTGTCAATATCTTAAATAACAGGTGAGGAGTGTTAAAATATAGAATCAGATGCCACCCAAAAGAGATATTAAGCAAATTAATGCTGTTGTTAATGAATTCGACATGACGGAACCAGATAGACGAGCATTCGGAAAATTTTTGGAGGCAGAGAAAGCGGCAGGTTACGGGGGAACAAAAAATGAACGCGGTGACTTTACCTACGAAGAATTGCGGCAAAAAGCTCGCGAGTTTCTAGGATATGAATAATTTAATTCGTTCAATTCGTTCAATTACTTTGATTAATAGGTAAAAAATAATGACAAATATTGCTGTCCAGCATAACATAGTACAAAAAATCACCAATAATGCGGATTTAGAGAAGCTTACAGAGATAATCACAGACATTATTGGTGAAACTTGTTGGGAAGCAAGGATGAGTTATGGAGATGAACTATGTCTGGAAATTGGAGCAAGAATTCCTTACCAGCATAAGAAATTAGCGGGAAAAGAAAAAGGTTCTTGGATGTTAGGCACGCGAGGCACAGATTGGACACTGGAATCATCGACCAAAGAAATAATCACCAATTCTAAGGAAGCACCAGAAGTGTTTAAAGAGAAAGTTAAGGTGATTGAAAATACAACTATTACTACCTTTGAAACTTTCTACCCAGATTTGATTCTCACAGTAGAATTTAGTAATGGTTGTCAATTAAAAATATTCCCAGACCTTGAGGACGATTTTGACTTATCTTACTGGGAACTATTCACTCCTTATAATACGCTGCTGACCTTAGAACCAGGGGCAATTTGGACTTATAAAACGATATAGAATCCATTTGGGATCTTGGATAATGAGGTGAACTTAAACACACAAAACTTCCTTAGAAAAAAAAGCCTGAGATACTGTACATCTCAGGCTTTCTCGTCAGAGCTGGAAAGGGAATGTTACTGGATTTGGCAATATCCGCCCACAGCTAAAGAATAGGAGAGAGCAAACTCACGCTTCTGATCTCCCCCAAAAGTTTAGAAAAACTAGCCTTTTGCCTCATCCATGCAAGATTTTCACCACCAAAAGGCTGCACGACTAGGGATCTAAAACTTCTCTTTTGAGAGAGGAACGTATCATACCAACCTGAATTACACTCTAACCTTACTAATATTCTTTGTCAACTACTTTTAACAAGTTTTTTTGCTTCCAGTGCCGCATACTCAGCAATACTCAGCCAGAAAGCTTATATTTATTGAGCTTTAGGCTTTGTATTGGCATATTTTCTGGTATTTCAGATAAGAGTAATGAAAAAAATTACAAATAACCCTTGACAAAATTACCGAACTTGTTGATTATTAATTTCAATAAGGACGCGGCACTGCCGTATCCCCACCAACTGATACTCAGGAAATCAACAGCGATGACAATAGCAGTCGCAAAATCTTTTCCAGGCGAAGGACAATCCTTTCCCTGGTGGGCGCAGGGCTGTTTCATTCTCGAA
>MBRE01000012.1:249-6374 GCA_001698425.1 Oscillatoriales cyanobacterium USR001 | reverse complement strand
AACGAATACCATTTCTCTAAATTAATGCTACAGTCTGCGGGGCGGGTTTTTGAAGATTTTGGCGAATTGCGGTGATTGTTGGCGAACCCGCCCCTACCCAAACTGTTGCAAACTTTTTGAGAAATGGTATTAACTACCTTGGCGGTTGCTATAGGATAGAGAAACTGCGATCGCTCCCAATCTTAATGGACCTATGAGCGAAAATCTCAGGCGATCGCTCCAAAAGCATAAATAGAAAATTAAAAATTAAATTAATATAATTTTTAGGACTTATCGATTCTAAAGCCAAAGCCTTCAGGGGGCGACAATCGCGGGAAGCAATCCCAAACCCCTCTTGGAACAACCTCAAAGCTGCATAAGTCCTTAAAAGCCATAAATACCTGATATTGCAGAAGTTTTTATCTAAGATTCACTCTGAGTTTGTTACAAAAGTTTACTTGATTGGGGCTAGAAATAAAAGAAATTTTCTGAGATTTGCATAAAAAGTAGGGGAGTTTTCAGAAAGATAAGTATAAAGTTCACCAGCAAAAAGCATGACACTTAACTTCTGACTTCATCGACGCTGACGACAATTGCCTTTTGGCAGCCAATATTCAGGGAAAAAGCGATCGATCCCTGACTTTTATCTTTCAATCCAGCTTACCAGAAAACGATACAAGTTTACATTAAGGAAAACTGACCCATGATTACCTCATCTTTTGAGCAACTACTATTAGGTAACGCAGCAATGGAATTACTAGCAGTCAAAGAAATCGATCAGCATTTAGAAACTCTCCCCGAAGAGCTTGTCAAATCAATCAACAAAGAATCTGCGATCGCCTACGTCATTAATGTCCTATCACCGCTACAGAATGCCGCTGAGGACTCATGGTTTTGGCAACAGGAAAAAACCCAAGAAACTTTAGGTGAATTAATTTCTGATGCCGCAGCGCTTTCAGTTTTACGTCTCCTATTTAAAAAATAAGTATGCAGACTAAACAATCTGCATAAAAACAGATGATTTGCCCCCATATATAGACAGAAGTAAGCAGTTGGCCAACTCGCTTCTCTTCAATTTAGTCACTTATTGACTTTAAGAGAAATGAGTATGAAACTTAAGACTTTTCTTTTGTTATTCCTAATTTTAGGAAGTATGGGAATAGAATTATCTTTTTTCCTTTTTAATACTGCAAATAAGGTTTATATCTTAGCCGCAGTAACCACTAATGAACAATGTAAAAATTCTGAAGAATGTGCCGATACTAAATGACTTAACTACTAAGTATCGCCCGAATGCTTCGCCCCTACTTTACTTTAAAAAATTGGGAATCTCCCCAAAATTAAAAATTACTCAAGGGAGCATACTACTCGAAAACCATTGTAATTACCGTGACTATCCGGCGTACTGTAATAACGATTACCAGAACGGCAATTCCCAGGATTAAATATCCAACATCCCCCACGTAATAAGCGATCGCGGCGATCTTTTTGAAATTCAACAGATTGAAATCGATCGTTTTCAGACTTAGCAAATATTTTTTTAATATTTCCTAAAAATCCTGGCTTTTCTTGCTCCCAATCATCCAGATCCCAAATTCTACCATCATTGGGAGCGCCTTCATAATCATCATGCCAAGGATCGGCACACCACTCCCAAACATTACCATGCAAATCATATAAACCAAAAGCATTGGGGGGAAAAATACCCACAGGAGTAGTTGCTTGTCTATACTCACCTTTTGGTGCATCGGCGAATCTGTAATTACCATTATAATTCGCTAATTCAGTAGTAATTGTTTCCCCAAAATAAAAGGGAGTAGTCGTGCCGGCGCGACAAGCATATTCCCACTCTGCTTCACTCGGTAAGCGATAATTTTTCCCGGTTTTTTGAGCTAATCTAGCACAAAATTCCATAGCATCATACCAGGAAACACTTTCTACTGGCAAGTTATTATCTTTAAAATATGATGGGTTTGGGTTAATATCTTGGTGGATTTTGGAGAAGTTACTAACAACTTCCCATTGAGATTGTGTTACTAAATATTTACCCAGATAAAAAGGTTTAATTGTCACCAGATGTTGGGGTCTTTGACTATTGTGGCTTGTGGCTTCCATTGGCGGCGAACCCATTATAAATGTGCCACCAGGAATATGCACCATTTCTAAACTTAAACCCTGACCTAAATATTCTGTAAAATATTGAGCTTTCTGCTGTTCTCTATGCTCTATTTCTCCTCGACGGTTAACTTTTACTATTTCAAATTCAAACCAATTTACTCGATCTTGAGACAGAGATGGCGGTAATTCCGATATATGATTACTTTGCTTAACTGTCCGATCGATCGTCGGTTGCTGCTGTGTTTTAGTCTCAGCAAAATAGCTGAGTGAATTAGGTAAAATTTCACCTTTATTTCCCAATTCACTAATTACCTGTTGCTGAATTTCTACAACATCTTCATCCCGTAAACCCAAAACAGAAATCTGCCAATCCTTTAACTCCTTAAGAGTTTTTTCAGTTAAAGGATATTGACGCTGAACTTCCTGTCGATATTCGGCTTGATAGCGGCTTAAATTAATCAGGTGTTCCTGTCGTAGCGGTTCTAAAATCTCTTCAATTATTTCTGTAGCTGCTCGATCGCTAATTCCTAATTCTCTCTGTTTAACCTCAATAATTTCGCGCGATCGCGGAGAAAGTTCTCCACATTGAGCATATTGTTTAACCAATTCTCTAAACTTTAATTCGGGATTATTTGCCGCAGAAAAACTCAGGAGAATATTAAAACCTTCCTTATCAAGAATAATGGCTGGTTCCATTTTTGGCTTCACTTCGCGGACTTTTATTTTGGCATAATCGTGAAGTTCGCGAGCATAAATTCTACCATTTTTATCTTTATCGGCAGCACCAGTTTCTATTCCCTCAACTAGATATTGAGTGTAGAGTGAAAGCAAGGAATCTGGCTGCTCAAAGGAAGTTTGAGTGGCGCTGGAAGAAGTGAGAACTACTCTACCTTCAGCACCTAATTCTCTTTTAAGATCGAGTCCAACACTTTTAGTTTGCCATCCTTCGGCAAAAGCACCGCTGTAGCAACAATCTAAAATAATAACTTGACGTTTAGCGTAGCTATTTCTTGATTGTTGCTGGACAAAACTGGCTGGCATTGCCGTTGCTTCAAAGTCATCTTTTGCCGTCAAATAAGTTGTAAAATAGAGCCGATTGTCATCATCAGTAATACCATGTCCAGAGAAAAATAGTAATACCAAATCATTTTTTTCAGCACTTTTAAACAGATTTTGAATTGCTTTTTTCATCGGCACGAGTTCGGGATTAATTAAAGTTTTTAAATCATCAAAAGCTCCCATCTGTGGATGTTCCAGTACCCGTTTCATCGCATTTACATCATGGGGAGGAGCCGAAAGTGGTGGAATGCCCTCACCATATTCGCTTACACCAATTAGAAGTGCAATCTTTTTAGACATTTATTTCTCCGAATAATTCTTTAATACTTTGAATTGCCTTTTTCAATTCTTCAGAACTTTTGGCTTCAATTTCTACTTCATTACCTGCGTATTTCATCTTAATTTTAATTGGTTTATCGGGTACGCGATCGCTCAACCAACCCAAAAAACCCTTAAGATTGAGAATATTAACATGGGAAGTTAGGAGTCCCACTATTGTTGCCAAACCCATTTTAGCGCCCATTTCTGGATCTACATCTTCTGTGCGATCGGCTTTCTCTACTTCATCAAGTTGGCGCAATTCGGGCAACAGTTTTTTAGCAAATTTCAGAGATTGGTCATCTTCCAATTCCGGGTCAGCTAAACCGAAGGTAATTTCAACATTAGATAGATCGGATGAATCAGTCATGTTTATCCTTGAGTGTAATTGTTTAGAACAGATTATAGCACTTTTGTATTCTTTTAGTAGTAAGCGCAAAGAGCGCTAAAGCGCTTACTACAAACAAGCTAATTATTTAATTTTCATTCCTAATCTGGTTCAATCCCCAACTCCCGCAACCGCGCCGCTAACCTTTCCGCCTTTTCTTGCGCCGCAATCACTTGTTTTTGAGATTCACTAAGTTGTTGTTGAAATTCGCTAACTTGCTGTTGAAATTCAATCACTTTTTGCTGAGATTCAATCACTTGTCTTTCCGCTAAAATTGCTCTTTCACTCGGACTTAAAATTAACTCTCCATCAGCAGTAAACCATCGCAGCCATAAACGATTCATGCCTTTATAATCGCCTTGCCACAACCCCAAACGCAACTGCAATTCAGGAATTAATAACTGTCCACAAGTCAATTCTACTGATTGATAGCGACCATTAATTAAATGAAAAGCTTGCAATTCATCCGTATGGCGACTGAACACAAAATAGTAAGGAACCTGCAAAATTTGCTCGTAAACTTGCCACTTCGTCGGAGGTCTTCCCTGCCGCTGCATCGTCCGACCAAAATCTTCATCTTCAGTTCCCGGTGATAACAATTCTACCACCACAAATGGACTAACTTGTTCTTGCCAAATCACATAACTGAAACGCATATCGTGACCTTCATAAAGCCTCGACACGCCCACCGCCGCAAACCAATTCGGGCGTTTATACCAGCGGGAATGAGCGACATCATAGTATAAATAAAGGTTAGTAGCAGTAAAGACTTGATTTTCATCCCAATTAGGCGGCAAAAAAGTAAATTCTAATAATTGCGGTTGGTCTATATGAAAAGTATCAGGCAAACCGTCCTCCTCTGGGTCTTCAAATGGTAAATCATACATCGTTGGCAAACTTTGCCTGGGGTCAAGAGGTAATTCAGTGGGGCGAGGCAGGTAAGGGAATGTCATAATTAGTTCCTAACTTACTGATTCTGATATAATTATAACCTTGTGAGAATGTTTTTGAACATTACACAATAATTTCATCAACATTTTAGCGTTAATCTACCTGTAAAAACTCAAATCAATATGACTCAAAACTACCGCATTACTCTTTTACCTGGCGATGGCATTGGTCCTGAAATTATGGCAGTGGCGGTAGATGTCCTCAAACTTGTTGGCCAACAATTAGACCTAAGCTTTCAATTCCAAGAAGCATTGATGGGTGGTGTTGCTATTGATGCAACTGGCAACCCTTTACCCGATGAAACTCTGGAAATGTGCCGCAATAGTGATGCGGTATTATTAGCAGCAATTGGCGGTTACAAATGGGATAATCTACCTCGCCATCAACGGCCAGAAACAGGATTATTAGGACTTCGCGCTGGATTAGGATTATTTGCTAATTTACGCCCGGCGACAATTTTACCTCAATTAGTTGATGCTTCTAGTTTGAAAAGGGAAGTAGTTGAAGGTGTGGATATTATGGTAATCCGTGAATTGACTGGCGGGATTTATTTTGGTAAACCGAAGGGCATTTTTGAAACGGAAACTGGTGAGAAACGCGGTGTTAATACGATGGCTTACACAGAATCAGAAATCGATCGCATTGGGCGAGTTGGATTTGAAACTGCCATGAAACGAGGTAAAAAATTATGTTCTGTGGATAAAGCTAATGTCTTAGATGTATCGCAATTGTGGCGCGATCGCATTACGGAATTAGCCAAAGAATACCCCGAAGTAGAACTTTCTCATCTCTACGTTGACAACGCTGCTATGCAGTTAATCCGGTGGCCAAAACAATTTGATACAATCGTCACTAGCAACCTTTTTGGTGATATTCTTTCCGATGCAGCGGCAATGTTAACTGGTAGTATTGGAATGTTACCATCAGCTAGTTTAGGTGCATCCGGTCCCGGAGTATTTGAGCCCGTACATGGCTCTGCACCCGATATCGCTGGACAAAATAAAGCTAATCCTTTGGCACAAGTTTTAAGTGCAGCAATGATGTTACGCTATGGCTTAAATCAACCTGTCGCTGCCGATCGGATTGAACAAGCAGTAGTACAAGTTTTAGAACAAGGTTATCGCACCGGCGATATTAAATCAGAAGGCATGAAACTGGTAGGTTGTGGAGAAATGGGAGAGGCTTTAATTGCCGAATTAAAAAATAGTCCTTAAACCGATATCTTACATCATCAGGACTTATACCATTTCTCTAAATTAATGCTACAGTCTTCGGGGCGGGTTTTTGAAGATTTTGGCGAATTGCGGTGATT
>MBRE01000012.1:0-164 GCA_001698425.1 Oscillatoriales cyanobacterium USR001 | reverse complement strand
CGATCGCTCCAACAAGCAAGCGTAAATCTAAAGAAACAAGAAAAATGTAGCGCTGGAGTGCAAGTTTCAGCAGAAAGTGTTGTTCAAGGACATCAGAAATTGGTGAAGTTGGCCCGCCCCTTAGACTATCACTAGTCAGTTGTGTAAATGGGTCTGCCGGATGC
>MBRE01000011.1:73358-81792 GCA_001698425.1 Oscillatoriales cyanobacterium USR001 | reverse complement strand
AAAAAAACAACGAAAATCTCTGACTAAATAGAGTCAGAGAGAGCCGAAAGAACTCGACTTACGTGAACATCACGGAGAGTTTGATCCTGGCTCAGGATGAACGCTGGCGGTCTGCTTAACACATGCAAGTCGAACGGGTGTAGCAATACATTAGTGGCGGACGGGTGAGTAACGCGTGAGAATCTGCCTTCAGGACTGGGACAACAGAGGGAAACCGCTGCTAACCCCGGATGAACCGAGAGGGAAAATATTAATAGCCTGAAGATGAGCTCGCGTCTGATTAGCTAGTTGGTAGGGTAAAAGCCTACCAAGGCATCGATCAGTAGCTGGTCTGAGAGGACGATCAGCCACACTGGGACTGAGACACGGCCCAGACTCCTACGGGAGGCAGCAGTGGGGAATTTTCCGCAATGGGCGAAAGCCTGACGGAGCAAGACCGCGTGAGGGAGGAAGGCTCTTGGGTTGTAAACCTCTTTTCTCTGGGAAGAAAAAAATGACGGTACCAGAGGAATCAGCATCGGCTAACTCCGTGCCAGCAGCCGCGGTAAGACGGAGGATGCAAGCGTTATCCGGAATGATTGGGCGTAAAGCGTCCGCAGGTGGCAATTCAAGTCTGCTGTTAAAGCGCAGGGCTTAACCCTGTAAAGGCAGTGGAAACTGAATAGCTAGAGTATGGTAGGGGTAGAGGGAATTCCCAGTGTAGCGGTGAAATGCGTAGATATTGGGAAGAACATCGGTGGCGAAGGCGCTCTGCTGGACCATAACTGACACTCACAGGACGAAAGCTAGGGGAGCGAATGGGATTAGATACCCCAGTAGTCCTAGCCGTAAACGATGGATACTAGGTGTTGTCTGTATCGACCCGGACAGTGCCGTAGCTAACGCGTTAAGTATCCCGCCTGGGGAGTACGCACGCAAGTGTGAAACTCAAAGGAATTGACGGGGGCCCGCACAAGCGGTGGAGTATGTGGTTTAATTCGATGCAACGCGAAGAACCTTACCAGGGCTTGACATGTCGCGAATCCCCTTGAAAGGGGGGAGTGCCTTCGGGAGCGCGAACACAGGTGGTGCATGGCTGTCGTCAGCTCGTGTCGTGAGATGTTGGGTTAAGTCCCGCAACGAGCGCAACCCTCGTTTTTAGTTGCCAGCATTCAGTTGGGCACTCTAAAGAGACTGCCGGTGACAAACCGGAGGAAGGTGGGGATGACGTCAAGTCAGCATGCCCCTTACGTCCTGGGCTACACACGTACTACAATGGTAGGGACAGAGGGCAGCCAACTCGCGAGAGAGAGCTAATCCCGTAAACCCTGCCTCAGTTCAGATCGCAGGCTGCAACTCGCCTGCGTGAAGGCGGAATCGCTAGTAATCGCCGGTCAGCATACGGCGGTGAATCCGTTCCCGGGCCTTGTACACACCGCCCGTCACACCATGGAAGTTGGCCATGCCCGAAGTCGTTACTCTAACCGCAAGGAGGAGGATGCCGAAGGCGGGGCTGATGACTGGGGTGAAGTCGTAACAAGGTAGCCGTACCGGAAGGTGTGGCTGGATCACCTCCTTTTAGGGAGACCAACTGAGAATAACCTAATCCACATTTAACAGTTATTCATCAGTCATCCCTGGTCGTGCGAGGGAAAAAGTAGAAGTGCTTTCAAACTATTAGCTAGTTCGGATAATGGGCTATTAGCTCAGTTGGTTAGAGCGCACCCCTGATAAGGGTGAGGTCTCTGGTTCAAATCCAGAATGGCCCACCTTAATTAGAAGTTAAAAATGTCTGATTAGAAATGCTAAGTTTTTAATTGGTAGTGTTTAATTTGTAATTGACCACCAGTGGGGGTATAGCTCAGTTGGTAGAGCGCTGCCTTTGCAAGGCAGATGTCAGCGGTTCGAGTCCGCTTACCTCCACTCTTACCCAACAAAGCCGCTCCAACCGGAAACATCCCAAAACACAAAAATTAAAGAAGTCAAAAAACTGTTGCGTTTTAAGCAATATGTGATAGACTAGAAAGAGTGACTATAAAAGCTCAGCACCTAAATTCAGCCCATAGCTAATTAGAATGCTGGTCTTCCAAGTCCAGTCAGAACCTTGAAAACTGCATAGCAAAAAATCATCAAGTAAAAGTTTGCATGATTAGAACAGTGTCAAAACTGGGAAAAATCATCAAGCCGACCATCAAACAAAAAAAGTGGTCAAGCTACAAAGGGCTGACGGTGGATACCTAGGCACACAGAGGCGATGAAGGACGTGGCGACCGACGAAAAACTCCGGGGAGCTGGCAGCAAGCATTGAGCCGGAGATATCCGAATGGGGCAACCCTTAAGGCACATAGTTGAATAAATAGATTATGTGCAGCCAACCCAGCGAATTGAAACATCTTAGTAGCTGGAGGAAGAGAAAGCAAAAGCGATTTCCCTAGTAGTGGTGAGCGAACGGGAAACAGCCTAAACCAGATGTTTTTACATCTGGGGTTGTGGGACAGTGACAACAGACTAGAAAGGTTAGACGAAGTAGTTGAAAGCTACACCAGAGAGGGTGAAAGTCCCGTAGTCGAAAATTAGACTAGCTGAACTGTATCCCGAGTAGCACGGGGCCCGTGAAATCCCGTGTGAATCAGCGAGGACCATCTCGTAAGGCTAAATACTACTGTGTGACCGATAGTGAACCAGTACCGCGAGGGAAAGGTGAAAAGAACCCCGAAAGGGGAGTGAAATAGAACCTGAAACCGTCAGCTTACAAGCAATGGGAGCTCGATTGAACGAGTGACCGTGTGCCTGTTGAAGCATGAGCCGGCGAGTTATAGGCAGTGGCAGGTTAAGGCGTTAATAGCCGCAGCCAAAGCGAAAGCGAGTTTGAAATATAGCGTTTCGTCACTGTTTATAGACCCGAACCCGGGTGATCTAACCATGTCCAGGATGAAGCTTGGGTAACACCAAGTGGAGGTCCGAACCGACTGATGTTGAAAAATCAGCGGATGAGGTGTGGTTAGGGGTGAAATGCCAATCGAACCCGGAGCTAGCTGGTTCTCCCCGAAATGTGTTGAGGCACAGCGGTCGAGATGAAGTTTGGGGGTAAAGCACTGTTTCGGTGCGGGCTGCGAGAGCGGTACCAAATCGAGACAAACTCTGAATACCAAACCCGTACTCGGCCAGTCAGACGGTGGGGGATAAGCTCCATCGTCGAGAGGGAAACAGCCCAGACCACCAGCTAAGGTCCCTAAATGACTGCTAAGTGATAAAGGAGGTGAGAGTGCATTGACAACCAGGAGGTTTGCCTAGAAGCAGCCACCCTTGAAAGAGTGCGTAATAGCTCACTGGTCAAGCGCTCTTGCGCCGAAAATGAACGGGGCTAAGCAGTCTACCGAAGCTGTGGAATATGAATAATATTGGTAGGGGAGCGTTCCGCGATGGTGTGAAGCACTAGCGACAAGCAGGTGTGGACTGTGCGGAAGTGAGAATGTCGGCTTGAGTAGCGCAAATGTAGGTGAGAATCCTACACCCCGAAACCCTAAGGGTTCCAGAGCCAGGCTCGTCCGCTCTGGGTGAGTCAGGTCCTAAGGCGAGGCCAAACGGCGTAGTCGATGGATAACGGGTGAATATTCCCGTACCGATAATTGTTGGTGCAGAGGGACGGAGAAGGCAATCGCCAGCCGGATGTTGGTTACCGGTTTAAGTATTCGAGGTGTTGAGAGACGGTGAAAACGTTTCGAGCTGAGGTACGAGTACGACTCCCTACGGGGAGGAAGTGGTAGATGTCAGGCTTCCAAGAAAAGCTCTAAACACCATAAACAGTTGTTGCCTGTACCCGAAACCGACACAGGTAGGGAGGTTGAGTAAACCAAGGGGCGCGAGATAACTCTCTCTAAGGAACTCGGCAAAATTGCCCCGTAACTTCGGAAGAAGGGGTGCCACCGCAAGGTGGTCGCAGTGAAGAGTCCCAGGCGACTGTTTACCAAAAACACAGGTCTCCGCTAAGTCGTAAGACGACGTATGGGGGCTGACGCCTGCCCAGTGCTGGAAGGTTAAGGAAGTCGGTCAGGAGTAATCTGAAGCTGGCGACTGAAGCCCCAGTGAACGGCGGCCGTAACTATAACGGTCCTAAGGTAGCGAAATTCCTTGTCGGGTAAGTTCCGACCCGCACGAAAGGCGTAACGATCTGGGAGCTGTCTCGGAGAGAGACTCGGCGAAATAGAATTGTCTGTGAAGATACGGACTACCTGCACCTGGACAGAAAGACCCTATGAAGCTTTACTATAGCCTGGAATTGTGTTCGGGCTTCGCTTACGCAGGATAGGTGGGAGGCGTGGAAGTTCTGCTTGTGGGCAGGATGGAGCCAACGGTGAGATACCACTTTAGCGAGGCTAGAATTCTAACCTTGACCCGTTAACCGGGTGAGAGACAGTTTCAGGGGGGTAGTTTGACTGGGGCGGTCGCCTCCTAAAAGGTAACGGAGGCGCACAATGGTTCCCTCGGGCTGGTTGGAAATCAGCCTTCGAGTGCAAAGGCATAAGGGAGCTTGACTGTAAGACTTACAAGTCGAGCAGGGTGGAAACACGGTCTTAGTGATCCGACGGTTCCGTATGGAAGGGCCGTCGCTCAACGGATAAAAGTTACTCTAGGGATAACAGGCTGATCTCCCCCAAGAGTCCACATCGACGGGGAGGTTTGGCACCTCGATGTCGGCTCATCGCAACCTGGGGCGGAAGTACGTCCCAAGGGTTCGGCTGTTCGCCGATTAAAGCGGTACGTGAGCTGGGTTCAGAACGTCGTGAGACAGTTCGGTCCATATCCGGTGCAGGCGTAAGAAGATTGAGAGGATTCCTCCCTAGTACGAGAGGACCGGGAGGGACGCACCGCTGGTGTGCCTGTTATCGTGCCAACGGTAGACGCAGGGTAGCCATGTGCGGAGTGGATAACCGCTGAAAGCATCTAAGTGGGAAGCCCACCTCAAGATGAGTCTTCTCACTACTTAAGTAGGTAAGGTCACGGGCAGAACACCCGTTGATAGGCGTTAAGTGGAAGTTCTGTGAGGGATGAAGCTGAGGCGTACTAATAGACCGAGGGCTTGACCTCTATGTTGTTTGGTTATTTGATGGTTTTTGCTTTGCAGTCTTCAGGGTTTTTGCCCTTACGGTTTTTCCTGGTGTCTATGACGCGATGGCTCCACTCCGATACCATCCCGAACTCGGTTGTTAAATGTTGCGGTGGCGAAGATACTTGGTGGGTAACTGCCTGGGAAAATAGCTCGATGCCAGGGATATTTTTTCAATAACATTGCCTCTTTCTGATATTTAGAAAGGGGCTTTGTTTTTTGGGCAAGCAAATTAAATTGATTTATCCATGCCAATTGAGAGTAGGAAATCTGGGTTTTAATCGAGTAAATCGGGTTCTTGCGACACAATCAAGTCATACATGGGCTGAAAACTAAACCAACCAATATGATGCGAACCCACTTGTTTATGAGTTAAACGGGCACATTCGGGTTCAATTAAAATCGGTTTACCAGCGGCTTCGGCCATTAGTTGTGCTTGGCAGGAACGTTCCATTGTGATGAACCACCAGGCGGCTTCATCTACTGAGTTCCCAACTGTTAGCAGTCCGTGATTGCGAAGAATGACGGCTTTTTTATTATCTAGGCTTTGGGCGATGCGTTTGGCTTCTTCCAGTTCCAAAACTACTCCCGTGTAGTCGTTGAATAAGGCGTGATCGTCGTAAAAAGCACAAGCGTCTTGGGTGAGGGGGTCGAGGAGGCGGCCGAGACTTGACCAGCTTTTGCCATAGACTGAGTGGGCGTGGGCGGCGGCGACGACATCGGGGCGGGCGGCATGAACTTGGGAGTGGATGGCAAAGGCGGCTTGGTTGACGGGTTTATTTCCTTCTACGATTTCTCCTTGGTGATTGACTAAAATTAAGTCGCTGGCGCGGATGAGGCTGAAGTGCATTCCGAAGGGGTTAACCCAAAAGTGGTCGGGGCGTTCGGGGTCACGGGCGGTGATGTGGCCGGCGATGCCTTCGCTAAAGCCGAAGCGACCAAAGAGGCGGAATGCGGCGGCTAAACGTTGTTTGCGGTGGCGGCGTTCGTCTTCAATGTTAGTAAATGTGGGCGGTTGAGGGAATATGAGAGGAACGTTGAGCGTGTTCATAGATGTTTGGGTTGTAAAGGTTATAATTGAAGAATATCAGTAAGGCAATGAAGATTACACAGTGTTACAATCGTTAGACTATTCGATTGTCAATAAACCCGATGACTATCAAACCGATTCGGTGGGTTGGTACTGCCCGCGAAAAAATCCAATCTCTTCCTAACGCCTAAGCACATCCTTTCTCACTCACCCCCGATCTTATGCTTGGACAAACAATTTTTGGGCGCTACGAAATCACTAAACTCCTGAAAGATACTAATTTTTGTGAGATTTATCTGGCGAAGGATCGGCAGCTACCTAACAACGATCTGCGTGTGGTTAAACGTCTGAAGCAATCCCTACCCCCTCCTTTGACTTGGGATCAGGGAAAACATTGCTTGGAAATAGAAGCTCAAATTCTCAACGACTTAGAACATGACCAAATCCCACAACTTTTTACCAGGGATGGGGAAAATCAAGAGTTTTATTTAGTTCAAGATTACATTGATGGTCGAGCTTTAAGTGAAGAAGAACTAGCGCCGGGCCAACGCTTGAACGAGAAGCAGGTGAGCCGGTTGTTGCAAGAAATTCTGGAAGTTGTTAAGTTTGTTCACAGTAAGCAGATTATTCATTGTGACATTAATCCATCGAATTTAATCAGGCGTACACCGGATTTAAAAATGGTGTTGATTGATTTTGGTTCGGCTAAACAAATGGGGGGTCAGGCGACTAATTATTTAGCAGTGGAACCGAGTATTGACGGCTATACACCTAAAGAACAAAAAAGTGGTCATCCCAATTTTAATAGCGATATTTATGCAGTGGGGATGATTGGGATGCAAGCGCTGACGGGGGTATCTGCTAAGGAGATTCCTACCGATCCGAATACGTCGAAAGTTATCTGGCCGATCGGGATAAAACCGAGCGCTAAACTCCAAGATATTCTTGATAAGATGGTGGAGCCAAATGTCAGGGATCGCTACCAGTCAGCGGATGAGGTTTTGCAAGCACTTACTAAGTTAAATCTTCCCCATCATACTCGATTTAGCTTATTCATACAAAGAGCGATGAGTGGTGAACCTACTGCTGTTGCTGAATTTATTTTTGCGGTGATTATTGGATTACTGGGGCTTATTTTTGCCTTTCCCAGTTTTGTTACTGGGATACGGGAGTTATTATATGGAAAACCTAATCCAGAAACAACAGTTTCGCCTGTAAAACCCAATCCAGAACCAACGGTTTTGCTTGTAAATCCTGACAATTTTAAGATTTATACAAACGATAAGTATGGGATAACTATTAAGCACCCGACGGATTGGAAGCCCCAAGAAAAAGGGGGAATTAATGGAGAGGTGGTTAAGTTTGTGCATCAGCCTTCTCAAGCTAATGTGGTGGTTAGTGTGAAAACTTTATCTGATTGGATGTCGTTAGAGGAATATACAAAGGAGTCCGTGAAAAATATTGAAAATGAGTTTAAGATTGAGCGGCGAAATGGGAGTGCAACTCTAGCAAAGCGTCCGGCTTTTCAAGTGGTTTATACGGGTAAGGATGAGAATAATAATAGTTTGAAAATGATGGAAGTTTGGAATTTGAAAGATAAGAAGGCTTATATTATTACTTTTGAGGTAAAATCAGGGAAGTATGATGAGTTTAGCAAAATTGCTGAGGAAATGATTGATTCATTTGAAGTCAAATAATTCAGGAGTAATAAAATGATTTAAAGCTCTTGCTGAATTATGGTAATTAGGTCTAGCAATTTTTTGTACAATTCGCTGTTTCCTTGTTGCTGAGACAAGTTAGCGGCTTTCTGGAGATCGGGAATTGCCATTTGTTTATCTCCCCGCTCATAGTGGACAATACCCCGACGGGCGTAGGCATTAGCATAGTTAGGATTAAGACGGATAGCTTCGTTGAAATCAGCAATCGCACCCTGTTTATCTCCCTGCTCTGAGCGGACAATACCCCGATTGTTGTAGGCTTCAGCATAGTTAGGGTTAAGACGGATAGCTTCATTGTAATCGGATATTGCTTTTTGATAATCTTTGAGATTTGAGTAGGCAAAACCGCGATTACGGTAGCTAAAAGCTATGTTAGAATTGGTAGAACTAAGTCGAATTGCCTGAGTATGATCTTCAATTGCTCCTTGATTATCTCCCTGTGACCTGCGAGCAAGTGCTCTATTGTCGTAGGCATCAGCATAGTTAGGATTAAGACGGATAGCTTCATTGTAATCGGCGATCGCACCCTGTTTATCTCCCTGATCTGAGCGGGCAAGACCCCGATTGTTGTAGGCATTAGCATAGTTAGGATTAAGACGG
>MBRE01000011.1:73077-73257 GCA_001698425.1 Oscillatoriales cyanobacterium USR001 | reverse complement strand
TCGCACCCTGTTTATCTCCCTGGGCTGAGCGGGCATAACCCCGAATCATATAATTATTAACATGGTTGGGATTAATCTTTAGTGCTTGATTGCAATCTTCAAGTGCTTGTTTATGATTTCCAAGTTCAGAACGAACTTTGCATCTGTTTCCATAAGCATCAGCATAGTTAGGATTAAGAC
>MBRE01000011.1:21889-72971 GCA_001698425.1 Oscillatoriales cyanobacterium USR001 | reverse complement strand
CACCCTGTTTATCTCCCTGATCTGAGCGGGCATTACCCCGATTGTTGTAGGCTTGAGCATAGTTAGGGTTAAGACGGATAGCTTCATTGTAATCAGCGATCGCACCCTGTTGATCTCCCTGATCTGAGCGGGCAACACCCCGATTGTTGTAGGCTAAAGCATTGTTAGGATTAAGACGGATAGCTTCGTTGTAATCAGCGATCGCACCCGGTTTATCTCCCTGATCTGAGCGGACAACACCCCGATTATTGTAGGCATTAGCATAGTTAGGATTCAGACGGATAACTTGATTTAAGTTCTCAAGCGCAGCCTGCTTATTCCCCGCATAGTATTGAGCATTACCTATCAGGTAGTAAGCATCAGGATTATCGGGACAAATCTGTAAAGCTCTTTGATAATCCCTAATCGCACTTTGGTAATCTCTCCTCTGAGCTTTCCCAGCGCCCAAACTTAGCAAATCCTCACCATTAGGAGCTCTCGTATCTTCCGCTGAACTATCCTGTGCCTGCCGTAAATTGGGCTGATTTGCCAAAAAACTATTAATCGGAATTCCCAACCTCAAACCATTGCAAAATCGCCCATTAATCGCCACCACTTTACCGACTCCATCCAGCACCGGCCCGCCACTCATGCCGGGAATGACTTCGCTGTTGTAAACCATCGTATAACCATTGTCTCCCTCCGGCTCGTAACGCAAAAACTGCCCTGGACTAAACTCATAGTAGCGTTGTTCCCTTCCCGGTCCAGGCACAGGAAAACCTGCCGCGTAAACCTGCGCCTGTCCCGTTAATTGGTCAGAATTCCCCAACTCAGCAACGCGATAGCTTTTATTGCTATCAAACTGCACCACTGCTAAATCAAAACCGGGCAATTCTTGAGCTTTGTAAATCAGATAACGACTGCCATCTGAGGTGACGATTTCATAGCGTTCTGGATATCTGATTACGTGATGACTGGTGAGCACAAAATAAGTATTATCCTTGCGGTCAATAATTACCCCAGAACCGCCGCCGCCGCCATCAATGCGGACTGTAACTTCTCTGCTAAGTGCTTCTACTTGCTGCGGCGACAACTGCGCGACAGCAAATTGAGGCTGCACAATAATCATTGTTGCCCCAATTAGCGCTGCTGATAATCTGTAGGAAAAACCCATTGTTTAACCTCTAACTCTTTAGATTCAGTTTTTCGACGTAGACCGGGGTGGTCAAAAACCCGGTTTCTGTCACAATATTTGGGATTGAGCCATGATTTTGGGGAGAAACCGGGTTTTTTATTGGTACTAAGTTTACAAAAGTCTCAATGGGAATACCCCAACTGTAGCGCCGCATCTGTTCCCGCAGGGACGCGCTAGGCTCAGAACCATCCTGAAAAACATAAGCGCTATCCAAAATCGGCTCCGCGTGCATTCCATTGACTGCCACAACCTCACCGCGACGATTCAGCAGCGGCCCTCCACTCATGCCTTTTTCCAAATCGTTTGTATATCCAATCCGATATCCCCTCAGCAAAGGCTTATCTAGCACCAAAGAAACCTCACCCGTTTTAAAAACAAATCCATTTTTGCTGAAGACAGAAATGCCAAAGTTAGAAGTTTCCTCAGCAAAGGGAAATCCGGCTGCAAACACTTGCTCTCCCAGTACAGGCGCGGGGCCAAAAGCTGCCACAGCATAATTATTGTCGCTGCGAAACTGCAATAAACCCAAATCGTTTCCCTTGAGAGAAGTTGCCTGAATTTTAACAGCCAAATGTATCTTACCATCGGGTGTTTCAATGCGATAGGGCGGGTCGCCTGCTAACAGCACATGATCGTTTGTCACTACTGTATAAACATTGCCTTGTTTGCGAATCAAAATTCCCGAACCCAAGACATCTTTCGATCGCACTTTAACTGCGATCGATCTTGCTAATTGTTGCAGTTGTGTGACAGACAGTTGCGCCGCCTGCTGTGCCACAAAAACGCTGACATCAGGCGCGGATGCGGGTACGGGAATAATGAAACCGCCTAAACACGCAACCAACATTAGAATAGACCTCCATCGGCGTTTACTACGGCACACGATCGCTATTTCAAGATTCTTGGCGGTGCTTCATCTTGATCTGGCAACACTTTGTTAACATCAAGGTAAGCTTCGCCATTAATGTAAGTAATTCCATCACCGCCACTGAGTTCTAAGGGCGATCCGGCTCCCCCTTCCAAATTTCTCCGAAGCCGTTGGAGAGTTAGTTGTAAGTCTGTTCCTGGTTTGAGAGTCACTAACAGTCCGTCATCCCGACAGGGGACACCTTGAGCGTTGGTAATGCACAATACAGGTTGGCCGCGCCACGTTTTAGCAGCAATGTAATCGAGTACCTTGTTGTCATAAAACCGCTGCAATCTTTGAGAAATCTCCTCGCAACGCTGCCGAGGATTCCAAGGCGGAGGAAAAGAGTTATCTGTCCAGCGAATTAGCGGGAAATTTCTTTTTTTGCCGCGCATGAGGGTTGCGGGTTCACCAGCGTAAAGACCGCAAAAAAATGTCTTTTCTGGTGTAAGATTTTGAGCAACGGTGGTTTGAGGGAAGGTTGCCACCACGCCTAGTGAAACAGCGAACCCAGTCAACAGGGAAACAAAGGATTGAGGTTTAAGGATCATGGCAAGTTGCCTAAGAGTAAGAGGGTAGATTGCCTAAGTCTAAGTGGGAAAATTTGTATATTTTGAACTATAGCATCTTTCGCTTCAATCGACTTGGCAGATTAAAACCCAAATAAAGAAAGGGGCTTTGTTTTTAGCTACTTTAGGGTTTTCTGAAAATGTCATCTTCATAACTAGGGCTTGCTGAATCAGTGGTTCAAGTAAACACTATTTTCGGCACAGCACCGTAGGGCGAATGGCATTCGCCCTAACCTTAATTCCCTCTATTTATTCAGCAAAACCTAACTACATATAACTCCATACTAAAGCCAACAAAACAGCCACGATCGCGCCAATCAAAGTATTAGCAATATTCACCACTTCATTAGTTAACCAATCAAACTTCGATTGCAACGTCGCACCAATCACACTCTCTATATTAGTCGCAACAAAAGCAGCAATTACACAAAATATTAACCCCGGAAAATCAATTAAATTAACTCCCCAGCCCAGAAATGCGATCGCGATTGAAGCTACTATTCCCGCCAATGTCCCCTCTAAACTCACCGCCCCCTCTGTCCCCCTGGGTACGGGTTGCAACGTAGTAATCAGAAAAGTTCGCTTACCGTAAGCTTTCCCAATCTCACTAGCGCAAGTATCAGAAAGCTTAGTGCTAAAACTAGCCACGTAGCCTAACGTTAATAGGGCAATAACCCCCTTAAAATCTCCTTGGTAGGGGGGAGGCAAGATACCGACAACGAACGCGCCCAAGGCGCTTAGGGCAGCGATTAGGGCAGAACCCCAGACATTTTCCGGTCCTCTGGCCCCGGAACGTTTTTCGGCAATACCTGCGGCTTCTTTTTGGGCAAAACCAACGCGGGTAACAGCGGAGCCCAATAGAAAATAAAACATTACGACTCCATAGCCTTGCCAACCCAAACAGCCCCAGATGAGAACGCCCAAAACCCAAGCGTGAAATAAGCCGGCGGGGGTGAGTAATTTTTTGGGAGAAAAGTTCGCGATCGCGAGCAAAAATGTATTTAGTACGATCGCTACCAGCCAAGAATTTGATAACAATGAATAATTAAAGAACAATTCTGAACTTTGCATTTTTCCACCCCACTATGACGAACCAAGTTATATTTCATCTTGCCTTCCCCGTTGCCAATATTCCCCAGACTAAAGCCTTTTACCGAGATGGCTTAGGCTGCGAAGTTGGACGCGAAAGCCCTACTTCTATCATTTTAAATCTCTACGGTCATCAACTTGTTGCCCATGTTAGTCACGAACCGAAGGAGGCGCAACATGGTATCTATCCCAGACATTTTGGCATAGTTTTTACCTCTGAAGCTGACTGGGAAGAATTGTTAGAGCGATCGCAAGAAAAGGGATTGCACTTCTATCAACAACCTAAACACCGATTTGTCGGTTTGGCTACAGAGCACCGCACTTTCTTTTTAGTAGATCCCTTTCACAATTTACTAGAGTTTAAATATTACCGCGAAATCGAGGCAATTTTCGGACACGCTGAACTTAATCAAGTAGGAGATGCAGTTTAATAGGGAGATTAGATGATTTGGTTTGTAGTAAGCGCAAAGAGCGCTAAAGCGCTTACTACAAACAAGCTAAATTTCTATTCCACAAAAGTATAATACCGGAATGCTTCGCTTCCCCTTCTTAATCGGTAATCGGTGCTGTCAATGCTTCAGCAAGCGCCTTTAAACTTAGAGGATGTCTTGCCATATTAGCATGGGCAAAGATAGGTAATTTTACCTCTTTGCCTACTGGCATTTGAGAACTACTTGCCGGCACAATCATAAAATCCCAAGGTGTCCAAATTGAGGTAAAATTTAGCTGTTCTAGCATAGAAATATCTTGATTTAAACTTGCTAGAAAATCACTTTTAGGACGCATTTGTACACAGCCTTTAACCCAAAGAATATAGGCCGTCCAAGTGCCATGATGAGGAGAAGATATAGCGATCAAACGCTGCACTCGGTTTATTCCACCTAGTCTTTGTATGTAATAGCGACTAACTAAACCACCCATACTCAAACCAACTATATCAAAACGCTGTTCTGGATGAAATGTTCGATCTACATAATCTACAATTTGCTCTGCTAATTCATCAATGCCAACAATACCATAATTAGGTACAAGATTGAAGCTATAAACTGACCAACCTAAATTAGTTAAGTAAGCAGACATCCTACGGAAAACTCTTGAATCCACCAAGAATCCATGAATTAGTAATACAGGGTTGCGGTGACAATTATTATTCATCAATCATCCTCAATCTAAACAGTTATATCAGAGCGATTAGCTGTGACTACGATAATTTTCTTGATCTCAGAAGGAGTTAAATTCGGATTAGCTTGACGCATCAAAGCTACCACACCAGCTACATGAGGGGCTGCCATTGAAGTACCGAAATAGTAACGGTAAGGAATGCCAGTTAAAGACAAAGCTACTGTTGAATAAATATCCTCTGAATTTGAGCTTCCTCCATCTCCTCCTGGTGCAACAACATAATCAATTACCACAACTCCAGAGCGATTAGAAAAATCAGAAAGTTTGCGATCGCGAGTTACCGAACCTACAGCAATACCCACTTCATTTGCCAAACGAGCCGGCAAAGTTGGCCTACCATTCCCACTATTTCCAGCAGAAGAAACTACAACTACACCCTTAGATTCAGCATAACGAATCGCATCTAACCGCTCAATTTCCAAATCATTTCCCCCAAAACTAATATTAATTATATCGGCTCCATTGTCCACAGCATAACGAATACCAGCAACCCCAGTAATAGCTTTTCCAATGCCATCTTGAGCTACGCTTTTTACAGGCATAATTTTTACATTGGGAGCGACACCAGTTATGCCTACACCATCTTTTTTAGCACCAATAATTCCTGCTACATGAGTGCCATGACCATTTTCATCCATTGGGTCATTATCACTATTTACAAAATCCCAACCTCGGAAATCATCAACAAACCCATTGTTATCATCATCAATACCATTTGTAGCTTTTTGGGAACCATTAACATCCACTCCTAATTCCCCTGAATTAGTCCAAATATTCCCCGTTAAATCAGGATGGTTATAGTCAACTCCCGTATCCACAACTGCTACAACAATCCCATCTCCAGTGAAACCTTGAGCCTGGACTTCTGGAGCATTAATTAAATCCCGTCCCCACTCATCTCCGCCCCAATTAGGAACATCCATGAAGGGTGTTTTGCCAATACTTTGAGCAACGGCGGCGGCGGCATTAATTAAACCAAATCCAAAATTAGTATTGTAGGTTGCGATCGCGCTATTACCCGCAACTAAAGAAGAACTAGGTGTCGCAGAAATGCTCATAGTGTAACTCGTTTCTGCTTCCTTAAACCGCGAAATTCGGACAAAATAAGTACCGGCAAATAAGCCTTTAAGGTTTATTTCTTCTGGTTTGGCATCAGAGTTTTCCGATACTTGTACTATATCCAATGGTTCCACTGTATTATTCTGATTAATATCTTGAATTAAGGTGACATCAAGATCGGCAGATAGTCCACTGACATTCAATTTTAAATCACTGGTGACAGGAATAGTAAAACGGTAAAAATCATCAGGTTTGGAATTGCCAACAAAACCCTGAATGGTCGGTTTATTACTAAGAGAACCGAGATTAACTGCACTATACAGTTCATCTCCTAATTTCGCATCTGCTGGTACAAAACGCCCGTTTAAGTAATCGGGAGATACATCTGCAACCCATCCTAAAACAGCCCCAGATTGGCGAATCCGAATTAAAGTATCATTACTTCCGGGATTTATAGAAGCTGATTCTAAGGTAATATCAGCAACAGTTAAACCACCAGTTAAACCGATTAAATCTTTCCAGAAAAAATGTTTAAAGTCTGTGATAATATCGGCGGTTTCGGGGGTTGGTGCGGCGGTTTCTGTTTGGAGAACAAATAAATCTGCGCCTTCACCACCTGTTAAAATATCTCTACCTTTGTCGCCGACAAGTACATCGTCACCATCAAAAGCTACAAGTAAGTCGTTACCTCGACCACCTCGCATGATATCCTTGCCCGTGTTACCTGTAAGAATATCGTCGCCGACACCTCCAATGAGGAAATTATCGCCGCTACCTCCAATCAGGGTATCAGCACCGGCACCTCCAATTAATCGATCGTTATTGTCGCCCCCGTCGATAATTTCACTATCGGAAGAACCTACGATATAATCGTTACCACCAAGGGCTAATAATCCTTTTGGATAGGGCGCTAAAAAGCCTGGAGTTAGAGTTAGACTGTTAGATGAATCGTCTAATAGATAAGCAAGGTTATCCGCACTTGGACCAGCCATGAAGATATGCTCCTATTGGTAATTGGTAATTGGTAATTGGTAATTGGTAGTTATACACCATCAATAGTAAGTATAATAGACTTACGAAAAAAAATCGATTTTTCAGACAAATCGTCGATCGATTCAAAGAATGAAAAATTAAAAATGCAAAATTAAATCCCTGTGATTATGATTAATGCCGACGTTCCGTATTTTAACGCTCAAGATCAACCCTGGCTGATTTCCCAGTTTAACCCATTATCTAATAAAAGTGTTAGTGATATAGCATTATATCAGAGAAATTCCCCCGAACTAAGTAAAACTCTGTTGACAAATCCTATTTCTAGCAGTTTAGACTCTTTGTTAATTGCCGATAATACGGAAAAGTCTTTATCAGCGGTGGGGGATTCCCAGGCGGTTTTTACAGAGGATAAAAAGAACGATCCTCTCACTGGTGAAAATCTCAAATCTATAGCTTCTGCTCTGCCTAATGGTGTCGGAAGTGTGGAAAATCAAGCTAACCGAGCGATGTATGCTAACTTTGCTCGCTTGTTGCAAAATGTTGATGGTTCTGGCATTAATATTGGCGTGATTTCTGATAGCTATGATGTGAATCGGAGAGATGCTAAAAATGCGGCTGATGATATAGCATCGGGCGATCTTCCTGGTCAGAATAATCCTTTTCGTCGCACTACTCCGGTGCAAGTTTTAGCTGAAACTAGAGGTTCTGGAGTTGATGAAGGTAGAGGTATTTTACAACTAATTCACGATGTTGCTCCGGGGGCAAAATTATTGTTTCACACCGCCAGCGATCCAACTGGTCAATCTTTTACCGATCGCTCTGTAGCTAACGCCATTCGTAACCTTGCCGCTGCTGGTGCTAACATTATTATAGACAATGTAAATGGTTTTGAATCGCCTTTTTTCCAAGATGGAGAAGCGGCGCAAGCTGTTGATGAAGTGGTGGGTAAAGGAGTGGTTTATTTTACCTCTGCTGCTAACAACGATCGCAATGGTTATGATAGTGCTTTTCGTAATGCAGGAACAATGTTTAATCCCGGTCAATTACCATTAGTAATTGCCCCAGAAAATAACATTCCTACTTTGGGGGGAAACGTTCCCGTATCAAGTTTTAAAGGTGGTGTTGCTCACGATTTTGACCCCGGATCTGGCATTGACTTTTTGCAAGGTTTTAGTCTTAATCCTGGGCAAAGAATTGCTTTTACTTTGCAGTGGGATGACCCTTTTTATGTGAATGGGGAAGTGGCTGCACCGACAACGGATTTAGATGTTTATATCCTGAATGCGGATGGTAATTCGGTGGTGGGAGGAAGTGCCATTAACAACTCACAAATTTCTCCCAATACAGGTAAAGTAACTGGACCGATCGAATTTATCGTGTTTACTAATACCAGCCAGGAAACTCGCCAATTTAATATTGCTATTGTCCGCGCTAGTGGTCCAGATCCCCAGCAGGTTAGGTATGTTTTTAATGCAGTTATTGGCTTACCAAAAAATCTGGAATTTGCCACTAATAGCCCAACTATTTACGGACATAAAAATTTAGCTAATGCGATCGTAGTTGGCGCAACTAATTATCAAGAAACTCCCGCTTTCACTGATGTTATTGGTGGCCCGCGTATCGAAAACTTTTCTAGCGTTGGTGGCATTCCCATCTTATTTGATAAAACGGGTAAAAGATTATCTCAATCCCAAGTGCCCCTAAAGCCAGATATTATAGCTCCTGATGGGGTAAATACTACATTTTATGGCATCGCAGATCCGCAGGGAAATGGTAATTTTGAAGCCGATGGTTTGCCAAATTTCTTTGGTAGTTCTGCTTCGGCTCCCAATGCGGCGGCCGTAGCTGCTTTAATGTTACAAGTGGCACCTTGGGCAACTCCTGCGGATATCGCGATCGCGATGACTGCTACTGCTTTAGATATGGACGATCCGGGGACAAATGGAGTTGATAAAGGCTTTGATTTTGCTAGTGGTTATGGTTTGTTAAATGCCGATCGCGCTGTGGGAATGTTAGCTTTATTTGACGAGAAATATTATTTAGATCAATATCCGCAGATAGCAGCAGCAGTACAGAATAAAACCGTGCGGAATGGGTTTGAACATTTTGCTAAGTTTGGACAGTTTGAAGGGTTAAATCCTAGTGCAAGATTTGATAATAAACTCTATTTGGCTGTCAATTCTGATGTCGCAGATCTAGTGGCTAAGGGGGTTTTTCGGAGTGGGTTTGAGCATTTTATTCAACAAGGACAATTTCAAGGTCGCGATTATAGAAATCTGTATAATGAAAGCTATTATTTAGCACAAAATCCAGATTTAGTAACCGCAATTAAGGAGAAAAAGTTTCGCAGTGGTTACGAACATTTCATTTTATTTGGACAATCTGAAGGGAGAAAACCGAGTCCTTTCTTTGATGAGAAATTTTATTTGACTCAGTATCCAATGGTGGCGGAAGCTGTACTTAGTGGGTTATTTCGTAGTGGTTATGAACATTTTACTAAGATCGGTCAATTTGAAGGGCGATCGCCTAGTCAATTAGTGAATGAAAATGATTATTTACGGGATAATCCAGGTGTAGCCGCAGCAGTTAAGGCAGGAGTTTATCGCAGTGGAAT
Source organism: Oscillatoriales cyanobacterium USR001 (assembly GCA_001698425.1). Lineage (GTDB taxonomy): Bacteria > Cyanobacteriota > Cyanobacteriia > Cyanobacteriales > Microcoleaceae > Kamptonema. The sequence goes on along the minus strand of MBRE01000011.1, from coordinate 63,384 downwards.
TGAGCATTTTGTTTTGTTTGGCCAAAGGGAGAATCGTATTAGGGGTGGGTAAGATATACATTTGATTTTGACAAACCACTGGAATTATTACCATCACCGTTGGTAGAGCGCTTGCTTGAGAAAGCTAAAGAATTAAAATATCCGTATAAAGTAGGTTATGCCCGCAAAAGTTGGATCGAGTAGGATATAATAGCTCAAAATGTGGTACTATCTAAGATCGTCCCATTAAAACAGTAAAATTTAAACCAGACTCATGGCACTAACACAACAGCGCAAACAAGAAATTATGGGTGAATATCAAGCCCATGAAACCGATACAGGATCGGCAGATTTACAAGTCGCGATGTTGAGCGATCGCATTAACCAACTCAGCACGCATCTAAGAGCCAACCAAAATGATTTTTCTTCCCGACGGGGTTTAATGCAGTTGATCGGTCGCCGCCGTCGTCTGTTAAGCTACATCAAAAGACAAAATCAAGAACGCTATCAAGCCTTAATTGCCCGCCTTGGCATTCGGGGTTAATAGCAGGTTAGAGTCTAAAAATTATGTCCTCAGAATCTCCTAAAGAGCGGTTGCCCTTTGAACCTGCTAAAAAAAACAAAAAAAAGCCTAAAGCCCCCCTAGAAACCCAGGAACAGGCTACTGAGGACACAAAACAGCCAGCGACTAAAACAGAGGCAATGGCAATTCCAGATGTAGTGAGCAAACGCATGATCCGCCGTATGGGGATATTTTGCGGTATCCCCACAGCATTAGGAATTTTGATATTTTTTGCCAGTTATTTAGCCGTGAGTAAGGGCGGAATTCCTCTGCCCACCTCAGCAGTAGTGATCTTGAGCATGGGCTTTTTCGGTTTAGGGGTTTTAGGCCTCAGTTACGGCTTGCTCTCCGCATCTTGGGATGAAGCGTCTCCAGGTAGTAAACTTGGTTGGGAAGAATTTTCAATCAATTTTGGACGGATGCGGGCAGCTTGGCGAACGGCAAAGCCAAAAAGTTAACTGTTAACTGTTAACGGTTAACTGTTAACGGTTAACTGTTAACCGATTACCAACGGAAAAAAAATGATTATTGTGATGAAAGCCGGCACTCCAGAGGCCGAAATCGATAAGCTTAGTCAAGAACTAACCACAAATTGGGGGTTGACTCCAGAAAAAATAGTCGGTCGTCATAAGGTGGTGATTGGTTTGGTGGGAGATACAGTCTATCTCGATCCTTTGCAATTACGGGAAATGAGTTCTTGGATTGAGGAAGTGTTGCGGGTGGAACGTCCTTATAAACGGGCTTCTCTGGAGTACCGTCAGGGTGAACCAAGTGAAGTTTTGGTGTCTACTCCGGCAGGAAATGTACCAATTGGTCTGCATCATCCTCTGACGATCGTGGCTGGACCTTGTTCGGTAGAAAATGAAGAAATGATCGTGGAGACGGCGATGCGGGTGAAAGCCGCTGGCGCTCAGTTTCTGCGGGGTGGGGCTTACAAACCTCGGACTTCTCCCTATGCGTTTCAAGGGCACGGCGAAAGTGCTTTAGGACTTTTGGCGGCGGCGCGAAAAGCTAGTGGTTTGGGGATTATTACGGAGGTGATGGATGCGGCGGATTTGGATGCGATCGAGGAAGTAGCTGATGTGATCCAAATTGGGGCGCGAAATATGCAGAATTTCTCGCTGCTGAAGAAGGTGGGGGCGCGGAATAAGCCTGTGCTACTGAAGCGGGGAATGTCGGCGACGATTGAAGAGTGGTTAATGGCGGCCGAGTATATTTTGGCTGCGGGTAATCCTGATGTGATTTTGTGCGAACGGGGTATTAGGGCTTTTGACCGACAATATGCGCGGAATACCTTGGATTTGTCGGCGATTCCAGTGTTGCGAGGGCTAACACATTTACCGATTATGATTGACCCTAGTCATGGGACTGGTTGGGCGGAGTATGTACCTTCGATGGCGATGGCGGCGATCGCGGCTGGTACTGATTCGTTAATGATTGAAGTACATCCTAATCCCAAAAAGGCGTTATCGGATGGGCCGCAATCTTTGACACCGGATCAATTTGATAAATTGATGGGTGAGTTAGCCGTCATTGGTAAAGTGATGAATCGTTGGCCAAAACCAGTACCCGTTTTGGCTTAGATTGCTAGTTGTTAATTAGATGTGGAAAGAATGTGGGGTGAGTTTTTTAAACTTACCCTGCTTTGTTTATTTGTAATATCAAATAACAACTAACCAATAACAGTTAACCAATAACAGTTAACCAATAACAGTTAACCAATAACAGTTAACCAATAACAAATAACCAATAACCAATTTACAGTTTGCTAGAGGAATTATTTTTGCTAAAAACCCTCCTAGCAAAAGTATTATCCCCCGATAAAAGAGATTCAAAAGTATCAGTAGGAATCTCCAAAATCCGACTATCTTTCACGCTTACCACCGTCATAGGATTCCCGTCAGCATAAGTCATAAATTCGATTTCATTGAGAGTTTTACCCGGTAAAAAGTTCTCCACAATTGTCTCACCACTAGAAAGAGTGCTGCGAATTTGAGCTTCTCCCTCCCACATACACAAAAGTCCCTGACAAGGTTTTTCGCGATCGCTAATAATTTCATTAGGACCATAAGATTTTGCCCGCCCATGATAGGCTAACTCAATCAAAACTTCACTCTTCATTCCCCTCAAAAACTCACTATTAAGAAGACATACCAACTTTTCTACAGTTTTCCAAGTAGCCGGAGGAGAGTCAGGCGAAGTTGCCCAATGCGTTAGTTTTTGTGCAGTTTCTTCCACGAAAGCATTAGCTATTTGATTCGAGTTTAGCAATTGCCGCGCGATCGCTTTACAACGTTGGAAATCGAGATAATATAACACATACAAACAAGCTATCTGCATCATCGGTTCTGACTGTTGTACCAGCACTTCCAAATGACTAACTATTTCTTGTGGTTCCACTTGTTCGGGAGCTTCACCACTGTTTTCTTCAGAGTGTTTGAGTAATGAAATAATCTGCGGCTTAAGACGCTGCTCCCAAACATCTCCCGGATCTTTTAGCAAATTTGGGAGTAAAGAAATCTTCATAGCTCCCATACTCCTAGCAATATTAGTAGCGGCACTGGTAAGTTCAAAACTCTCCAAAATTTCCAGCAAACTTCTAATTAGAATCCACTGCTGTTGTTGAACGCTCAAACCCAAAAACTTCAAGGCTGATAATACCTCTGGACGTAAAGATTTACTGAGAGGACGAGGGGGAAAACTTATTTCCTGTAGCTGAGATAAAAGAATATTAGCTTTACGAATTTGTTCGGCATCTCTGTCAAATTCTGCAAGTATTTGTTCTTCCTCTTCCCAACTAATTCCATACTGTCGCTTCAGAGACTTTAAAGCTTTAGGATTACTTTTGATAATTTCATCTAAAGACTTATTTCCTTCAACTACTTCTAAAAGCTCAGAACCTAATCCCCTAGCAGAGCGGCGGCGATGGAAAGAGATGATTTTTCCTAAAGCCTTGCGGTAACTTTCTAAGCGCAAAGTATTTTCCCGACTGCGTTGTTTTTCAGGGTTAAGTAAGTCTGGGTTTTCTACTCCTAATGTTGCTAAGACAGTTGCGTGTTCAGCGTCGGTAATTTCTAACTGTATTCGCATTTGTTGTAGCACTTCTAAGCTACTTGATGAATTAGCCCAACCTTCTTCTATGGATTCTCTGAGTACGCCTTTATAAGCTTCGAGTCGTTTTTCTCTCGTAAAGTCGGGGAGAATTTTTGCTAAAACGTATAGTTCATCAGGATTGAGATCGTCTAAGGAGCGACCTTCACAGAATTTAGAAATATTGAGTTTCAGCAAGCTTAATTGTTTACGAAGCCGACTAGCAAGGCCTTCTCTTAAATACAATTCTTGGCTGCGTCCCCAAGTGCGGTATAGCCAGAGGGTGCTGAGAATTACTAAGGAGATGTTGTAAAGATATTCTAGGGGTTCTATCAAAAGAGCGGTAAATTGACGAGCGGCAAAAATAAAGAAAAAATTAAAAGCAACGAAGGTACAAAGAGTAAAAATCTGATGTTGTATTTGCTCTTGGCTGATAAAACGACCTTTCCTTAATAGGTGGGCTTTGTACATTTTTTCTAGTTTCATTCCTAATAAATAACTCCCATAGGTGAAACCAGCTAAAGTTAGGGGAACTGCTACAATTTTGGGAATGGGAATTGAGTTGCCGAATATGTAAAATCCTGGATTAAATAGTGTTAAAATTTGACCGTCTTGGTGTGCCCAATTGCCTGAAAAATAATAGTCCCAGTTACCTGCATAGAGGTAGCTATAAATAAAGAAGCCGGCGACTAAACCTAAATAGCCGTAGTAGAGAAATTTGCGATCGACTTTAGTAATACCATCCCAATAAGAACGTTCAGCGTCAATATCAATACAGGGGCTGTTACAGGCTACGCAAGCACTTTGTTCTTTACCTTCGTCGCCAATGGTGCGACACATTGATTGGGTGATGGTTTGGCGATCGCCAAAGTGTGCTTGACTATTCAAAACTCCTCTGGGTTCGCTAAATATTTTCTGTACTGGTGACATGGGACAAAAGTATTGACACCATGATTTCCCTCCGTAAAGATAGCCAACTGCGATCGCGCATGATATTGTTAAAAGCAAAAAAATTCCCAGGATCAAACGATCTGAGTTAAGTATCAATATGCGAAGGCACAAACCCAGATATAATAAACCAAATTGTAAGTACAAATGATTGCGTGCTAACCAGGAATCTTTTTTAACTTTGGCTAATTCATACCTAACTTTTCCGGTTTTTTTATCGGTAATTTTATACTGTCGCTGTTTTCCCAAAGCTCGCGGAATTTGTGATAGAAATGATAGGGGACAAATCCGCCGCCACGATTCATGTCCAAACACTAAAAGCATAAAAACTACTATGGGAATTACCGCTCCCCAAAATATTGGTGCGCCTAAACTGTATGCGTCTTCTTTTAGGCAAACTCCCTGCACTTTAACGCATATTTCGGGAACTACTCGTAGGGGACTTAATGTATTATTTGGTTCCGTGAACCAAGAGGAAATTGGGTCAAAAAATAGAGAAAAAATTAGTAAAAACCAACCACAGGTTAATAGGAATCTAACCTGGTGCATTCTTAACTCGGAAATTTTATTAATCATATACAGTTTTTTAGTTGAAATGGATTTGTTGCTATAAAATTGTCACCAGTCCTCTTAAATTAACATTTTACTGATTTTAATCCAGGTTGTCAACTTTTTTGAGCCTAATTCCCTCTCACCCTCAAGGGGACTAAGTATTTTTACTAAATCTTGACTAAATGTTCGCTGTTAACTTTTTCAGGAGTCAAGATTTAACTTTTAATTCGTTTTGCGCTTCCCGCCGCAATTTAGCAGCGATTTTAAATAGTTCTTGACCTGTGTGCAAACAACGATCGTCATAATTTAATGTAAACATTTCCAACTCTTCAATCCCATCTGCGACATGATTTAAGCAATGATAAAATTGAGCAGCAACTCCAGCTAAATTTGGTGGATTTGGGATCGATCGAAACAGCCCCTGAGCTTTTTTGAGAAACTGACGAGAGGTTTCTAAGTAATTTTGAAAATCTCCTAAAAGTCGATCGTCAAAGGGATCGGCAGATAGTTCATTGATTTCTTTTTTCAGGGGAGTTAGGATATTAGAAAGCATTTTATTAACTGGTTTATATACTTTAGTTAACCATAGTTCGATTTGTTCATCAGCTTCGCGTCCAGTTTCTTTCTTGCGGTGGCGCTTCTGTTCCCCTTGGCTTTCCTGTTGAAAATTATGGGAAATTTGTCGATCGTAAGATTGTCTTTGTTCGGGATCGCCTAATATCTCATAAGCGGCATTAATCTGAATTATTTGTTCGTGTCCCGCAGTTTCCCGGTTACTATCTGGATGAAATAATTTTGCTAAACGACGATAGGCTTGCCGAATTTCAGCCTGAGTCGCCGTTGGGTTGACATTCAGGGTATGGTAGTAATTGGTGAAAACGTCCACAATTGCATTAACCTCAAAAAAATTAGTACAAAACTAATTTACCCTGATTTCGATCGCTACGCAATTTTTGATTTAGCCACTACCCCAAATAGATTTAATTAAGCACAGATAATAGGCTGATTTCTGCGTCTTGGAATAAAGGAGTGGTTAAATAACGTTCCCCAAAACTGGGTTGAATCATTACAATTAATTTACCTGCATTTTCCGATCGCTTTGCTACTTGTATCGCCGCACACAAAGCCGCACCGCTAGAAATACCAGAAAGTAACCCTTCTTCTTTGGCTAAACGACGACCAAAGGCGATCGCTTCTTCATCAGTAACGATCGCTATTTCATCAATCAAACTTACATCCAAAATAGGTGGAATAAAACCAGCACCAATACCTTGAATTTTATGGGGACCGGACCTTCCACCAGAAAGTACCTGACTATTTGCCGGTTCAACTGCGATCGCTTTAAACTCAGGTTTATATCTCTTAATTACATCCGCCACCCCCGTCAAAGTTCCCCCAGTACCAACTCCCGCCACTAAAATATCTACCTCTCCCTCCGTATCTTCCCAAATTTCTAAAGCCGTTGTTTCTCGATGAATCTGCGGATTCGCAGGATTACGAAACTGTTGTAACATATAAGCATTCGGCGTTTTCTCCACAATCTCCTGAGCCCTACGAATACACCCAGTCATCCCCTCAATTCCCGGCGTTAACTCCAATTTAGCCCCATAAGCTTGTAACATCGCCCTACGTTCGCTACTCATAGTTTCAGGCATAGTTAATATTAACTGATAACCCTTAGCCGCCGCCACCATTGCCAAAGCAATCCCCGTATTACCTGAAGTTGGCTCTACCAAAACCGTTCTTCCTGGAGATATTAAACCCTCAATTTCTGCGGCATTTACCATGTTAACGCCAATGCGATCTTTAACCGATGATGCCGGATTCATACTCTCCAATTTCATCACAATTCTGGCCAGACAACCTTCAGCTTGCGGAATCCGATTTAACTGCACTAAAGGTGTCCGACCAACTAATTCTGTAATATTTTGAGCAATACGCATAATAATTGGTTATTGGTTATTGGTTATTGGTTATTGGTTAACTGTTAACTGTTAACTGTTAACTGTTAACTAAATATAATACATAATATCTAACTGTCGCCTAGCATTTAGTTGATCGGCCAGATCCTGTAATGTATATTTTTGTAAAACAGAGTTAGCTATTTCGCGAGCTTCCTGCCAGATTTCAAATATTACAGCACTTTCCAAAGTTTTAGAAGATCCATTATTTTCCGAGTAATCAACATCTGCACCTTCCAGACAGTTTACAATTTCTAAAAGAGTAATTTTCCGGGGTTCCCGCGCCAAAATATAACCCCCCTTAGCACCTCGCTGACTGCGAATGATACCGCTGCGCCTGAGAGTTGCCAGTAATTGTTCCAGATAGCGATCGGGAATATTTTGTTGTGCTGCAATAGAGCGAATTTGTAGCGGCTCCCCCTCATTATAGTGGGCAGCAAGTTCCAGCAGGGCTAAAATTGCATATTCGCTTTTACATGAAAGTTCTACCATAGTGAAAATAAGTTAACAGCGGATCTGATTTTTGTTGCTCGATTAAATCTGCAATCATCATAGCAGTTATCGGAGCCAATAATATACCATTGCGGTAATGTCCTGTGGCAAATGTCAAATTATCCCAATAGCTAGAGCCAAGAATCGGTAATTCATCAGGTGTTTCTGGGCGAAATCCCCACCAAAACTCTTGAATTGGATAATGTTGTAATTCTGGATAAATACGGATAGCCCTAGTGAGTAAAGCCTTCATTCCTGATGGGGTATTCCCAGAGGTAAATCCTACATTTTCGCTAGTCGCACCAATAACTATTCTACCATCTTGACGCGGGACAATATAAATTTCATCCCCGAATAAAACCTTCTGTAGTGGTAATCGCTCTCTGGCACAAGGATATGGTAAACATACTGATAGCATTTGTCCTTTTTTTGGATAAACGGCAATAGGTAGTAAATCATTTGACCAAGCACCTGTCGCCAGGAGATAATGATTAGCTTGGAATTTTCGGCTAAATGTTTTAACTTCTAAAACTTGGCGATCGCGCCGAACTATCTCTTGAGCAAGTTCTTCATAAATATCAATCTTTAATTTTCTAGCTACTACCTGAAGCGTTTTAAATAAAGCACGATTATCAACTTGACCATCATCAGGATACCACCAGCCACCAATAACTTCAGCACCTAATCCTGGTTGAAATTGATGAATCGCATCTTGGTCTAACCATTCACTTTTAAGCGTTGACTGTTGGTTGTAAACTATTTTCTCTTCCTGATAAATTGGGGATAAAATTCCACAGGGCCAGTATCCAGCTGTTAACTCGCTAATTGCTTCTAATTTGCTAATCCATTTTGGGTATAATGCCCGACTTTGGAGACACAAATCTAGCATTGGACTAGGCGGAATCTTCTCAGCTTGAGGCGCTAACATTCCAGCAGCAGCGCGCGCGCCTGCTTCCTGACAGTCGCGGTTCAAAATAGTGACATTTGCCCCGCGCAATTTTAATTCTATAGCTAACGATAAACCGATTATACCGCCGCCAATAATCAGGATGTCTGTAAGTGTATCAGCCAAAGTTTCCTCAAAAAAAGAATGAGAATATGTGCAAAATGTTTTTCCCAAAGCCAATTTGTAGGGGCGAAGCATTCCGGGAGATCAGTTATTGGTTAAAACGAGAAATTTGCTGCGGTGATGCTTCGCCCCTAGGGATTATCCCCCTAAAATTAAGTTTATCCTTGACTTGTCCACACGGTTTCAGAACCTTGACCCCAGAAACCGTCATGTTTTGTCACCTTAATATCGCCTAAAACTTTTGTTTGGCAGGATAATCGGCGATTAGACGTGGGAGAATGGGGTGGGAGGGAAAGGCGACTTTTTTCGCGCCAGGAGGGTTCGGAAACTTCGCCTTCGATCTCAACAGCGCAAGTGCCACAGGTTCCAAGTCCACGACAGTTAAGGATCGTAGCTTTGTCATTATAGACAGGGATGCCCTCTTTCATTAACACCTGACGCAGATTTGAGCCGCGATCGCATTCAATAGTTTTGCCTTGAGCTTGTATCTTAACCATGCAGATTTACCCAAATTAAACTTCTATGTTAATTTTCCGATCTTTTGTGAATTTTGTTCAAAAAATTTGGAAAGTATGGAAAAGGTAAGAAGGAGGAGCGAAGCAGATTAACTACCACCAACTGCCAACTAATCATTAACCATTAACCACCAATGAAAGATAATTCTCAACAACTTTGGATTTACGACACTACTTTACGGGACGGTGCTCAGCGTGAAGGTTTATCCCTTTCCCTCGAAGATAAACTACGCATTGCTTACCAATTAGATAATTTAGGAATTCCCTTTATTGAAGGCGGTTGGCCGGGAGCTAATCCCAAAGATGTTCAATTTTTCTGGAAACTCAAAGAACAGCCTTTAAGTCAAGCAGAAATAGTTGCTTTTTGTTCTACCAGACGGCCGGGGACAAAAGCATCAGAAGATGAATTATTCCAACCAATTCTATCCGCAGGTACTCTCTGGGTGACAATTTTTGGAAAATCGTGGGATCTTCATGTCACTGAGGGTATAAAGACTACTCTTGAAGAAAATTTAGCCATGATTTATGACTCAATTGAGTTTCTGTGTTCTCAAGGTCGCCGCGTCATTTATGATGCCGAACATTGGTTTGATGGCTATAAACATAACCCTGATTATGCTCTAAAAACCTTAGAAGTAGCGGCGGCGGCTGGTGCAGAATGGTTGGTTTTTTGTGATACAAATGGGGGAACTTTACCTCACGAGATTAGCTCAATTGTAGAAAAAGTAATTAAGATTTTACCTAAATTAAACACTGGGGGAGATGTGGGGAAATCCCAAATTAAATTAGGAATTCATACCCATAATGACTCAGGAGTTGCGGTGGCTAATGCCTTGGCTGCGGTGAGGGAAGGAGTGCAGATGGTACAGGGAACAATTAATGGTTATGGGGAGCGCTGCGGGAATGCAAATCTCTGTTCATTAATTCCTAATTTTCAGCTAAAAATGGGGTATGATTGTATTCAAGATGAGCAACTAACTAAACTCACTCCTGCTTGTCGTTTAATTAGTGAAATTGTTAATCTTGCCCCTGACGATCACGCGCCTTTTGTGGGTCTTTCGGCTTTTGCTCATAAAGGCGGAATTCATGTTTCTGCTGTGGAAAGGAATCCTTTAACTTATGAACATATTGAGCCAAAATCTGTAGGTAATTTGCGCCGAATTGTGATTTCCGATCAAGCGGGATTAAGTAATGTTTTGGCTAAAGCTCGCAGTTTTGGTATCGAACTTGACAGAAAAAATCCAGCTTGTCGCCAAATTTTAAATCGGTTGAAAGAGTTGGAAAATCAGGGTTATCAATTTGAGGGTGCGGAGGCTTCTTTTGAGTTGTTAATGCGTCAAGCTTTGGGAAAAAGGCTAAACCCATTTGAAATTAAAGGTTTCCAAGTTAATTGTCATAAAGGGGCGGAAGATATTGTTAGTTCTTTGGCGACGGTAAAAGTTACTGTGAAGGGGGAAGATATTTTGGCGGCGGCGGAGGGAAATGGTCCGGTTTCGGCTTTAGATGCAGCTTTGCGTAAGGCTTTAACAAATTTTTACCCTGCGATCGCGCAATTTCACCTCGCAGATTATAAGGTTAGAATTATTGACGGTGGTGCAGGTACTTCTGCGAAAACTCGCGTTTTAGTTGAGTCTAGTAATGGTCAAACTCGCTGGACAACTGTAGGTGTTTCTACGAATATCCTTGATGCTTCCTATTTGGCGGTGGTTGAGGGTTTAGAGTATGGTTTATTGTTAGAGAGTTTGGCAATTAACTCCTTGACGGCATCAAGTTATTCGTTATGATCTGGTTATCAAGACTACTATGAAAAACCTGTGACTTTAGTCCAGGTGATGAAAGGGTTTTGCAGGATTTATCTTGCCTATTTTAATGCTGTCTATCATGCTTACCCATTCCGCAATTCAAGCTATCGATCGCGAGCCTTTAACTAGATCGCCTTCTGTGTCAGTTAAAAGCGTTATTAGTCTGATGGTTCAAACTCAAACGAGTTATGTTTTAGTAGTAAAACCAGCAGGAGAATTTCAGAAATTAGTCGGCATATTTACAGAACAAGATGCTTTGCGGAGCGTGGCGGCTGGGCTGGTAGAATGTACTCTTGAAAGTGCGATCGCACCAACTTTTATCAGCCTCAAAGTATCTGAAGTTCAAGATATTTATGCTGTCCTAAAATTAATGAAGGACGGCAATATTTGTCATTTACCAATAGTAGATGATGCAGGTTTTTTAGTGGGGATAATTGAACAGAATAATTTACTAAAATTGTTGGTAGATGCCACCGATATTGATGTCAAAACGACAGAAATTTATAGTCAAGAATCCCAGGAAAAAGAAGCAAAATTAGCACTAGAGAGCTTTTTTTCTATCGAGTTTAATCTGATCTGTATTGCTGGGCAAGATGGCTATTTCAAAGAGTTAAATCCCGCATTTGAGACAACTTTGGGATATTCGATCGAGGAACTGTTAAAAATAAGTTTCATCGAATTAGTACATCCTGAAGATCGAGCTAAAACTATGGCAGAAATGGAAAGTCTAACCAAAGGGAATCGGAGTTTACGGTTTGAGAATCGCTATCTTTGTAAAGATGGTACTTACAAGTGGTTATCTTGGAGTTCTTCACCTTGTAATGAAGCAGGATTGATTTATGCGATCGCCTGGGATATAACCGATCGCAAACAAGTCGAACAAGAATGCAACCAATTAATTTATTCCCTCCAAGAAGCTAGAGATGCTGCCGAATTTGCAACTCGCGCTAAAAGTGAATTTTTAGCAAATATGAGCCACGAAATACGCACTCCCATGAATGCAGTAATCGGCATGACCAGTTTACTATTAGACACACCTCTTACCCCAGATCAACGCGATTTTGTCGAAACAGTACGCACCAGTGGCGACGCATTATTAACCCTCATTAATGACATTCTCGATTTCTCCAAAATAGAAGCAGGTAAACTAGAGTTAGAAGAGCAACCTTTCGATCTGCGAGACTGCATAGAAACTGCCCTAGATTTACTAGCTCCCAAAGCCGCAGAAAAAAGTTTAGATTTAGCTTATATAATTGACGGTGATGCTCCCAATACAATCATCGGAGATATTGGCAGACTGCGCCAAATTTTAGTTAATTTGCTCAGTAACGCCATTAAATTCACAGACAAAGGCGAAGTAGTAGTTTCTGTCACTGCCAAAATTAATCAAGAAGGAAAAAATGGAGAATATTTAACTGATTCATCTCCACTAATTCAAACCATTACTAATCCCGATTCTCATTATACTAATACTTCAGCTTTCTGGGAAATTCACTTTGCCATCAAAGATACCGGAATTGGCATTCCTGCTGATAAAATGAATCGGCTTTTTCAGTCATTTTCTCAAGTAGATGCTTCCACAACTAGACAATACGGCGGTACGGGTTTAGGACTAGCAATTTCTAAGCGCCTTTCCGAAATTATGGGCGGTACAATGTGGGTAGAAAGTGGTGGCATACTAGGTGGAAATCGCCCTATTAGTAGCGAAGAAATTTTCCGTAGGGGCAGTGCCCCCGTGCCTGCCCCAAACCCTTACAGGGCAACCACAGGGGGATTGCCCCTACAAGAGAATGAAACGGCCGGATCGTCCTCTCCCGGTGCTACTTTCCATTTCACAATCAAAGCATCAAGTGCTCCCAGTCAGCGACGATTGTATCTCAGTGGCGTGCAGCCACATCTAATTGGTAAACGAGTATTAATAGTCGATGATAATGCTACTAATCGGCAGATTTTGCGGCTACAAACTCAGAAATGGGGCATGATTTCTCAGGAAGCAGCTAATGGTATTGAAGCCTTGAATTGTTTAAGTCAAACAACACTCTATGATGTGGCAATTCTGGATGTAGAAATGCCTCAAATGGATGGTTTAACCTTGGCATTAGAAATTCAGAAATCTTATCAATCACAGCATATATTTCCGATCGTATTGTTAACTTCCCTTAGTTATACAATTAAGGATATTAATGCTATTTGTTTAACTAAGCCAATTAAGCCAGTCCAACTCCATGATGTGTTGTTAAATGTATTGACGGGGCAAAGTCGATTTAGAGAGAGCGATCGCGGCTCTTCATTAATTATCAACCCCACAATTTCTCCCCTGCGAATTTTACTAGCAGAGGACAATTTAGTAAATCAGAAAGTAGCCCTGCGACTGCTGGAACGTTTAGGCTATCGGGCTGATATAGCGGGGAATGGTTTAGAAGTTTTAGAAGCATTACAACGGCAAATTTATGATGTTGTGCTGATGGATATGCAGATGCCAGAAATGGATGGTTTGGAGGCAAGTCGTTATATTAATCAGCATTGGCCAACCCACCAAAGACCTCGAATTATTGCCATTACAGCGAATGCAATGCAGGGCGATCGCGAAAAATGTTTAGCTGCTGGGATGGATGATTATATCACTAAACCGATTCAATTAGAAGAACTTGGATTCGCCCTTTCCCACTGTCAATCTCTTGAAAGCTTATCAGTTCAAACAGTAACTTCTACAACTACAGAGGTAATCGATCGTAAAAGCTTGCGATCGATGTTTCCTCTGGAGACTGAAGATGATTTAGAATTTTTAACTGATTTGATTGACAGCTATTTAATAGATGCTCCCAAACAGTTACAAACTTTACGGGACGCTGCATCGCTATCCGATGCTATCTTACTAAAAAGAACGGCTCACACTCTTAAATCTACCAGTAGCAATTTTGGCGCGAAAAATTTAGCAGCACTCTGCAAAAATTTAGAATTTGTAGCTGAAGCTACAACTCCCCAAAATGGTGCAAGTGCCATGATAGAAGCCCAAAAATTACTATTACAAATTGAAACTGAATATGAAAGAGTACGGAAAGCTCTTTCGAGTTTAGATTTTAGGTATGAATCTTAATTTCTAATTGTCTATCCCTCGATATTTCTAACCTATTCAAGTTAAAATTGGTGGCAATCCCACCTCCCTTGGTTTCACAAATTTACCATTAAAATTAACCGCTCGATCCTCCACTGTCCTGGCCGCCGCTACCGCCTGTCGCAATTCAGCTTTTTCCATGTCATCCGTCACTCCTCCTAACAGATAAATCAGCAACTTTGCCGACAAATCTTTACCCGAAACTAACACCCGTTTCTTATTCGGATCGTACAAAATTCCATACCACAGCGACTCAGGAGAATCCATCTGGCTAAACCCGCCATCGGTGTCATATCTCCGTAGTTTATGGAAGATTTCTTTCAGAGAAAAGTTCTTTCTAAATACCAAATTTCCGATAGCTTGAGATACGGCAATTTGACCGACCGGACGAAATAAAATATTCCCGTCTCCCCCCGGTTTTTCAAAACTAAAACGCCGCATTTCTAAGGTTCCTACCCCATTCTCTAATTCACAATAACTCGGCAAACTCGCTAAACCATCAAAAAATAAATTAAATTCCTTAATTCCTGCTTCTAATTCTTCATCATCTGGCCGCATGGCAATTAATCCTTTATCTGATGGTTTCCAGCGGGGAAATTTATACCGCAGATAGCGTTCCGACATATCTTGTAAGGCTTGCAATGTGGTTAAAACTGTTGATTTAGCCGCCACAGTAGCGCTATCCCAATTCACGCGGGGGTTGCGATCTTCGATTTCTTTTAATAAGGGATGAGTAACGGCAATTTTACGGGCAACTATAGAAAATCCATCATCTTCATTGAGGAGGGCAAGTTGTCCTTGGCTTAATTTTACTGCCATTAAATTGACATGGACAAAGATGGATCTAACTCTCCATCTTGCCTCTTGATGGGTTTCTCCTTTGACAACGGCGGGAATAAATTCGATGCCGATTTTTTCTTGGGCTAGACTTTGTAAATAGGTAAGATCGATTTGATATTCTTCGATTAAGTCATCAACGGTAATCGCCCCGCCAACGGGTTTTTTATACTTATTAAAAGGCTGAAGGCGACCAGTTTTAATTAAAGTCATTAAGCCTTGAATTCCCATCAGTCGGTGTTGACCATCCAGGGCAAAAACGGAAACATCTTTAATATTTAAAAAGCCAACGGTGGCGTTTTTATCAATGGCTAAAAAATCGGCGGAAGACTTACGGGCGCGGCCATTTTCGTCCCATTCTGGGGCTTTGGGATCGTCTACCCAAGGGAGACTTTGAACGACTAAAACGGCGGGGAATTTGTGAGTTTTTCTAGCTGCAAGATATTGGGCTAAAGACCCTTGGCGCGACCAATCTAGGGGCCTTTGTTGGATTTCGTCGATGGTTTCTTCATCGCGGATGACGTTGTTAGTTTGGGGGTCGAATTTTTGGCGAAATAGGGGTAATTGGGCGGCGAAACGAACTTTGCTGTCTAGCCATTCGAGGGTGACGGAGCCCACGTAGGCCTCGGTGCTCCCCATTTGGGTTTTTTGGACGAGGAGGCGATCGTCGCGGCCGAGGTATTTGTCAAGTAGGAAGGCGATCGCGTCTCGTTCCCGCTTCTCCTGTTCGAGTATTTGATTAGCGAGGTCAGCAGTCGAATCGTTGGCGTTGGTCATGGTTGGGGGTTTTGGGTAGGTTAGGGGATTTTAGAAAAATAACATAGATGAAATTTTTTGTAAAGGCTTGTTTTTAAAAAAGTTTTGTGCCATACTAGGATTGCAGAAGGTGGTATGTACCATATATATGTAGATTTGTCAAGTGTTTGAGGGATGAGCAGGGCAAATTTCTGTTTTACTAACAATTTTGGTTTAATTATTTGTTTTTTATCCCTAATTTTTCCCATCCTAATTTTCCCCATGATTTCATCCTTTGAATACAGTTTGCCAGTCATCCGAGGCATTCAAGGGGGACGAGAATATTACGTTTCTATGTGTCCCTTGCGTTTATTACCTAAATTATTCCCTTTCGAGGGTGAGGAAATACCTGTGGAAATGCGGTCAAAGCGCAGCCTAAACCGTTCGCGAGTGCCGGAAATTAGCAGTTATATTCTCAAAAATCCTACTAATTATACTTTAGGTGCGATCGCGGCTTCCATTGATGCTAAGATTACCTTTGAACCCCTAGGAAATGAGGCAGAAAGTCGTAAAATTGGGCGCTTGCGCGTGCCAATGGATGCGACATTAACGATTAACGATGGGCAACATCGGCGGGCGGCCTATCAAATGGCATTGAAAGCAAATCCTGAGTTGGGGTATGAAACGGTGGCTTTGATTTTATACTTGGATTTAGGGTTAGAAAGATCCCAGCAAATGTTTGCTGATTTCAATCGCTTTCAAGTGCCGATTGATACTTCTTTAAATATTCTTTATGAACACCGGGAGGTTGAGGCAAATTTGGTTAAGGCAATTGTGCAGCGAGTTGAGGTTTTTCGGTGTTTAACGGAGATGGAAAAGGGGACATTATCGGCAAAGTCTGATAAACTTTTTACGCTTAGTAGTATTTCTCATGCTACTCTGAATTTATTGGTTAATTATGCGGGTGTGAATATGGAAAAGCAGGTGGAATTGGCGGCGGATTTTTGGAATGTTATTTGTGGTTTGATGGTTGAGTGGGAGTTGGTTTTGCGGGGGAGGTTGACGGCAGCGAAAGTGCGTCAAGATTATGTTCATTGTCACGGGATCGCGCTTTCGAGTTTGGGAGAAATTGGGGCGAGTTTGTTGGCGGTTAATCCTGAGAATTGGCGGGAATGTTTGGCGGGTTTACAGGAGGTTAATTGGTCGATTGCTAATCCTGATTGGCAAGGGCACATTCTTTGTAAGAGTGGGGTTTCTAAGTCTAAGGTTAGTTTGGGTTGGATGAGGGGTTATTTACAAGGGAGGTTGGGTTTGTGATTGGAATTAAAGAGGATTTTCTCCATTAACTCGCCGCAGTAAGTAATCTAAAATGCGTTCTTGTCGTTCTTGACCCGCTGCTAGAGATGTTTGAATTTCTCTCATTAGTTCTTGTCCTTCTTCGAGTCGCCTTATTGTTTCCTCCATGAGTCCTTGTCTAGTAGCAAGTTGTGATTGGGTTTGGGCAATTTCGGCTTGTCCTTCGGTGAGTTGTCTGAGTAATTGAGTCATTAGTGTTTGACCTCTAATTAATTGTGAGACATTGATTTGTGTTTGTTCTTCAAAACGGATTACTCTGTCTGTTAGGTTATCTAGTCGCCTGATTAGGATATCCACTTGCTCTACCGTGTTCTCTTGAATAGCCTCTATGCGATCGAGTCTATTAGAATTTTCTGAGGGTTTTGGTGTGTGTGTCATGTTTTTGTTTGATTTAATATTGTTTAGATCCAACCTAGTTCGGTTTTAGCTGCTGTAATTGCTGATTTTACGGCACTGACACTAGCTGTGATCTTATATGTATCCGTAGAATTATTCTTAGATAAGACAATATTTCCTACCCAAACATGACTCTTTCTTGACCAATCAAGTTGAGCAATTTGCGAGACTTTTTCATTCTCAAAACAAGCATTATTTTTGTCATAAGTGCAGTATAGCAACCTCCCCAAAACTTCTATACCAACACTTCTGCCTAAAATACAGTCTTCTTTAAATTTTTCAACTTCATTAACCGTCAATTTTTCAACAGGAGTTTCAAAAATATATCGTGTCTGGCTACATTCCAAGAAAAACTGATTAAGGCAACTAATCAAAGCTTCTGATGATGTCTCAACATCATAATCTTGAAGCTCATCAATTGGGTCATCGGCAAAGGCACAACTTACCAGCTTGGCAATGTAATTAGTTGTGTAAATTAACTTTTGTTTAGTTGAAGGAGAATATTTAATCTTCTCTGTTTTACCATAGAACATTGGCACTTTTTCAAGTAAGTTTTTAGTAATGCCTACTCCACCTTCAAACTCACCAAATGACAAAAGCAATGATTTATCGAGTTGTTTTGTCTGCGCCATATCTCGAAAATCAGTCTGACACTGGTTAAAGTCTTCTTCTAACACCAAAGTAATTGGAAAATAATCATCACCAATTAATTCACCATTAGAGCTTTCTATCAATTCGTGAATAGCACGTTTGCGGTGTTGTCCATCAGTAATATCTAATTTCACACCGCGACGAATTACTACTAGACAAATGCCTCTGCCCAATTCTACAATCTCAATCTTATCTGGGGCAATATTTGCGGTTAGTGTCCCCAAAATCCAGGGTTTGTTTTTTGTACAGCGTTTAATAATATATTGTTTAACTTCCTCCGAATGACCTTCTACTTCTGGGCGATTTTTTCCAGAATCAGGATCATTTCCAGTAGCCGGCTTCGCCTGTAGAAGAGTAGGCAATTCATCCGCAGGGACATTGATTTGTATCATTTTCCGCTTCCCCTGCTGAAAAATCAATCCTGGATAGCATTTCTGACGATGATACTTCGCAAAGTAGGGTTCAAGCAAATCATCAAGTCGGGAATTGGGTTCAGGCTGAGTATAATTATTTTCAGACATATAATTGCTTAAATTTTTTTGAGCAGAGAAACACATACTCCTTTATTATAAACTATTGAATCGTACAAAAGCAGGTCTACTATTTTGCCAAAAGGCAAAATATAGAGGAAAAATATGTCTGGTCAATGGGTGTCGGAAATTCTAGCACAATTTATTCAATTTAGCAATAGGAGCTTTTAGATATGACAGAAGCTCAACAAATCTTATTATTTCCATCTCGTACTGTTAGCGAGTTAGTGGAAGATATAGAAAAGCTAAATAAAGAAATTCAAGAATTATATTGTCTTGATGATATTCCTTGGATTATAGGGGTATCATTTGGCAAAGATTCAAGCGCTGTTTTACAGTTAATTTGGTATGCGATCGCAGCACTACCACTAGAAAAGCGCACTAAAACAATTCATGTCATTACCACCGATACTCTTGTCGAAAATCCTATAGTTGCAGCTTGGGTACGTAAATCATTAAAGCAGCTTAAGGCTGGATCTGAAGAGCAAAAAATGCCTATTGAACCTCATTTATTGCATCCTTCTGTTCAGGGAACATTCTGGGTATGCTTAATTGGTAAAGGCTATCCATCTCCTCGTAATGGGTTTCGATGGTGTACCGATCGCATGAAAATTCAACCTGTTAACCAGTTTATTAGAGAAATGGTTAGAGGACATGGTGAAACTATTGTTGTTTTGGGTACTCGCAAGGCAGAAAGTAGCAAACGTGCTGCAACAATGAAAAAACATGAAGTAGGTAGATTGCGCGATCGTCTTAGCCCTAATGCTCACTTACCTAATTCTTTAGTTTATAGCCCGATTGAAGATTGGCGTAATGATGAAGTTTGGATTTATCTGAATCAGTGGGAGAATCCTTGGGGGGGTAACAATAAAGATTTATTTACTATGTATCGAGGTGCAACAGCAGATAATGAATGCCCTTTAGTTGTTGATACTTCTACTCCTAGTTGTGGTAGTTCCCGTTTTGGTTGCTGGGTTTGTACAATGGTAAATCAAGACAAATCAATGGAGGCAATGATTCAGAATGATGAAGAAAAAGAATGGATGCAGCCTCTCCTTGATATCCGTAATGAATTAGATATTCAAAACGATCACGATAAGCGAGACTTTCGCCGTATCTATGGCAAAGTTGAATTATTTGAGCGCAATGTTGAAGGTGAAATCTCAGTTCAAAATATCCCTGGCCCCTATACTAAATTTTGGCGCGAACATTGGTTAAGACGAGTCTTAGAAGCCCAAACCAAAATTCGTAAAACCGCCCCCCTAGAAATGGGAGAAATCACCCTCATTACCCTAGAAGAACTTAGCGAAATTCGGCGAATATGGCTAGAAGAAAAACATGAATTTGACGACAGCCTCCCCAAAATCTACCAAGAAGTCACCGGCGAACCCTTTGAAGATACCCGCCCCTTCGACGAAAGAAAACTACTAGGAAACGACGAATGGGACGTACTGCAAACCATCTGCGAAAACGACACAATGCACTTAGAATTAATGTCTAAACTCCTCAACACTGAACGCCAATACTACACCAAACCTCGCCGAACTGGTATCTTTATTGATATTGACAAATGCTTTGATACCAGTTCCCGAATTAAAGAAGAAGCCATTGATAACGCCCATTATCAACGCCAAGTAAAAACCGCCCTCGAAACAGTTAAAAACGATCCCCATGAAATCCACCAAATTCGAGAGGCCATAGCTACCATTGAAGACCCAGATAAATTGCCAGATACTAACCCTAAAAACATCAGAGAAAATCCGGGGAAGAAAGGTGATAAAAATAAACAATCATCTTGGGCAGATATGAAATATCCTCTGCTAAATCTTATCGAAGATAAACCCATTGAGGAATGAATTATCGCAAAAGTTTGCCAGGGAATTTATCCCGACTCAACGGCAGCCCGTCGGGGGTTAAAACCCCCGCCTCAAAAACCAAGTCCTCTAAAGAGGACTAAATCTAATATTCAGTCCTCTTCAGAGGACTTTATCTATTAGACAGGGGTTTTAACCCCTGGCAAACCGGGCAAACCGGGCAAACCGGGCAAACCGGGCAAACCGGGCAAACCTCACCAAATCTCACCAAATCTTACCAAACTGACAAATTTTATCACTCAATAAACAGGAGAAACAGTTATGGCACTCTGGCGTTTATATTATCATTTAGTATGGGCAACCAAAGAACGTCACCCTCTAATAGTTCCCGAACGGGAAACAGAACTCTACGGATATATCATTAACAAAGCTGATATTCTCAACTCAATTACTCACGCCATTGGCGGTACAGAAAATCATATTCATTTAGTTGCTTCCATCCCTCCCACTCTATCCATTGCAGATTTTGTCAAAAACATCAAAGGTAGCAGTGCCCATTATTTTAATAAAAATTGGCAAAATCCCAATAAATTTGGTTGGCAAGAAGGATATGGTATATTTTCCCTTGGACAAAAGCAAATTGATGAAGCCGTCGCTTATGTACTCAATCAAAAGATACACCATTCACAGGGAAGCGTGAATCGCTATTTAGAACAAATAATAAACCAAAATGATCCGCCTATTCGTTGGCATCCGAATCATTTAACGGATTAATAAATTCACCATATTTGATAGCTATTCAACCATTCTGTCATCCAGCCATCCCGTCGAGGGTTAAAACCCCCGCCTCAAAAACAAAGTCCTCTGAAGAGGACTGAATATTAGATTTAGTCCTCTTCAGAGGACTTTACCTATTAGACAGGGGTTTTAACCCCTGGCGGACAGGCGGACAAGCGGAAAAACTAGCAAATTAGCAACACAAATTAACCACATTTCCACAATGATTTTCCTCGAACTCAGCCTAGAAAACTTCGGCCCATACCAAGGCAAACAAGTCATCAACCTTCGCCCCCAAATAGACGAAGAAACCCGCCCCATAATCCTCTTTGGCGGCATGAATGGCGGCGGCAAAACAACCCTCATGGATGCCATTCGTCTCTGCCTTTATGGTAATCGCGCCCAATGTTCCACACGGGGTAATTTAAGTTACAATGACTTCCTTTCTCAATGCGTCAACCGCCACACTCCACCCATCGAAAAAACCCGCATCGAATTAGCCTTTGAGCACGTCTTAGATGACCGATTAACTCAATACAAAATCGTCCGCTATTGGGAAAAACAAGACACCAAAGATACATTAGGTATTCTTGTTTATGATGGACACGATGAATGGTGGCCCGACAAAGCGATCGCATCTACTTGGGACGAATATATTGAAACCCTACTTCCTCTGGGTATTTCTAACCTTTTCCTGTTCGATGGCGAACAAGTTAAAGAACTCGCAGAAATGGAAACCCCGCCAGATTTTGTTGTGGGCGCAATTAAAAGTCTTTTAGGTTTAGAACTTGCCGAACGCCTATCCGTTGACTTAGATATTTTTGCCAGTCGCAAACGTAAGGAAATCGCCGGCGCAAAAGACAAAGATACCCTGGATAAAATTGAAGCAACCTTTGAGAAATTACTCAAAGAAAAAGACAAGGCAAAAGAGGAAATTACCAGCAGTCAAAACCAATTAGACCAAGCTGAAAAAGACTTAAAACAAGCCAGCGATCGCTTTATTTCCCAAGGTGGAAAAATCGCAAGCGAACGGAGTTATCTTGACCAACAACTAAAAGATTGGCAACAAAAAACGGAAAATCAGCGTCAAGTAATGGTAGAATTATCCGCAGGTTGCCTTCCCTTGGGCTTAATTTCTCCTCTTCTCGAACAAGCCAAAATTCAAGCTGAAATGGAGGCTAATCAATTCCAGGCAAAAATTGCTAAAAAAGCTATAGAAGAGAGAAGCGATCGCCTCCTCAAATACCTCACTCAACTATCATTAAAACCCAAACAATTGCAAGATATCCAAACCTTCATTGAACAAGAAGATGCTGAGTTTAGCCAACTAGCTGAAAGTGGCGAACCTTGGTTAGATGCTACCGTCGAAGCTATTGCCCAACTTGATATTATTTTAGCCTACGAAATCAAAGCTAATCAAACTATTGCGATCGAAAAAATCAAAGAACTTAAAGCATCTGAAAGCGAGATAGATATAGTCGAACGCCAACTCGATAAAGCCGCCTCACCGGAAGCCTACGAAAAGTTAGAAATTGCTGTTAGAGATGCCCAAAAAGAAGTTGCTAACACCCAAGCAGCCTGGGAACTTGCTAACCGCAAAGTCACTGAAATTGACCGAGAAATTGCTAAAACTCATAAGGAATTAGAAGAGTATAGTCAAGATTATCTCAAACACAGAAATAATCAACATACTCTCGCTTCTATTGCCAAAGCACAAAACACGCTTAAACTTTTTAAGGAAAAACTAACTCTCAAAAAATTGAATAAGTTAGAAGTAGAAATTACTGAATGTTTCCGCTATCTTCTCCACAAATCTGACTTAGTACATCGAGTAGCTATTGATACCCAAACCTTTGCTTTATCTATTTACGATCCTCAAGGTAAATTAGTGCCAAAACATCGCCTTTCTGCGGGAGAAAAACAACTTTTAGCTATTGCCTTTTTATGGGGACTGGCGAGAGTGTCTGGTCGTCATTTACCTATTGCGATCGATACTCCTCTCGGTCGTTTAGATTCGTCTCACCGTAACAATTTAATTGAGAAATATTTTCCCTCGGCGAGTCATCAAGTTATCCTTTTATCCACTGATACAGAAATTGCTAAAACGGAATATGAACAACTGAAGAAATTGGATGCGATCGCCCACACTTATCTGCTAAAATATGATTCAGTAAAACAGCAAACAATTATTGAAGAAAACCGCTACTTTTGGTAAAAATTATGGTACAAACTCTACAAGCGCAAGCCGTTAACCTCCGCGACCTGATTGATAAATTTGGCATTCAATTAGTAGAAGATGAGGGATTTTTCCGCGAGTGGCAAGATAATCTCCCCGAAATTACTGATTTAGATCGGCAACTTCTTGATAAGGTAAAAGCAGGTTACATTAACTTGCTAAATTATCCGCCTTTGCTAGAAAATGTCATCCGCATGGCTGTACTCGACCCGATGCTTTTTATCGGTGATTTTTACCTGGCTCCGTTTTACGTTAAGGCGGAAAAATCCGTAGAAATTATTAGTGAAGATGAGGGAACTATTATTACGGGGAATATGGATACTTTGGTATTAAAAGACCAATTCTGGGTAATGGTGATTGAGTCTAAAAAAGACTCCTTTTCCTTTGAGGCCGGTCTTGCACAAATCCTAGCTTATATGCTTGGTAATCCTCACCCAAATCAACCTAGTTATGGTCTGATTAATGCAGGTGGTAGCTTCATATTTGTTAAATTGGTGAAGGCAGAAAGACCTCTATACAGCACATCCAATATCTTTGGTATTCGCAATCGTGGCAATGATTTGTATACTGTTCTTAAGATTATGAAACGTCTGTGTCAATTAGTGATATCCTCAGCAGAAGCTTAGAATATTCTTTTTTTATGAACCGCAGAGAACGCAGAGAACGCAGAGGGAAGAGAAGGAGAATTAAATAGTAATAGGGTGTATTAATTATTTTCTTCCCTCTTCCTTCTTCCCTCTTCCCTCTTCCTTCTTCCTTCTTCCTTCTTCCTTCTTCCTTCAACTATAAAATTATGGAACCACCAATCGAAAGAATTCGCCTTTCCCAGTCTGGCAAAGATCAACTTTTAAAACTTCGGAGATTTACCAAAATTGACCAATGGAATATTCTTTGCCGTTGGGGATTTTGCCGTTCTCTTGCTGAACCTTCTATTCCTTCGCCGGTTCCGATTCCGGCCGATAGCAATGTTGAATTAACTTGGGATGTGTTCGGCGGGGAAATGGCTGATATTTTAATAATTGCTTTGAAGCAAAGGTGTTATAATGATAAATTAGGCACGGATAAAGAAACCTTGGCTAAACAATTTCGCCTTCATTTACACCGAGGGATTGGTTATTTAGCTGGCGATCCCAATATCAAGAAAATTGAAGACTTAATTGCCATTGCTACAACACCTCAAAAATAATTTCAATTGTCCCCAAAAATAAATCATTACCTAATCCTAAAAGAGAATATACAATGCAACTTCATTCTAGTTCAGGGAAATGGCGTTTAGGTCTAGGCTTATCGCTTTTAACCGCATCACTTTGGGGCATTCTGCCTATTGCTTTAAAAATCACCTTACAAGCAGTTGATGTTTATACTGTCACATGGTTTCGGTTTTTAGTTTCCTTTGCATTATTAGCCTTATATCTATCAGCAAGGCAGGAATTACCCACATTAAAAAAATTACAAACAGTAAATTTAGGGCTAATGGCTTTCGCTGTTCTATTTTTAGCAGCTAATTACATACTATTTCTAATTGGATTATCCCTCACATCTCCCGCCAATACCCAAGTTTTAACTCAAATTGCTCCCGTACTCATGGGATTAGGAGCATTAGTAATTTTTAAAGAATATTATACTCGATCGCAATGGATTGGTTTAGGGATACTAAGTTTAGGTTTTTCCCTCTTCTTTCACGAACAATTAACTACCTTAATTTCAGCACAATCTCAATACTTAATCGGTAGTGCGATCGTCATTTTAGCCGCCGCAATTTGGGCTGCTTATGCCCTAGCTCAAAAACAATTACTGCAATACTTACCCTCTGAAAGTATTATGCTCATCCTCTACGGAGGCGCGGCTGTATTATTCACTCCTTTTGCTACACCTCAATTATTACTTACCCTGAGTCCTTTACATTGGGTAACACTACTTTTTTGTGCATTGAATACTTTAATTGCCTACGGAGCCTTTGCCGAAGCAATCGATCATTGGCAAGCATCGAAAGTCAGTGCAGTTTTGGCTATCACGCCCTTAATTACCCTAATATCAATCTCAATTTTTTCATCGTTCTTTCCCTATTTACTTACCCCGGAACGTTTGACAACTATTGCAATTTTAGGAGCTTTTTTAGTGGTTAGTGGTTCGATCGCAATTGCTATGGGAAAATCACGGTAATTTATCAAGAATCTGTAATTCATGCTATAATTTTAGCACTTAGTTAAAATTGAATTTACTTAAGCTATGCAAACCATAGAAAAAAAATCTTCCTTATTCAACAGAATGCTAATCGCGATCGTCTCCTTGTTAGTGATAGCCGCGATCGCCATCTCTTTTAGACTAGCTTTTCCCGAAGGAAAAACAATTTTTGCTGGTCAAAGACCTACTAATCTTGGCATCCAATCAGGACAACTTGCACCTTGTCCAAGCTCTCCCAATTGTGTCAGCAGTTTTAGTCAAACAACCGAACACAAAATTGAACCTTTAACCTATAATTCCACTCCTGCGGAGGTAATGGCTAAACTCAAAAAAGTCATTCAGTCCCTAGAAAGAACTAAAATTATCACTGAAACTGATAATTACTTGTACGCCGAATTTACTAGCGCTTTAATGGGTTTTGTTGACGATGTAGAATTTCTATTAGATGAAGGGAAAAAAGTGATTCAAGTTCGATCGGCTTCGCGCTTAGGAGATTCGGATTTTGGAGTCAACCGCCAAAGGATAGAAACTATCAGAATTAACTTAAACAAAATTTGATTCTGAATTGCGGTAAAATTTGTAGTGGTAAATTTAGCGAGTTTTTAAACATGACTAGCAGTATCTTCGACATCAAAGTAAAAACGATTACAGGCGAAGAAAAACAATTAGCAGAGTACGCTGGTAATGTACTTTTGATAGTTAACCTCGCTTCCAAATGTGGTTATACCCCCCAATACGCCGGATTAGAAAAGTTAAACCAGAAATATCAAGGGATGGGACTGCGGATTTTAGGGTTTCCTTGTAATGACTACGGTGAACAAGAGCCTGGTACTAACGAAGAAATTGTAGAATTTTGTACTACAAATTACGGCGTAACTTTTGACCTATTTGACAAAATTCACGCTAAAGGTCCTGAACAACATCCTCTTTATACTCACCTTATTGAAGGTATCAAGCCCAAGGATGAAGTTGCATGGAATTTTGAGAAATTTTTGGTGAGCAAGCAGGGTGAGGTAGTTGCGAGATTTCGCACCAGCGTGTCTCCTGAATCAATAGAATTGGGTGCAATTATTGAGGTTGAATTAGATAAATAATCCCAATTGTTCAAAGTGATACAGCCATAGGAAAAATGGGTTGGGTGGAACTAAGTGAAACCCAACAAAAACAACTTCTTCCTTCTTCTTTCTACTTAATTAATTAAATGGAAAATTCTGCGTTAGATTTATTGGTTGGTTTCCTGGCAGGTGCTATTCTGATTGGTGGACTCGTGATGTTATTTCAAGGAATTGGATCTTTTCCTAAAGAAAAATAGAAACTGTTAAACTGGCGATGCGGAGGATTTAATTAAATGACTGACAGCATTATGCTTGCTCCAGGAAATTTGCGGCGGGTTCATCATATTGCTTTAAATGTCCGCGATATGAAAGCATCTCGTCATTTTTATGGCACAATTCTCGGTTTACATGAACTTATAGGTGTAGAGGTTCCTGAAACTTTGCGAGAGTTAGTTTCTGTAGGAAAAGTCGCTAATTTTATTACTGCTGATGGGACAGTTATTGATTTATTTTGGGAACCAAATCTGGAACCACCAAATCCAGATCCGCAAAAGGCTTTTACTCGCGCTAATCATTTAGCTTTTGATATCGATCCTGAGTTATTCGATCGCGCAGTTGAAGTGTTACATTTACATCAAATTTTGATAGATAGTGGTCCGCTTAGTCGTCCTACGGGGCGTGGTATTTATTTCTACGATCCTGATGGATTTATGATTGAAATTCGCTGCGATAAAAACTGAAACTTTTGATAAGCGAAACATCTCTAATGATATTTTAGATGAGAAATGCGCGATCGCCATTTCTGAAAGCATTAATTTTTACTGATTTAGAAACCACAGTTAGCCGCCGCCAATTCCAGAGACTCCTGCTTTACGCGGCCAGCCATCGCCGCCAACTGCAAGCTCATGTAGGCATTCAAGTCTTCCAGGGTATAACTAGCTGAGATTAACAACTGACCGATGAGCTTTTCGGCTTCGACTGTCAGGCGGCCAGAGGTGAGAGCTTGTTGAGCAATTTCGCGAATCGGAGTCATAATAAAAACCTGTTTTTGCTTTACGTCATCAGTATCAGGCTTTTCCCCCCACAACTCAGTGATGCTCATTCCCTTTCCCTGTGATGATTTGAGGTGTAATGGGTGATTCAATTTGAAGGTGGGGGTGATTGAAATCACAATTAGGACTCAAAAATTTCAAAAAATTAACCTAATGGCACGGTTCTCCTAACATCACAATCGAACAGTTTAACTGTCCAAGTAACTGAGTCGTCACATCGCTAACAGCCAATCCCGCCGATGTACGGTTTCTAGTCGATCGCAAAACCACTAAATCAACCGCATCAGAAGCTCTTAAAATATCCTTCACCATATCTATTCCTTGTCTAACTTCAATCTTAACTTTTGCTCTACCTTCAACCTGAGACTCAGCAACTAACGGCGATAATTGCGAATTAATTTCAGCTATTCCCGAATTATTCATTCCTTTATCGTACAGGTGCAGCACAGTAATTTCAAGTTGAGCATCCCCCAAAGCTTGTGCAAATTGTACTAGCCGTATTGCTTCAGAGTTTAAGTTTTCTACTGGCACTAAAACCCGCTGAATTTTACTTGGTTCTTGTAACAATCTTGTCACAGCAACTGGACAGTGAGATGTCCACAATACACTATCAATTACATTACCAAACAAACGAGCTCTCAATCCCGTTCTTTTCCCCCATCCCATCACAATTAAATTGGCTTTTTGTTCGCGGGCTACCCGGACTATTGACTGGGGAATATCATCATCAATTCTCAACATAGGTTGAGATTTAACCTCAAGTTCTTTCGCCAATGTGGTTGCACTTTCGAGTAATATTTCGCTGCGTTGTAAAGCTACTTCTAGCTGTGGCGCATCCATGTTATTAGTATGCGGAGGGGTAATTGTTAAGGGGATAATATGACCGTTATTACCTTGAACTAACAAAGCAGCCATTTCAATTAAATATCTTTCGGTATCGGGATTATAGACGGGGACAACTACAGTTAATGGAATTTCATTATCAACATTTCCCCAATTTTTAGGAAAAGTTTTAATTGCCAAATTTTTTGACATAATTGTTAAACCCACGGCGGCTTTGCTGGTAATTAATGGCCCCAAGGTTGACGTTACTAGCATCAAGACAATTACACTATTTAAAATCTCCTCAGTCAGCATCCCCACTCGATAACCCACTAACGTTGCGGCCAAAGTTGCGCCCACTTGAGGCATAGATAGAGACCACATTGTAAGAAATTCCTGATTGTTGTATCGGTAAATAAGTTTAGCTAAGTATGCGGCGATACCTTTGCTGCCAATTAATGCGATCACAATTGTCAGGGGGACTGTAACAGAAAGAACGCTTTTCAGAAAAATTGGTAAGTTAATTAATAACCCTAAATCAACAAAAAAGATGGGGATAAACAAAACGCTACCGATGAAAAGCACCTTATCTTTGACAGCACCTTCTCCGACGGCTTCATTGACAGCTAAACCGGCAAGAAACGCGCCGATAATTTTTTCTACACCGATGAGTTGAGCGCCTAATGCAGCTAGAAAAACGGCCAACAAAACAAATAAAAACTGGTTGCCTTCTTCGTCTCCCGTGCGGCGAAAAAATTCTTTGCCAGCCCAATCAAAACCGAAGAGAACAATGGTTGTATAAATAGCTAAATTACCCAGGAGAATCAGAAAACTAATTACTGAAAATTCTCCCGCATTAATAGCTACACAAATTGCTAATACCAGTAAAGCTCCAATGTCTGTAAAAATAGTAGCGCCGATTGTTACCATCACGGATTCATTATTTACAACTCCCAGTCTGCTGATGATTGGATAGGCAAGTAAGGTATGAGAAGCTAATAGGGAACCAATTAAAACTGAGGCATTCCAATCAAAGCTAAATATCCTACCAACTAATATGCCAGTAATCATTGGAACCGCAAAAGTTAAGCTACCAAAACCAATGGAACGATTCTTTTTTTTGCGAAATTGCTGAATGTCTATTTCTAAACCGGCAACAAACATCAGATAAAGCAAGCCAATATCTGATAGTAGTTCCATTGTGGGCATTTTATTGTCAAGTAATTGCAATCCGTAGGGACCTAAGAAAACACCGGCGGCTAATAAGCCCACTAATCCGGGAATTTTAAAGCGTTCAAAGATGATGGGGACGGTTAAAGTGACTAAAAGTAAGATGACGAAAGGAACAATCGGCTCCTTAAGAACTTCTGCAATATTTACCATAACTAATTGGAAAATTAGGTGAGAAAGTTGTTGTTTTGTATTGTAAGATATAAGAAGATTTTTGACCAGCCCTTTGGGATATAAATAAAATTAACTAAATTACCAATGAATCAATATTTTGCTACAGTTGCGCGCGGTTTAGAAGCAATTGCCGCTCAAGAGTTAGAACAGTTAGGAGCGCAAGAGGTTAAGCCTGATTTTACGGGGGTATATTTTGCAGGCGATCGCGCTTTACTTTACCGAGTAAATCTTTGGGCGAGAACGATTTTCCGGGTGCTAGTTCCGATTAGTAATTTTCCGTGTTATGACCAAGATATGCTGTATCGAGAAGTGCAGAAAATTGATTGGGAAGAATACCTGACTCCCGATCGCACTTTAGCAGTGGATTGTACGGGAGGTAATGAAAAACTTAATCATACTCATTATACAGCTTTGCAGGTAAAAAATGCGATCGCCGATCGACAACGGGCAAATTTTGGGAAACGCTCTAATGTTGATACTAAAAATCCTGATTTGTTAATTAATATACACATTCATAAAGACCATTGTATTCTCAGTTTAGATAGTTCTGGCGGTAGTTTACATCGGCGTGGTTATCGTCCCGCCGTCGGTGTCGCCCCGCTCAAAGAAACTTTAGCAGCAGCTTTATTGGAAATGGCAGAATGGAGTCCAGATTTACCTTTTTTAGACCCCATGTGTGGTTCGGGAACTCTCCCTTTAGAAGCTGGTTTAAAGGCTTTAAATATTGCACCGGGATTGTTTAGAGAAAAGTTTGGATTTATGAGTTGGCAAGATTTTGATGAGGCTCTGTGGGATGAGTTATGGGAGGAAGCAGAAAATAGTGAATTATCTGAACTTAAGGCGATAGTTGCTGGGAGCGATCGCGATTTAGAAATGTTAAATCAAGCTCGGACAAATGCACAACAAGCTGGACTTAAAGATAAAATTAAATTGGCTTTAACCGATTTATCAGAATTAGAAGCACCCGCCGATCGGGGCGTGATTATTTGCAATCCTCCCTACGGAGAACGTTTGGGAGATGCAAAAGAATTGGGCGATCTTTATCAGATGTTAGGCGATATTTTTAAGCAGCGTTTTAAGGGTTGGAATGCTTTTATTTTAACAGGTAATAAAGAATTAGCTAAAAAGGTAGGATTGCGGACAGCACGGCGAATGCACGTTTACAATGGAACTTTAGAATGTACTTTGCTGAAATATGAAATGTATTAAGAAGGAAGAGGGAAGAAGGAAGAAGTAAGAAGTAAGAAGGAAAAAGTAAGAAGGAAAAAGCAAGAAGGAAAAAGGAAGTTACACACGGGGGTCAAAAACCCGGTTTCTGCGTCAATATTTCTCGAAAACAGCGATGATTTTGGTCAGAAACCGGGTTTTTTGCGTAAGTCCTAAACTAGCAAAAATTACTTCTCAATTTTGACAGAAATAATCTTGTCACCTTGGCGGATCGCATTTACCACAGCCATATCTTCAGTTTTACCAAAAGTTGTGTGAACTCCATCTAAATGAGATTGAGGAGAATGGCAAATAAAGAATTGACTACCACCAGTATCGCGGCCGGCATGAGCCATTGATAAAGTGCCAGCTAAATGCTTATTTTTGTTGATTTCACATTTGATTTTGTAGCCAGGTCCACCAGTTCCAGTACCTTGAGGACAACCACCCTGAATCATAAAATTAGGAATAACACGGTGGAAGCTTAAACCATCATAAAAACCTTTTTCAGCCAAATCTACAAAATTTTTGACAGTATTAGGTGCATCCAGATCGAACATCTCCAAATGGATTGTTCCTTTTTCCGTTTCCATAATAGCGCGAGTCATTTTTTTTGCTCCTGAACGTAAATTTTCCACAATTCCAAGTATAAGCGAATCTGGAGAGATGCCAAAGGGATTCTTCAAATTGCTACTGCAAAATTTTAACATAAAAGGAAAAATCATATTTAAAATTTACATCATTTTTACCTTTTAATGAGAATTACTTGATATAATTTTACTACAAACATAGTAAGTATTGATAATCTTGAGGAAAAAACTTAATGAAACGAGCATTGTCGATCGCAACTGTAATCTTAGCGCAGCTAACAACCGGAAGTATCTTGTTGAGCTTAACTAGCTGTACGCCAATAACTATCACCGTTCAGGAAAATGTAGAATCCCCAGCACAGCAAACAGTTAAAATTAGCGGTTCTGGATCGGTTTATCCAGCCTTAAAGATCCTCACAAAAGCCTACGAAAAAAAAGTTAAAAATATCCAATTTATCTTCTTTCCAGCAAATCAAAGCGCCGGGGGAATTGATGGAGTAAAAAAAAGTTTAGTTGACATCGGTACTGTTACTTCTCAGTTAAAAACTGAGGATAATAACGGTCAAATAACCTATCGCAAGATTGCCCAAGATGCTTTGGTAGTAGCTACTCACCAGAGTGTTAAAGGCGTGAAAAATTTACAAACAAAAGATTTACAAGAAATTTATAGCGGTGCGATCGCAAATTGGCAAGATTTAGGCGGACCCGATGCGAAGATTATTGTACTCGATCGTCCTGAAGACGAATCAGCCAAAAAGCTATTACGGAAACATTACCTGGGAAAAGATTTGAAAATAACTTCATCAGCAGTTTTACTGTCACAGGAAGCAGACTTAATTAGGTCAGTGCAAGACACCCCCTATTCTATAGGCTATTTCTCCCTCGCTTATGCTACCGCGAACAATCTACCGCTAAACCGCTTAAGTCTTGATAATATAGCCCCTACAGTAGAAAATGTCAAAAAGGGAAAATACTTGATGGTGCGAAATATTGGCATTGTCTTCAAAACTACTCCCAGTCAAACTGTCCAAGAATTTATCAATTTTATTTCTAGCCAAGAAGCGACCAAAGATTTGCTACAATCTGGATTTGCGCCATCTACTACGAAAGAGTAAAAGAATCCTTACTGATTCACCGTGTAAGTACAGTTAGGAATGAAAAATAAATAACTTGACGATCTGGTTCGTAGTAAGCGCCAAGCGCGAAGACAGCGCTTACTACAAACAAGCGAATTATTTAATTTCTATTCCTTAGTTAGCAATAATGTAGTTTTTTAACATCATCACAATGCAAATTCGCTACTTATTTAACAAAAATTTACTAACATCCACCGCTAGAAAAGTCAAAAAATTTTGGCAGAATACCCGCTTAAAAGCTATATACTCAAAACTGGCTTTAAACCAAAAAATTGTCATCCCATTTCTATTGGTAATTCTCAGCCAAGCAATAGTGTTAATAATTAGCTTTGGGTACTGGTTTTCTAGCAGCCTTGAACAACAAATGTTCGGCGAAGTAGAGAGCCTTTCTGCACTAATTTTGCGTGACTTTCGCCATCAAGAAGAGGACTTGCAGTTACAAACTAGGCTAATAGGAAATAGACCGGAAGTTCGTTCAGCAGTCAACCAACGCGATACTGCTACACTCCTCCAGATTTTATTGCCTTTAAAAACAACTTTGGAAGTTGACTTAATTAAGGTAGTAGCCAAAGATGGTACGGTACTAGCAAACCTACAGCATGAAGAGTTAGCTAATTCAATACTTGATGATAAAACGGTCTTCGATCAAGCACTCAGCGGCGTGTATTTATCGGAATTGGTAAATATCAAAAAAGTAGATGGACAGTTGCAGTCGCTTTTAGTTGGGTTTGCACCGATAAAGTCTAAAGATGGGATTATCGGCGGAATTATGACTGGCGCTTTAATCAGAGATGATTTATTGGAAAAGCTTGCTACTGATACGCGAGCCCACCTAATAGCGTTTAATCAAGAAAAAACTTTGATTGCTTCTACTTTGCCAATAACTCGTAGCAATTTTCGTTGGATTTTACCTCCCCAAAACTCTCGTCCACAACGAGTCAGCATCGCGGGTGGAGAATATTTTGCTAAAAGTTTAGTGCTTTCTGGGCTAGAGGATTCTTCTCTGACAATCGTGCTGCTCGATTCTGTTATGCCAGTAGAAGACGCTAAACAAACGCTGTGGAGGCATTTATCAATTTTTTTCTTGTTAGCTGGAGCGATCGCTACTTTGGTTGGGTTCAAAATAGCGCAGGCCATTGCTAGTCCGATAGAAGCTATCACTAAAATAGCTCAAAAAGCAACGCAAGAAGCTAATTTTACCGTGCAAGCTCCCGTTACTACTGGCGATGAAGTAGGCTTGTTAGCAATATCTTTAAACAGTCTAATTGGGATGGTGGCAAAACACACTAAAGAACTAGAAAATGCCCGCGATAATTTGGAAAAACGGGTAGAAGACAGGACGAAAGAACTTTCTCAAAAGCACGAACAACTTTTGCAAACTCATCATCAACTCCGCCAAGCATTACAGAACCTTCGAGATACTCAAAGCCAATTAATTCAGGCAGAAAAAATGTCTAGTTTGGGTCAGATGGTGGCGGGAGTTGCCCATGAAATTAACAATCCCCTGGGTTTTATTAGTGGCAATATTAAGTATCTCAATACTTATGTTGAAGATTTAATTAACTTGTATCAGCTTTACCAACAAGAATATCCGATCCAGACTACTGCGATACAGAATATTAATGAGGAAATTGATTTTGAATTTATCACTAAGGATTTGACGAAAATTTTGTCTTCGATGAAGATTGGTACCGAACGGATTAGTCAGATTGTGCTGTCTTTACGTAATTTTTCTCGACTCGATGAAGCGGAGCTTAAGCGGGTGAATATCCACGAAGGAATTGATAGCACTTTATTGATTATCAATCACAAGATTAAAGAGGGAATTAAGCTGGTTAAAGAGTATGAAACTTTACCGCCGGTGGAGTGTTATCCCGCGCAACTGAATCAAGTTTTTATGAATATAATTGGTAATGCGATCGATGCTTTGAATGCACAGAAAAAGCCGGGGCTTAAGCAAATTATCATTGAGACTAAACTAGAGCCGCCCCATGCAGAGCAATTGCATAGGGCTTTTGTGTGGGTGCGAATTCGAGATAATGGTCCTGGGATTTCTCCTGAAGTTAAAGCTAAGATGTTTGACCCATTTTTCACAACAAAGCCGATCGGTCAAGGTACCGGTCTGGGGCTTTCGATTTGCTATCAAATTATTGAAAAGCATCACGGTAGAATTGAGGTAACTTCAGAGGTGGGAAAGGGAACAGAGTTTGCGATCGCACTTCCGGTTAGTCAGTCTCCAACAGACCATATCCCAGATTAAGGACAATTTTTCAAGAAGAGATAGGTAAATTTTTGCAAACAGTCAACACCCCTGGGATATATTTGCACGTATCGAGATGCTCCCGTGACAGTTGGGGGAGTGGACGACAGGATCATCCCCGATCTAAAGTCTAATATCGTCTGAAAGTAGGTTCTATTATAGGTTTGACAAGAATCCACAGGTGTTAAGTTCAGCTTTACATCCTGAGACAGTTGAGAAAGTACAACAAAAACACTTAAAATTCAAAAGTTATTGGGATTGAATAAATATAAGTTAAACACACAGGTAGGTGCTATGAAATTCTCAGTTAAGAAAACAATTGCCGCGATCGCAACTTCCGCAGTTTTGACCATGAGTGCAATTACTTCCGCGATCGCCTTCACTTTCGATCAAACAGAATTGGAACAAAGCAACGTCGCCGCGATCGCTCAACCCCGCCAAGATGGTAGTTTCCAATTACTAATTATAGAACAAATACCCAATCAACGGCAATGTTGGAGCGAGAGCGGTAGCAATCCAATTATGATTAATCCCCTATTACTAAACTTTGATTTCACCAAAGATTGCAAACGCGCTACCGATAGTAATGGTTTTTCAATTCGCATGGGTGGTACTGACTTAGCATTACAATATAGCTTGAGCTTACAAACTATAAATGGCGATGTTTTATTAGTTGGTAGTCCTAGCGATCGCAACGCCCAACAACTAATCATCGGTCGCACAAAAGGCGTTGTCAATGGCTTTATGAAAATTATTCTCGAACCAGGTTGGCGCTTCACCAAACGGTCTTACCAAGGTAAAATCTTAGGTCATTTTTATCTTACCAGCAATCAAGCTGCACCAGGAAGTTCCGGTCCAGTAGTCGATCCTTCTCCTTCACCCACAGGCTTTAAAGATATCGCTACCGATATCTATGCTACGGAAATTAAAGAAGCTGTAGCACTAGGATTTGTCGCAGGTTTTTCTGAAGACAACACTTTCCGCCCTCAACTTGCTTTAACCAGAGAGCAATTAGTATCTTTAGTATTAGAATCTTTGAAAGGAATTCAAGGTGCTAATATTGTCATCCCCAGCCAAACTTCTACTCGTCCTTATTCTGATGTTGAAACTTCCCGTTGGAGTGCCGCCAAAATTCAATTTGCACGGGATAAAAATATCGTCAGTGGCTACAAAGATGGAACTTTCCGCCCAACTCAACCAGTAACTCGCGCTGAATTAATGGCCGTACTTCGTCGCGCCTCCGAGTTTGGTTTATCAGCACGAGGCCTAAGCCCAGTATTAACTCCCAAACAAACCCCGACAAACTTCTCAGATATTCAAGGTCATTGGGCATCGGCTACTATTAGCCAAATGTCTTCCTATTGCAAAGTAGCTTCTCCTTTAAACGAAGTAGGAACCCGATTCGATCCTGATAATTCTACCAAACGCAACTATGCAGCAGCAGCCACTTTACGGATGCTAAAATGCGTGAAAGGTCAATAAACGATTAGAAATTAAATAATTAGCTTGTTTGTAGTAGGCGCTTTAGCGCTCTTTGCGCTTACTACAAACCAAATCATCAAGTTATTAAAAATAATCTTTCTTAGTGTCTTAGTGGTTCCCCTTAAAACCGCACATCTTACCACAAAAAATGTGATTGCGATCACCGTAGTATCAAGATAAATATCACACAAAATTCTGATAAAGATCCCAGAAGTAGAAAGCAAAAGTCACAGCAAAGACAAACAAAATCAGAGATGATTCAAAATATAGGGTTGCGTATATCTATAACTAGCGTTAACTTTGGTTTAACTAAATTGAGGGAAAAATAATGAAAGCTTGTGACAAACCATTAAAATCAAATCCCTTTACAACTTGTCGCGATCCCCAAACAGGTAAATGGATTGTAATTAAACCGGAACCACAAAAAAATACTGATTCTGGCAAGTCTAGGTGTCTTCCTAATATCGCGATCGCGGCATTGGGAAAACACCTAGAATCTCAGGTAGAAATAGTCGCCGCTTGAATTTAATTTTTGATGTGCAATTATCGATCTTGCCCGCTACATATCTGTTATCATCATTACTAATTTACTTTTGGCGATCGCTCTTTTTGTGAGAAAATGCCACAATGAATAGCATCCGCTTTTTATTTGCCCTAGCCCTTCATGGCCTTGTCTCGCCTCCTCATCCTAATTGCTGGTTTAGGCCTCATCCTGGGGCTAACAATCTGGCTGATTTCTTCCTTAAGTTGGCTTTATAGTCAAGTTGCCTGGTCTGCATCTCCACTGTTAGCAAATTTACTGGTATTGCTGCTAATCGTCCTGTTAGCGATGTTAATTTTCGCCTTATTCTACTATTGGAGACTTTTTCAACGACCTAAGAAAAATCATGCAAAACCCCAGGTAAATCTCAAAATACCCGCAGCCAAAGTAGAAGCGGCGGAAGAAACCTTAAAAGCTTTACGGTTACAAGTAAATCAAATTCAAGACGAAGTAGCGCGACAAGCATTAATTTCGCGATCGCGAGAAATCGAAGCTAGTTTATCTCGTGGTAATGTAGAAGTAGTAGTTTTCGGCACAGGTTCCGCCGGCAAAACTTCAGTAATTAACGCCTTAGTAGGAAGAATGGCCGGAAAAGTCGGTGCGCCAATGGGAACCACCGAAGTAGGAGAAACTTATACCCTCAAATTAAAAGGATTAGATCGAGAAATATTAATCACAGATACACCAGGAATATTAGAAGCAGGAATCGCCGGAACCCAGAGAGAAAAGTTAGCTAGACAACTAGCAACCGAAGCAGATTTACTACTATTTGTATTAGATAATGACCTCCGCCAATCGGAATACGAACCCCTACGAAACTTAGCACAAATTGGGAAACGTTCCCTCGTAGTTTTTAACAAAACAGACCTTTATACTGAAAGCGATCGAGAAACCATAATCGCCCGATTACGGCTGCGAGTCAAGGGAATTGTGAGCAATTTAGATGTCGTCACCGTCGCCGCAAATCCCCAAGAAATCACCCTAGAATCTGGCGATAAATTTCAGCCAGAACCCGATATTATGCCCTTAATTCGGCGCATGGCAGCCCTATTACGCGCCGAAGGTAAAGATTTAATTGCCGATAATATTCTCCTCCAATCTCACCGTTTAGGTGAAGAAGCCCACAAGTTAATTGATGCTCAAAGGCGGCGACAAGCTGATAAAGTAGTAGATAGATTTCAGTGGATTGGTGCAGGAGTAATTGCTGTTACACCTTTGCCTGTGGTGGATTTATTAGCAACAGCGGCCGTGAATGCTCAAATGATCGTTGAAATTGGCAAGATTTATGGCTGTGAATTGAATATGGAAAGAGGGAAAGAATTAGCAATGTCTCTCGCTAAAACTTTAGCTAGTTTGGGAATTGTGGCGGGGGTAATTAAATTAGTGACAACGGCACTTCAGCTGAATATTGCTACTTTTTTAGTTAGTAAGGCAATTCAAGGAGTGAGTGCAGCTTATTTAACTAGAATTGCCGGTAAGAGTGTGATTGAGTATTTTCGCCACGATCAAGATTGGGGTGATGGTGGAATGGCGGAAGTAGTGCAGCGACAATTTCAATTAAATCGGCGAGGAGAGTTTGTGAAAGCTTTTGTTAAAGATGCGATCGCGCGGGTTGTTGAACCATTAGCGGCGCAATCAGAAGTAGAATACAAATGTGAATTAGAAGAGATACCTCAACCAATAACTAAACCGCAAACAGAACCAGAACCAATTAATTATCATCCTCAAGATGATTGGGAAATGGGTAATAAAAATCGGAAAGAAGACTGGTAATTGTTATTTGTTATTGGTTATTGGTTATTGGTTATTTGTTGATGGCTAAATGCTAATTTTTTGAATATTGAGAATCATCGTATTGACAAACAAATTAGGTTTTGTTAAAATTTTGGACAGATAAACGTCTAACTAAAACTACTTTTGCGAAGAAGTTGTAAACTATGAATAAAGTTGTTGCCAAAATATCCGCCAAACGTCAACTCGAACTCCCTACCGAAATTATGGAGCAACTACAACCTTTTGCAGAATACGAGGTATCCGTAACCGAAAACGAGATTTTACTGAAGAAAATTCGTCAACCACTAACCTGGGATGAGTTAAAGCGGCGACAAGATCAGCTAGGCCCAGATCCAGATGAACCAACTCTCGAAGAAATTAGTGAAATAGTCAAGGAAGTGCGACAGGAGCTTAGGTCTAAAAAATGAGGGTTGTAATAGATGTCAATGTCTGGATTTCAGCTTTGCTGTGGCGAGGAGTTCCACGTCAAGTTGTGGATTTAGCTGTCAATCAGCAAATTACAATATTTGCTTCAGAAGTTCTATTTGGAGAACTCGAAATCACATTAAAACGGGCTAAGTTTCAGAAACAAATCATGTCTCTTCCTACAACTGCTGATGATTTGACAGATGTAGCACGTTCTTTTTTACAATGGTGTGAAATAACTTTTGTGGATGTCCCTCAACTGCGTGACCCCAAAGATGCGATGATTCTAGCAACAGCTTTATCTGCTAATGCTGAAGCGATTATTACTGGCGATCGCGATTTACTAATTCTCAAAGAATTTTCAGGTATTCCTATTTTAACACCACAAAACTTTCTCAAACTTTATTTTCCCAATAATTAACATCGAGAAACAAGAATTAATCTGCATTCTAATTGCAGAACAAGATATTAATATCAAACTCACCTCCTATTTAACCAAACTCCCATCCTGTAATTGCCGAACTAATTCCCCCTTAGTCACCTTCCCCATCGCATTCCGAGTTAACTCATTAACCACTACCATTCGAGTAGGAACTTTATAAATAGCTAAACGCTCTTTCCCCCAAATTCTTAACAACTCCAAAGTCAAATCACCCCCCGGTACTAATACCAAAACAGCACAAACTTGTTCCCCCCACTCTAAATTAGGGAGTCCAACTACCGCACAATCTTGAATCAGTGGATGAGTTAGTAGAACCGACTCAATTTCTAAAGCCGAAACCTTATAACCTCCAGTCTTAATAATATCTACACTCAGCCTCCCCAGCAAACGATAATTATCATTTTCCACCACCGCTAAATCGCCAGTGCAAAACCAACCATCCCGAAAAGATGCCGCAGTTGCTTCCGGTTTTTGCCAATACTCCAGAAAAACTCCCGGACTTTTAACTTGTACCTCCCCAGGTGTATCCGCCAACACTAAATTATCATTTTCATCTACCAACCTCACCTCAACTTCTGGCAAAGGTTTACCCACATATCCCGCCAATCTTTCACCATGTAAAGGATTAGAAAGAGCCATCCCAATTTCTGTCATCCCATAACGTTCTAATAGAAAATGACCGCTAATTTGCTGCCATTTTTCTAATACTTGGACGGGTAAAGCCGCCGATCCTGAAACCATTAAACGCATCTGAGTACAGCCTTGAGACATCTTTTGTTGAAGCTCAAAATCAGCCGATTCCCAAGCATTAATTAGTTTAACATAAATCGTGGGAACTGCCATAAATAGTGTTAAATTGCTATCAATAATTCTCTCCCAAACTATCTTAGCATCAAATTTAGGCAGCATCAAACATTCAGCACCAGCCCACAAAGCACAAGTCAAAACATTAATAATTCCATGAATATGATGGAGAGGTAAAACGTGCAAAATGCGATCGCTTGATGTCCATTCCCAAGCAGAAACTAAGCTCGTAACTTGAGCTTGAATATTTTGATGTAGCGTCACCACTCCTTTAGGTTTACCCGTTGTCCCACTCGTATAAAGAATTAACGCTCGTCTAGTTAAATCTACATCTGGAAGCGCACAAATATTGTCAGAAAGTATCTCTGAAGTAAGGATAAATCGCAAACCTCGCTCAATAGCAATTGGATGTAATAAAGCGGCAAAATCTGGATGAGCAATGATAATTGATGCTCCTGAATCTGCGATCGCATATTCTAACTCAGGTCTAGGATGAGCAACACATAAAGGCATAGCAATTCCACCAGCACGCCAAATTCCCCATAAAGTAGTTACATACTGAAACCCCGAAGGAATTAGAAAAGCAACTCTTTGTTCTTGTAAATCTTCCTTACCATCTAACAATAAAGTAGCAATTTGAGCCGAAGAGCGCAGTAAATTTTGATAAGTAAATTTACCCTCACTGGCAACAATCGCGATACTTTTTTCGTATTTTTTTGCCCGTTCAATTAGTTGCAGATTCACCTTATTTTACCAATTTGTTATTAATTAAATTTGCTGAAAATTGTACCTCATAATCTGTCCGATTATATCATTTCTCAAAAAGTTTGCAACAGTTTGGGTAGGGGCAGGTTCGCCAACAATCACCGCAATTCGTCAAAATCTTCAAAAACCCGCCCCG
>MBRE01000011.1:0-21869 GCA_001698425.1 Oscillatoriales cyanobacterium USR001 | reverse complement strand
ATTTAGAGAATTGGTATTACTTACCATAAATCAGCAACGCCCAAAATTCTCCTAAA
The DNA here is from genome assembly GCA_001698425.1 of Oscillatoriales cyanobacterium USR001. GTDB lineage: Bacteria > Cyanobacteriota > Cyanobacteriia > Cyanobacteriales > Microcoleaceae > Kamptonema. Next base: position 21,813 of record MBRE01000011.1, on the reverse strand, counting down.
CTCTTAAAATAACTAAAGCTAAATACATCACAATTCTACATGAAACCCTATCAGCAAATACCAATTATCGATTGCCACGAACCCCTCGTTCCCATTCCCTTAGAAATCTTTGCCATCCAAACCCCCCACGCTTATCAAAAACTAGGCGCACCCTATCCCAACAGCAAAGCAAATTCACCTTACTACCTCCGTGTAGGAGTCCTCAATAGCCTAATTGCCGCTCAAACCCATCTTCAGCAACAACATCAAGAGTTAAAAATTATGATTTTTGACGCTTATCGCCCCGTAGAAGTTCAACAATTCATGGTTAACTATACCTTTACTGAAATTGTCAAAACGCAAGGCTATAAATTACCCATTTCTGAAAATCAACGCCAAGATATCCTAGAACAAGTTTATCAATTTTGGGCAACTCCCAGCCTCGACCCAGCCACACCGCCACCCCATAGTACAGGAGCAGCATTAGATATCACCCTAGTAGATAAAAATCATCAACAAATTGATATGGGCTCTGCCATAGACGAAATTTCTCCGCGTTCCTATCCCAACTATTTTGCTAATAGTAATAGTATCACAGAACAGCAGTATCATCATCATCGAGAATTATTGCGAGAAGCCATGTTTTCCGCTGGATTTAAACAACATCTTAACGAATGGTGGCATTTTTCTTTAGGCGATCAAATGTGGGCTTGGTTAACCAATCAAGAGCAGAATAGCCATCAATTTATTGCTAAATATGGCCGTGTATAGCTCAACAGAGTTCATTTAAGCTTAGGGGCGAAACATTCGGGTATATCTTATTAATTAAAACGAGAAATTTACGACCGAAATGCTTCGCCCCTACGGAAAAATTATTAAGCTTCCCACTTAGCAGCCACAAGTTCAGCCAAGTCAACTACTCGCTGACTATAGCCCCACTCATTGTCATACCAAGCAATCACCTTCAGCATATCGCCGTCTAAAACCAAAGTCAGACTAGCATCAACAATCGAAGAAGCATCATGTCCTCGATAGTCACAAGAAACCAAAGGTAAATCACTGTACTCTAAAATTCCCTTCATTGGTCCTTCAGCTGCCGCTTTGAGAACTTCATTTACCTGTTCAGCAAAAGTTTTCTTCTCTATCTGAGCCACAAAATCCACTACAGACACATTCGGCGTAGGTACGCGCATCGCTATACCATTTAGCTTACCTTTCAGTTCTGGAATTACCAGAGCCACAGCTTGTGCCGCACCGGTAGAAGTCGGTACAATATTCATTGCCGCCGCCCTCGCCCGCCGCAAATCTCGGTGACTAGAATCCAACAAACGTTGGTCGCCAGTATAGCTGTGAGTAGTAGTCATCGTGCCTTTGATAATGCCAAAGTTTTCATGTAAAACCTTAGCAACAGGAGCTAAACAATTAGTTGTACAACTGGCATTGCTGATCACTGTATAACTATTGTGAGTGTATAAATTGTCGTTAACACCCATCACAAAAGTACCAACTTCAGCGCCCTTACCGGGAGCCGTAATTAGTACCTTTTTTGCACCCGCCGTCATGTGTTTCGATGCACCAGCTTGGTCTACAAATACCCCCGTTGCTTCGATCACTAAATCAATACCCCAATCTTTCCAAGGCAAATTTAATGGGTTGCGATCGGATACACACTTCACCATTTTGCCATTGACAGTAATAGAATTTTCATCAGTAGTGATGTCCACTCCTTTCAATGTCCCCAGCATGGTGTCATACTTCAGCAAGTGAGCATTGGTTTTTGGATCTGAAGTGTCATTGATTGCCACTAGATCCAATTGGCTATTTTCGCGCCCTAGCCAGCAGCGCATAAAATTTCGTCCGATACGTCCAAAACCATTGATCGCGACTCTAATCACCTTGTACCTCCTAACGACAGCAGCGCCTAGCTTAAGGCTTTAAACTTTGGAAAATTTGGAAAAATTTAATAATTAACCATGACCCCAATCATATCGCAAAGGGCGATCCCTTCTAAACTTTTTGTCTGTATCAAAAATTGCTGAACAAATTACTGGCGTATAGGTATCAGGGGTTAGGTGGGCTCTGATAAAGCTTTTGCGCTGTAATGTAGGTTCTAACAGTTTCCGGGACTAAGTAGCGGAGTTCGCGACCTTCGAGGCAAAATCGACGGATCAGACTTGATGATATGCCGATCGAGGGCATTTCTAGCAGAGAACAGCGAATTTGTACTCCCAAGGCGTTCATTTGTGCCACAACTGGGCTGGGATCGAAGCAAGTAGTGGGGCGATCGCCCTGAGTATCTGCGCCCAAAACCAGGCGTGGTGCAACTAACCACTCGCATAATTTGCCAATTTCTTGACAACGATGCCATTTTGGGAGAGTTTGGAAAGCATCTGAACCAATAATCCAATACCACTGAGTATCTGGGTAGAGGTGCTGGAGGGATAAAAAAGTTTCTATGGCGTAGGAGATGCCATTATTTTCTAGTGGAGGCGAGAGGAGAAAATTAGGGTGATTTGCGATCGCCCTCCTGACCATTTCCCGCCGCTGTTCCCATCTTCCTAAAACCCATCGTGACTTATGAGGGGAAATGCCATCGGGCATCCAGATTACTCGATCCAACGCAAATTGACTTAGAGCCGTCTGTGCCATCAACAAATGGCCCCAATGAACCGGATCGAAAGTCCCTCCAAAGATTGCCATTTTTCCCATACAAGGTCATAATATGATTAAATTAGTGTGGGGTTTTACCCCTCACTATACTCAAAACCGGACTAACAAGGTCAGAAAGTGGGAAAAAACAGCAACTAATCCAGTGCAAGGGATTTGCCTGTAAGCTTAGATTGCTAATTTCTTAACCAAAGCTCTGCGATCCCCGGTCTACAATATCTGTAAACTCTGACAATTCCTGATATTTACTTGCAAACAAGTCATATACTACACAAGACAAACTATTCTAAAAGTCCTTAAATTCAAGGACCAGACAGAGGATTTGGCAAGAAATATCCAGCGAACTGTATGCTAAAAAAACCATTTATTGATATGATATCGCGTGTTATTGGCGTGGTGTGGTTTGTGAGGAGCGAAGATGCCGAGTTCTGTTGATTTCACCGGCAGGCCATTTCATTTCATCGGTATTGGTGGAATTGGAATGTCAGCCCTTGCCTACATTCTAGCTAAACGCAAGTTGCCTATATACGGCTCGGATATTAAACCCAGCCATATAACTCAGCGTTTGCAAGCAATGGGTGCTCATATTTTTTGGCGGCAAGATGCCAGCAATTTTGAATTATTTCAACCTGATGCTAACGGTCATGGTCAGGCAGATCGATCGCCAGAGGCTAATCAAACTAGGGAAACTCTAAGTTTAGGTCAAGTCTCGGCGATGACAGCAGAAAGCCATGAACATAATGGCTTATGTGCGATCGCCCGAACCAATCTGGACTTACCCCAGGTAATCTGTTCGACGGCTATTCAATCGGCTAATCCCGAATACCGACGCGCCCTAGATTTAGGTTGTCCGATTTTTCATCGATCCGATCTTTTGGCAGCCTTGATTCAAGATTACCAAAGCATCGCAGTTGCCGGGACTCACGGTAAAACCACCACTAGCAGTATGGTGGGCTTTATGTTACTAATGGCTGGGCTAGACCCAACGATCGTCATTGGTGGTGAGGTAAATGCTTGGGGAGGTAATGCACGTTTAGGGGATGGACCATATCTGGTGGCAGAAGCCGACGAATCAGACGGTTCTCTGGTCAAGTTTGCCGCCCAAATTGGCGTAGTGACTAATATTGAACTCGACCATCCCGACCACTATGATACTCTCGATCAGGTAATCGCTACGTTTCAGGTATTTGCCCAAAATTGTCAAATCTTAGTGGGTTGTATTGATTGCGACGCAGTAAAAAACTGCATCAAACCTAATGTGAGTTATAGCTTGGAAGCTACGAACGATGCTGACTACACAGTAGATTGTGTGGAGTATCGATCGGATTGTACGATCGCTCGCGTTTGGGAACGGGGAACTGTTCTGGGGCAGATGCGGTTAAAGTTACTTGGGCAGCATAATCTGAGCAATGCTCTAGCTGCGGTGGCAGTAGGTAGATTATTGGGATTAGAGTTTGCGGTAATTGCCGAAGCGATCGCAGGCTTTGAAGGAGCGCGCCGCCGTTTTGAGGTCAGAGGCGAACATCACGGTATCCTATTCGTGGATGACTACGCTCATCATCCCAGCGAAATTCGCGTTACCTTAGCTTCCGCCCGCCTACGGATTGAGGATATTGAGGCTTGCATATCCAACCTCAAACCCCGGCGGGTAGTAGCAGTTTTCCAACCCCACCGTTACAGTCGCACTCTGGCATTTTTGTCAGAATTTGCCCAGTCCTTTAACGACGCTGACATCGTAGTAATCAGCGATATCTATAGTGCCGGAGAATCAAATTCAGGGCAAATTAGTGGGGAAAAACTAGCAGATTTGATTGCAGAACACCATCAACAAGTTTATTACCAACCAAGTCTCCAGTCTATGACCAAATTTTTAACTGTTATCTTACAACCAGGAGATTTAGCTTTGTTTCTCGGCGCTGGCAATCTTAATCAAATTATTCCTGATGTGATGGCTTTTTACCAAGATCATCAAAGCTTGGAAGTCTCTCTAACAGAGGGTAATTCCCGAAATGGACTGTCTGCATAAAGTGATTCATCGCCAAAAAGAGCGATCGCATATTTGGGTCAATCAACTGTCAACCACGTTTTTAATCCGAGGCATTTAAGCATTGGTTATGATCGTCACCCTCTCCTCCGAATCCCACACTAAGGACAAACGGCGTGTGTATTCCCCAATTTCGCTACCTGGAACCTCGAACCAAATCCAGTCTCAAGTATCTTTAGCCCCGCTAACTTCCTTTCGAGTTGGCGGTCCGGCTGAATGGTACATTGCTCCCGATACAACAGCAGAATTACAAGCAACTTTTGAGTGGGCTAATTCGGAAGGGATGCCGATTACCCTGCTAGGGGCTGGCTCAAATCTGCTAGTAAGCGATCGCGGCTTACCTGGATTAGTCATCGGCACTCGCCATCTACGTCACGTCTATTTCGATTTAGAAACAGGCAGACTCACCGCAGGCGCAGGAGAATCAATTCCCCGTCTCGCTTGGTTAGCCGCTAAACGCGGCTGGCAAGGACTAGAATGGGCCGTAGGTATCCCCGGCACGGTTGGGGGTGCTGTGGTAATGAATGCAGGAGCTCATACAAGCTCTACGGATAAAATTCTAGTTAATGCTTCTGTCCTCTCATCCAATGGTAACTTGGAAGTTCTCACTCCCCAATCATTGGGCTATCGTTACCGCACTTCCGCACTCCAAGGCACTAACCGCCTAGTTACTCAAGCAACATTCCAGCTACAACCAGGATTTGAAAGGGCAATGGTAATGGCAACAACTACTAAACACCTTAACGATCGCCGGACAAATCAGCCCTATCATTTGCCAAGTTGCGGCAGTGTCTTTCGTAACCCCGGCCCCAAAACCGCAGGCTGGTTAATCGAACAAACAGGGCTTAAGGGACACCAAATTGGCGGCGCACAAGTAGCAGTCCGTCATGCTAATTTTATTCTTAACTGCGGCTGGGCAACAGCAAGCGATATCTTTGAATTGATTTGCTATATTCAGCAACAGGTAGAACGGCGATGGTCGCTATTCTTGGAGCCGGAGGTGAAAATATTGGGAGAGTTTCCTTTATAACTCAGGATGCCGCCAGATATAAATTATCACCCATGATTTATCAGAAAAATGCGGAAAACTCCATGACTTTAATCTGGAAATGAAATTTGAAAGCCGGTTTTAACTTGCCAGTTAAGTTGTTTGATTTCCAGTGATAAAATCTGGGTAGTAGAGAAAACACTCGCTAAGAGATTCAATGGCGAATTAGTAGCCAATACACAATCAGAAAGTAATTATGACAAAATCGCAAGGATTTGGCTTCGGCCTCGGCAAAATGAAGGAACTAACTGAAGCTTTCAAAAAAGCACAGCAGGTTCAAGAGGGAGCTAAAAAGCTTCAAGAAGAGTTAGATGAAATGGAAGTTGAGGGAGTTGCCGGCGGCGGCTTAGTTAAAGTTGTTCTGAGTGGCAACCAAGAGCCTCGCCGTGTAGAGATTTCGGCCGATGCTCTTGGTGAAGGGGCTGATGTGGTTTCTGAACTCGTCACGGTGGCGATGAAAGATGCTTACAATAAGTCAACTATGACGATGCGGGAGAAGATGGAAGAATTGACGGGTGGCCTAAATCTTCCTGGGTTGTAATCTATTCGCAATTAATGGCTAATTGGTAATTGCTAATTGGTAATTGCCAATTCAGAACTTATGCAAGTACCCCAATTAGCAGGGTGTGTCAGAAAGCCAAACCCTAATTCTCTCCTTTGATGGCTGGATCTGACGCACCCTACAAGTCGATTATTGCCCTCTTTCTTCTTCCTTTTTCTTCTTCTTCCCTCTTCCTTCTTCCCTCTTTCTTCTTCCTTTTTCTTCTTCTTCCCTCTTCCTTCTTCCCTCTTCCTTTTTCCTTTTTCTTCTTCCCTCTTCCTTCTTCCCTCTTCCTTCTTCCTTCTTCCTTCTTCCTTCTTCCTTCTTCTATGCCTTACAAATTATTGTTTGTTTGCCTTGGCAATATCTGTCGCTCTCCATCGGGGGAGAATATAATGAATCATTTAATTGAGCAAGCAGGTTTGGCTACTCAGATTATTTGTGATTCTGCGGGTACTGCTGGTTATCATATTGGTAGTCCACCAGATAGACGGATGGCGATCGCGGCGAGTAAGCGAGGAATTGAACTTCGGGGAAGTGCTCGCAAGTTTCAAAGATCGGATTTTGAGAATTTTGACTTAATTCTAGCAATGGATCGGGAAAATTATCAAGATATTTTGGCTCTCGATCCTACAGGGAAATATCGCGATAAGGTGCGGTTAATGTGTGATTTTTGTCGTCACCATAATTTACATGAAGTTCCCGATCCTTATTATGGTGGATCGGAGGGATTCGATCGCGTCATTGATTTGCTTATGGATGCTTGTGGTGGATTGTTAGATTATGTGACGGCGGAAAAATTAACAATTAACAATTAACAATTTAATTCTGATACAATCAAACAGGAGTCAGGACAATGATTAATGCTTATGCAGCGCAAAAAGCTGGGGCAAAACTAGAGCTATTTCAATACGATCCCGGTTTACTGAAAGAGGAAGAAGTCGAAGTTAATGTTGAATATTGTGGTGTTTGCCACAGTGATTTGAGTATATTAAACAACGAATGGGGCATCAGTGAATATCCTGTTGTTGGTGGCCATGAAGTAGTAGGAACTGTGGCAGCAATTGGCGATCGCGTCACCACTTTAAAAGTTGGTCAACGAGTTGGAATAGGTTGGTTTTCCCATTCCTGTAAGCATTGCGAGTGGTGTATGTCGGGCAATCATAACCTCTGTTTAACATCAGAAAAAACTATTGTTGGACGTTATGGCGGCTTTGCCGATCGAGTCCGAGCTAATGTAGAATGGGTGATTCCTTTGCCAGAAAACATAGATCCTGCTAAAGCTGGGCCGTTGTTTTGTGGTGGAATTACTGTGTTTAATCCTTTGGTGCAATTTGATATTAAACCAACCGATCGAGTAGGTGTAATTGGCATTGGTGGTTTAGGGCATTTAGCACTACGATTTATGAAAGCCTGGGGATGTGATGTCACCGCTTTTTCTACTAATCCTAATAAGGAAGCGGAAGCTCGCGAATTGGGGGCTAATCACTTTATTAACTCTCGCGATCCCAAAGCTCTCGAAACAGTTGCTAATTCCTTTGATTTAATCCTTTCTACAGCCAATGCTGACTTGGATTGGAGCATTTATCTCAATGCGTTACGGCCTAAAGGTAGATTGCATTTTGTGGGAGTTGTACCCAGTTCTATTCAAACATTTTCTTTTGCTTTAATAGCTGGACAAAAGTCTTTATCTGGGACTCCTTTAGGTAGTCCTGCTACAGTTGTTAAAATGCTAGATTTTGCGGCACGTCATGGCATTCAACCGGTCACAGAAACTTTTGCTTTTAGCGAGATTAATCAAGCTATAGAACATTTAGAAGCAGGAAAAGCTCGTTATCGGATTGTGTTGAAACATTCTTCCTCAATGACATCTTAATTGCTATAAAAGTATTGTAGCGAAGTATCTTAGAGATGCTTCGCTACGTTTATCGTCGAACAAACAAAAGTCTAGTTTTCACCGAATGCGGTATTAACTTATACTGCAACTGCTACGGGTTCAGCCGCAACTACAACCTTTTCATAAACGCTGATTTTCTGGCGGGTTTTGCCTTTTCTTTCAAAAGTCACCACGCCATCAATCAGGGCGAACAAAGTATCATCTTTACCAATACCGACATTGTTACCGGGATGAAATTTAGTCCCCCGTTGACGGACGAGAATATTGCCAGCTTTGACAACTTGACCGCCAAAACGCTTAACGCCTAGACGTTGGGCGTTAGAGTCGCGGCCGTTGCGCGTACTACCTGTACCTTTCTTGTGAGCCATAATTTCCTCAATGTGTATTTGTTATTTTCTATTCTGAATCAGTTTCGGCGGTGGCTGCGGTGGGTTCGATCGCTTCTTCTCTTTTGGCGATCGCATCTCCCTTAAGACTGATAGAATCAATCATCAAGCGAGTAATTTCTTGGCGGTGGCCCTTTTTCTTGCGAGTTTTCTTTTTCGGGCGCATCTTATAAACGATGACTTTGCGACCCCGGAAATGCCGCAGTACAGTACCTTCTACTGTTGCACCTTCAACCAACGGCTGACCGATGTGAACATCACCTTCATGTTCAACCAAGAATACTTTGTCAATAGTTACTTTAGCTTCAGCATCAACTGGAAGCAGTTCAATGTCGTAGAAGCGGCCGGGCTCTACTCGCAGTTGTTTGCCGCCTGTTTCAATAATTGCGTAAGTCATGGGATGGTAATTTAGTTTGCCGTACAGGTAGCTGATAGCTATTTAGCGCAGGGGTTACAGTTTGAAATCAATCTGTTTTGCGTTGCTTTGTCAGCTTTGGGAATGTCTCAACCTGATCCGAGCAGGGTTTGGACAGACAATCTACTATTATTGCTTAGATGTGACGGTTTTGTCAAGTACCTAAATTTGAGGTTGTTTCACTGGGTTCGCAATGACATTATTTATCCCAATTCTCCTGCATTTGTGTAACAGTATTCGGGGCGGGTTATTTAATATTTTGGCGAATAGTAGGGATTTGGGTGAACCCGCCTCTACCAAAACTTTTGTTCTAAAATTTAAAGCGGGTGACGCGATTCGAACGCGCGACATTCACCTTGGCAAGGTGACGCTCTACCACTGAGCTACACCCGCATTTAACTGCGGTGAATACTATGTTGCCAGAATTTACTTACTTTGTCAACCCTATTTTAGAAATTTTTTTGAGGAAATTTCCTGGGTTGATAAACGCCCCCTTGCTTGGAGTTCCTTTACTACAAGCAAGGGTCTTGTTAAAGCAAATTTTGGGAGATTTCTGACGCGATCGCAAGATTTGGGGTGACAGGAAAAACTTGAACCCCTGGTTGGCCTTTAATTTGGCGCATTAAACTTGCCATTTCTAAGGCCCCCATCGCATAATCCCAACCCTTATTACTTTTAATCCCTGCACGTTCTAAAGCTTGCTGCATTGTATCTACTGTTACAATCCCAAAAATCACGGGTACTCCCGTTTGAAAACTAGCCGCAGCAATGCCTTTAGCTACTTCACCGGCTACATAGTCAAAATGAGGAGTTTGGCCGCGAATCACCGCACCCAGACAGATTACTGCGTCGTAGCGGTGAGAAAGTGCCATTTGATGGGCTACCATAGACACCTCAAAACTTCCGGGAACCCAAACATAGTCAACTTGATTTCCGTGAGGATTGGGATCGACACCGTGACGTTTTAAACAATCTTGACAACCTTCTAAAAGTTTAGTGGTAATTAGGTCATTAAAACGACCGATGACAATGGCAAACTTAAAAGATTCTGTTTGAGTAAAATTTCCCTCGAAAACGGTCATGTTAGTAGTTTTTAGTTAATTAGTAATGGAGATTTGAGGTGTAGGTTGGTTCATTGATAAAATACACCGTAGGGGCGGAGCATTCCGATTGTAAATATGAGCTTTTAATCAATAACTTATCGACCGGAATGTTTCGCCCCTACAATTTATAAGCCTGTAAATTTTGGCTTAAACCACCAAAAAATTTAAACCAGCTACAATAATCACAAGTAAGAACCAAATGCCAGAACCGAGAAAAAGGAGGTTTTTAGATTGGTTCCAGTTTTGGGGGGAGGCGTAGGCGACGGGAACGCCAACTACCATGACGAAGGAAAACAGAACTAAAGCCAGTAAAAAGAATTGAAACAAGATTGATAACATTTTTTCTCCTTCTGATGCAAGAGTGGGTAAAGTAGGATTGGGTTGAGATTAAGGTTTATTTCCTGCTGTCGCGATCGCCCGATCCCGCAGGATCGTGAGGTTTCCGGTTGATTGCCGGCAATCCCGGTGAAGCTGACCGTTTGAGGACTTACGCAGAAAACCGGTTTCTGAGTTAATATTCGTGCTTTGGGCGATCGATGTCAAACCGGAAACCGATTTCAAGCTTAATTACTCTCATGGCCGTGCGTTAGTCCTAGTTATGAGCAAATTTATCCCTCAGTAGTAAGCTACCAGAAATTCGGTTCTTTCAGTTGGGGTTTTTTTAATTTTGAGCATGAATTTAATTTTGTGTCACGCTACGGCAGATTTTGATGCGCTTGGGGCTGCTGTTGGTCTTTGTGTGCTCCATCCGGGTAGTCGAATTGTGCTGACTGGGGGTTGTCACCCGACGGTGCGAGATTTTTTAGCTCTCCACCGCGATGAGTATCCGTTAATTGAACGCCGTGCGGTAAATCCGAAACAAATTCGTTCGATTATGGTGGTAGATACTAGCGATCGCGTGCGTTTGGGAAAGGCTGCTGATTGGTTAGATTTACCTCATTTAGAAGGGGTTATTGTTTACGATCATCACCCTAATACGCCGTTAAATATTCCGGCTACAGAAAAATATATCGAATCGGTGGGTGCTACCACGACTTTAATTGTAGAAAAGTTGAGGCGATCGACTCATAGAGAGGGTGATTCCTTGATTTCTTTAACTCCTGCTGAGGCGACGGCGATGGCCTTGGGTATTCATGTGGATACGGGTTCTTTAACTTTTGACCATACTACGGCTAGAGATGCCTATGCTTTAGCTTGGTTAATGGAACAGGGGGCGAGTTTAGGGGTAATGGCTGAGTATTTGACTCCGGCTTTATCTCCTCAATTGCAGGATTTATTGACAGTTTGTCTGGATAATTTACAGTCAGAAACTCTGCGCGGTTATACGATTAGTTGGGTTTTGTTGAATACTGATGCTTTTGTGCCAGGTTTATCTAGTTTAGCGTCTCGATTGATAGATTTTACTGATGCTGATGCTTTGTTTTTAGCTAATGTTTATAAAACGAAGGAATCAGGAGAAACAGAAGTTAATTTAGAAGTTAACTCCCTGGGTAAAAATTCTACGGAAAAAGCTTTAGTTTCTAATCGTTTAACAATGATTGGGCGATCGCGAATTGCTGAAACTAATCTCAATGAATTATTCCAAAAGTTCGGCGGTGGTGGACACGATCGCGCCGCCGCTGCTTCGCTCAAAAATGTCGATCCGTTAGTAATTTTATCCCAATTAGTTGAACAACTTAAAAGTCAAATTCCCCATCCGCCAATTGCCCGTGAGTTAATGTCTTCTCCAGTGCGAACTATTCGACCGGAAACATTAGTTAGTGATGCTCATCGTATCCTCCTACGTTATGGTCATTCTGGTCTTTCTGTGGTGGACGATCGCGATAATTTAGTAGGAATTATCACTCGCCGAGATATTGATATTGCCCTCCATCATGGCTTTAGTCATGCTCCCGTTAAAGGTTACATGACTCCCCAACTAAAGACAATTACACCAGATACTACTCTAACAGAAATTGAGTCCTTAATGGTGACGTATGATATTGGGCGGTTGCCAGTTTTGACCAATAATCAATTAGTGGGAATTGTGACTAGGACGGATGTTTTACGGGAACTGCATCAGCAAAAAGAAAGAGGAAAATTAGGAGAAAGATTAGACTCAAAAAAAGAGTTGATTTATTGTCCTTTACCTCAATCGATCGAACAATTACTGGCAAAAAATGTTACTCCCGAACTAAGGCAATTTTTATCTACAGCAGCGGAGATTGCCGAAGCACGGGAATGGCAACTTTATATTGTTGGAGGTGCAGTTAGAGATTTATTGTTAACTGATGGTAATGCTAAAAATAGTTTATCGCTAACTGATATTGATTTAGTAGTAGATTGCTGTCAAGATTTGACATTAGAAAATGTGGATGAATCTCAAAATATTTCAGTTATTCAAGATGAAATAAATCAACTAGAAAATACGCCAAATAAAAAAGTAATTAAAAATTGTCAATCTCCAGCGGTAGAATTGGCTTTAGCTTTACAAAAAATCTATCCAGATGCTCGTTTAGATATTCATGGTCAATTTCAAACTGCTGCTTTATTGTGGCACAAAAATCGGGAAGTAGGGGCAAAAGATTCCGACAATAAATCTCAGCTTTCAAGCAATAACTTATCTACTGGAATGCTTCGCCCCCAGGAAATATTAATGGTAGATATTGCGACTGCGAGAACAGAGTTTTATCCTTATCCCGCTGCTAACCCGGAAGTAGAGGCGAGTTCAATTCGTCAAGATTTGTATCGGCGCGATTTTACTATTAATGCTTTAGCTGTGCGATTGAGTAATCCCCGTGCGGGAGAATTATTAGATTTCTTTGGGGGTTTACAAGATTTAACTGATGGGAAAATTAGAGTTTTACACGCTAATAGTTTTATTGAAGATCCAACTAGAATTTATCGGGCGGTGCGGTTTGCGGTGCGGCTAGGATTTGAGATTGAGCCACAAACTGAAGGGTATATTCGTCACGCGATCGAGAGTGGAATTTATGATAAAATTCAAGGAGAAAATGGTCGAGCGCCGGCATTGGAAACTAGGTTAAAAAGTGAGTTAAAATATATTTTACAGGCTCTCTACTGGAAATCTGCTTTGCAGAAATTGGGGAATTTAGGAGCATTACGCTGTATTCATCCCAGTTTAGATTTAGATCGACAATTATGGTGGCAATTGCGTTTACACGATCGTTGTTTGCACAGGTTGAGTATGATTGACGCTGCTACATTTAAGTCTAAGTTTGCTGGTTTGAATTGTGGGGAAGATTGGCAAATGCGTTTGGAGGTATTAATTGCTTACTTAGCGCCAGATTATCGGGGGAAAGTGGCCGCTAATCTTCAGTTATCGGCCGATAGCGTGCAGCTTTTGACAGAATTAGAGGAGAAAAAGATTGAGGTAGTTGCTGCTTTGTCAAGCTGTGAGAGGCTGAGTCAATTGGTGTTATTATTGAGGAATTATGAATTAAGAATGTTGATTTTATTGGCGGTGCAATGTCCTCGTAGAATTAGGAGAAAAATATGGGAATATTTGACTAGGTGGGTAAGTTTTGAACCGCTGTTAAATGGGAATGATTTAAAGGTTTTGGGTTATCGGCCGGGGCCGCAATTTAAGCGGATGCTTGATGATTTGTTGGTGGCTACTTTAGATGGAGAAGTGAGGGATAAAGATGGGGCGATCGCGTTTTTGGGTTTACGTTATTGAGTCAACTTAGGAAGGTAAAAAATCAGAATTAAGAACTTCTTCTACAGTAAAAGGAGACTCTGGGGGAAATATCGCAATAGATAAACCAGTTTCATCTGCGGCAAGTTCCCTAGCATCTTGATAAGATTCATTAAAAATCTCTTCAAAAAAATGATATAAACTCGGGCTGGTTTTGAAAGTATCTCGGATGCGTTTACGATGTTCGCGAATAGTGTACACCCAACTATTTGTTAGTTTTTCCGGCTGATATTTATACTTAAGTAAGTTCATTAAAAGTACCCTCAAATTACTTTTTAAACCATTTTTATCGCTTCTCCCCATACTTTCGAGTTCCTCTAGCAAGTTCTCTAAATCTATTTCGACAAATTTTCCCTCTTTTAATAAGTTGATAGTTGTCTGTAACCAGAGATAAAAATCCTGTTCATAAAGGGATGTTATTGCAGTTGTCATTGATTGGATAGTTGTCATTTTGTTTGACTCCCTTTCACTGTAGATAAGTTTAACCATTGGTGTCACTTAAGCTGAAACCTGCTAGGGGTTAAAACCCCTGTCTAATAACTTAAGTCCTCTTGCATAGGACTAATGAGTTTAAAAGTCTTCTTTTTAGTCCTCTTTAGAGGACTTGATCTTTGAGGCAGGGGTTTTAACCCCTGTCGGACTAAGGGTTAATTCCCTGCTCGCGCAACAGTTTTAATAGGTTTTGAGAACGCTGTTTCTCTTGTTCAAGTTGTGCGATCGCTTCCTCTGCACGTTGTCGTTCCTGTTCAGCGCGTTGACGTTGTTGTTCAGCTTGAGCTTGAGCAAGTTCTTTTTCCTGACGTTCCGCCTCAGCGCGTTGATGTTCCGCTTCAGCGCGTCGATCTAGTTCAACAGAAGTGAGAAAGCGTTCCCCATCAGGACGGTAAATTTCCAAGGTATTTTCTGTTAGTTCAAACCTGATTCCTAATCGAGAACTAACCCAACCATTCATCTGTGCGATCGGTTCAAACCAATCTTCACAACGAGTGAAACCGGTCAATTCTATATCATCCGGGTCATAGATGTAATATTCTTCCACTCCGTAGCGCTGATAAAACAGCATTTTCTCAGACATTTTGCCGGCGCGATTGCCTGGGGATAAAATTTCAAAGACAACTTGAGGAGGAATGTTATTTTCTACCCATTGTTTGTAGGAACCTCTGTCACCTTTTGGTCTACCAAAGGCTACCATCGCATCGGGTGCAGTTCGGATTTTGTTATTTCCTTCAACGGGATACCAGAGTAAGTCGCCGGCGACGAAGACATCGGGGTTATTGGCAAACAAAATTTCTAAGTTTTCTTTAATGGTGACAATCCATCGAAATTGTTTGGTGTTGTCTGACATTGGCTGTCCGTCGCTGTCGGGGTAGATGATTTCTGATACAGTTTCGGCGGTTAGTTGTTGTACCATGCTGTTTGATGGTTGGGGGTGCTGATTTAGTATAGCTTTTTAGGTTTGGAGAGGTTGGAGGAGGCGATCGCGACTCTCTGGGATGGAAAGGAGAGGCGATCGCCTTTTGAGGAAAGGATGAGGTTTGCTAATGTGTTAATATTAACACTAAAATTTCACTCATGTTAGCTTTCATCCGCTTACTTATTTGTTTTTTAACTTCTGGCTCGATCTCCGCTTTATCAAGAGCTTTTAACTCTTGCAAAAGTTTTGCAGTTTCCAATCTAATGCTGTGAATTTTCTCTGAATTATTGCCAACCTGATTATTCATAATCAAATCCACAATAATCTCGCTCAGATTGGAACTATTCTCTTTGATTACTGTATCGAATTCAGAAAACCTTTCATTTTCTATATTACCATTTTCTGATGCCGGACTTGGTTTATTATGAGATTTTGGCTCTTCAGAAATTTGATTTGCTTCCGCTATTTTGCCACTTAAGTGGTTTAATTTTTCAGCCAACTTTTTCAGCAGATTTGCTATAACGCACTTTGGTTGGTTGGGGTCTTGGATACAACTTGGGGAGTTTGAGAAACTCATACTTAATCCTCCTTTTCGATTAATTTAAATTTTTACACATATTGGAGTAATCAGACAAAAACTTGCAGCTTTGCGTTAGTAATTCATCTAGATTATACCTCTCCTTACTTTCCCGTTTATTTCCTGATATTTCCCAGAGTCTAACTGTTCCGTCATCACTTGCAGAAGCAATTGATTGAGAATTTAGGGGATTAAAGCTTACTCGGTTGACGGCTCCAGTATGTCCAGCCAAAATGGTGAATGGTTGCGCGAGTCCTATTTGACTATTTTTCCATTTACTATTTTTCCATTTATTTAATGCCTCGTCTACTTTCCAAATTTTTACGGTTTGATCGACACTAGCCGAAGCAATGTATTTACTATCATAACTAAATTCAGCATACACTATGCCATCTTTAGGGCTATTAATAAGACCTATTAAATTTCCTGTTATATCCCATATTTTTATTGTTGCGTTGTCTTTTTGGTTTTCAGAAGATACAATCATATTTCCCTTTTTATTAAATCTAACTGACATCACAAGTGACTGAGTATTTCCTATAGTTTTGATTCCTTTCTTGCCTTGATTTTTAATCATGTCCAATAGGCTGAACTCATAATCTTTATTGCCTGTATAGACAAGCACAGAATTTTTAAATGGTTCTAAATCCAAACCCATAATTCTATATTCACTCTTATTTAAAGAATTTGGAGTTTGGAAAGTTTTCAGAAGCCTACCAGTCTTGACATCCCACATTATTATACTTCCATTTTTACTGGAAGAGAAAATTCTATCGCTGTTTTTACTAAAGGTTACATCGTAAACATCATCTTTATGACCTTTTAAGGGCTGTATAAGTTCTCCTTTCTTACTCCAAATATTGATTGTATTGTCAATACTTGCTGATGCAATAAATTGACTGTCAGGACTAAATCTTACACTCCAAATTGGTTCCTTATGTCCTTCATTTGGAGAAAAAAGCCTTTTTCCCGCTTGGTTCCATATAATGATTCTCCCATCTACTCCACCAGAAGCAATCATTGTCCCGTCAGGACTAAAACTAACACCATATACTCCTCCCTGATGCCCTTTTAATTGATTGCGCTCTTGTACGTTGAATATAACTGACTGAAGTTGTTGTAACTGATCCTGATTTTCTATTCCAAGATTCTTCATTTCCTTTAGCGCTTCTACGCTTGCTATCAATGCCTCAAGCTGAAGATTATTTTCTAAAAGTTGTTGAGCTTTGCCAATTAAAACTCCCACTTTGCCTGCTTCTTGTTCTCTCTTCTGTCCTTCGAGTACATTGGTCAAAAGCCCCAAGCCAAGAGTAAAGGTTAGAAGGATACCAGATGCGATCGCCCATTTCGTTCTTTGCTTTTGAGCCTTAAGTTTTTCATCTGTCAGCTTTATTTCCTTTTCTAGCCTCTCTCTTTCCTTTTGATCCACCCGATCGCGTCTCCCCAAACTCTCCCTCAAAAACTCGCTTTTCAACAAAGAAAGTCTAGGTTGCTCCTTCTTCACCCACTCATCAATTGCCGCCAACCACGTACCCGTTAACAACAAACCCTCTGGCCGATTCTTGTTATTCCACTCCTGACAATCCACCTCCAAACGCCGCTCTAAACGAATATTATCCCGATTATCTTCTATCCACTTTCGCAGCAGCCGCCACTCCGATAACAGTGCTTCGTGAGCAACTTCTACCTTATTTTCATCTGTAATAATTAAACGATGATTGCAACTCGATAACTGCCGCGTCACTCGCTCCAATTGTTCTTGAGAATCTGCTTTATCCAGTAAATTTTGCCGACTCGCGTGGCGGCGCGTAACTTCCTGATTTTCTCCCGGTTGTACCAATTCCAAAAACAGGCGACGGACAAATGCTCGATCGGCTTCAGCCAAATCTTGATAAAGTTCATCAGCGCGTTTTTCTAACGCGCCTTTCACTCCTCCAATCTGTTCATAACCCTCAAAAGTTAGCTGGGTTTGCTCCTGATTTGAATCTGTAATGCACACTCGCCAAAGCTCTTCCAAAGCATACTGCAATAGTGGTAAAGCTCCGGCTTGATTGACCACATTTATAATAATTTGCTCTACCAATCCTGATTCAAATGTAATAGCGTGCTTTGCTGCTGGCTGTTCAATTGCTTCTGTTAATTCAGCCGCAGTCATCGGCGTAACTACATAAGTCGTTGGCTGCGTGCAGTTAATCAAGTTTGCTGTCTCTTCATAGACAGCGCACCGATCGAGAAAATCTCCCCGAATTGCTACAATTACCCGCGTGTCTCCGTCCGTTTTAGTAGCTTCTTCGGTAATTTTACTAATAAATTCTCGTCGTTGAGATTCATCTGAACAGAGGGTAAATAATTCCTCAAATTGATCGATGAATAGCAAAAATGTTTTGCCGGGTTCTCGACTTGCTAAAGCTTGCTCAAACTCCTCTAAAGGATATCTGCCAGGAGTGAAAATTTTTACTTGCCACTGACTGCTATCGGGAATCGGATCGTCCTTCAATTTTGGCAGTACCCCCGCCTTTACCAGCGAGGATTTACCACAACCAGAGGGGCCAATTACTGCTAAAAATCTGCTCTTCCTGAGCCGTTCTACTATACCTTTGACTGCCGCTTTTCGACCGAAAAAATAATCTTTTTTCTCAGCATCAAATGCCATTAGCCCTAAATAAGGATTGTCTCTATTAACTACAGCTTGTGGTGCTGTAACTTCAGTTACAGGCAGGTTATTGACTAAAATAATCGAGGTTCCCCAGCCTAATCTTAAAGGCTGTTGCGAGGTTCCTTTGAGTTCCCGGCTGATATAATCGTAGAGGCGATCGCAGCTAATTTCCCCATTGCTGCTGGCATTTTCTGCTCTTAATCCCCTCAGTAAAGCACCTGTAAAAACGCTGTGAGCCTCACTTTTGAGCGCCTTTCCTTTTTGAAATCCCCGACAGGCAGCAATCAAATGGTAATCCTTCTCCAAGCTGACACCCAAACTCTCAGCAATCAAATTGCGCTCGATAAAATCACCGCTATGGCAGCAATCTAATAAGACAACTAAACTGCTCAATTCAGACTGGCTGATTAAGTGATTCAGAGCGTCAAAAGGTATCCCGCCGTATACTTCCATAATACGCGACTCATCTTTGTTGCCCTCTGATTTGATGACATCAAAGTCGATCTGGCAATCAGACGTAGCCAAATACCCTCTCGGCTTTCCAGAAAGTCCCTTTGCCCTCAGTCCATGTCCCGTAAAATATATTAACGCATCGTTATTCCGTGCTTGCTCCTTGAGCAAAATTTCTATCTCTTGCCACAACTGTTTTCTCGTTACTGGCCGATTCTCCATTTCCCGCTTTTTTGTTTCTGGATTAATGCGATAGGGTAAACGCTTTACTTCTGTAAAATTTCCATATTGCTCTAAGACTTGTGCCACTGCTTCGGCATCTTTCGTGGGCTTTTCAAGCTGAACTAAATTTTTAGTGTTATACTGAGCGATACCAACAACGAGTGCATAGCGATCCATTGAGGGAAAACCTTTATATTAGGGATACTGATATTTATGAACTGACACCCTTTTTTTGCCCGATCTAATAAACTAGGATAGACGAAAATTCCTGAAAAAAGTCCAAGCTTTACAAAATTTCACCTAAATTTTACAGAGGTTTTCAATGTCAGAAGTACAGCGCTTGTTAGTTGAAGTTGAGGGCGAAACCTATGAAATCTATGTCGAATCAAAGGACACTCCTACGATGCCAGAGGTTGCACCTAATCTAAACTCAGATGATGAGGAGGAGTCTTATTCTTTTCAAATCGGAGATGCTGGCGTTAAAATGCAGGATGCTAACCGAGTCATTCGGGGCTATGCCCTTTATACCATTAATGCTTTTAAAAATTTTGGCCTCGCTAAGGTAGAAGAGGTTAAGCTAAAATTTGGCATGAAGGTGGGGGGGAAAGCTGGCATTCCTTACATCACTGAAGGTTCTACTGACTGTAATGTAGAAATTGAGGTTAAGTTTACCTTCCCAGACCAAACGGAGAAGCAATAGTCTTAAATTAGCCTTGATGCTATCAAAAGGGCTAATTTCTAACAATTGACTGAAGTAGAAGCGATCGCTTACTAGCTAGAAGTGCGATCGCTATTTAACAGGTAATCAGAGGCTTTGCTGACTTGAGTAGTGAGAGGAGATCGCGATCGCGCCTTTGGGATGTATGAAAAAAGATCCCTCCTTGACAGTTATTCTGGGTTAATTCCCTGCTCGCGCAACAGTTTTAATAGGTTTTGAGAACGCTGTTTCTCTTGTTCAAGTTGTGCGATCGCTTC
Organism: Oscillatoriales cyanobacterium USR001; assembly: GCA_001698425.1. GTDB lineage: Bacteria > Cyanobacteriota > Cyanobacteriia > Cyanobacteriales > Microcoleaceae > Kamptonema. The sequence continues at coordinate 1,742 of MBRE01000011.1, read as the reverse complement.
CTCTGCACGTTGCCGTTGTTGTTCAGCTTGAGATTGAGCAAGTTCTTTTTCTTGCTTTTCCTGTTCTCTAAGCCGATCTAATTCTACAGGAGTGAGAAATTTGCGGCCATCGGGTCGATAAATTTCTAAGTTATTTTCTGTTAGTAGAAACTTGATTTCTAACAGGGGACTTACCCAACCATTCATCTCGGAAATTGATTCAAACCAATTTTCATTACGAATAAATCCGCTCAATTCGTTGTCGTCTGGGTCATAGATGTAATATTCTTGCACTCCATAACGTTGATAAAACAACAATTTGTCTGCCATTTTTCCCGCACGATTGCCAGGAGATAAGATTTCAAAGGCGACTTGGGGAGGGATGTTATTTTCTTCCCATTGTCGATAGGAACCTCTGTCACCTTTGGGGCGACCAAGGATTACCATTGTATCGGGGGCTTGGCGAATTTTATTATTTCCCTCAACGGGATACCAGAGTAAATCACCGGCGACGAAAACATCAGGGTTATTAGCAAAGAAAATTTCTAGGTTTTCTTTGATTGTGACAATCCAGCGAAATTGTTTTGTATTCTCTGCCATTGGTTCACCGTCGCAGTCGGGGTAGATGATTTCTGATACAGTTTCGGCGGTTAGTTGTTGTACCATAACTGTTAAGGGATTGGGGATGATAATTTTATTATAGCTTTTGATGATCGTAAGTGCGATCGCTTTCAAATTGCACCGATTAAGATAGTATTATATTAAGCTTTCATCTATCAAGAGTTTTTATGAGCAAATGTCTAAACCCTGATTGCCTCAACGAAAACCCATCTGGCACGAACTTCTGTCAAAAATGTGGTAATAAACTACTATTGGCTGACCGTTACCGAGCCCAAAAAATTATTGGACAAGGGGGATTTGGGCGGACTTTTCTCGCGGTTGATGAGCATAAACCCTCAAGGCCAGTTTGCGTGATTAAACAATTCTATCCCCAAGCTCAAGGCACTTCTAATATTCAGAAAGCTACTGAATTATTTGAGCAGGAAGCAGTACGTTTAGAACAGTTGGGGAAACATCCTCAAATTCCCGATTTATTAGCATATTTTAGTCAAGATGGACGGCAGTATTTAGTCCAAGAATTTATCGACGGTCAAAATTTAGCCCAAACACTAGAAGCTAAGGGATATTTTAGCGAAAGGCGGATTCGCGACTTGCTTAATAATTTATTGCCAGTGTTTGAGTTTATTCATTCTCGCCAAGTTATTCACCGAGATATTAAGCTAGAAAATATTATTTTGAGGTCAAATGGGGAATTAGTTTTAGTTGACTTTGGCGCGGCTAAATATGCGACACAAAAGGCTTTAGCGGTAACGGGAACAATAATCGGAAGTCCTGGATATACAGCACCGGAACAACAAGCAGGAAAAGCTATTTATGCTAGTGATATTTATAGTTTGGGTGTGACTTGTCTATGTCTGTTAACTCAAGTTGAACCCCTAGAATTATTTGATGTGAGTGAGTTTGAGTGGGTGTGGCGAGAACACTTAAAAACGTCTGTTAGTTCGGAATTGGGTCAGATTTTAGATAAAATGATTCAACCTGCTACTAAGAAGCGTTATCAATCTGCTACTGAAGTTTTGCAGGCACTTGGCAATCAATTACCTCAAACACCTCCACTAAAACCATCGCCTCAACCATCATCTAAATCATCATCTCAAACACCTCCACCTCCACCAGATTTACTTACAGCTATTTGCAATCAA
>MBRE01000010.1 GCA_001698425.1 Oscillatoriales cyanobacterium USR001 | reverse complement strand
CAGAGATTTTCGTTGTTTTTTTGGGTGTGGAGTTTTCACTCTTTCACCCTATAATTATTGCAACGAGGTGATATTTTGTTTGGTGCTTTCAAACTATAGATTTTTCTAGGTTCGGGGCGCTGTCGGTTCGTGTCCTCTCCTTCAGGCGCTTTATTAATCTATCCTGACTGCTAAGGTTTGTCAAGGGTTTTTTCAAAGTTTTTTTGACTTTTTTTTGACCTTTGCTGGGCAATGGTTCTAGCTGCTGGGTTAGCTCTGCATTGGCCGCTAAGCTATCTCTTCTTTTTGTTTTAGGGCTTTTTTACCAGACTCTTCTTAAGGTTTTGATAAAATAAATATTAATATCTATGTATGATTTGATTTTTCCCCAAACAATTCAAATCCAATGTTGAGTTTGATTGTTCCAGATTGGCGATTTTGAGGTGAATTTTCTGAGTTTGCTTTACTCGATCGCAATTCAACTCCCATTCCATCCATCCAAAAATCGATTTCTGGTAAACTTTCTCGCAAGTTGTGGACAATCTGTGTTAACAAACTACCAAGCTCAACTGCTTCTTGGCATAAGTTGCTCTCTTGGGATATGGCAATCGCCTTGGATGCTAGAAATTTAGTAGAATTACGGGATTGACCAGTAGCCACATCTATAGCAAGTCTGCTATTCGTAAGATCAATTTCGAGAATCAGTACCAAACAAAGCGTCCCATTTTGCCAAATCCCTCCTGGTTGAAGCACCTTAGCAGCCACACCGCCAACTAGCTGCATCACCTCATAAGAACTGCGGATAATGTTCCACAATAGGTTAAAAGTTAAATCAGGGATCAAAATTTCTGGTGATCGCAAATTTGGCATAGATAAATTAGCAGAATGTTGCCAGCGAATCCCTACTTCACAAGCTGCATTAACTACAGTAAAAATTAGATTTTCAACGTTTAAGCTATCATGTTGATTGACCAAATCATTAGCCTCATTATCGGAATCTAAAAACTCTAAATTTTCATTTAATAATTCTTCGGTATCTAAGCCTAAAATTGATAACTCTATTCCCGCAAATTCTATATTTTGAATACTTGGTGTTTGGACTATCGGAAATTGAAATATTAATTTAGCTAAACTTTGCTGCATGATAGCTAGATAATAGCGTTCTATATCTTCGGCTCTAATCAGCTTAAGATGATACTCAAATATAGATAAATTTTCGCTAAAAAAGTTATTAAACTTTGGTGCTAAGTCAGAGGTGGAATTTAAAACCTCAAAATCGTCAATAAAAGTAACATTTTTTTCCTGTAAATCTTGATGATCTGCTGAACAATTAAAATCGGTAATAAAATCAAAATCAAAGCTAAGTTCAAGATTGCCAAAATGCCAATCTTGATCGGGCTCAAGCAATTCAGCTTTAGCGCGTTCGATGAAGAACATAATTTCTGGACTTCCATCTTTAATTATTTTTTTTGTGTGTTCAATCAAATTTTGTTTAGTCATAGAATAACGACATAAATAGATATTATCGCATTGAATAATATCATCTAAATTGAGACAGGATCTTGGTGATTGATTAGTTGCCAGATCGATAGACCAAGGTGTAGGAATATCCAATGTTAAAATTGCTGTTAGCCGCAGCATACCCTGATGACCTATCCCTGATGAAAGCAAAACCTTTGCTTCTACACCAGTAAGCAAGCGAAGGATCTCATCAGAACTTCTAGCAATATACCAAAGTAGTCTAGGAATTAAATCCTGAATCAAAATGTAGCGATCGTTTTTATTTCTGAAGTTTTCCTGAGTTTTTAAAAGTAAATTACGTTGGTTTATTTCCACTTGGATAGCATCGATAAATTCACAGGCTTCTTCATTAACGTAGGGAATAATATTCTCTGGGGTTTGTGGTAATTCATTGGGCCATCCACTGGTAGGAGAAAATAACTCTATGATGATTTTTACCAACTTTTCCCAAGCATCAAATACCACAGGAGAAACTTCAGGAATTAAATTAAGGTGAGGAAGTATTAAAAAGTCTCGATCGCCTAATTTTCGGGAATTATTTAAAGTAGGTTCAAATAGTGAACTTTCTGTCAGCTTCAGGATAGTTTGGCTGATATTTGCAAAATCGAATTCAGAAAAAGATCGCGCTGTACCTGCTTCGGCTAAGGCCGAAACCTCATTGATTGGTACAGCATTAATCAGTGGTTGAGGTTCGATCATTGATGCTAAGAATCAAAATTTACATCTAAAAAGTGGATATAAGTGCGATCGCCACTATCAGCAGTAATAGCTAAACCAGTTTTTCCCCAAGGCGCGATCGCCTTTGGTGTTGCTGGACCCTGAAAATTAGCTATTTTACTCCCTTCTCGATCGCAAACCGTAATCTGACCCTGAATATCCGCTATCACATATCCCCAATTCGTAACACAAGCACAAATTGGTAAACTATCAAAAGGAATTCGCATTACCTTCAGTGGCAACAACTTAATTAATAAAATACCTGATTTAGTACCGACTAAAGGCATTCCTAAAACAGTATAAGGCTCACTGGTAAGTAATACTTTTCCAATACTCCCCGACAGACAAACAGAACCAATGGTTGTACCCCGACGACTATAAACTTTAAGAGTAGTTTGCGGCTGCTTTTGTTCAATTCCAGACCAAGTTGCCAATAAATGTCGGCGATCTAAAAACATCAATTCTGGCAAATCGGGTTCGGTTAAAAGCATTGTTCGCTTCAGCGTTAAAATTGTCTCACCATCGGCGATCGCCAGGGAATAAAAACGTAATTCGCCCCTGATAGCTACGGCTAAAAAGCGACCTTGAACGTCAACAGCAGCCCTATATGTAGATACTTTTTCTAACCCAATATCTAGGATACATTTAGAGGTAGAGTGTCGATCGCCTAACCAATAAATTCGCTCCCTTGTCAGCACACAAGCACCAATCAAAGTAGGAATAATACCGACCACAGTTTCTGGAAAAGAAACAGTAGATTGCTCAACACCCATAACAGCAGATTGTACTGGCTGAGGTAACACAATAATCTCCGAACCCCCCGCACTATAGAGATTATAGACATTAGCAACTAAGATACTAGAATTAGGAGGAATTGGTAATTGGGAAGGAATAATTGGCAACTTGAGACCGAGAACTATTCGTTTATCTTCCTCTTCATCATTGTCAATATTTCTTTCCCAAGGAAGGACGCGATCGCCTAATTTTCGCACCTCACTATTGTACATTGCCAACCGCAAAGCTTGAGCCATCCCAGAAGCACTCGCAAAACGACGAGCAGGTAACTTTTCCAAAGCTTTCTTAATAATTTCCTGTAATGGTTCAGGTATAGTTTCCGGCAATTGCAAACGTTGATTCAAATGAGCCCAAGTTAAATCCCCTGGCGTACCGCTAAAAGGTCGATAGCCCATCAATAATTCAAATAGCAAAATCCCCACTGCATAAATATCAGACATCGGCGAGTAAAGACCATAAAACCTTTCTGGAGCCATATAAGCAGGAGAGCCCACAGTAGCATCAGGAGAAATTTCTTGATGTAGCCGAGTAGTCCCAATTTCTGGCAAACGACGAGCAATACCAAAATCAGACAACCTCGGCAGCCAGCCCCTTGGCCCCAAAGTCAGCAAAATATTTTCTGGTTTAATATCGCAGTGAACCACCCCCCGGCGATGGGCGTATTCCAAACCAGCCAACACTCCAATTACTAGCTGTAATCCTTCCAACAGTCTCAGCGGGTTATCTTGTTTCAGGAGACTGCGAAGCGTGCCCCCTTCACAATAGTCCATAACCAAATAACGCCCCGTTGCCGTATGTTCTAAAGCTAGGCAAGCGACGATGTTGGGATGCTGTAAAGTAATCAGGAACCAGAGTTCTCGTAAAAATTCACTCGTGGGCGCTTGCTGATGGCTGAGTTCCTTGAGCGCAACCAATTGACCAACTGGGCGCGAGTTTTTCCCCGTAGATTCACGAATGCTGGCACAAAAAACTCGGCCAAATTGGCCTTGTCCTACTAACCCTAAAATCCGATATTTGGAATTTTGCATGGCTCCAATTTCAGGAAAGCCTTAATATGGTATTAAAATCTGTGAAAAATTCTGACAAAACTTAAGATTGTTGAATTAACCACATTGTTATAGCTTATGTTAAATCGGGTTGAGCTTGGAACCGCTCTGGCTAATGGGAGCGTGGCTGCTACTAAAATCATAGAGTCTCAGAGTCAATATCGAAATTGTCATATCAAAGTGCCGGATTTAGATCGACCTGTAGCCGCAATTTTAGTAGATGGGGAGTTTTACAGCTTTTTTAAGGCTGTCAAAGAGGCAGAAAAGGTAATCGCGATCGCGGCTAAACTGGGAAATAGCGGCGATATGACAGTAATTACGAAAACACCTAAAGCCTATATCATCTGGGTGAAAGAGCCCGAAGGTTCTTCTACCTTAGTATCTTAACCTTTTTTGGGAACAGCTAAGATAATGACAGGAAAATTAAAATTATGTTTACAGGCAATTTAGCCTGACGGGATCGGAAATGAAAGATGGTCAAAATTATTAAGCTAGAGCCAATTGCTGAGGAAATGGCAGTCCTGACTAACTCAAATATTTTGTCTGCCTTGCTGTCAAAAGAACTTAATGTACTTAAGGAATGCGGCGGTAGGGGAATGTGCGCCACTTGCCATGTATTTATTAAGGATGGCATGGAAGGTTTATCTGTAATGAGTCGCCGGGAACAAAGAACCTTAGAAGTCATTACTACTGCTAACGCTAATTCTCGTCTTGCTTGTCAGGCTCATATTTTGGGTTCAGGAGTAGTGGTGGAGCTACCTTCGGGGATGTACATCAATGCTATTGACAACGTAGAGTCTTTGATCGGTCGCCGTGCGGAGCAAAATTTGCTACATCCTATTACTGGTGAAGTGGTTGTGGAGGAAGGAAAGTTGATTACTCGTTCTATTATTAATCAACTGAATGAAACTCGCTTAGAGGTAGGAAATTATCTGGCTCGTACTAAGGAAGCGTAGATTTAAAAAGGAAGAAAGTTAAAAAATAAATATTCTTCCTTACTTCCTTCTTCCTTAGTGTCTTAGTGTCTTAGTGGTTCCCTAAAAAACAGTTTTAAGTTTATGTTGAGTCAATTAGCTAACTTGAGTATCGAAGCCGATGGACGCTATGCTAATCAATCGGAGGTTCAGTTTTTGAAAGACTACTTCCAATCTTTGAATTTGCGATTGAGTGCTTATCAAAAAATTAAAGCTGCGGAAAAAGAAATTATTCGGGATGTAGAAGCTAAGATTCAGTCATCTGATGCTAACTTATTGCGTCGGGGTTCGCAGGATGTTGTTGCCAAATGGCGATTAGATACGGAGCGGGTGGTACGCCATTCGGCGGCGGCGTTGTTGATTGATGACAATAAACGTTTGCGCGATCGCCTGTTATTTTGGTTTCAAACTATTTTAGGTTCTTTTGAAGCTAAAAAAAGTTCGGAGGTGACTTTTCGAGTAATGCAGGATGTGATTCAAAATTATCTAACTGCTGAAGAAACAAGTTTATTTATTCCCATTTTGGAAATGAATCGAATTATTCTCAGTAAGTAAATTGGTTAACGGTTAACTGTTAACGGTTGACTGTTAACCGTTAACTGTTAACTGTTAACTGTGGGTGGATTGGTGATGGGAATAGAGCATTGAGTGCGGGTAAAATTTAATTCTTCTGACTCTGAAGGAAAGGCAAGGACTTCTAATTTACCGTTCATCAAACCTAAAAGAGTTTGATTCATTAATAGTCTTAGTCCAGAAGATAAATTAGGGTTTTCTCCGGCTTGAGTATCTGTTTCTAAGTCGCGCTTGAGTAGGTCCCATGATTCACTCCAGGCGCTAACGGGGCGCTGATCGTCTACCCAGATATGGACAAAGCCTGATTCGGGGGAGGATTGGGCACAAACGTTAATGCTACCTTCTTCCATTTGGGCGATCGCTGTGTCTACGAGGTTAACGAGCACTTGCCTGAATCGGCGTAAATCTGCTAAGACGTAAATCTCACTATCGGGAGGTGAGATGGAAAGTCGAATGCCGCGATTAGTTGCTTGTAAGTAAGTTAAGTCATCGAGTTCGTCGAAAACTTTGGCTAACTGAAGCGGTTGAATGTCCATTGTTTCGCTGCCGTGTTCGGTTTTGGCGACGGCGATGATTTCATCCATGAGCCCAACCATTTTTAAGGCTGAGGCATGGGCTTGTTGTACAAATTCTCGTTCTTCTTGTGGGTCGTCGCACAGATCGGACAGAATTAATTGAAGAGTACCAATCATGCTGTTTAGTGGCGATCGCAATTCGTGGGAAGTCCGCGCTAAAAAACCGGCCTTAAATTTGGCCATTTCGATCGCCATTTGATAGGCAAGTTGGGTTTGCTTCAGTTGGTTCGAGAGGGTTTGCCACTCTTCGGAATTTGTCTGTTGAGTTTCTTCTAGGTTTGATTGGGTTTCGGCTTGCGTTGATGGTTTTCGCCAACGCCATAGCCTGTTACTACCCAAACCAAGTCCCAACCCTAATGCTAAATATATTAAGTCGCTCCAGCCCATCAACATGATCTCACCTTACAGCCCCTAGCATTCTAACTTTACCGCGCCTTGCCGCAATATTTCCCAGCTATTGCCAGTCCATTTGGCAACTGTGGAGGGAAGACCGGAGGCGGCTGGGGTTGTTTGTAGTTCGGAAGTCTCTAGGGTTAAGACTTCTGGGAATTTTTGTTGAATTTCGGTGGTGGTTTCTAGGGGTGGTTGGCCGGAGAGGTTGGCGCTGGTGGTGGCGAGGGGGCCTGTTTGTTGTAGGATTTTTTGGGCGATCGGGAGGTTGGGGACTCTGATGCCGATGGTGGTGGGGTCTGTGGGGTTCATGGCTGGGGGTACTTTGGGGGAGGCTGGGAGGACGAGGGTGAGGGCTCCGGGCCAGTGGGAGGTGGCGATTTGTTGCCAGATTTGGAGTTCTTCTGGGGTGCCGGTGATGTAGGGCCAAAGATCCTCTGGGGTTGCACCCATTAAAATTAAGGGTTTTTCGCGATCGCGTTTTTTGGTGGTGAAAATTAGTTCGCTGAGTTCGGGGCGTACTGCTAGGGCTGGTACGGTATCGGTGGGAAAGCTAATAATTTGATTTCCTGATTTGGCGGTTGATATTAAGGTTTGGATTGAGACTTGAGGCATGGGGTGAATGTTGATGGGAAATGTTTGTATTGTAGTTGATTGATTGTTGGTATAAAGGGCGGGTGTGGTAATATTTAACTGTTGAGGGAAAGGAAAAGGTTCTTATGAGTATAATTCATCTTCGTCAGATAGAAACACAGCTAAAATCCAAGTTCACTAATTTAATTGATCTCAGTGACTATGCGGACAAAAAACAAAATGAGCGAGACTCGGCTTTTCTAAGTCGCGCTCTTGCAGCATTTGCCGTTTTATTTACTGCTGATATAACTCCAGAAAAAGCTGCATCAAGTTTGATTGATGGACCTCAAGATTGCGGGCTTGATGCAGTTTATTTTGACAGTGATGAGAAAAATCTTTTTTTTGTTCAAAGCAAATGGCGACATGATGGTACAGGAAGTATTGATCAAGGTGATGCTCTAAAATTTATTAACGGTGTTAAAGCTATTATATATGGAAAAATTGATCGGTTTAATAAAAAAATCAAAAAGCGCGAAAATGAATTTTTAGATGCGCTATCTTTTGCAAACACTCGAATAACTCTTTTGGTTGTCTATACTGGAACAGCCGGACTAGCGAAGGACGTTCAGACCGATTTTGATGATTTTTTAAAGGAGATGAATGATCCTTCAGAAGTGGTAGAATTAAAAGTTATTAAACAAGCAGAATTGCATCAAATTGTTGCTAGTGGAGCTTTGGGCACACCGATTAATTTTGATGTTGTTTTAAAAGATTGGGGGCAAATTAGAGAGCCTAACTCTGCATACTACGGTCTTGTATCGGCAACCTCTGTTGCTGATTGGTGGAATAAGTATTATCCCAAACTTTTTATGCCTAATATCCGCTCGTTTCTTGGGGAAACAGAAATTAACCAGAGCATCGTTGAAACTTTGTTATCAGAACCAGAAAATTTCTGGTACTTCAATAATGGTATAACAGTATTATGCACTAAAATTTGCAAAAAACCATAAAGCTCCCTACAAAGCTCTTTTTAATCCTAGTCTTTCGAGCATTAGACTCTGGAAAGTTGTACAAATTCATCGTGCAATAGAAGATAAACTGAAGTCCAAACTGGGAAAAGTAGAGGGACGGGAAAAACTCTTACTTGTTCATGGCAATAGATTCTTAGCCCGACAGGTTTTTAGGCATCTGAATCTTGGTAATCTTGATGATCCTAAAAGCGATATAGAGGATATTCTAAATTTGGTTCCAGAAGTTACTATTAGTGCAATTGAAGCAACCGCACAAAGCATAAGTGAAAAGTATCCAGATTCATATCCGGCTAATCTATTTAAGAACCAACAAAAGTGCAAAGACATTGAGAATACAGTATCTCAATATATTATATTGTTGCTAGAAAAAGTTGAACAGTCAAAATTGAAATCCCTCGAAATGGATTGAGGACTAATAAATCTTCATCTCCAGTAATAATACAATTTGCTTCACCACTAACTGCCAATTCCAAATATTTGTTATCTTTCGGATCTCGACAATCGTTGATGGATTCATCTGGCTCAATAAACAAAGTTGTCTCAGCTAAATTTTCTAAAAATTCAGTTCGCTTTTCTAAAGTAATATAGCGATCAAATTTGGGTCGCAATAAAACAGTTTCCAACTCTAAAAAAGTATCGTTAGATAATAAGATAATACCAATATCTTGAGCTTTATCAAGTGCCTGACGTGGTTTACTATTACTGAAAAGTAATGCACTGACTAAGATATTTGTATCAATAACAAATCGTGCCTCATTCATCGTCATTTAAAATCAATTCCAAAATTTCAGGCGTTAACCCTTTAGTTTGCGCTTCCTTACTAACTCCATCCATTGTATTTCTCAATCGTGCGATCGCGTCTTTTCTAGGAGTTTTGAATTGTAACTGCATAATTGCTGCAAGTTTTAGCTCAATTTGTTCTCGTTCTGCTTCGGTAGCATTACGGTATGCTAAGGCTATATTAGAAGGAACTTTAATGGTGATTTCTTCTTTTGTGTTCATGTTTAATTAAGGAATTACTTGCTCTAGTATATATGCTTGAGAAGCTTTAGGTACAGTGGTTTTTATGACTAACGATAAAAGAGTGCTGATTTTAGGTGGAACTGGAGAAGCGGCCACATTAGCAGCTAAAATTGATGAAATTCCTGGTGTAAATGCGATCGCGTCTTTAGCCGGTCGAACTCAACAACCTATTCCTCTCACCACTACTTCCCGCAGTGGCGGTTTTGGTGGTGTTGTTGGCTTAACAGACTATTTACGTCAGGAACGAATTGATGTTTTAATTGATGCAACTCATCCCTTTGCGGCAAAAATTTCTTTTAATGCAGCTTTAGCTGCTGATGAATGTAATATTCCTCGATTAATGCTAATTCGTCCTGCTTGGGAAAAAGTGCCGGGAGATAATTGGATTGAGGTGGAAAGTAATCAAGCGGCGGCGAATGTTTTACCTGGTTTAGCTAAACGAATATTTCTTACTATTGGTAGACAAGAACTCTCAATATATTCTAATTTAAAAGATATTTGGTTTTTGATGCGGATGATTGACGCTCCTGAAGCTAATTCGTTAATACCAATCGGAAAATTAATTTTGCAACGGGGGCCGTTTTCTTTAGAGGAGGAAAGATCGCTTTTGCAAGAGTATGAAATTGATGCGATCGTGAGTAAAAATAGCGGCGGTGATGCTACATATCCTAAAATTATTGCAGCAAGGGAGTTGGGATTACCTGTAGTAATGGTGCAACGTCCATCTGTTCCTAATGGTGAGAAAGTTGCGGATGTAGAAAGTGTTATCTCTTGGGTGAGAAATAGGTTATATCAAATCGGTTAGCATCGGAATTATTGCTCTCTCTCTTCTCTTACTCTGTGTTCTCTGTGTTCTCTGCGGTTAAATCATTCCGATGCAACCGGAATTGATATTATTGGCTAGTTGTTAATGCTTAAAACAACTGTTACTACTTTACTACACTCCATTGTGTTACGGGAGACATTGCTTTCCAACCTAGAAATTTACCTACAGGTTCGGCTCTTTGAATGCCAATCCGAATCAGTTCTCCTCCTAATTTATTATGCCACTGAAATAAGATTAGTTCACTTTCTACTGTAACAGTATTAGCAACTAGGCGACCACCCGATCGCAGGGATTTCCAACAGGTTTCAAATAATTCTGGTTCTGTGATTCCACCGCCGATAAAAATGGCATCGGGTTGAGGTAAATTTTGGAGGGCGATCGGTGCTTTTCCGGCTACAATTTTCAGATGGGGAGTTCCTAAAGCGATCGCATTATTGGCAATGTATTGTAATCTAGTGGGATGATGTTCGATCGCGATACTTTGACAACGGCGATCGCTTCGCATCCATTCAATTCCAATTGAACCACAACCCGCTCCTACATCCCATAGCAATTGTCCGGGTAAAGGAGATAAAGTAGTTAGAGTAATGGCACGAACTTCTCTTTTTGTTAATTGTCCATCATGCTGATAGGCAATATCTGGAAGTCCAGGAAGACGAGGGGGGAGAGGAAGAGATGAAGCAGAAATGCAGGTAATTGCGATCGCATTCAAATCAGCAATATCTGTTACATTCCAAAATGAAGCTACACCCTCAATTTGACGTTCTCGCGTTCCACCTAGATGTTCTAAAACAATAATATGACTATCGCCAAAACCTTGCTGAGTAAGAATTTTAGCTGCGATCGCGGGAGTCTGTCGATCGGCACTTAATACTAACAGTTTAGCACCCGGATAAAGGACAGCATTCAATAAAGCCGCAGGACGACCGCACAAACTCAAAGTTTCCACTTCAGTTAGGGACCAACCTAAACGACTACAAGCAAGACTAAAAGTAGAAGGAGATGGAATAATTGTCATTTCGCTAATAGGAATATGGCAGGTGAGAGTAACACCAATGCCATAAAACATTGGGTCGCCACTAGCTAAAACACAGACATTTTGACCGCGACGGCGGATAATTTCATTAATTGAATGATCAATTGGAGAAGTCCAAAGGAGTTTTTCTCGCTTATCGTCTGGGGGTAACATCGCCAGATGACGTTCGCCGCCGATAATAACAGATGCCAAGGATAGAAGCGATCGCGCCACTGAAGTTAAATCTTCTAAACCATTTTCGCCAATTCCCACAATAGATAGCCATTTCTCCATGAAAACCCGATCCCTCCCAGCACAGATTAAGAATATCCGAAATTTCTCTATATTTCAGTGTAGCTATTTTACTTTATATGTATGTCCGACTACTTAGGACTTAATGGTATCCGTAGGAGCGAAGCATTTCGGCAGATAAGTTATTGGTTAAAACAAAAGATTTACTACCGGAATCAACCACCGTCTGATTGTTGTTATAGTTTAGACAGGTAAAATCAACAATAACAGGAGTTATCTATCACCATGACAGAAATATTACCTCAGTGCCAAAATCTATCAACTCAAGTTGAATCTTTAATCCAGTTATTGCGGAAAGAATCAACATTACGACAAATAGAAACCTCTGCTGTCCAAGCTTCCCTGAATAAAGCAACTTCCCCTAAATTTGAGATAGTTTTTGCAGGTGCTTTCAGTGCGGGAAAATCCATGTTAATTAATGCCTTATTAGAGAGAGAATTACTCTACAGTGCAGAAGGTCACGCCACCGCTACAGAATGCCGCATTGAGTATGCTGAACCCGAACAAGAGCGCGTTGTACTCACATTTTTAAACGAAGCTGAAGTGCGATCGCAAGTTTACCTTTTAAGTCAGGAATTGGGATTAGCTACTGATGTAAATATTAATCAGGATGGCGTAATCGAACTTTTGTCGGAAGGATGCAGAACAATGATTGAAAAAGAAGGAGGAGAAAGTAAATCAAAACGAGCAAAACAGGCAAATGCGCTAAGATTATTGCTGGCTGGTTATGAGGAGAATCGCAAGAAAAATTACATTCAGTCAAAAGACAATAATCGGCTATCAATGGAAGAATTAAACTTTTCCAATCTCGAACAAGCTGCTGATTATGTTCGCCTGGGTAAAAACAGTGCCGTGCTGAAGAAAGTTGAATATTATTGCAACCATGACCTCTTGAAAGATGGCAACGTCATAGTTGATACACCGGGGATTGATGCACCAGTAGAACGCGATGCTAAGATGGCTTATGATAAAATTGAACATCCCGATACATCTGCGGTTGTCTGCCTTTTCAAATCAGCAGCAACCGGCGCAATCACTTCAGAAGAAACTACACTGATGACGCGCACCAGTCAAAATCCAAGCATCCGCGATCGCATTTTTAATGTCTTTAACCGCGTTGACGAAACCTGGTTCAATGACGACTTGCGAGAAAAATTAGAAATGTTGATTAATTCCCAGTTTCGCGATACCAGAGTTTATAAAACCAGTGGATTATTAGGCTTTTACGGCAGTCAAATTCAAGGAAAAAATCAGACAGGATTAGATGTATTTTACGTTTTTGGCAAAGGCGTTACCAGCTTAGATGGACTGCAAAAAACACCACAATTTGTGGATAAATTCATCCAATACTGCGGCAAGCCTGAATTAGTAAATCCGCGCATATTTCCCATGCCAGTCGAAGTAATTCATGCTCCTACAAGTAACGAAAAATATCTCTGCATTCTTCGCAGCGATCTAGGTGTTCGCCTAATTGACAAGTTAATTCAAGATAGTGGAATAGAGGAATTTCGCACTGGAATGACGCGCTACCTCACCGAAGAAAAACGCCCTCAATTGTTTGCAGCTTTAGCTGAAGACCTACAACCAGTTTGTATTGCACTCAAAAATCATTACATAGGAGAACGCCGCTATTTAGCAGATCAACCTGTTGATATTGACACCACTATTCGCCGTGAATTAGAGCGTCTTGCCCAAGATTTAAGCGAAATTGGTCGTGACTTTGAGAATCATATTAATCAGGAAGTAAACGACGTTATTGGTAGCAACACTTCCATAATGGAAGATGATTTTAAAAAGCTCCAATCTCGAATTATTCACCGTTTGGATGAACTAATTGATACATTCTCTGTACTAGAGGTGAATAAACGTGCTGTTGCCAGTCATCCCCGCAATTCTGTGACTCCTTTATTGGGGATATTAGCAGAAGGATTTTATTACCTTGCCAATGAATTAGAGGATGATTTAGTAGCCGAATCTAAACAAGTGTTAGATAATTATTTTCAGCGGTTAATAGATGTGGTAAGCAAATCGCAATATCACCTCAAACTCATTCCTTTACTTGGCAATGACGGCGGGATTAAAGCCGCAATTGAACAGTCAAAAAAAGATGTGACTCATGCGGTTGTGGCGGCGGCAAAAATAGAGTGCGATCGCTACGTGCGAGAAAACCCAAAATTCTACGAAGAGCACACCTTTTCTATCTATCAACTCCGCCAAACTTTACTACTAGCTTGCCAAGGATTTGACGCTAGTAGCATGGTAGAAGCACAACCCGCAATCCGTCAATTACTAAAGCTTGATTTTCAGGATAAGGTAAAGAAAACTGCGACTAATACCTTTCGCCAATCTGTTAACAACTCGATCAAAACTCAACTCTTGCCAATGGCAAAACAAAAAGCTGATGAAATTTTGCAAAAATACGATGAAGCTCGTGCTAATTTAGAACAAACTCTTGCAGAACAAGCTAAGGTAAAACTTGAGCGAAATAAACACCGTCAAATCGAAGTTGAGCGCAAAATAGAGGCTTATAACGAGCAGGTGAAAGGCATTAATAGCTGTTTAGAAGCAATGCAATTATACAGCAAAAATTTACCTCTGATTAAAGAAACCGACTTTTCTCTTGAGGCGATACAGCTAAAATTTCAAAACATTTCCGAGCCAGGTCAAGAATTGATTTCACCGTAATGATATATTGACTATATCTAGGGTAAGTAGTCCGACATATAGCACTTTCCAGGTAAGTGAAGTACAGATAACGGGTAGGGACACGGCATTGCCGTGTCCTTACTGTACTTCATAAACTTAATGATATAATTTTAGGCAGTTACCGAATTAATTTATGAGCAAAACCCCAAGAATTCCCATTCCCCCAGAAGTCAGAAAATATGTATTCGATCGCAACAATTACCAGTGCCAAAGTTGTGGTAAAACCTTTTTAGAAACCCAACTCACCATCGATCATATCATTCCCTTAGCACGCGGCGGAAGCAATGATATTAGTAACCTACACACACTATGTTTTACCTGCAATCAAATCAAATCCGATAAATTCGATCCCCGTTTCAATCGTCATTTTAACCGATAAATTTTGGTTCCTTCCACCTCCTTCTTCGTGTCTTAGTGCCTTCGTGTTTCCCTACCAACGATAATAGCGATAAGGATTATCCCCCAACTCAAAATCAGTGCGATAATCAGGATGATAAAAATCCTTAGTTTCACCAGACTTGAAAATATTCCCATCTGCCTTAAAACTAGCACCCAAATTAGCTAAAATCTGAGCATTTGCTCTAGTTTGTCGCCAGCGAGTAAACCGCAAATAAGTATTATTATCAGCATTCAAACTATCCGGGTTAATCTGAGAAAAAATCGCCATCCCCAAACCAACTTGTACCCGACCTAAAAAACCATCCGCGCCTACCTCAACACCAAACTTAATTAACCAAGTATCATAAAAAGAACGCGATCGCAAATCCGAAGCACTCAATCCCCGCACCTCCGGCCAATTAGGAACCTTTAACGATCCCCCAAAATCATCCACCACATCCAAACCTACACCCAAAAACCCTAAATTTGACCTTTGAGGCAAGAAAAATACCTTTCCTCCCCCATTCAAATAACCGCGTAAATTATCCTCATTTATATTCGCATCCGCCCCCACAATTACCAATCCCACATCAGCCGAAAGCACATCAGACTTTTGATAAATTACCCCCAATTTATCCAACTTAGCAGCATCTTCATTACTACCAATCAAAACTACTCTATCCACCTTCGGAGATAGAGGAGCATTCTGAGCATAACTCAGAATTTGTTGCGCTAACTTCGCCGCCGCCGCATCTAACAAAAAATGATCTTCCAAATCTAAAGTATTCAAAATTAGCCGCCCTTTTCCATAGTCAAGTTCCATCAACGGTGAATAAGCTAAATCAAATTCAGACTCCAAAATTGGTCGCCAACCACTGCGATGAGGTTTTTCCACCGATACACTACTAACAACCCCCCGATTTCCCCAATGCCACCCATATAAACGGCTTCCCCAATCGTCTGAATTGGGAGCCTTTTTAGTAATATCAGTATAAGCTTCAACCAAGGTACTTTCACCTCTCCAGTCGCGCAAATCTATCTCATCTAAACCACTAACTACTGGATGATTAGAATCAACTGGAAAAACACGACGAGTCAAATGTTTTGCCACCCGAAAACCTAATTTTTCTAACCATTCTTGCTGCTGCGAGAAAATAATTGCCCGGCCACCATTACGAACAAAAGCCTCTAAATCAGCCGGTAACTTTTGACCGTTTGATAACACTTCTTTGCCAATAATTAAGAGAGACTTAGTTGTTGAACCATCCCAAGGTGTTACAGTGTAACCTAACTGCTGCAACATTTTTGTGGTTTTTCCCATCGGATCGAATACAGTCACAATTCCTGTTGCTTTGGGCAAAATTGGAAAAACCCGGAAATTAAACCGATCTTCGTGAGTGTTATTACCAATTTTAGCTGATAAACGAATTTCCCCATCAACTTTATTCTTAACACTTGTAGGCAACATCGCTTCCAAAGGAAAAAACAGCGTTCCCGCAGTCTCAATACTCCCATTTTTCTGCCCAGAACTTATTTGTTTTCCGCCAACTAACACCTGCCAATTAAACGAAAAATCCTGTTTTGTCCTAGTATCGTTAATCACCACAATTTGCTTTTCTAACTTCTCACCGGCTGTAAAACTATGGTCTTTTTCTGTAAATGCCGACTTAGCGCCAGCAATCCAAGCCAAAGTCGAGCTATTATTTTTAATAATTGCTTGGCCGCCAGGATGAATAATATTAGCTTCTGGTTGTAAGTAGTACCACAATTTCTTAGATACTTGATTAATAGGAACTCCTCGATCGCCATCCTTAAAATTTGGCAAATTTACCTTTTCTTTACCTGCTTGAGAAGTTTCCCACCCGTGTCCTTCATTCCAAGGAATCATTCCCCCACTAATCCCAAAAGTTCGCCAACTTCGCCAAGTATTAGTGCTAAATAACTGCTGTAATTTCTGAAAAGCCGGTGCAAAATCTAAAACCGGATCTAAATGCCAACTTTTATATTCTTGATCTTTCACAAATTTCTCCTGAATTTGGCGGCGATACTCCTTAGTTTCTAGTTCGTAAGCTTGTTTTCCCAAATAAATAGCTGTAAATTCAGTCATCAAAGGTTCGCTCTTGATTGCTTTACCAAAACCACTACGACCCCGCATCATTGTTGTGTGTAATGGCGTACCAAACTCCACTGCCATATATGGCATATCTCCATTTTTACTCCATTCTGATAACCATTCTTCCCGTTCTTGCAGTGGTATTAAATTTAGGTAATTATTCAAACCATAAACATCTCCTACCGATCCGCCTTGATGAATCATTACGGGGCGTGTCGGATCGTATTTTTTAATTTTGGCGACAATTTCTTTTGCCATTGGCAATATATCTCGCAAACGTTTATCTTCTTTTTCAGAGATAGTTCCTTTGAGTTCTTTCTTACCAATGCGTAGGGGATTTTGATCGTCTTTATGCCCAAAAAAATTGGGACTTGCTGCCCATAATAAAACTGATGGATGGTTGCGATAGCGGCGCAATTCTATGAGCATCCTTTGTTCCCAAACTGCTTGATTATTTCCCTTATTCCATTTACCTGACCAAGTAAGAGGAGTTGCATCTAAAGCTGGAGCCATTAACCCAAAGCCTTTTAAATCAGCGCGTTCTGCTAATAGTTCGCGGAAGTGCCATCGACCGCGTTCGTCGTGATTCCAAGGCCACATTTCTGCTATATTGAAACCTGTTGATATATAGCCATCTATTATACGATCGGCTACTTGAGGATTGCTTGCTTCCCAATATTCTGCCTGAATAGTTGGTCGCAGCCGAATTTCTGTGCCATTCAAATAAAATTTTCGTCCTTCAATCCAAAATTCTCGAAAGCCAAAAGGTTGGTTATACTTAGTTTCAATTCCACTGCCTTTTATTTGCAGTTGTAATGTATATAAATTTGGTTTGCCAATATCCCAAAGTCGCGGATTTTGCCAGTCCCAAACTACTTGGATGGTTTGAGTAGGTTTGGCTTGAATGTTGACTGAAGTGGTAAATTCTCGTTCTATTTCGCCTTTTTCATCCAGCATTGAGGCGATTAGCTGAACTTTCCCGCTGACTTTGACATCGCTAAGTTCAATATCGAGTTTAATTTGTTTTTTTCTGGTAGAAGGCTGTACGAAAATGTCGCTGATGAAAGGACCGGGGGCGATGCTAAAAATTCTGATTTCTCCTATTAAACCTCGCGATTGTAGATTGGTTTTTTCCCTGTATATTTCGGTGGGTCCCATAATCACGGCTTTTTCTGTTTCGTTGCTGACAGCTAATACTAAAATGGAAAGTTTGTTTTTTCCTGGTTTAACAAATTTCGTGATGTCAACAGTGCCGTAGGGCCAGGAGATTTCACCGCATTTAATATTATTGAGGAAAATTATGGCATCGGTGCTGACTCTGGCTAAGTCAAGGATAATTTTGCTGCCATTCCAGTTTTGAGGAATTTCTATGGTGCGCTGATACCAGGCTTTTGATAGGGTTTTGCTGTTAAAGTTTTCCCATTCTTTGCCACTACCGCGAGTAATTAGGCCGGGTATGGAATTGTGTTTTTCTCGTTGCCAGTCACCCGGTACGGCGATCGCACCCCAATTGACGGTGGTGGGTGGTACGTTGGTGTTGCCAATAGCTGGGGCAAATTGCCAAATGCCGTTAAGATAAATTTGATTGGGGTTTTGGCTGAGGGGGTTGGCTTGGGCGCTGCTGAGGTGTGGTAAATTTATTTGTACGAAGGCAATCTGGGAAAAATCCCAATTTTTCAGCGATCGCCCAACAAATCCAAAAACGATCGCCCCCAAGCAAAATAGCCCAATAATTTTTGCCAGCTTTTTATTCATAGAATGAAGACACTAAGGCAGAAGGAAGATTGTAGACTAGCGATTAGGAAATAAAGATAATTGATTTATCAAGAGGCAAGAATTTTTATGGATGCCACAGCACTCTGGCAACGCTACCAAGATTGGCTCTATTATCACTCAGGACTGGGATTTTACCTTGATGTCAGCCGCATGAGTTTCGATGAGAATTTTTTTGAGGGAATGAAACCTAAGTTTCACAAGGCTTTTCAGGATATGGCAGCTTTGGAGTCGGGGGCGATCGCCAACCCTGATGAAAACCGCATGGTGGGCCACTATTGGCTGCGAAACCCTGATTTAGCCCCCTCATCAGAACTTAAACAAGAAATTGTTGAGACTTTGACACAAATTGAAACTTTTGTCGAAAAAGTTAACAACAGAGACATTAAGCCCCCTTTTGCCCCTAAATTTACGGATATTATTTCGATCGGCATTGGTGGTTCGGCCTTGGGTCCAGAATTTGTGGCGGAGGCGATCGCACCAGATTTTCCTCCTTTAGCTATTCATTTTATCGACAATAGCGATCCATCAGGTATCGATCGCCTGCTAAATAAGTTAAAAGACCGTTTAGCTAGTACCCTTGTCATTACCATTTCTAAGTCGGGAGGCACGCCGGAACCCCGCAATGGCATGATTGAAGTTCAACAAGCTTTTGCCGCCCAAAAACTCGATTTCTCCAAACACGCGATCGCTGTTACCGGTCATCGTAGCAAACTATATCAATTAGCCAAATCAGAAAACTGGTTAGCCATTTTCCCGATGGCCGACTGGGTGGGAGGACGCACTTCGGAATTATCAGCCGTAGGCCTATTACCCGCCGCCCTTCAAGGCATAGACATCCGCGCTATGCTGGCAGGAGCCCGCGAAATGGACGATGCTACCAGAGTCACAGACATTAAAACCAATCCCGCCGCACTTTTAGCAATGAGTTGGTATTTTGCCGGCAACGGACGCGGAGAAAAAGATATGGTGGTTTTGCCTTACAAAGATTCTTTACTCTTGTTTTCCCGCTATTTACAACAATTAGTCATGGAATCTTTAGGAAAAGAAAAAGATTTAGATGGCAATATTGTTCATCAAGGCATAGCCGTCTATGGCAATAAAGGCTCCACCGACCAACACGCTTACGTGCAGCAATTACGCGAAGGAGTTCCCAATTTCTTTGCCACTTTTATTGAAGTTTTAGCAGACAGGCAAGGTGTTTCCCCAGAAATCGATCCTGGAATTACTTCTGGCGATTATCTCTCCGGTTTCTTACAGGGAACTAGAGAAGCACTTTGGGAAAATCACCGCGATTCAATTACTGTAACTATTCCCCAAGTCAATGCTAGAACTGTCGGAGCGTTAATTGCTCTCTATGAAAGAGCAGTCAGTTTTTACGGTTCTTTAGTTAATATTAATGCCTATCACCAGCCAGGGGTGGAAGCAGGGAAAAAAGCAGCAGCTGGAGTGTTAGATTTGCAGTTGCGAATCTTAGCAGTGCTTCAAGAAGAAGGTCAACCTTTATCTTTGACAGCATTAACCCAAAAAGCAGGAGTTTATGACAAAATTGAAATTGTTTACAAGATTCTCCGACATTTAGCAGCAAACGATCGCGGCGTAGTTTTCCAAGGTAATTTAGCTCAACCTGGAAGTATAACTATCAGCTATCAAAAAGGCTAGATCGTATTTTCAAATCCTGGGAAGGCGAAGCATTCAAACACAAAGTTCGTAGTAAGCGCAAAGAGCGCTAAAGCGCTTACTACAAACCAAAAATCGCCAAAATTTATCTCCCGAATACTTCGCCCCACCTCAATTTTTATAATTTTAAAACTCCATTTCCCTCTTCCCTCTTCCTTCTTCCTTCTTCCCTCTTCCTTCTTCCTTCTTCCTTCCTATGCCTCTGACGGTTCTGATTGCTGATGATGATTTTGGAATACGCTTATCAATTGGCGATTACTTAGAAATTAATGGCTATTCGGTAATTACTGCCGAAAATGGGAAACAAGCTTTAGCTTTAGTTGAAGAATATCAGCCTCACCTGATTGTTTCTGATATTAATATGCCGGAAATGGACGGCTATGAATTTGTGCGGCGAGTGCGACTGCGGCCCGCTTTCCGTCTTTTACCAGTGATTTTTTTGACGGAACGTATTAGTACCGAAGAGCGGATTCGGGGTTATCAATTAGGGTGTGATAATTATTTATCTAAGCCTTTTGAATTAGCAGAACTTGGGGCTGTAATTCGCTCTTTGCTGGAACGTTATGCTTTAATTGTCCGCGCAGGAGAACAAGGGAGAGAGGGAGAAGCGGAGAGAGGAGAAAGGGAAAAAGGGAAAGATGGAGATGGAATTATAGAAAAGTCTTTGAATTTAACTCAGCGAGAAAAAGATGTATTGCAATTATTGACAGATGGACTTTCTAATGCTTCAATTGGCGAACGTTTGCATTTGAGTCATCGAACTGTGGAAAAGTATGTCACCAGTTTGTTAAGAAAGAGCGATCGCACTAATCGGGCTGAACTTGTACGTTTTGCGATGGAAAATAACTTAGTAGAATAGTAATTGGTAATTGGTAATTGGTAATTGGGATACACAGATTAGGCGGATTTCTCTGATTTCACGGATTAAATGGTCATCGGTGTAATCCGTGTAATCCGTGTAATCCGTAAAATCCGCGATCGTAATTGGTAATCAGACATTCTTAATTGGCAGTAAATTCAATGTTTTCATAGAGGTCAGCAATTTTGATTTGAAACTCAAAGACGCTAAAAGATAGAGTAATATTTGGATCGTCATATTCTGAGAAAATCCATTGATTGATATTGGTTTTTACATAATGTTCGACATGAATCCGATCTTGAGCGATGATGAGATATTCTTGAAATGTGGGAATAGTGCGATAGTAGGAAAATTTTTCGCTGCGATCGTAGTTTTGAGTAGACTTAGATAAAACTTCCGCAATAAAACAAGGATTTATAACTGTATCTTTGCGTCCAGTTTGCATTTCTATCGGTTTGGATAGCACCATAACATCAGGGTAAGTATAGATACTAACTGTTGGAATCCAAAGTCGTTGATCCAAATGAAAAGTTCGGTATTCTTTCCCTTTGAGAGCTAGTTTAAGGGAAATATAGAGGTTTCCAGAAATGTCATTGTGGTTAGGTGTTCCACCAGTCATCGGTATAATTTCTCCATTGAAGTATTCATTCCGGTTTTCTGAGGCAATTTCAATTTCTAAGTATTCTTCAGCAGTGTAGTTTTTTATCTCAGTTTGAGCAATCATCATAGGTTTACTCCATTTTTAATTTAATTGTAAGTAGTCGGATATATATTATAAAGCCTCAAATGTCCTTAGTTAACGTTCCTATGCCGGGATTCTGTTAGTTGAAAGTTGAAAGACAGAGGATAAAATGGGGATTTCGACAAATTGAAGTTTCAGTCCCGTTGCCGGGATTCTGTTAGTTGAAAGTTTGTTTCAGTTCATCAGATAATTAAGCATGATGAGTTTCAGTCCCGTTGCCGGGATTCTGTTAGTTGAAAGTAGGTGGTCGCAGGGCTTGGATCTTTCGTACAGGTGTTTCAGTCCCGTTGCCGGGATTCTGTTAGTTGAAAGCTCTTGCGTGACGCGGGTGTTCAACTCTGATCTGCAATCGTGTTTCAGTCCCGTTGCCGGGATTCTGTTAGTTGAAAGCCCATATTAATCGATTGGTAAGTTTGTAAGTTCTATAGGTTTCAGTCCCGTTGCCGGGATTCTGTTAGTTGAAAGCTCAAGTTGCAATCTCATTTCATCCTCAAACTTAATGTTTCAGTCCCGTTGCCGGGATTCTGTTAGTTGAAAGCCTCTTGGGCTAAGTCGATTAGTCGCTTGGCTTCAGTTTCAGTCCCGTTGCCGGGATTCTGTTAGTTGAAAGATGGTAGTTTAGACGAACCGGTTAGCCATGCAATTGGTTTCAGTCCCGTTGCCGGGATTCTGTTAGTTGAAAGTCCGCCGGCTGAAACCCAGACAGACAAGGCATCCTGAAGCCAGTTTTCGTGAACCTCAAAAACACCTTCATTTCAGGCTCTCTTATTGCGAGTAAATTGCAATAAATAGCCGACCTCAACTTTGTAAACTATTCTATTATCAAGGTTCTAGCGATTTTCGTGAACCTCCCGAAGAAATCGCCCTCGCTTCGGTTCACGAAAATCATAGTAAACCCAAAACATCTCCCTTGTCAAGCCCTTTCCCCATAATCGCAAAACCCAGGCTCAGAGGCAAGACTGTTTCATTCTCAGATCAAAAGGAGATTTCCTGTAGGGGCAGTGCCCCCGTGCCTGCCCCAAACCCTTACGGGACTAATTATTCAAGCAGCAATCAATCATTAAAAGGCTTTGACTCATTCACACAATATAACACCGATTGCAAGACACAGGGAAAATTACCGAACCGTGTCTCGCGCAAATTTGACTTACTTAAATCAGTCTTCTCACGCAAAGACAAATCTATATTAGTCCCGCTCAACTGCGTTTCAGGAAGAATAGCTTGAGACAAATCTGCATTCTTCAAATTAGTATCGCGTAAATCAGCATAAGTCAAATTAGCGCCACTTAAATTAGCCCTTTCAAGATTCACTCTAAACAAAGAAGCCCTGCCTAAATCCGTATTCGACAAATTGGCTTCAAACAGAGAAGTTTCGCTCAAATTAGCTGTATAAAGTTTAGCATTTTGGAGACTAGCCCTCGTTAAATTTGCCCGCCCCAAAAAAGCATAAGATAAATCTGCACCTCGCAAATCAGCACGAACTAAATTAGCCGCATTTAGATCCGCATTAAATAAGTTAGCATTAGATAAATTAGCATCCCTCAAATCAGCCTCCATCAACTTAGCCTCATAGAGATTTGCTCCACTTAAATCCGCGCCCATTAAATCTGCCCCAAACAGATTAGCCTTAAACAGATTAGCATTCCTCAGATCGCAACCAGGACACTGCTTAGTTTCCAGTAACTGTCTTACATGGGCTGGATTTTCTGCCCGAACGGAACTCACCAACCAAACAGGGGATAAAATTGCTACAAGCGCCAAAGTTTTAAACTGCATAATTGGGATAACCTTAAAATAAATTACCAAATCTCAGTCAAGTCTAACACAAATCCTGGCAAAATAGGTTCACCGCTAACAGTTGCCGGATTATCTAAACACTCCTCTGGAACACCAGGACGGTAAATATAAACTTGACGAGGTTTTCTGTCAATCAATAAACCCAATTTTACTCCTTCTTCAATATACTCCTGCATCTTTTCCTTGAGAGATTTTAAACTATCGCTAGGCGACCTTAATTCAATCACAAAATCTGGACAAATCGGGGCAAACTTCTCCTTTTCTTCAGGCGATAAAGCATTCCATCTTTCTAACTTAATCCAAGAAACATCTGGCGACAGAGTTTGCCCCGAAGCAAAGGTAAATCCTGTGCTAGAATCAAAAGTAATACCAGTTTTATCTTTCTTCGCCCAAAGCGTTACCTGAAAAAACATATCACCATTGCGATTTCCTGTTTCCGAACCAGTGGGCGGCATAATAATCACATCTCCTGTTTTAGTCCTTTCAATCCGTAAATCCCGATTAAATTGACATAAATTAAAAAATTGATCGTCAGTCATTTGAAAACTTGAAGGTATTTTCACAACTAAATTAGATAAAGTCATAGCTCAATTCCTCACCTCTGTTTATACCAATAATATCAAATCCGGTGGTATCGGAATTATCTGGCCGGGGCGGGTTTATAGGATTTGTCAATACTGATCAAATATCTCGGCGAACCCGCCCCTACAAAAATTATAATGATACAATTCCGAATCAAACGGAAATGATATAATTTATCGACATTAGTATCATACCAACGTAACCACAATCGGTGACAACCTTGATAGGAACCAAACCAAAGTCCCAGGCCTAATTCTAATTCTGGTATCCAAAATCGAGATGTACTTAAAAGTTGTTCTCGGTAACGATTTCTATTTAAGCTAAAGACTCGGAGGCGATCGCTAGAGCGACTAAAAACCAAATAATAGGGAATCTGCAAAATCTGTTCATAAACTTGCCACTTCGTCGGTGGTTTCCCTACTTCTGATTCTGTAACTCCTAAATCTTCATCTTCTGTTCCCGGTGAAAGTAATTCCACTGCTACCAAAGGATTGACTTTTTCTTGCCAAATTACATAACTTAAGCGTAAATTCTCTTCCGGGGCAAATCTATGTACATGGCGAGGGAAGTATAGCAAAGTATTTAAACCAATTTTAGACGAGGGTTTTGAAGTTGCGATCGCATATATAGCAATCCTGGGGGCAACCCTCTGTGGTTGCTCTAATTTTAGCGTCCATAATATTCCTATGTCTCACTGAACGCGATCGCCTCCGTTCCCAAACGTTTTAATACCTGTAATACACTATAAAGCTCATTATCAGGATTTACCAAAGAAAACAGCCGTGAATTAGCATATTTATGTTCCAATTTATGTTCCAATACCTTTAAAAATAAAAACTCATTACCATTGGTAATCATGCCAAAGGTTGGTAGCACAGTTTCCTCATTACCCAACATATAAGCCAAAGCTTGAGGAATTGCGCGTGTCACCGCAAAATCACTCCGTTTTGATTCAATTACCAACAACCAAAGCCGATTTTTTAACACCAAAACATCAATCCGCCCCCGAATAATCGTTCCTTCATCCTCCATTTCTAAAGCCACACCCGTTTCTGTTTCAATCCTAAACGGTTTATGATAAAAACCAGCTAAATCTAACAAGGGCGCAAGTACCACCATCTTCACCGTATTTTCTAGCATTGGGGGATCATCCATCAATTCTAAAAAATTAGCCTTCACCCGATCTAATAAATGTTGCTCTTCCTCATTCAAAGCCTCAAGCCCATCCAACCACTCAGGAAAAAAAGTAGCATCTTGAACGATTTGAATGCCAAAATTTTGCTTTAATTCCCGTAGAGTCACATCCTTGGCCGCAATAGACTGAACCATTTTGATATTTCTCCTGACAAAATTTTAGGCTCAAGTGTAAAGTAGGGCGGACAAAACCCGCCCCAAACTCAAAATTAAGCTTCGTCTAAAGCCGCAATTCCCGGTAATTCCTTACCTTCTAGCAACTCCAAACTTGCACCACCACCCGTTGAAATATGGCTCATTTCTGCTCCCAAATTCAACTGTTCTACCGCCGCAACTGAATCGCCGCCGCCGATAATTGTGCTAGTACCAGTCTTAGTTAAACCAGCCAGAGTGCGTGCAATTCCTTCCGTACCCACAGCAAACTTTTCCATCTCAAACACACCCATCGGTCCGTTCCAGATTACCGTTTTGCAATCGGCTAAAGCATCTTGGAAAGTCTTGACAGAATCAGGGCCAATATCTAAACCCATCCAACCATCAGGAATCGCCTCGACACTAACAATTTGAGTATTAGCATCAGCCGCAAACTTATCAGCAACTACGACATCCGTAGGCAACAAGAAAGTAACACCGCGTTCCTTTGCCTTAGCTTCCAAAGACTTCGCTAATTCCAGCTTGTCATCTTCCACCAAAGACTTACCAACGCTCAAACCGCGAGCCTTATAAAAAGTGAAAACCATGCCGCCGCCTAAGATCAACTTGTCACACTTTTCTAGCAGCTTTTCTATTACGCCAATCTTGCTCGAAACCTTAGAACCGCCGATAATAGCAGCCAAAGGACGTTGAGGATTTTCGATCGCGCCTTGCAAGTATTCCAACTCTTTCTCAATCAACTTTCCTGCCACCGAAGGACTCAGATATTTAGTCACACCCTCCGTAGAAGCATGGGCCCGGTGAGCCGTACCAAAAGCATCATTGACGTACAAATCCGCAACAGAAGCTAATTTCTTCGCAAATTCATCATTATTCTCCTCTTCCTCTGGATAGAAGCGGACATTTTCCAGCAAAATTACATCGCCATTTTGCATCGCCGCCACAACTCCATCAACTTCCTCACCGATACAGTCGCTAGGCTTTTTCACTTCTTTTCCCAGCAATTCTGAAAGACGCACCGCCACAGGAGTTAAGCGTAGTTTCTCAGTCACGCCCTTGGGACGACCAAAGTGACTGCACAGAATCACCTTAGCGCCTTTAGAAGTTAAATCCTCGATCGTGGGCAGAGCAGCCCGGATACGAGTATCATCTGTGATGTTGCCGTTGTCGAGCGGCACATTAAAGTCAGCCCGCACGAGTACCCGTTTGCCGGATAAATCTGATGCCGATAAATTTGCTAGAGTCTTTTTTGTCACAGGATCACCCTCCTTTAAGTGTGTTTTTGTTTAATTTCCTTTGAATCAGGCCGGCGCGGGTCACTCGCACGCTTGCCTCTGACGCGAGGAATCGCGTTTAGTCAGCAAAACAGGCGGATGGAGTAAGCTCCACTGACTGGTTCACCGTAAACATTTTATCGAAGTCCGCGTCTTGGAGATGCGATCTATGTTTAAGACTGTTTTATTTCCTGTCGATCAAAGCCGAGAAGCCCGCGAAGCCGCTGAAATGGTTATTCAAATTGTGAAGAACTACAGCGCTCGCTTAGTCATCCTCTCGGTACTGGAAGCGCCCACACCGGAGGGCGACGAATCACCTGCTCCAGAGAAGATGACTTCTCCAGATGCAGTAGCCCAATTGCTTAAGAGTGCCCAATCTATGTTTGCACAACAAGGGATCGAAGCTGAAACTATTGAGCGCGAAGGCAAGCCTGCTTTCACGATCTGTGATGTAGCAGATGAGATTGGGGCGGATTTAATTGTGATGGGCTGTCGAGGAACTGGTTTAACTGAGGAAGGGGCGGCGGATAGCGTCACTAATCGGGTGATTAATTTGTCTCCTTGTCCGATTTTGATTGTTCCTTAAGTTGTTATTTGTTAACTGTTAACGGTTAACTGTTAACGGTTAACTGTTAACGGTTAACTGTTATATGTACAAGTCAATTATTTAGTAATGTACGACAATACTTGTAAATATCTAGCGGAAAAATCTCCCGCCTCATTTGTCCGCTGGCTGCTCAATATAGAACCGGAAAAAATCAGCGTCCTCAAAACTGAAATTATCCCCGAACCGATTGAGGCAGATACTTTAGTTTTGCTACAAACTACCAATCAAATTCTACACTTATTATTCGGATCTGGGAAGAAAATCCCGATCTACTGTTAGTTACGCCAGAGCTTTTACCATTAGCTGCTTTAGCTCAAAGCGATAATCCTAATACTTTATTAGAGCAAGTTGCTCGCCAAGTTGCTATGATTGAAGAAACAGAGCAGCGACAGAACATCTCGGCTTGTGTTTTCGTTTTAGCTGGGCTGCGGTTTGAGAAAAACTTGATTCGCCAATTATTCAGAGAGGATGTTATGCGAGAATCAGTCACCTATCAAGATATTCTGGAACAAGGTGTACAACAAGGTCTACAGCGAGGCATACAACAAGGTGTGCAGCAAGGCATACAACAAGGTGTGCAGCAAGGTATGCAGCAAGGAGAAGTGGCAATTCTCCAACGCCTGATTTCACGGCGCTTTGGGGAGTTAGAACCACAACTAAATGAGCGGATTCAAAAATTAGCAATTCCTCAATTAGAAGATTTGGGAGAAGCGCTGCTTGATTTTTCTAATGTGGCAGATTTAGCTGCTTGGTTGCAGGGACAACAGGTTGATGAAGTTTCAACAAATTAAGTAGCTGGATAAAAGTAAACAATGTCATTGCTTGGCACGAAGCAATCTCAAGGCATTGCGATTGCTTCACTTCACTACTTTGCGATCGCAATGACATAGCAATATTCGTTTATATCCAATCACAAATAACAACTAACAACTAACAACTAACAAATAACAAATAACCAATAACCAATAACCAATAACAATTATGAAAATTCAATGGTATCCCGGCCACATTGCTAAGGCCGAAAAAAATCTGAAAGAACAACTAAAGCGTGTAGATGTAATTTTAGAAGTTAGAGATGCTCGCATTCCTTTAGCTACCAATCATCCCCAAATGAAGACTTGGGTAGGTGAAAAAGCGCGGGTTTTAGTTATTAATCGGATGGATATGATTCCGCCGCGAGTGCGACAACGCTGGGAAAAATGGTTTGAAGAACAGGGTGAGATTCCTTATTTTACTAATTCTCAACAGGGTCAAAGTGTGGAGGCGGTGGCGATCGCGGCGCAGGATGCTGGGGTAAAGTTAAATCAGCGACGGCGCGATCGCGGAATGCTACCTCGTCCAGTTCGTGCAGTTGTGATTGGTTTTCCCAATGTGGGCAAATCTGCCTTAATTAATCGACTTTTGGGGCGACGAGTAGTTGATAGTGCCAGAAGAGCCGGGGTAACGCGCAGTCTCCGGTGGATTCGCATTTCTGAAGAACTAGAATTATTAGATGCACCAGGAGTAATTCCCACTAGAATTGAAAATCAAGAGGATGCGAAAAAATTAGCTATTTGTGAAGATATAGGCGAGGCTGCTTACGATAATCAGGGAATCGCAGCCGCAATGGTAGATTTATTAACATATCTTGAGGCTACTAGCGAGGGTTTAGTATCGGTATCTGGTTTAAAGTCTCGTTATGAATTAGACACCAGTTTTTTTACTGGTGAAACATATTTGCATGAGTTAGCAAAACTAAGTTATAACGGAGATGTCGAGCGTGCGGCGAGGAAGATGTTAAATGATTTTCGGACTGGTTTGTTAGGTCAGCTTGCTTTGGAATTGCCGCCCAATTGAATTACTAATATAGCAACCGCCAAGGTGATTAGGACGTTGTTAATTGCTGAAACCATTAATTTTCTTGCGTTTTCCTTCTTCCTTCTTCCTTCTTCCTTCTTCCTTCTTCCTTCGGCTATATAATTTTGAGTGATAAATTATCTTCCTAAAGCAGCAGAATTTGGCATTATGGACGACCTTAAGTTAAAACTGCAAATCAATGGTGAAATAGAAAAAACTGTAGCAGTAAGTGGCGATGATTTTATCCTGGGTCGTTTGCCAGAATGCGATTTGCAATTACCTTTTGCAGATATTTCTCGCCGTCATACTCGCTTCTATAAAATAGCTTCAGGGGAGTGGTTAGTTGAAGATATGGGCAGCAAAAATGGTACTCGTTTGAATGCTGTTCAAATTACTTGCCCGCAAAAACTTAATCAGGGCGATAATGTAAATATCGGACACAATATTGGCATTTTTGTTACTTTAGAACACCGTCCACAATCACAACCCCAACCTCAATATTCACAACCGCCAGAAATAGGTAAACTGGGGGATGGGATGACTATTTTAGTTAATGCGAAAGAACTCCAAGAGCAGTGGATTGAACCAGATACAAAAATTCAAAATATTAGTAATTATCTACAGGCTATTGAACGTTTAAAAAATTTGGTGCATATTGCTAAGTTTCTGAATAGTGCTGAATCTATAGAGGCAATTTTTTTAGAGGTGCAGAAAGCTGTATTTCGCGATAATAAAAATATTGAAAGGTTGGCGCTTTTGATCGATCTTACGGGTTCTGGAAAACTGGAAGTAGTTAATTCCGCAGCCAGACCACTATCGTCAGAGGAGGTGGTAAAAACGCTATCGGAAGATGAGGAAATGCCGGCTGATGGCAGTTGGATTAGTCGCACGATTTGTCAAAAAGTATTTGCGGAACAAGTGGCGATTAAAACGGCTGATGCTCAGATGGATGAGCGATTTGAAGAAGAGATGAGTATTGTTTTTAAAGGTATTCGTAGCGCGATCGCGGTGCCTCTATGGAATGAAAATAAGATTTTTGGAGTGCTTTATGGACACGCTCAGTTGTCTTCTGATGAGTGGCAAAAAGGAGGTGATGAAGATTTGATCTTTTTTTCTGTTTTAGGCAATTTAGCCGCCTCTAGCGTGCAACGGTGGCTGTTAACACAGAAGCTCAGAAGTGAAGAAACTATGCGGCAAAGATTGGAGCGATATCACTCGCCAGCAGTTGTACAGCAATTAATAGCTGCTTCGGCACTTGTGGACGATCGCCTTCCACCTGTAGAACGAGAAATTAGTATTTTATTTGCTGATATTGTAGGCTTTACTGCGATGTCTGAACGTTTAAGTCCAGCGGAAGTTGCCGCATTACTTAATAATTTTTTTGAGGAAATGTTGCAGGAAATTTTTGCGGCGGGGGGAACTTTAGATAAGTTTATTGGCGATTGTATTATGGCTTTTTTTGGCGCTCCAGAACCTCAGTCAGATCACGCTGAACGTGCAGTAGAAGCGGCTTTAGGAATGTTGGAACGTTTGGATGAACTTAATGCTAATCACCGTTTAGGTGAACCTTTACAATTACGGATTTCTATTAATAGTGGTAAGGCTGTAGTTGGGGATGTCGGTAGTCGGAATCGGGTGGATTATACGGTGTTGGGTTCGACGATTAATCTGGCTTCTCGAATGGAAAAAGTTTGCCCGACCGGGGAATGTGTGATGAGTGAAAATACTTATGCGATGTTGCGATCGCCTCAAGGTTTTAAGTCAATGGGCGATTTCCGCTTTAAAGGTATTGACAGACCTGTGATTGTATATCAAACTAAGAGGCATGAAAAGATAAATGAAAATTTTTCTCAGGATTTACAGGATTAATCTACTAGGCTATTCAATAGAGTGTCAATCCTGATACAAACATTAAATTCTTTTTATCCTAGAATTTGCCAGATATCAATATCCAAAATTGAAAAAAGGAGGTAAGAGAAAATGGTAGAAGTTCCAAATTTAGGCAAAATGTCGCGGAGAAAGTTGATTTTGCTCAGTGGTGCCAGCGCGATCGCCGCCAGTCTTACACCGCAACTTTTGAAATCTCCAATGGCGATCGCAGAAACGAATCCGCAAGCGGCTTTTAGCAATCTCACTCCCGATCAATCAATTAAGAAATTGATGGATGGAAATCAGCGCTATTTTCAACACAAACGTATTTTTCCCGATCAATCTCCAGCGCGGGTTACAGAATTAGCAAAAGGTCAACATCCGTTTGCGATCGTTCTCGGTTGTGCTGATTCGCGGGTTTCTCCCGAACTACTTTTCGATCAGGGATTGGGTAATCTATTTGATATCCGAGTTGCAGGTAATATCATTAATGATGCTGTACTCGGAAGTATTGAATATGCCATCCTAGAATTAAAAACTCCCCTAATATTTGTACTTGGTCACGAACGTTGTGGTGCTGTCACGGCGGCTGTAAATGGTAAGTCTCTTCCTGGCAAGATCGGAACTTTGGTAGCAGCAATTAAACCAGCAGTAGATCAAGTGAAAAATCAACCGGGGGATAAGGTAGATAATGCAGTTAGAGCTAATATCAAAATGAGTGTGAATAAGTTAAAATCTACCTCATCTATTTTGTCGGAAGCGATGAAGTCAGGTAAGCTCAAAATTGTGGGTGGTCGCTATGATTTGGATACGGGGAAAGTAGATATGATTACTTGATTTAGTAGAGTGAAGCATTCGAGATAAAATTTTTTACAGGACTTTTTGACAGAAATGAAAATTAAATAACTTGATGATTTGGTTTGTAGTAAGCGCCAAGCGCGAAGACAGCGCTTACTACAAACAAACTAATTATTTAATTTCTATACCAGATCGGTTTAATTGTTCTAGTAAAGCCTGATAACGTTGTCGTTCTTGCTCAAGTTCTGCGATCGCTTCCTCCGCCCGTTGATGTTCCTTTTCAGCACGTTGATATTCTTGTTCTCTCAGTCGATCTAATTCCACAGAAGAGAGAAACTTTCGACCATCAGATCGATAAATTTCTAAGTCATTTTCTGTTAGTTGAAAGCGAATTTCCAACAGAGGACTTACCCAACCATTCATCTCTAAAATCGGTTCAAACCAATCTTGCGATCGAGTGAAACCATTTAATTCTATATCTTCGGGATCATAGAGATAATATTCTTGCACTCCATAGCGTTGATAAAAAAGCAGTTTTTGTCCCATATTTCCCGCACGATTACCAGGGGATAAAATTTCAAACACGACTTGAGGCGCAATATTATTTTCTTCCCATTGTCGATAGGAACCGCGCTTACCTTTCGGGCGACCTAATATTACCATCGTATCGGGAGCTTGGCAAATTTTATTATTGCCTTCAACGGGATACCAGAGGAGATCGCCTGCTACAAATACTTCTGGATTATTGGCAAATAAAATTTCCAAGTTTTCTTTAATTGTGACAATCCAGCGGAATTGTTCAGTATTTTCTGCCATTGGTTCACCGTTGTCTTCGGGATAGATAATTGATACAGTTTCGGCGGTTATTTGTTGTACCATAACTGTTAAGGGATTGGGGATAATTTTATGATAGCATTTAAGGATAGGTAAGTAGGCGATCGCGTCATTGCGAGCGATCGCGAAGCCATCCTAATCCTTTAATCTTATTCCCGAAACAATTCTCCTGAATGTTCAAACTTAGCTAGATTTGATAGATAACACTAAAAACAGCAAGTAAAAAATATGGTATATCGCCCCTTCCGATTGTCGATCGCACTTTTATTTTTACTAATTCCCGCCACAGTTAACGCCCAAATTACCCCCGATCGCACTTTACCAAACAATTCTACCGTCATCCAAGATGGTGACACCAGCCGGATCGAAGGAGGCACAAGACTTGGCGACAATTTATTTCACAGTTTTCAAGAATTTTCAATACTCAAAAGTAACACAGCTTTTTTTAACAACTCTACTGACATTCAAAACATCATCAACCGCGTAACTGGTGGTAACATTTCTAACATTGATGGTTTAATTCGGGCTAACGGTACTGCCAACTTATTTCTCCTAAATCCTGCCGGTATTATCTTCGGTCCAAACGCTCAATTAAACATTGGTGGTTCCTTCGTCGCTAGTACAGCAAATAGCATTCAATTTGCTGATGGGAAATCTTTTAACGCCAATCCTCAAAGCGCACCTGTGTTAACAGTCAGCGTACCAATAGGCGTACAATTTGGACGCAATTCTACCAGAAATTCCGGTGCGATCGCAGTACAATCTCAAGCCACCGACAAGGATGGAAATATAGTTGGATTACAAGTAAATCCCGGACAAACTTTAGGATTAATTGGTCGCGAAATTAGACTAGAAGGCGGTAAATTAACAGCCCCCGGAGGCAGCATTGAACTAGCAACTACCCACTGGCAATTGGGAAATTCTAACCCTACTAATTCCCCATTAGGAGATATATTACTATCCCAGCAAGCTAGTGTAAATACTAGCGGTTTAGGGGGTGGAACTGTACGGATGCAGGGTAACAATATTGCCCTCCGCGATCGCGCCAGCATACTTGCTAATACTCTGGGCAACCTCAACGGCGGCGGTATTGAAATACTCGCCCAAAATCTCTCAATTCAAGGCGGCGGCTTAATTTCATCCTCCACCTTCGGCACCGGTGCAGGCGGGAACATCAACATCAACGCCTCCGAGTCCGTCACCGTTACAGGTAGCGCTCCCTTTGAGATCATCATCAAACTCGTTTCTGGAACCTTTGGTTTAACCGATCTCGTTGACGGCATATTTGCCATTAGTGCCAGTCCTGGAACCGCTGGCAATATCACCATTAACGCCCCCCAATTTACAATTACTAACGGAGCTACTATGTTAACCTCAGCCCTGGGTCCCGGACTTGGGGGCAATATGGCGATCGCCACCTCAGAAAAAATAGAAATTAGCAACGGTTCGATCGCTCTCACTGGCACCACCAGCACCGGCAACGCTGGCAATATGAACCTCAGCACTCCCCAGCTAATTAGTCGAAATGGCGGCGTATTAGCCACCAACCCCTCTCTCACCAGCCAAGGCAAAGGCGGCAACCTCACCGTCAATGCCGACAACGTAGAACTTAGCGAACTCTCCTCTGGCGCACCCGTACCTGGGGGTTTATTCACCGTCACCCTTGGCGCAGGTGACAGCGGAGACTTGACAGTAAACGCTAGAAATTTAATTGTCCGCAACGGCGCACAGGTATCTGCTTCTTCTGCCGGCAAAGGTCAAGGCGGAAATCTCACCGTCAATGCTGCTAACGTGGAACTCAGCGGTGTATCGGCGGATGGGCGATTTTTAAGCGGTTTATTCACTTCTTCTTCTCTGCTAACAGTCGCAGGCCAACGGGGTGCAGCCTCCGCTGGCAATCTCAAAGTCAATGCAGACCGGTTAAGCGTCCGCAATGGCGCACAAATCTCCGCCGCAACTGGGGGCGAAGGCCAAGCAGGAAACTTAACTTTAAATGCTAAAGAGTCAATTGAAGTCAGCGGTTTTGCCACAGGAGTCGATCCGAGTGTCGAATCAGTTTCCTTTGGGATTGTTGGTGATGGTATTTTACCGACGGCGATCGAATCTAATACCAGCGGCCGAGGCCAAGCAGGAGACTTAATTATTAAAACTAAACAGTTAACTGTTCGCAACGGCGCAGAAATTGGAGTTCGGGGTACGGGTACAGGCCGGGCGGGAAATTTGGAAATTGATGCCTTGGGCGTTGGTTTGGATAATCAAGGTACAATCTCGGCGGCTACGGCCTCCGGTGGTGGCGGTGACATTTTAGTGAGGGCAAATTCATTACAATTGCGCCACCATAGCAACATCTCTACTAACGCGGGTTCGGCTGACGGCGGTAACATTACCTTAGATGCGGGTGCTTTAGCGGCTTTGGAAAATAGTGACATTACGGCAAATGCGATCGCAGGTTCCGGGGGGCGAGTTGTCATCAACACTCAAGGCGTTTTTGGTACTGCTTTTCGCCCAGCAGAAACACCGGAAAGCGACATTACTGCTACCTCAGATTTGGGAGCCCAGTTTAGCGGTGTGGTAGTGATTAACACCCCAGATATTAATCCTGGTTCCGGTTTAGTTGAGTTACCAGCGAATGTGCTTGATGCTGCTAGTTTAACAGTTCTAGGTTGTGGGGGCGATCGCGGTAATAGTTTTGCAATCTCTGGACGCGGCGGCTTACCTGCCAGTCCCTTTGACGCACTCACTAGCGATGCCGTAGTCGTAGATTGGATCGGTCCAGTAGAAGCAACTGGGAACAGAGAAAGTAGTAGCAAAGCACCCGTATCAAACTCAGAACCATCAGTTAATAGTCAACAATCTCAACTTATTGAAGCTCAAGGTTGGGTAATTGGTGCTGATGGAAAAGTTGAACTGGTAGCCGCCGCCCCGAACGTCGATCCGCACAGTTCGGGAATTATTCCACCTGCTTGTCGATCGCGATGAAGGAAGAAGGAAGAAGGAAGAATGATGAAGGATGAAGGAAGAATGATGAAGGATGAAGGAAGAAGGAAGAGGGAAGAGGGAAGAGGGAAGAAGGAAGAGGGAAGAGGGAAGAAGGGACAGTTAACAGTTAACAGTTAACAGTTGACAGTTAACAGTTAACAGTTAACAGTTAACAGTTAACAGTTAACAGTTAACAGTTAAAACCATGTCCCCCGACGAACTACAAAACCTCTTAGACATCGCCACTGAAGCCGCCCTCGCCGCCGGTGCCGTACTTCAATCATACTGGGGGAAACTAGAAGATATCCAAGAAAAAGGCCGTCCCGGTGATTTAGTCACAGAAGCTGACAAAGCCGCCGAAGCCGCTATCCTCGATGTACTTCGCCGTCACGTACCCACTCATGGCATTCTTACGGAAGAATCCGGTTCTCTGGGAGAAAGTAGCAGCGAATACCTCTGGGTAATCGATCCCCTTGATGGGACAACTAATTACACCCATCAATATCCCTTCAGTGCCACATCTATCGGACTTCTTATCAATGGTGTACCCCAAGTCGGTGCAATTTTCGATCCTTTTCACAACGAACTTTTTCGCGCCGCCACTGGTTTAGGTGCGACTCGCAATCGTCGCCCCATCCAAGTTTCCCAAACAACCGAATTAAGCAAAAGCTTACTTGTTACCGGCTTTGCCTACGATCGCCATACCACCGCTGATAATAATTATGCCGAATTTTGTCACCTCACCCACCTTACCCAAGGCGTGCGACGCGACGGTTCCGCCGCCCTCGATATTTCCCACGTCGCCTGTGGTCGTTTAGATGGATACTGGGAAAGAGGCTTATCACCTTGGGATATTGCAGCAGGTATAGTGGTACTCTTAGAAGCGGGAGGTCAAATCACAGCCTATAATGGGAGTGCTTTTGAGCTTCAATCGGGTCGAATTTTAGCTACTAATGGTAAAATTCATAGCCAACTCAGGGATGCACTAAAGCAGGTTCCTCCTTTATCATCCTGGCCTTCGCTGTAAAATACTCGATGGCAAATGGGGCGAAGCATTCGGGCAGATAATTTACGGCTTTTTCTCAAGGGTTTTTCGCGCATGAAAGCTTCGCCCCTACCGCAGATTTATGGCTTAACTACCTTGAGGGTTGCGATAAGTTCTAGGTTGGAGGGCTAAGAAGGGTTTTAAAATTAATTAGTTAATTCTTAATTCTTAATTCTTAATTTTTTAGTGGGGGCACTATTCCCAAAGTAAGGCTACATTAAAAGATAGTGGAAAGCGAAAGAAGGGATAGGAATAATGTCTTTTCAAATTACCAAAGGGTTGTTCAAGTTTGATTTCACAGATCAGCACGCCATTCTGGGGGTTCCGGTAGATGCTGAGTTTAACGATATTCGTAAACGGTATATGAAAATAGCTCGCCGTTTGCACTCAGATACTTGCCCTTTTGAAAGCGCTGCTGAGAAAAGTCAGGCTAATGAGTTTTTGTCAAAAGTGGTTAATCCTGCTTATAATAAATTCTCGAAAGAAGGCGATCGCAAAGAGTATGGTTTGTTGTTGGGCGCGATCGCCAAACGCACTGTCAAAGAACAAAAAAACCTGCAAATTGAAAGTGCGATCGCTAAACAGTTACTAACCGCGAAAGATTATCAGGAAGCATACAAAAAAGCACTTACCGAACTAGCTGAGAATCAATATGAATCTATTGCCAACAGCCTAGAAATTATCGCTCAAATTAGCGAACTTAATATGGTTTACTTACTACGAAAAGAGCAACAAGGTCTAGTAGCAAGTCAGCCTCAACCAGCTGCAACTCCCGCTAAACCGGCTGCCGCTGCTGCGCCTGCTGCTGCACCCGCTGCTGCGCCATCGCCCCCACCGCCGCCCAAAGCTGTTGACACTTTTGTGGAACAAGCTTGTCGCCGGGTTGAAGGATTGATGAGTACGAAAAATTATGCCAAAGCTATTTTAGAATTGAAAGAAGCTTTAAATCGCGACTCCAAAAATAGTAAAGTTCACGCTTTACTAGGGATGTGTTATTTAGAGCAAAAACAGGCAACAATGGCAAAGATTGAAATTAACAAGGCTTTAGAATTGAATCCCCAAGAACCTACTGCTTTGGAAGCTAAGAAAAAGCTGGAACATTCAGTTGCACCGCCAGCCGCAACAAAGGGGCAAAAACCGCCAGCTAAACCTCAATCAAATACTTCTGGAAAGCCCTCCCCTGGCGGTAAGAAACCGGAACAACCAGGTGGCTTTTTTGGAGGTTTATTCGGCGGCGGTGGCGGTGGTAATAAGAAGAAATGAGATCGCGGATTTTACGGATTACACGGATTACACGGATTAGTTAGAGGGATGATTATTTAGTTTGTGAAATCAGAGGAATCTGTAAAATCTCTGTATCCCCATTACCAATTACCAATTACCAATTACCAATTACCAATTACCAATTACCCAAATTTATAGAATGGTTCATCAACCTCCTTCGGGTGCAAGGGATCTACTACCCCTCGATGTTGCCCAAAAAATCTCGATCGAACGTCGTTTACAACAAGTTTTCCATAGATGGAGTTATCAACGAATTATAACTTCTACTTTGGAAAGATTAGATACTTTGATGGCTGGTGGGGCGATTCAACGTTCAACGGTTATTCAATTACAAGATGCTGAAGATGGCGAATTGGGTTTACGGCCGGAATTAACTGCTTCTATTGCGAGGGCGGCGGCTACGCGGATGGGAGACTCAGAAGCTTGGCCGCTACGCCTTTATTACAATGCGAATGTGTTTCGTAAAGGTAGAGATTCTGGGCACGGTAGTCAACAGGAATTTTATCAAGCGGGGATAGAATTACTTGGTGCTGGTGGTGTGGCGGCGGATGTAGAAATTCTGCTTTTATTGTGTGAATCTTTGCAGAATTTGGGCATGAGTGGCTGGCATTTGGTGTTAGGAGAAGCGGGTTTGACGGCGAAATTGCTCGATCCTTTTCCATTATCAATTCGGGAGAAGGTGAGACACGCGATCGCAAATCTTGATCGCATTACTCTGGAAACATTGTCTTTGTCAAAGGAACT
This sequence comes from Oscillatoriales cyanobacterium USR001, assembly GCA_001698425.1. Taxonomy (GTDB): domain Bacteria; phylum Cyanobacteriota; class Cyanobacteriia; order Cyanobacteriales; family Microcoleaceae; genus Kamptonema. The sequence goes on along the minus strand of MBRE01000010.1, from coordinate 2,984 downwards.
TCGGGAAAGGGCTTTTTTGTTATTTGATTTGCGCGGTCGTCCCCAGGATGTGTTACCAATTGTAGCTAATCTGGATTTAGATTTGTCTCAGCGATCGGCTTTAAATAATCTTAAGTCTTTGATTGATTTACTCCATGAGTGTCAATCGAAAATGCCGACTCCTCAATTTCAAATTCATCTGGATTTGAGTTTGATTCAAACCTTTGACTATTATACGGGAATTGTGTTTGAAGTGGTCAGCGATATTGAGGTAGGTCAGCGAGTTTTGGGACAGGGTGGAAGGTACGATCAACTATTAGGGTTATATCACCCGGAAGGGAAGTCTTACCCAAGTATCGGTTTTTCATTTAATATTGAAGAATTGCACCAAGTTCTGCTAAATTCTGGGGAGTTACCTAGTGAAACTCCGGGTAGTGATTGGTTGGTAATTCCTGAAACGCCGCAGGCATATTCGTTTGCTTTTGCATACGCTCAAAAACTCCGAGATTCGTCTGATTTAGTCAGGGTTGAATTAGATTTAGGAGGAAGAGAATCGGCGGATGATGTGCGAGAATATGCTCGTAATCGTCGCATTAGTCAGATTGCCTGGATTAGCGATCGAGGTGTTCCAACTATCGAATCTGTAATTTAGTTAACTGTTATTTGTTATTTGTTAACTGTTAACTGTTAACCAATAACCAATAACCAATAGCCAATAACCAATAACCAATAACCAATAACCAATAACAGTTAACAAATAACCAATAACCAATAACCAATAACAGTTAACAAATAACAAATAACAAATATGCCCCATACGATCGTTACAAATACTTGCGAAGGCGTTGCTGATTGCGTCAATGCTTGTCCCGTTGCTTGCATTCACGAAGGCCCTGGCAAAAATGTCAAGGGTACTGATTGGTATTGGATTGATTTTCAAACTTGTATTGATTGCGGAATTTGTCTGCAAGTTTGTCCGGTGGAGGGGGCAATTGTTGCAGATGAAAAACCGGAATTACAACAAACACCTGTTTAATAGGACTTACGCAACTGTCACAAGATAGGGATTAATTGTAGGTATGTAGTTGCGCTTTAGCGCTCTTAGGCCAAGAAAGAGCGCGCTGAAGCGCAACTACGTACCTTTGTTTAATGTGTCAGTCTTCCCTCTTCCCTCTTCCTTCTTCCTTCTTCCTTCTTCCTTCTTCCTTCTTCCTTCTTCCCTCTTCCTTCTTCCCTCTTCCTTCTTCCTTCTTCCGAGGTTAAGAAATGATTAGGAAAATTTAAAATAGGCAAAATAATGGCAAAAATTTAGATATAATCTGAGATTAAGCTGCTCTAAAAAGACTGTCATGTTAAATCCAAATCTGGGTGAAATCCAGTTAAAACAAGAAGAATACGAACGTTATTCACGCCATTTAATCCTGCCAGAAGTCGGATTAGATGGGCAAAAGCGCCTCAAAGCCGCCAGTGTTTTGTGCATCGGTACTGGTGGACTCGGTTCCCCACTATTGCTGTACTTAGCTGCTGCTGGCATTGGGCGGATCGGCATTGTTGATTTTGATATTGTAGATAGTTCCAACTTGCAACGGCAAGTAATTCATGGAACATCTTGGGTAGGAAAACCAAAGATTGAATCTGCTAAAAATAGGATTAAAGAAATTAATCCTTTTTGTCAAGTTGACCTCTATGAAACTCGGTTAAGTTCAGCTAATGCCCTCGATATCATTGAGCCTTATGATGTGATTGTCGATGGTACTGATAACTTCCCGACTCGCTATTTGGTGAATGATGCTTGCGTGTTGCTAAATAAGCCAAATGTTTACGGTTCCATTTTTAGATTTGAAGGTCAAGCTACCGTTTTCAATTACCAAGAAGGTCCGAATTATCGCGATTTATATCCAGAGCCACCACCTCCAGGGATGGTTCCTTCCTGTGCAGAAGGCGGTGTTTTAGGAATTTTGCCGGGAGTTGTGGGCTGCATTCAAGCAACAGAAACTATCAAGATTATCTTGGGTCAAGGTAAAACTTTAAGCGGTCGTTTATTGCTTTATAATGCCTTAGATATGACTTTCCGTGAGTTGAAATTGCGACCGAATCCAGTACGACCGGTGATTAAAGAATTGATTGATTACGAACAATTCTGTGGAATCCCTCAAGCCAAAGCACAGGAAGCTAAGGAGCAGATGGAAATTTCCGAAATGACGGTAGTAGAACTTAAAAAGTTAATTGACAGTGGAAAGAGTGATTTTCTCTTGTTAGATGTCCGCAATCCTAATGAGTATGAAATTGCGAAAATTCCTGGTTCGGTATTAGTTCCTCTGCCAGATATTGAACGCGGCGATGGCGTTTTAAAGGTGAAAGAGTTGTTAAACGGTCATCGATTAATCGCCCATTGTAAGATGGGTGGAAGATCGGCTAAGGCGTTAGGCATTCTGAAGGAGGCGGGGATTGAAGGTATTAATGTTAAGGGTGGAATTACTGCTTGGAGTAAGGAAGTAGATCCGGCTGTCCCTCAATATTAAGGTGTTGTTTTGACGGGGTGATTTACCCCGTCAAACGATCTGTTTTTTAGTCGTTCGATCGCCTGTAAAATTGGTAATAAAGTAAAGAAAGTTCCTTTAGTTTGTCCATTTTTTTCAATTAAACCTCGTCGAGTTAAAGACTGAACTGCATTAGCTAAGTTTGGCAATATTTGAGGATTAACTTCTGGATCTAATTGAATTTCCTGATGAATTTGTTTAATTGTTAAACCTTGAGTATATTTACTCAAAACCTCGATAATTTTTAACTCAATATCAGCTAAACGTTGCCAATGTTGTTGTAAAATCGCTTGTAGTTCTGTGGTTATAAATAAGGGAGAAATTTGACTAAATTCAGCAACACTGCCATTAAATAAATCTTGAATTGTGTAAGCAATTAAATTTAACCATAAGGGGTTGCCTTGATAAAAGTTAATAATATCTAACCATTTCTCTTGATCTTGTAACCCACATTCCGCACCCTCA
>MBRE01000009.1 GCA_001698425.1 Oscillatoriales cyanobacterium USR001 | reverse complement strand
CCCGCCCCTACCCAAACTGTTGCAAACTTTTTTAGAAATGGTATAACTTGTGCGATCACACAGCGATCGCTCCTAGTTCTAAACTTCTAGTTCTAAACTTCTAGTTAAGGGGTTATTCATAAGATTATTTCTCTCCCAATTCTATTATGACCCAAACCTTCCCAATCGATCGCACCCTAAAAACTTTTAGTCAACTGCAAACCGAATTCAACCTTCAACGCAGCACAGATGAACAATTTTTTACTGAATGGTTAAACACTGACAGTCAACTGACAGAAAAGGAACAACTTGCACTTGATGCCATTCAGCAGAAATACTTTTACCAACTCTCTGATGGTCAACTGGGAGAAGAAACGATTAAATTAATTGTGCTCTCCCCACTGCTCGATTTAGCCGGATTTTTTGACCCTCCCTTTCGCTTTAAAACCGAAACAACTGTGCAAATTACGGTAGAAAGTGATGATGTAATTTATCGAGGTAGGATTGATGCTCTTGTTCTCCTACAAACCCTTTGGGTTGTGGTCATAGAATCTAAAGAAACAAGTTTTTCTTTAGAGCTTGCTTTGCCACAAACGTTAGCTTATATGTTAGCCAATCCCTATCCAGAACGACCTGTTTTCGGAATGGTAACAAATGGTGGAAATTTTATCTTTGTCAAACTGCAAACTCAAGAAATTCCCTACTATGAATTATCTAATGTATTTTCCCTCCTTCCTCGTCGCAACCAACTCTATGATGTATTGCAAATTCTCAATCGTCTGGGACGATTTTCAAGTGAGTCTTGAGAGAAAAACTTGAGTCTATTTCAGACTTAGGAATGAAAATTAAATAACTTGATGATTTGGTTTGTAGTAAGCGCTTTAGCGCTAAAGCGCTTACTACAAACCAGCTAATTATTTTTCGCCCCTACGGATACATTTAACAAATATTACTTGTGCTTATTTTTGTCTTTTTTCCCGCTAGTTTCTTCTTCTTCTGAGTCAACTTCGGGAACTTGCAGGTGAGCTTCTAATAACCATAACCGTTTATCGATCGCCCGTGAAATTTCTGTGTATAAATCTGCTGTGTCTGTGTCACCTAACTCTCCTGTTTTATCGATCGCATCTCGCAATGATTTACCGTAAGGGGCATAGCGATCGGCTAAAGCAACAATATGGGCTTTACCATCAAGAATATCAAGGGGATATTCTGGTAAACTAGATTCTGCGGCGGCGATGCGGGCTGTGCCCAAGGCTAACCCACCTAAAGCGGTAATTCTTTCGGCTAAACTATCGACAAACTTTTCAAGTTCTGTTGCCATTTCGTCAAATAGCAGATGTAATTGATAAAAGTTTAAGCCTTTAACGTTCCAGTGAGCTTGCTTAACTTGGGTTTTTAAGTCGATAGTAGTGGCAAGGGTGTCGTTAAGCATCCCAATAATTTTACTGCGGGTTTCTGCGGGCAAATCGATGCGCGTAGGGTAAAGGGTTGACTTTTGGTTGTTCTTACTCATTATGCTTGCACCAAATTAATTAATTGTGATTACAAGCATTATAGTAATTAATGGACTAAAAAACTATCCTATCAAAGAAAATATGAGTATTCCAGTTGTTTTAATGTGGGCTTTGGTAACTTTAGCGGGAGGTGGGTTAATTAATGGGGGGTTGGCGATCGCGGAATCTTCTACTGCTGAAACATCCCTCACTAGCAATCAAAGCGCCCAAGAACTCAGCGGTACTACACAACTAAGCGCCGGTGAGGAATCGATCGCAGAAGATGTAGAGGGAACTTATATTCAAGAAATACAAATTCGATTTGTTAACTCCCAAGGGGAAACTTTAGATGGGCAAAATCAGCCAATAGAAAGTTGGATCTCAGAAGATTTCATTCGTAGCGAGATTGCTGTTAAATCTGGAGATAGCTATTCTCAAGCAGCAGTGCTCCGGGACTTGCAGCAATTACGACAATTAGGGATATTTTCTAAGGTGACTGTCACCACCCAAGAAGTCGGAACTGATATTAATCTAATCTATAATATCACGCCAAATTCGCGGCGGATTTTGAGTTTTACGGGGGGGTTTAGCGATGACATTGGGGTTTATGCAAATTTGGGTGTAAGGCAAATAATTGGCCGCACTCAGAAATTATCGGTGACAATTGAGCCTAGCTTGCGGGATTTTGAATATAATCTGCGCTTTAGTAGCCCTTACTTAGCAAGCTCAAATCGCTTGGGTTATAGTATCAGAACTTTTCGCGATCGCGGAACTTCTGAAATTTTTAATAAAGATATTGATTTACCTAACGATAACAAAGTTCGGGAAATACGCATGGGTGGCAATCTCAATGTTACTCGCCCTATTGGTGATTGGTGGGGAACTTTGGGATTAAATTACACTAATATTAGTACCCGCGATCGCGACTTAAGAATTGCCCGCCGCGATGAAGAAGGAAACTCTCTCACTTGGAGCGGTAGCGGAGTTGATGAATTATACACAGTGTCATTAAGTTTAACCCGCGACAGGCGGAATAATCCCTTTGAACCAACCAGCGGCTCGATTCTCACCCTCAGCACAGAACAGTCAATTCCTTTGGGGGAAGGTGAGATTGTAATGAACCGATTGCTGGCAAATTATATACAATATATACCAGTGCGGTGGCTTGGTATCGACGATCCCGAAGCTTTACCCGAAATGTTTGCCTTTAACTTGCAAGGAGGTACAGTAATTGGTGATTTACCACCGACAGAAGCTTTCCGTCTTGGCGGTAGTAACTCAGTGCGGGGTTATACTTCGGGAGATATTGGCAGCGGTCGCAGCTACATTTTAGCCTCTGGCGAGTATCGATTTCCGATCGGGAGAGATGTAGGTGGCGTAATCTTTATTGATTTTGCTTCAGATTTGGGTTCTGGGGACAATGTATTAGGAAAACCAGCCCCGATTCGGGATAAACCAGGGACGGGGGCGAGTGCCGGTGTGGGTTTACGAGTGCGATCGCGCTTTGGGTTAATTCGGTTTGATATGGGGTTTAGCGATCGCGGAGAAGTCCGATTTATCTTGCGTACCGGTCAGCGCTTTTAAGATAGTTTTAGGCTTCATCAATCAATTCTTTAAACATCTGATTTTCGCGAATACTATCAAAGTCTGGCTCATTTTTAGCTAGTTCTTTGCAGATATTAGAATTAAGATTAATGGAGCGCCTTAAATTTTCTATGGTTAATTCTATGTTACCTTGTAAAGCATAACAACGAGCTTTATTATACCAAACTCGATAAAAATCTGGTCGAATTTTGGTAGCATTATTGTAGGAATCAATAGCGGCATCATATTTTTGTAATTTTGTCAAGGCAACTCCTCGATTGTTCCAAGCATCTGTATAATCATTTTTGATAGTTAGTGCTTGATTATATGAAATGATGGCTTCTTCATATTTCTGCATTTTGGATAGGGCAACTCCTCGGTTATTCCAGGCATCTGCATAGTCAGTTTTGGCTTGAATTGCTTGTTCGTAACAGGCAATTGCTTCGGTAAATTGCTGCATTTCTAATAGTACGACTCCTTTATTATTCCAAGCATCTGAATAGTTGGGGCGGAGTTTTGTCGCTTGTTCGTAGGATTCAATGGCTTCTTTATATCGCTGCATTCTTGTGAGGACGACTCCTCGATTATTCCAAGTGTCGGCTAATTCTGGCTGAATTTGTAGGGCTTGATTGTAGGCATTAATGGCGGATTCGTAGCGTTTTTCAAAGAAGCAAGCATCGCCGATTTTGGCATAGTCGCTACTACTCATTGGTGCTTGTTCGCTGGTATATTGAACGGGTGGAGTTTCTTGAATGGTGGGGTCTAAGAATAGGATTTCGGTGTCTGCTTCAACTAATTTGTCTTGCTGTTTGAGTTCTGCTAATACATTTTGGGCTTCAGCCAGCATGATTTTTAATTGATAAATTGCATCATCTTTTAGGCTGGCAATTTCTTGGTGGGCAAGGGCTGTTTGTTGGGCTAATTTTGCTAGAAGTAACCAAGCGCCGATGGCGGCGGCGGTGGGTAAGCTTAGGAGTATAATTAATAAGACATTTAGTAGGGATGTGGTGCGACGAAAAGCGGTATCAACTTCTTCGGAGACGCGATCGCTAATTTCGTTTTTGATCTGAAGTTCTTGTAAATTGGGCTGTTGAGTTAATAACTCGCGATCGCCAGCTTTGGCAGTTACGATCGCACTATGGGAGAGTAAAATGGCGATCAGCGCGATCGCTCCTTGATTTCTGATGTTCATTTTTTGCGATCTGTAAACAGAGTGTTAAATATAGGATATCTTTATGTCTGACTGGATAGAAATTGGTAAAATTGTCGCACCTCAAGGCTTACATGGCCAAGTGCGAGTATATCCTAATTCTGACTTCCCGGAACGGTTTTTGGAACCTGGACAACGGTGGGTACAGCGCCCCGGTAAAGCGGAGCCGGAACCGATCGAATTTTTGGGCGGGCGCTACATTCCTGGGAAGGGAATTTATGCGGTGCAGTTAGCGGGTATTGAGAGTGTAGATCAGGCTGAGGCTTTGCGGGGTTGTCTTTTGTTTGTTTCTGCAAGCGATCGCCCTTCTTTGGAGCCAGGAGAGTTTTATGTTCGAGATTTGGTAGGTTTAGAGGTATTTTACCAAGAAACGGGCGAAATGTTAGGTACTGTGGTCGATATTATTCCAGCCGGCAACGATCTTTTAGAGGTGGAATTGTTGCAACAGTCTGGGAAAGAGGAAAATTTGGGTGTGGCTGAAGTTGTTGACGAAGTGCATAAAGATCGCAGGAAAAAACCTAAACAGCGATCGATCAAATCTAAACCCAAAACTGTGTTGATCCCCTTTGTTGAATCAATTGTACCCATTGTGGAAATCGAAAATCGTCGCATTGAAATTACGCCGCCACCTGGTTTATTTGACTCAGATTGATATTTGTTAGTTGTTGGTTGTTAGTTGTTATGCGATCGTTAAAAAAATCTCATCCCTTGCCTTGATGTTCATGCCTTAATGATGCTTCTATTTTGCTATCTATCCTTATTTTTAACAAGGTTTTAGGATACGCGATCGCCTGTTTTTTAGGAAAGCCTGTAGGGGCGGGTTCGCCAAGGTATTTCCCACCCATCGACAAATTCTGAAAACCCGCCCCCACCCCACCGACAAATTAACAATTAATTGAATTTAAGGGTGATTTGGGGATGGTTATTTGGGGATTATTCGCTGGGTGGGGGCGGGTTATCGAGATTATTCGTGGGTGGCAAATATTTCGGCGAACCCGCCCCTACGGATTTGGTTCAATTAAACTTACCAATTCCATCCCGGTGGAACGTCATTTGGCGGATTAGGATTAGAAGCCGGTGGCACAGGATTTTGTGGCACAGGATTCGGTTGAATAGGAGTTGGTTGAACAGGAGTTAGGGGCACAGGATTTGGTGCATTTCCTCCCAACCAAGGAGGAGAACTATAATTTCTCGGTTGACAATTACCACCATTACAATCTGCTAATACTGGCAATTTGGGAATAGCAGCACTAACACCAATTTGGCTGCAACCATATTTAATTTTCATGTAACCATTTTCTCCCCAATCATTACCCCAAGAATTGCGAACAATCCAATAGCCACCTGCATCATCCCAACCAATAATATTAATGGCATGATTAGGTTTGCCGTTACTGCAAGCATTGAAAACTCCCGTACCTTTGTAAGCCTGGAATGCTTCATTTGCATGAACACCAGCCCAGACGACTCCATAGGCATAGATATAGCGCTACGCGCTATGGTT
>MBRE01000008.1 GCA_001698425.1 Oscillatoriales cyanobacterium USR001 | reverse complement strand
ATAGCGATGTAGGATACGACGGATTTAGGAATTTCTTGTTTTTTAACTGGAAACCGAGCGTCTTTACAAAAGCATTTGAGTAATACGGCGAAACCGAGCCGAGTGGCTCCGGTTTTATTAGCCAGCAGTGCCCTTTCTCCCTCAAGTAGGGTGAAATGTTCGATTAATTCTTCTGACTCCCACTGGCGTTTCACGTAGACTACTCCCAAATTCGACAGAATTATAGTTTTACGACAAAACTGACCTCAGTATCCGATTGAATTCAAAAATGGGACTTCTTTTGGCCTGGTTCAGCGTAAGGAGTGCCGCAGTGAGGACAAAATTTATGTTTGAAAGATGCAATTGGTTCGTGGCAGCTAATACAACTGCAACGCAGTTGAGCGCCGCAAAGTAAACAATGCTTGGCCCTTGGCAATGTCCATGCCTGGTCTGGGTTAGTACCTCCCTTCCAGCAGCGAGGGCAGTATTGTTTCTTCTGCACGCCTTCTACGGGTAGTCCAGAAACAACGGCATCCAGGTATTCTTCCGGGATATTTAAGGCGATGGCTAATCCCTTTTTGGTTTTCTGGTTGAGGCGAAGTGTTTTCCCTCTTTCCAGTTTGCCCAGGCTCTGTCCATGAATTCCGGCGGCAGCAGCTAGTTGCTGTTGGCTCATCGAGAGACGATTTCGCAGCCTTTTGATGTAGTTTAAGAGTGATTCTTGGGGCTGCGGCGCGATTGACTCGTCAAAAGTATACATAATAATGTGTAAACTTTTCCTGAAATAAAGTGTTTAAAACAGAAAGACATTAGCTGATATGTGATTTCAGGAAAGTTGGGTTTTTAGTGGTTACTTTAGCTCGATTAGCGACAGAGTTTTTAGAGCGTCCCGGTTTGGCTAAAAGTACACAACGCTCTTATGAGGTAGTGTTAATGCCATTGCTGGCTCTTTATGGACGTTTGCCAGTAGAAATTATTAGTCGTCAGGTCATCTGTGACTATTTGCAAAGCTTAGAACATTTATCAATCAATACTCACCATCGACATCAAGCAATTATCCAGTCGTTGTTCAACTTTGGGGTGGCTTTGGGTGCTATTAAAAGTAATCCGATTGCTGGTTTAACTCGCCGCAAGCTATTAAAGGAGAAAGGAGAGCATGGTACGGATGAAGTCATTCGTTATTTGAATCATTTGCAGCTTATCGAGTTGTATAAAGTGGTTGAGCCAGATGTACGTTTGCACGCTATTGTCCGGTTGCTGCATCGGACGGGGGCTAGAATTGGCGAAGTTTTGGCGTTGGATTTAGAACAAATAGATACTATCGCTCGTAAATTTCAGGTGGTGGGTAAGGGGAACAAACAACGATGGTGTTTTTATAGTGAGGATGTAACAAAAGTTTTAGATGAATACATTAAGTATTATCGGGATACAGGTTGTGGTGCATTATTTACTGCACAAAATCCTTTCACTCTTGAAGTGACGCGCTTATCTTATCGCCGAGTTCATGCTAATTGGTGTGAGTTGACGGCACAAAGTTCTGTTTTAAGAGGTGTGAGGCTTCACGATTTAAGACATACTTTTGCTACAGAAAGAGTAGGGTTAATGTCTATTGAAGAGTTACGAGCTTTGATGGGGCATGAAAAGATTCAGACTACATTAAGATACCAAAAAGTAACTTCACAGCGGGCACAAGAAGTAGCGCAAAAAGCTTTAAAGGTTCTGACTTCTATTGAATCAGAGATTTCTAATTAAATTAGATTAAAGCTGCACAGATAGTATATTTTTTGAGCATAAAGGCTATGTCCGGGAGAGTAGTGACTATACTCTGCCGTGGTTAACTGAGTGTTGGCCTAGATCAAGGGCGTGGTCTGATTGAAAAAACGGCTGTAATCCTTAGCTGGTAATGGTTTGAAGTGCTACTTTGCGGCTGGTGTCAGCTTCGCTATTTCTGGGCCATCCTGTATATGGTGCAATCGAGTTAAATCATCAATTGCTGTCATACTGCACCACCGCCTCAGCTATTACTCGATCTCGAAAATAAACACTTAACTCATTAGGAGTCCTTAAATCTATCTTTCGCCCCTCCAGCAGTTCTGAAAGTTCCATTTCCATACTGACGATCTTAAAAAAACCCGGAGTTTTCCCCGGCTCAAACTCCACTAAAAAATCAATATCGCTCTCCGGTGTAAAATCATCCCTTAACACCGAACCAAATAAAGACAGTTTGCGGATATAGTGACGGTGACAAAATTGTGCGATTTCTTGCTTGGAAATTGCGATTTGTAATTGTTTAGTTTCACTCATTCCTTGGTTTGAATCCTCTCGTTTTCTATTTTGACGTGCTTGTTTAAATCTCTCTAAAATCCCCGCAACAACAGTTTCCCCATCTAATCCTTCTCCCCGATCAAGCTGTGCAATACCAACTGCTACTTTTTCCCTGGTTTCTTCCACCCATTTTTCATATAATTGCAACTCAGAATCAGAGCGAATTTTTTCCTGCAACCGGGCAAAAACTACCTCGCCATCAGTCACTTGTCCTCTGGCGATTTGCTCAGTACCACTAGCAATTTTTAGCCTTAGTTCTTCTAAACGCTTCTGTTCTGAGGCGCGATTTTGCTCCTCTAGCAATTGCAATGCTTTACTAATTAACTGCTCGATACTGTTATATTTGCCCTCTTCTAATTGCGATTGAACATATTTTTCCTGTTCAGTTGTTAAGGTTATATTCATTATCTAAGTGCCTCCCAAATTTATTAATTTAATTCTTTAAAATCACACACTAATCTCTTAAAAAGAGACACTGAAATAATAGTGGTATTTGTCAAATTTTCAGCTTCGGTAAAATCGCGATCGCCAGTAATTAAAAAATCTGCTTCGCCAGCTAGAGCACAAGCGAGAAATTTGGCATCTTTCCGATCTCTGGGAAAATCAACTTCAACATTGACTTCAATCAGTATTGTAGCACGATCGAGAATGTTAAACCATCTCTCTTTCTGCGACTCCGTTAACCTTAGCCGACTCCGACTTAAAACGTCCTTGTATTCTCTGAGAATTTCTGCTGACACCACCCATTCACAATCAAGACTCTCCACAATAAACAAAATAACTGCTTCTGGGTTTCTCCCAGTCACCGCAGCAGAAACTAAAACATTAGTATCAATAACTATTCTCATAGTCCCTTTCGATAAACCTCAATTTCTGCTGCTATCTCCTCTTCAGTTATGGGATTATTTGCGTGTAAAGCTTGCGTCTCCTTCAATAACTCTCGTAAATTTTGTGCTAAAGCTGCTTTGGGATTATTTTCCACCAAAATAATCACCTCAACTCGTTGTCCAGCTTGAAAAGGTAAATCCGATAAAACTACCTTTGATGGATCTTCAATCGTCACGTATTTTTTATAAGCAAACATGGCTATTTTCTCCAATGTTTTAATTTTAATTCTGAGAGCAAGTACCTGGTATTGTAACAATATCCTCCAACAACATCACCACATTCTCAGCAATTGTTTCCTCCAACCCCCGCGCCTCAACATTCAAGATTTCCAATTCCTCATTCAACTCTTCCAACCGTGCGGCAAAATCAAAATCCTCCGCCTCCTGGCGTTGGGCCACCCCCACATAACGCCCAGGATTGAGACTCCATCCCTGCGCCTCAATCTCATCCAATGTTGCTATTTTACACAACCCCGCCACATCCCGATAAACCTTGTCGGGAAATGTCTCAATCAGCATTTCAGAATCAGCAGTCAATTCTGCCTTTTCCCCTCGATAAAGCCGCACAATATTTGAGATAAACTCAATCTGTGCTTCGCTAAACTCCCGATGGGCGCGGTCAATTTGCCTGTAAATATGTCGCGCATCAATAAATAATACCTTATCCTTGCGAGCAGTCTTCACCTTCCCCCTGTCGAAAAACCACAGCGTACAGGGTAAAGTCACCGTATAAAAGAAATTAGAACCGATAGCAATCATCACATCTACCGCCCCCGTTTCTATCAACTGGCGGCGAATCTCCAACTCGGAACCCCGCGCATCCGAGGCCGAGTTTGCCATCACAAACCCCGCCCGTCCGTTCCGATTTAAAGCAGTATAAAATAGCTGAATCCAGAGATAATTTGCATTGTCAGTTGTCGGCGCACCAAAGGGATAATGAGGGTCGCCTTTAATCTTCTCTCTATCCACCCCATTCACATTAAACGGCGGATTCGCCATCACAAAATCAAATTCACCGACGCTGTTGTGGATATCTTGATAATAAGTGTTACCTTCGCGGATATTTCGCAAACCAGAAACGCCGTGAACTGCCAAGTTCATCTGACACAGTTTCACCGTTCCATCTACCTTTTCCTGACCGTAAACACTAATTACTTGATTCGGGTCAAATCCTAACTTATTGCGAACCCGAATCGCACTCTGCACCAGCATTCCCCCAGCACCACAAGCAGGGTCTAAAATTCGCCCGTAATTCGGCTCTATCACTTCCACAATCAGCTTAACCAGTGAAATTGGAGTAAAAAACTCTCCGCCTTTCTGCCCTTCTTTTTGAGCAAAATTCCCCAGGAAATACTGATAAATTTCCCCAAACGCATCCTCAGTAATATTCTTTCGGGGAATCCGATTTAAGATTTTCAACAACTCCCGCAAAATCGGTTTTTCCAAGCTGTTGTAATTTCTAGGCAAAGCGCCGCCGAGTTCCTCATTCTCATCTGCGATCGCTTTCATCGCCGCATTAATCGCCCCGCCAATATCCTCAGCTTCCGGGCGATCGATTAAATAATCAAAACGCGCAGTTTCCGGCAAATAAAGCGCCCCTTTTGCCTGGTAATCCGCCTTACCCACCGTGCGCCGCCTGCTGCTGCTTCCCACTGCAATTTCCTGGGAAACCAGGCCAAACTTATAGTCAGCATAGAGGAGGAAGACCAACCCCAGGACGGGTACGGAATATTCGGAAGGCTTGAGTTTAGAGTTGGCCCTGAGTTCGTCAGCTGCTTCCCAAAGGCGTTTTTCGAGTTCGGTGTAGTTGGCTGGCATTGTTAGTGTTATCTTCCCATATCCATGACTAATTCCTTCAGTGAGGCAACAACAAACAGCACCGCCTCGTACAAACCCTTATTTTAGGCGATCGCCCGGAGAAACGTAGAAAAACCACCATCGTCAGTTTTTTGACACCGTTTTGATACCGTTTTGATACCGTTTTGATACCGTTTTGATACCGTTTTGTCCCCGGTTCTGTCGTTTACCACTAAAAAGAGAGTCGGCGATGGGACTTGGGGAAAGCTGACGCGCATCTAATTTGTACTTTTTGAAGCCAAACCTCTTAATGCAACGAGATTATATATCAAGCATTACCTCAGCGAGTTTTGCTTCCCGGTTAAATTTTTATTTTCCTGACAATCCACACATCATTTTACCATAAAAATTGTCACCGTAACCTATGAGTTAAACAGTTGCCACCTCACCGATAAAAGGCTGATATTCATCACTTGAAAAGGGGCGAAAGGCATCATAGCATTGAGCAGTTATATTACACAGCAAGCGAAACTGAAGCGGTGTCGGTGGCTGATTGACAAGCTCTACGCGCACCTCTACAAAACTGGCATTCTTCAATAGTTCAAAAATCTCCCTAGTCAAATATCGCGGACAATACCCGACAATATAATGATCTTCTGTATTTAAAGTCAATGCTTTAGAATCATAATGATTGTGAAATTCGTGAGCTAACCACAACTTTTCTCCAGTTTCTAAGCGATTAATTCGCTCAATTGCACAGGGGGGCAAGTACCGCAGTCCGTGCAAGAAAAAATGAAGGCGATACCGCCCTTCTGAATCTAGTTCTGGGCAAGGAAAAACAGTGAGTGTATCTGTTTCTCGCCTCCCACCGCTGCGGGCTAAGATGGCAATTGGATCTCTTCCATTTTCATTTTGAGAAAGATTTAGCCACTGAATAAAATTTAAGTAATCGGGGCGATTTTTCGGCATCAATCGATTAGCAAATACGGGAAATAAGTAAGTTGATTTATAGACTTCACCTAAACGCGGAAACGAGGCTAAGGGTTCAAAACCGCACTTTTCTTGAGCTTCTAAAACGCCTTGCGTGTAGGTGAATTGGTAGTTGGTTCCATCAAATGTTAGCCTGCCAATGGTAAACCAGGAACGGCTAATTTGGTCTTGCCAAGCCAAAAAAAGTGTTGATTTTGTCTTCACGGTAGCGCTTTCCTCAAGGTAAGTAGTCTGTGTTGATTAAATTCAAGAATCTTTTGGGCAAAATCGGCGGCAATAGGCGAAATACGAGTGTTAGGAATTCGATTAAAAATATCTAGTATATTCGCCTTTGAGATACCTTCAAGTCGCTCAAGCCATATATGCGCTGCATTCGGATAACAACGTGCAGCGTAGTTAAATACATCAACAGTTTTGAGAGTCTTTTTATCCTCAACGTTACCATAAAATGCTGAGAAACATTTGTTAGCATAAGCCTCTACTGAGCGTTTTTGCCTTTGTTTATCAGAGAGGTCGCGACCTAAGCTGGAAGCATGATCGTAAGTGGGTGCTAAGTGTATTGTTTCAGATGTAATGGACTCTAGGTGTACTGTTTCCCCTGAAGTAAGCATTGCCTTATTTTGGACAACACCCCAGTTTTCGTGGTGGCGATCGCCATTGCCAATCCACGCATCTAACAGGAGATAGCCGACAAACACTTCTACAGCTTTTTGGATGCCACTGGGTACTGTCCAACCAATAGGTAAGTTCACAGATTCATCAGCGATAATTCTCAACACTAGATCAATTGTATGTTGTGAGAGGTTGTAGGTTGCAAAGGTGGGGTAATTTGGGACAAGGGGAGTAAGAAGTTCGTTACCATGAACGAGGGTGCCACCGTTGGGTAAAAAGTAAGAAGAGACTACACCGAGACTACCATCATTCGTGGCGGCAAGTTCATAATTAGCATGAGGAATTCCCACTAATTTGCACAATTCTGAGGCCACTTTTTCTGCCCAGTCTTCACCTAAGTTTTCTCTAGCTTGTTTGTACAGACAGCGGCCAAGTTCTGGGTGTTCAAACCAAAACTTATACTTACTCCCCATTGCCTCAGTCTTGGAGAGCTCGTAAGCTTCTTGGGTGACAATAATGATGGGGAATTCATCGGACATAAATTGTTCAACCTATTTCTTTTGCCACACTCGCAGTTCACAAATACAAGGCTGAACTGAGCATTAATCGCGCTCGCCTCTACTCTCGATCTCTTTTGAGACCTATTAACTCAAACCCTTGTGTAATAAGCCGTTCAACTTTCTTATCCCCATGTGTGCGCGATCGCCATAAATAACTCATCCTGTCCCCTCTTCTGCAAGCTCTAAGCGGTGTGCATAAGTGTTGACGAATTGCCCCGAAAACAGGGATTTCACCATTACCTGAGCCCCAGAAACAGCTCTAACGACATATTTCTGAACCTTACCGCAGAACCTCACCACTGAGCCAACTTTCAGCTCAGACGGTGCTATTTGGGGTACTTTTACCTCATCAGTGGGAATGACGTGATTTTCGGGTTCTCTCGCCTGATATGAAGCTGCAAATCCCATCCCTTCTGTTGTTAATGTCTCCCCAGGTGCAGCTTCCACTCCAAACACTTGAGTAGCGTGAGCTAATTCCTCATCCAGAGGCGACACACCCTCTGATATCTCTCTATTATTATCAGACCCTGTGCCACCAGTTCCCACCTCATCAATCTGTTGAGGCAAATTCTGAGAAAAAACACCCTCTGACATCCCTATATTATTATCAGACCCTGTGCCACCAGTTCCCACCTCATTCATCTGTTGAGATAAACCAAGGGGTGGCACAACCTCAGATATCCCCATATTATTATCAGCCCCTGTGCCACTACAAACCTCTCCTAAACGCTGAGTAGCACCTTCCGCCGACGCTACCTCCTTATCCCGCTGCTGCCAAACCTCAAAAATCGCCTCCCTGCCATCCTGGGGAAACTCAAACTGGTAAACCCTAATACGTTTCTGCCTACCTAAAGCATCTCGTTCCTCCGACCTTTCTTGGCGAACTCGCCGCAAAGTAAAACCCAGTTTACACCTTAAAATATACTGTACCACCTCCATTGGCTTAGCCTTGGGATTGACACTAATGCCTAAAAAGTCCTTCACATCAACAGCACAAAGCTTAACCCGCTCAGCAAAAGCGATCGCAAGCGCATCAGTTCCTCTAAACTCTTTGTCCGGGTTTAAGAACTCCATCACTCCCAATTTCTTAAGTGCTTCCACCCTAGCCGTAAGTAACCGCAAATCTTGGGGACAAACCTTACCTTTACCCCTTTCCTGATGTCCAGCCAAGTGATTTTTATCTCGCAACCTGACAAATTCAGGGTCATAAGTTAGATAATAATGCAGGCTAATTTTGGGCAACCAGCCATCATCATCTCTAAGTTTGAGTTCTGGCGTAACAGGCACTCCATAAGTGTCCCATAATTGATATTTACGCTGCTGCTCTAGTTCTGCCTTTGTCTTAGCTCGCTTCTCCTTCAATTTCAGGTATTCTGACAGAGTAATATTTTCAGCATTGGTAACTCCTGAAGCCTCAGCCACTTTATTCTCTTCCCTGATTGCTTTGGCCTCATCACTGAGACAATTAGCGACTGTTTCTAAATTATCTAATTCCTCTTCTAATTCTTGCGCTTGTTCAGTTAGCTGTTCCAATAAATCCCAGTCTTGGCAATTATTAGCCGCTAATTGTTGCATTTGCAGAACTTTAATCTCCCGCTGTAACTGATTTTCTCGACACAGCATTACCCGATGCCCTTCCGACTTTAATCCCTCCCAAATTGCCTCTCTGTAATTCCACATTCCCGCATTTATTCTAGCAGCCATTAAAGCCCAAGTCCGCAAGTGAACGGGGTCGTGAGCGATATCTATGTCAAAATCAACACCGTGCAACAGTTTGATATTAGTTTTAATGACTTTCTGCTGAGATTTAATTATTGCTCGATAACTAGGGTTTGCTGAATAAATT
>MBRE01000007.1 GCA_001698425.1 Oscillatoriales cyanobacterium USR001 | reverse complement strand
AAAGGTTTTGACCTATTTTACCTGTTTTTCTTGCACCATACTCTCGATCTGCGATCGCATAACCCATACTGCATCACATCTGGGCACTGATTCAGCAAGCCCTAGGTATAAACGGAATATTGGTTTAACACCCTTGACCTCTACACCACAGTTCCTGCCAGCTATAATTCACGCTTGTCACTGCAAAATCTGGCTTTTGTTGAAATGGACGCTGAACATAACGCAAAGTACAATCATTCAGAGATAATTGTGTTGACTCAGAAACTTCCACCAAAGCCAAGATATAACTATCAGGTTTATTCAAAGCTGTAATGATTTCATTTTTTGTGACTGCCACCGTACTCGCACCCCGAATTCGACCTTTGACTTCAATAAAACGCAGCCGATTTGTGCCGGGGATGCGCGATTCAATATCGTAACCGTACTTGTCAGCACTTACATCCCTTGGTTCAAATCCCTGCTTTCGTTCCGCTGCCATCACTGCTTGCATAGCCAGATTTTCTACTTGCTGTTTTTCTATAGCGAAATTACCTGGAGTTTGTTGAGTTTCCCCTTTCAAATGCTGGATCAAAGCCACAGGTACAATCAATGCACCGCCCAAAACCACTGGCGGTTTAGCTGATATATTACGCTCTTGCTCTAACTCTGCCAGCCGCTTTTCCCGGCGTGCTTTTAGTTCTTCTGCTCTCCGACGAGCATTATCGTAATTGGGTTGTGCAGTCGCCTGCAATCCAATTTTTAGTCGAAATTTTTCGGCTCGATTCTCATAGTAGTTAATTTCTGTAGTCAGTCGCTCTTTTACAGCTTCTATTGTCTTATTAATCCGCTCCGTCCGCTGCTGTTGCACTTGCTCTTTATGCCGGGGAACTAGGTGTTGAATGGCATAATGTTGCGCTTGTTCATCAATCCCTTTCTGTAGGATTGAAGATTGATTCATCAATATGTTTAATATCTGGGGTAGCAAAGATTGTTCGGATTGCTGCAAAGGTCGGTAATCTAAATAGGGTGCGTAACCTGCATTTTTAGCGTTACCTTCTGAGTCAATCTCTACATACTGCATCTGCCTAGATACAACTCTGAAATAGCCAGATTTGTCCTTACGAGCATCTTCAATAGAATGTTCTAGGTACACTAAAATGCGAACTCGTTCAGTCAAGTTATTCTCATCCACAAGGATACATCCTTGCTTTAATAAAGCACGATATGGTTCCAAAATTAAATCTATTGTGTGATTTAAGAGTGGATGACCGGGATAGATAAACTCAGCAAGTGGTTTACCCCGAAGATAAGCTTGAGCTTTTTCAAAACAAATGTGACGGTAAGGCTTAGGTAATCGGTTGCGGAGACTAATTGGAATAGGAGCTACTATTTCATAACGTCCCAATTCACCTCCCTGTATTTTACCTCCAAGCAGCCGAAAGCCTTCTAGAAAAAAGTCTATTATAAAGTGGGGTTGTAGCTTATGCACTTCTGCGCGTTCAAGTTTTTCATAAATTTGACGCAGCTTAGAAGGGTCCATTAAGTTATGATAAAGTGACCGTTTTTCTAGGATCTTTTGAAGGTGCTCTAGATTAAGTTTGTCCTCAATAGCTTGCTTTAGTTGCGCTTGCTTGTCGGGTCTATCACCATAGCGGATAGCCTCAATTAAAAGTTCCCCTAGTTGTTTACCATCGATCGCCTCTCCTAAGACATCAAAAACTTTACCTCCTAATGCTTTTCGCGCCACTTCTAATTTTTCTAGCACTCTTTGGAACACTTTTCCCTCTCGTGTATCCACTGCTACCAAATTCCAGAGATGGCAGATTTCTGTTTGACCAATGCGGTGAATGCGTCCAAATCGCTGTTCTAGTCGATTGGGATTCCAGGGCAAATCATAATTAATCATTAAATGGCAAGATTCATGCAGGTTAATCCCTTCACCCGCAGCATCATTAGCCACTAAAACTTGCACCGTAGGATTTTGGTTAAAGTCGTCTTGTATTTTCTGGCGATCCTCTTGTTTGATACCGCCATGAATGATAGCAACTGCTTTTTCGCCTATGATTCCCCTGACACGGCGTACCAAATAGCCCAAGGTAGCGCGATGTTCAGTAAACACAATAATTTTGCGCCTTTGTCCCTGAGAATCAAACATTTCTGGATTATTTTTAAATAGCTTAGAAAGCTCTTCCCATTTTGTATCAGTACCGCTTTTTATTACTTCTTGTGCCAATTGTACCAATTCTTTTAGCTTATTAATTTCAGCTAGAAGTTCTGCAATAGTTGAAGCGGCTGTAGCTTGATCTACGAATTCATCTTCCAGATTTTCTATTTCAACAACTGGTAAATCTTCTAAATCCTCTGAATCGAGACAAGTGAGTGTCTTCAGTAAATCTTCTTTTTGACGCGATTTCTTTTCCAATCGCTCCCGTCGTCCTTGCAAAGACTGGCAAATTGCTTCTGGGGATGAAGCCAGCCGTCGCTGTAAAATCGTTAGGGCAAAACCGATGCTCGTCTTGCGTCCCTTCTCTAGTTGATCAGCCCTATTGAATTCTTTCTCTACATATTCAGTCACTTCTTTATAAAGCAGCGCTTCCAAATGTGATAGATGATAAGTTAAAGAGTAAGATAGACGTTCTGGCAACAGAGGCTTGCCTTCCAAATCTACTAAGTCTTCTTTTAGCATCCGTCGCATCATGTCAGAGGTGTCTGCATAATGAACGCCATTACGAAACTTGCCCTCGAAGCGATCGCGATCTAGCAGCCCCATAAACAGTTGAAAATCTTCTTCTTTGCCGTTATGAGGCGTAGCAGTCATCAATAAAAAATGGCGGGTAGTTTCACTATCTGATAGGATCTGCCCAAGCTTGTAACGTTTAGTTAGCTTCACTTCACCGCCGGAGAAAGAGGCAGACATTTTATGAGCTTCATCGCAGATAATTAAGTCCCATTCAATTGACTTGATATTTTCTTGAAGTTTTTTTTCTTGACTCGATTTATCTCGTTTTAATTTATCTACCCTAGCAATGACCAAGGGCATCTTTTCAAAAACGTTTTCTGTGAGTGTGTTCTTGATGTGTTCGTTACTAAGAATTTCAAAATCTAGCTCAAATTTATCCTTGAGTTCTCGTTGCCACTGGATTACTAAGTTGCCAGGAACAACAATTAGACAACGCTGCAAATCACCACGCATCATTAGCTCTTTAATCAACAACCCCGCCATGATGGTTTTGCCTGCACCTGGATCGTCAGCCAGCAAGAAGCGCAAAGGTTGACGTGGTAGCATTTCTTCATAAACTGCCGTGATTTGGTGGGGATACGGATCGACTTGTGATGTATGAATAGCCAAGAATCGATCAAATAGATGGGCAAAGTCAATTCGGAGGGCTTCCGAAACTAGGCGAAATAAAGCCCCATCAGCATTGAACCGCCAAGAATATTTCAGGTCAACAATCTCTAGATTTTGCTCATCTGACCGATCAAGTACCCGATCTCCTACAAGACCGCTATCATCAGTTCGATATATTAATGTGACAGCATCGTCTCCACACTTTGAGACAACCTCTACCGTGACTATCGTGTTAGGTAGAATTCCCTTGAGCTTAACCCCTTTGCTTAATTCCTCAAGTTTAGCCATGATGAGTGCGATCTCCTTTATGAGTTGTGAAAAGCTTGTAAATAAATCTATGCGGTCGAGAATGCTCCAGCGTCAAAGGAAGTCGAGTTGCTATCGAACTTGCACTGGGCATTGCACGGGTACTACATCGTTGTTGCAGCATCACTCCTCAATCCAGTTCAAGCTCCTTCCGTTTAAAAGGTGACTCTACTTCTAGTATTATAGAACCCATCTGTCTGGCGGGGTGGCTTTCCTTTCAAACAGGGAGGCAGACAATGAATGACTTAGTTGCACAGCTATTATTTGAGGCAACCAGCCACATCTCTCTCCACCTTGAGAATTACTTAACCGAAGGGGTTGGGGAAGGAGTTTCAAAAACAACGGCTCGACTGAGCGCGAGTCGAACATCTTACCCTCAACCTCAAGTCAATTTTCCTGAAAAAACCTCCGAATTCAACTTGCCCGATTTCCACATTAGCCCTAACTGCCACACCTTCTTAATCAACCGAAATGGAAAACTTTTAGCTTTTCGTTCTGCACATTCAACATCCGCCTCTTATCGCCTTGAGTCCGACTTGTCCCAAGTTAATGTACCTGCCCTAGTAACACTTTCAACAGACTATTTACTCTCTCACTTTGGCAACTCGGCTACTATTAATACCCAAAATCTTGACTTTACAAAGAACAGTTCTAAATACTTGCTGCACGTTCGATTATTTGAACACAAGAGCGGACATAACTTGCTGATTGTGGCTGTTGTCCCTGAAACTGACTTTATGGCTCAGGTTAATGCGTTAAACCGTAACACTGTCTACCTGGTCATACTGGTACTCTTAATCTCCATCTCGCTTTTGCTGTTTACTTCCTTTAAAATAGAACGGCGACTGCAACGATTCATTAGGGCGACTGAGGCAATAGCTGAGGGTGACTTTGACGATGAAGTTCCACATAGCGGTATTGCCGAACTTGAAGCCCTCGTCTGCGCTTTCAACTCTATGAGTCACCAATTGAAAGAATATAGTTCACGGTTACAAGAATATTCTGGTGACTTAAAGCGACAAGTTGCACAGAAAACCAAAGAACTCGAAACGGCTAAAGTTGCCGCCGAAAGTGCTAACCGTGCTAAAAGTACCTTTCTGGCTTCTATGAGCCATGAACTGAGAACGCCACTTAATGCCATTATTGGTTTTGCCCAACTCCTTTCACGTACACCTGGAACTGTACCTGAACAGCAATCGAGTTTACAGATAATTAATCGCAGTGGTGAGCATTTGCTCAAGCTGATTAATGATGTCCTATCTCTTTCTAAAATTGAAGCGGGTCAAGCAACTATTAATGAAAACTCTTTCGACCTTTTTAATTTGCTTGATGACATCGAGCAGATGTTTCGCTTCAAAGCCTCTTCCAAAGGTTTGCAACTTGTCTTTCGCCGGGATTCAACAGTACCGAGGTATGTGCGAACTGATGAAAGCAAGCTGCGGCAAGTTTTGATTAATCTTTTGGGGAATGCTGTTAAGTTTACGGCAGCGGGTCGGGTTAACCTGACTGTAAAAAGCCTTAATCCTGTCTCTAAAAAGCCGACATCTAAGTTCTTTCTCCAGTTCTCTATCAAGGATACAGGGCAGGGGATTGCGTCTGAAGAAATTACCAGTTTATTCAAGCCATTCGTACAAACTGAAACTGGGAGGAAATCGCAAACGGGAACGGGCTTGGGATTGCCAATCAGCCGTTCTTTTGTGCGACTTATGGGGGGCGATATTAAGGTTAAAAGCTCTTTGGGGAAAGGAACTGTTTTTAGTTTTTACATTAAAGTTAGCAGTGCAACTAAGAGCGAAATTCAAAGCAGCCAGCCACCAAAACGAGTTAAGGGGTTGGCATCTAACCAACAAAAGTATCGCATTTTGGTGGTGGATGATGAGTCGGCAAATCGGTTGCTATTAACTCAGATATTGACTGCGGCTGGCTTTCAAGTGTGGTGTGCGGATGACGGAATTGAGGCTGTTAAGTTGTGGCGAAAGTACAAGCCGCATTTAATTTGGATGGATTTGAGGATGCCGCTTTTAGACGGTTTTCAAGCTATTCAAAAAATTAGAGCTTTGCCTGACGGCTGCAATACTAAGATTATTGCTTTGAGTGCTAATGCTTTTGTTCAAACCCAAGAACGAGCTTTAGGGGCAGGGTTTGATGATTTTGTTGCTAAACCATTCCGAGACAGTGTGATTTTTGAGAAGATGGCGCTGCATTTGGGAGTTCGCTATGTTTATGAAGAGGAGTCGCCGGTGTTGCCACTGCGGGATGACGTTGCCGTAAAACTTACTCCTGAATCGCTGTCTGTGTTGCCGAGGGAGTTGCTAACGAAGCTCTACAAAGCCGCTGCTATCGGCGATGAGCAACTCACTCGGCAGTTAATTAGTCAGATTCCCCAGTCGGAGCAGGCGATCGCGAAAGCTTTGACTAAATTAGTTGATAATATGAACTTAGATATTATTAGCGATTTGGCAGAATTTGACCGCAATGATATCGTACAATAACGTTAGGAGGTGATTGAAATTGATTTTGAGCTACAAGTACAAGTTGCGCGCTAATAATCAACAATCCGAGCAATTATCCAACTGGCTCAATATGTTACGAGCGACCTACAAGATGAATATGCTCTACTTCCAACGGGGTATTTTCAGCGTCACAATAGACGCATTTTCTCCCCCATTTTTCGAGGAGATACTCCTTGACTTCAAAGCCAAACAACTCTCCCCTCTGATACTCAATCCCGCTAATCTCTGGATTTTGGAGTTGTTGTGTATCGAACTTCACCAACTCCTGCAAAATCGCAACGATTGGACAAAGTTTCCGGAGCCTTCTTACCCAGGTTTCCAAGTTTAAAACTCGACTTTCTAGAGAAGGTGGCAACCGTCCCGCCTTACGAGTTCGATTTAGAAATCGGGGCTTACGATATCGGGTTTTCCGATTTCTTCTCCCTCTTCTTAATGCTCTGCGAGATTCCAGAGCCTTTTTAATTTGTTGCCCTCGGTGAGTAATTTCCAGGGCATTGGTCACTCTGCCAGTCTCCTCTTGAAGAATGGCAATTCCACTTGTTTTGCTCCCTGGATCGAGTTTGATTCGATGGGGATGCACGACAGATTCTTCAATAATTCTGTCTTGTAAAACAATTGTGAAAGGATATCGACGAAAGAGTTTCGCCCTTCCTTTCCGAAGCAATTCTCTCGCCCGTGCTGGATGGCAGGGATCGAGAGCATTGAGATTTTTATCGAGAACGAAAACGCGCATTACTGCACCTCTCATAACTGGTTGGGTTTGCCTCGCCAAAGTTATCGGGGCTTGTTAGGCACGAAACACTAGCTTTCCCCAATGGCTTGTTTAATTCCGTGCGATAGAGCTTTGAACTGGCTCGCATCCAAAGGTATCGTGACCTCGATTCAAATTTATATTGGGTTTATGAGTGCAGTTGGAGGACATAGGAGCCATCTTCTATCGCTGCGTAAATTTTTAACAGGGGACTGATAAGTAAATGAACACCGAATAGCCATGAGGCTCCCAAAGTTCTATGTCCCCTGCTTCAAGACGCAGCAAAACGCGCCAACTCCTGCAACTGTACGGAAATCACTGTCACTGGTGCAGCAAACCGATGGAGAAATCAGAAAGAACCATCGAACACTTACTCCCTAAAAGTCGAGGGGGGTCTAACGCACTCTCCAACCTGCGTTTAGCCTGCTTCAGTTGCAATAATTCGCGTGGAAATAGCCTTTTCCCTCCTCCCGGCAAGAATTTACGCACACAAAGAACTCAACCACATGAGAAAATAGCTTAGGATTTTCGCACGATCGCGAATTTTCATAGCTAATAAACAAACTAACTTCCTCCTAAAAAAAGTGGTATGGATGACCTAGATGAACGGTTAAGCGCTCTAATTGCAGAGGTGCGCCACAACCCAGCTAACAGTAGAAAATGGCGATCGGCCATGCACAAGCTGTTATGGGAAATTCAGCAATTACCAGGACTCAAAAAATCAGCCCATCAAGATTATCCTGAAGCCCTCAATCGTACTTTTGAATGGGTTAGTCGCGAGATTGCTAAATTTGAGCCGCGATCGCCTTCTGTTTCAAAAAGTTTGGTTAACTGGATTAACGGCTACCTGAGTTGGCGAATTAAAGATTTGTACTCTCCTGACAAAGATGCTCCAATTAGTTTAGATGCACCGCTCGCGGTGGATGCTGGAGAAACAACTCGGCTCGAACTATTACCTGACTTTAGGCTCAGCGGGTTGGAGGGCATGATTGAAAGCATTCAGAAAGAACCCACTCAGCGAATTGCTATCCAACTAGAACTTTACATTGAGCAAGATCCAGAAGGCAAGCTAAAAAATAGCTACCCTCGTTCTTACCCGCAGTGCAACTGCCAATTGCTCAGCCTGAGAATAAGGTTAAAAGACCCTCCTGATAAATTTCAAGACTTAGCAGAAGAGTTAAGCGTTAAGTACACAACTCTGAATTCTCACTGGAAGAGAAAATGCGAACCTTTGTTGCAAGAAATAGCCCGCACTCTAGGATATAAACAGGAATCACAACCATGAACATCGCAGAAATACCTCTATTAACAGTACCGCTAGAATTAAAAGCTCACGAATTGGCTCGACAGTTGGCAGCAGTTCAAAGTACAGTCCAAAAAGGAAAACGAGTTTACTTGAATGCACTGGCAGTTTACGCAGTTCACAGCTATTTAAAATGGCTGCAAATTGAAACAGATTTTAATTCTTCCGATAGCTTCAATCCAGCAAAAACAGCGCTCGCTAATGTCGCTGACTTGGTAATTACTGGCATCGGTTCCTTAGAATGCCGTCCAGTTTTACCTGGTGAAACAACCATTCTATTACCCGAAGAAGTAATAGAAAATCGGATTGGATATGTGGGAGTACAATTTAATGAGCGCCTTGACTCCGTGCAACTATTGGGATTTGCTCCAAGCTTAGATAGCTTAAATCCACCGCAACAACTCGCGCTAGCAGAACTGATGCCAATCGACGCTTTAATTGAACAGATTACTCGTTTAGAAGAAGCGATCGCCTTCTTAGAAACTGACGACCCAGTGGCTATACAGGTACGCTCCACGATCCAAACTCAATCGCAGAGCAATATTGTTGCCCAATTAGAGCGTATTTATCGAACTTGCGAGGAGTACGAGTGGCGGTACGCAGGGGGAGAGATGTTAGCTGGGAGTGCCGCAGGAGGGCAATTTACTCGTGAAAGTGCCGATAGCGCTGACACTGATTTACAAGATTTAGCCGAAGCACTGCTGGAGAAGTTAGCAGAAATATGGAGGGAGGCTGCGTAATTTTGGAACGGATAGCTGATGTGTATATGTAGGGCTTGCTGAAGCAGTTGC
>MBRE01000006.1:40393-90863 GCA_001698425.1 Oscillatoriales cyanobacterium USR001 | reverse complement strand
CTGCCGAGATGCGAATGTTAGGTATTCGTGCGGAAGCTGATACGAGTAACGAGCGTTTAGCTAAGTTAATTCGCAATGCTGAGAAGGATAAAATACCTGTGATGGGTATTGTTGGCGCTCAGGAAGTTGAGTCGAATAGTGTGAGTATTCGCACTCGTGCTTCTGGGGAATTGGGGGTAATTTCTGTTAGTGAGGTGATTGAGAGAATGAAGGGGGCGATCGTGAATTTCGGCAATTTTTAATAGGACTTACGTACCCTTTACGTAACACCGCCAAGATGACGGTGTTACGTAAAGTTTAACGACACATAATCAAACTTTGAGCGGATACAAATCCAGCCACAGGTGAGGTAATTTCTACCCAATTGCGATTTTGCCCACTTTTATCCAAAATTAGTTTGTAATTTGGAACCAGAGTCACTTTACTTCTAGCGGGTACACCACCTCTGTAGGTCGATCCGGCAGAAGGTTCAGCGCGAACAGCTAAACCTCGCGGTGCGACACGGGGTTCGACTTGGCGACAAAGATTTGGATTATTATTGTCTCTATTATTTCCATTATTATCAGGCGGCTTTATTGGCTGCGGCATCGGTGAGGCGGTACACATCCCAAGATTGCTTTCGCTGTTAGCAAATCCATTAGAAATATAGCCTGTAACTGGAGATGCAATTTCTACCCAAAGACGGCCTTCTGAGTCTTGGAGGGCGTTTGTTGCTTCTACGAGATTCACTTGGCTGTTAAAAACTAGGATGCCAATTTGACGAGATGCTAACGAGGGTTTCTCGCGAATAACTACACCCTGTTTGGCAGTAATTTTACGGCAAAGATTAGGCATAGCTTGAGCGATTTGAGAGGTGTTTGATGATGTGTTTTGATTAATATTTGATGTAACGGTTGTGCTTTGGGCTATTACAGAACTTGGTAAGCTCGTCGTCGCGATCGCGAACAGGCTTAACAGTGCAGCAGATTGATACCAGTTACTTACTTTTTTCATGGGTTTAACTCCTTAACTTAACACAATAATCTAGCTCACAGCCATTTTAACATACTGTTTTAAGATAGGTTGAATGGTGAAAACAGTTTCATCTTCATCGCTCAAATTTTTCGATCGCGCCTCGTCTTACTAAAGATTGAATTGCTTGAAATAATTCACCTTTGGAGTCTTGACATTTTGCCATGAATTGGGTAGGCGAGATTAGATTCATTTTCGGTGGTAAGGAGCGCGATCGCGTTTTTCTCACACTCCGATAACCGCTGATAATTACTGAATAGCTCTTGTTTTTAGTTTACTTTTAAAACTTACTCTCACCTGCGATTAATAGTAACGCACTCGACGGAAGTTTAGCTCCCATTAAATATCAATCGATCGCCTTTTATAGTTGATGAAGTACAGTAGGGACTTAGGCCTTGCCCAAGGCGTGTCAACTTAAGCTCAAACCCTTAGTCCGCCAGGGGTTAAAACCCCTGTCTCAAAGCTAAAGTCCTCTGAAGAGGACTGAAGAAAATTGTTAAATTCATTAGTCCTCTTAAGAGGACTTGATCTTTGAGACAGGGACTTTAGTCCCTGTCGGACTAAGGGTTTGACCTTAAGTTGACACGCCTTGGCCGTGTCCCTACCCGTTATCTGTATTTCACTTACCTGGAATTCGATAAAATAGACTTCTGTGAGGACTAGCAAATTTTTATACTGCTTTTTGCTCAAACTTTGTAGTTTAGAGTCACACAACTCATATAGTGTTTACTTTGGCAACTGCTTCAGCAAACCCTAATCTAAAATTGTCACCCATCCTCGGCGGGTAGCGTGAATGAGGCGATCGATTGCGCTACGATCTTCTTCGGTGAGAGTATAATCTAAGAGTGCAAACATTAGACTGTGGCGGTTAGTACGAGTTAATTTGCCAGATTTGCAGACTTGGCAGAAAATTTCGGCGATCGCGCATTCAGATGAGATAGTTTCGGTTTGCATGGGATTTAATTTAACTCTACTTCTCTAATATCCCCTATTTCCCAACAAACCTTGGTGACTCAACTGTCTAAAGATATGTGATAGTCCTCAATATAATTTAGTGAGCGAAGTTCACTACTTTGAATGATAAATTCTTGTTTTTTTTGTGATCCCGATCGCATCTACGATATTTAGTAGGATTTAGTAGGGGCGAATGGCATTCGTCCACCGGTCACTTTACTTTAGCAGAACGATCGGTAATTCTTCCATAGAAGTATATTAACACAGAAAAGGTCATTTTTGAAAAAAAAATCGAGTCGCCAGAGGCGACAGGGCAAGTGTAAAGAGTAAGAAGTGCATAGCACAAAAGGGCAAAAGTGTCAAGGGCTAAGGAAGCCACGCACCCGAACAAACAACCCGAAAACCGATGAAGCGGTCGCGATAGTCCGGCGAATTGATGAAACGATAAGCAGCGCGGCAAAGGGCGGCATTGAAGTACCACGAACCACCGCGCAGCAGCCGGGTTCGGTTATTATTCTTAATGTTGACTAATAAATCAATGTAGCTTTGGTAATGATTATCATTATTGTTTTCATCCCAGACGCTACCATCTGTCGGTGCTCCCTCGTAATTATCATGCCAAGGGTCTGCACACCACTCCCAGACGTTTCCGTGCATATCATAGAGTCCGAAGCCGTTAGCGACTTGAAAACTGCCTACTGGAGTCGTTTCTTGGCGGTAAATCCCTTTGGGGCTTTGGCCGTAGGAACCGCTGTATGGTTTTCCTTCATAATCCCAGTCTGTACCTTGATAATTGGCTAAATCTGTGGTGATGGTTTCCCCAAAGTGAAATGGGGTGGTGGTTCCGGCGCGACAGGCGTATTCCCACTCGGCCTCGCTGGGGAGGCGATAGTTTTTCCCGGTTTTTTGCGATAGTCTGGCACAGAATTCGAGGGTGTCGTACCAGGAGACTTGTTCTACGGGGCGATTTTCCCCTTTGAAGTCAGATGGGTTGGGGTCTAGGTCATCTTGAATTTTCGGGAGGTTGGCGACTGCTTCCCATTGCGCTTGGGTGACGGGGTTTTTTCCCATGAGAAAGGGTTTGATTGTGACTTGATGTTGGGGTTTTTCATCGTCGTATTCACTTTCACCTTCTGGGGAGCCCATTGTGAAGGTTCCTCCGGGGATGTACACCATTTCTAGGGTAGTTTTGCCGATGTTTTCGGTGAGGTATTGTGCTTCTTTGTGTTCGCGGTGGATAATTTCGCCTTGGGGGTTGACGGTGACGGTTTCAAAGGGGAAGAATTGGGGGATTTGTAGGCGGATTCCGGCAATTTTTATTTCCTGCTTTCCCTTTCCCAACTTAGCAAAATCTTTCACCGCCACCGCTTTATCACCGCGTCCATATTTTCCCATGATCTTTCCGTAAGTCAGCAGCGGTTTAATTTCTTGACTTTCTGCAAAAGGTTGGTCAAAAGTTGCAATTATAGAAGAGAGACGCACTAACTCAAAGGGATTTTGCCAATCTTGTACTTGCAGAGTAGAGATGATTTTTTGTGCTGCTTTATGAGGTTCGTTACTATAGGCAAAGGCAATCCACTCGTAGAGTTCTGTGACATCTGACAATGATGGGTTTTTACTTAACCGTTGTTTGTGGACGCAAGTTAAGAGAAAATCAGATAATTCCTTAAGTCTATTTTGACCAAAATTTGGATCTAATTTTAACTCATTTAACAAGACAGTGCGAACAGCAAGATCCATTTCATAGAGTTCTGTTTCTACCGCATCGCAGAGAGGTGATAGCAGTAAATCGGCAACAGCAACCCAAGGAATATTGAGAGAGTTTTTGTGAATATCCTGCTGAAATTTTGCCCAAATTTGGTAAGCAAGATGGGGAGTAATCGCGAGGGGAAAAGCTGCGTGATAGGCAAAGTAAAGGTGGGCCAGACCGAATTTTTGAGCGAACCTTTCAATGGTTTCTCTGGCAATAGTAATTTTTGTATCTTCTGCTGGGGGTGAGAGGGGTGTCATTTACTCTAAAAACTCCATTACTTCTTGTATAACCTCGGCAATATGTGGTTTTTCACAAGCAATTACGTTGTTAGGAAGATGTTTGTGGTGGGGAAAGCTAGGCAAGTTAGGAAAGTGTGGTGTGCTGTCATAGCGAAAAATTAGGCTGTTTTGTTCGTCTTGATGTAGAGCTAGATAATGTTGATAATTACCGGCCCATTCGACAAATTCTTCATCATCAGCAGTTTCGCCTTGAGTATATTTAGCAAAAAAATCCTCTGAATTCATTTGATACTTGATTTCATAGATGTTCAACTGTTTGACAGTGCCAACCAGTGCATCTAGTGGTGATGTATATTCGATAATTTGTTTACGCATTAGTTGAGAAAGGGTTGTCTAGGTTATGAGGCAGAAAAACGACCCCCCTAACCCCCCTTGGTAAGGGGGGAACTGGAAAATCGCCCTTTCTAAGGGAGAACTAGAAAAGCCCCCTTTCTAAGAGGGGAAACTGGAAAAGCCTGCTTTCTAAGGGGGTTGGGGGTATAGAGCTTTTGTACCTCAGCAGGAAGAGAAATACTATATTAAGACTTACGCAGACTTAATGTAAGTCCTATTTAAGTTTATCCTATCTTGCTGCAATTGCGCGATCGCCTTGGCAAAACCGCGTTGATGACATTCAAACATAGTAACAAAACGAGTGAGACTCGCGATCGCGATCGCTGTAGTTTTTTCCCATCGTTCTTTCGGCATCGGATTTAGCCAAACAGTCGTGCGAGAATAAGGTTTAATCTGCCGTAAAAACTCTTCCGTAGCCTCAAAACGTTCTAAGTTAAATTTCCCCCGCGCCGCGCCACCATCGCTAAAAATTAGAACTGCTGTACGTTGGGGATGGAGTCGGGAAAGTACCCCTTTTATCCCTTTTCCTTCGTAACATTCAGGATCGCGATAAAACTCACCGTCGGGGTAATTTTCAAAATAATAACAGTTAATATTACCAAAGTGTCCAACCACTGCGGTTTCCTTTAATTGCTTTCCCAAACTATGAAAGGGAACCATTGAACCTTGACGATCTATTAACAATAGTAATTCAATAGTAGGTTGCCGAGGGGGAATCAGCACAGGTTGAAAAAATATGCCGTTTTTTTGAACATCAGCAATCGTACCATCAATATCAATCTCTGTAGGAATACTACCAAATTCAGGAGAATTTAAAGTCAGCCAACTTTGTCGCATTTGTTGGAAATCAGCCGGAAAATAAGTATTTTTGACTCTAAATCGAGTATAATAATTGTCATCAGGTTTAGTAATTCTGCCAATAGGTTTAACAGCATCTTCTTCTAAGTCAGAAGGCGTTACCGTTGACGATAAAGTTGGCGAGGGAGTTGGGGAATTGGTATTAGATACTTTCGCACCCGCGACTGTAATTAATTCCTGTACATTTTCAGTTACCGATTTTGATTTTGACTGGCGTTTAGAGGAAATAAATTGTGGCTTAACTTCTTCCAGACAAGTCTGAAATATCTGGTTTTGTTCCTGGGATTTTACCCACAAAAATTGACATAATTGGGTAATAGATTCCCAAGACTCAAGATTCAGAGTATCAGGCGCGGGATTTACCAAAGTATCTAAGATAAGTTGATAGTCATTCAGCATCAAAGGTAAACCAGCTTCGCGCAGTTTGAGAAACAAATCGAGGATGGGGTAGTCATTAATAACGTTACTTTCCATGTTTAATTATAGCATTTATCAGGTGGATGAGGTACATATAACTCTACCCCCAACCCCCTTATAAAGGGGGCTTTTCCGGTTCCCCCCCCCTTAGCAAGGGGGCTTTTCCGGTTCCCCCCCTTAGCAAGGGGGCTTTTCCGGTTCCCCCCCTTAGCAAGGGGGGCTAGGGGGGTTGTTTTTGTACCTCACTTACTTAAGAACTGCTATATCCTCCTCTTCTAACCATGTTAAATCCAAATAATCATCGCGATCCTTTTGACTTTTCAGGAGAATTTCAGCAAAGGGGAGTTTATTCGCTTCTAACTGTTGAGTAAACTCTTTTGGTTCAACCGCAATTAACTTAACCCAGTCGATCCATTCACTCGTACTAATCTTTTTAGTAGTTTCTCTTTCTTCTTCATCTTCTACCATTTTTTCCCGCAGTTTTAGGA
The DNA here is from genome assembly GCA_001698425.1 of Oscillatoriales cyanobacterium USR001. Classification (GTDB taxonomy): domain Bacteria; phylum Cyanobacteriota; class Cyanobacteriia; order Cyanobacteriales; family Microcoleaceae; genus Kamptonema. Next base: position 84,750 of record MBRE01000006.1, on the reverse strand, counting down.
AGATTTCTAGCGCTTTCTTGAGTAATTTTGGTTGCGGCTTTGACTTTTCTTGCTTATAACGTTCCTGAATAATTTCGTTAAGACGTTTTTCTTCAGGGAATTTGACATAATAGTAAAGACAGCGACGCAGGAAAGCATCAGACAATCTTTTTTCGGAATTACTGGTAATGAAAATAATCGGAGATTCGCCTTTGTTAACAATTACTTTATTAAGTTCGCGAATAGTAAACTGTTTTTTGTCTAATTCTTGAAGCAAATCGTTAGGAAAATCTACATCAGCTTTATCAATTTCATCAATGAGAACAACCATGCGTTTTTCACTTTGAAAAGCTTCTCCTAATATTCCTAATTCAAGATAAGTATCAGTATCTCTAATTCTGTCAATTTCCTGTGGATCGTTAGCAAATAGCGTAGTCGCTGCTAATTGTGCATCTCGCAAGCGGCCAATGGTGTCAAAAAAATATAATAAATCTTGTGCTTTGCTAGTAGATTTAGCAGTGTAGGATCTATACTCTAAGCCTAATTCATAAGCAACGGCGCGGGCTAATTCTGTTTTGCCGCCTCCGGGTTCTCCTTCTAATAGGAGAGGACGGTTAAGATGAATGGCCCAGTTAACAGCATTGATCAGTTCATCATCGGGGATATAGGGGTATAAGATTTCTCCGGTTTTGGGATCTTTTGTGCCAGCAATAGGTCTAATTTTACCAGTGTATTTCATAGATTTGTTGTTTACCATGTTTCCCATTCCTCATACCATTCACGACAACAATCCCAGCTTTGATAAATTTTTTCTAGCAAAGCTTCGGGTTGTGCCTGTTCGCAGTTAAATGTACTCCATATTTCCTCAATCTTACTATCAATTTCTGCTGGTTCTATGGCAAATAAAGATAGAACATCAAGTGGATTCATCCAAGTTTTCAATTCCTCTCGTTTAAAAGTATTTACCACGTTCATTGTTGTTAAAATATTGGGAATTGTTCTATCCTTTTCACCAACATAGCATAAAAGTAAACAATGACAAGAATCAATTTTTAAGTAAGGAGAAACTTCTTGAATTAATCGTTCCCAAAATTGCTTAGTAATTTCTTGAATAATATCATCATTCAGACGATCGGATTTATCAAAAACTAAAATGATTGAATCTCTTTGATTTAGATACTCAGCAGTGGCTTGAGCAATAAGATCGGGAGTAGATTTTTTGGTAAGTTTTGTTCTTAAGTTTTTATTCTTTAGTCCATCTACCAATTCATTAAATAAATCTTCTGATAAAGAACCTAATTTTCTGGCTTTAGATACTTTTCCCGTAGATTTAAAGTTAATCCGCAAGGGGTCAGAGTTAAGATTTACTCCAGATAAAGTTTCTGCTAAAATAATTTTTTTGAAATTGTAAATCAAGCAACTTACTAGCCATTTAGCTCTTAGAACTTTTGGAGAATCATTTTTGATATATATTGAAATTGCCCTATTTTGAGTAAGCTTATTAAAGGAGTAACACTGATTATTGTGATCTAATTGCATTAAAGCCAATTTTAATTTTTTCTGCTGTTTATCCTCATTATACATTTCTTTTTTAATCGTGGAGCATTCAACAACAGATTCATACTCGACTCCTAATGTTTCACAAATAATTTTAAAGCCTTTTCTGTTAATATATTTTCCCTCTTTAAACTTCTTGCAAGTCGTAGGAGAAACGCCATCACCTATTAAAGTTTGATCGCAAATAAGTTGATCTATTTGCTGGAAATTTAGAATTACTCTACCTTGATTAAAACCAGGAAAATTCTGGTCAATATTGTATGTGGCATTTTTAGGCAAACAACCTTGTTTTATGAGATCGTCAACATTATTGTAATTCAGCCCTTTTTGAGAGATATGCGTTTTATAGCGACGCAATATTCTTTTCGTTGCTGCTTGTGATAACTCATCGTCATTCCAGCCTTTTGTTTTAATAACTGCACCAACTTGTTCTTTTCCCTTCGCAGAAAGTTTGTCAGTATCTTCTTTTTTTTTCGATTCCATACACAAAAACTTAAATTTGTCAAGTTCACACACAATATCTGAAATTTTCAGGCTTAATTCCCTTTGAAATGATGGTTTCAAGTTAGCGATCGCGCTTACCACGAACCCCAAAAGCCAAGCATGGCGAAGGTTTCGTGAGATAGCAACACGCCGACTTATCCATTCTACCAAAGAGGTAAAGAAGTGATGAGAAAGACCATTTTAGCTTTATTAGCGATCGCGCTGACGACAATATTTTGGGCATCACCAATAGCAGTCGATCGCCCAAAACCCGCGATCGCGTCATGCGTACCTCAAGAGACAGATCAAGGTCGCACTTGCCGGTCTACCTAAATTTTACTCAGAAACCGGGTTTCTTAACCAATATCTAGGGAAAAAAACAACAATTTTTCACAGAAACCCGGTTTCTTTCCCTAGCGATATCGACCAATCTAACACACACAAATACACACAAATAACAGGAATTAAGAACCATGAAAATTAAACCAGCACCTCGGATTGTAGTCACTGATCGCACCGTATTTGTGCAACCCAACTTAGACTATTTCCCCGAAATTTACCGAATTTTAAGTAACCCCAAAGTCATGCAATTTGTAACCACTGGGAAACGATCAAAAGCCGAAACCAAACAAGAGACAATCGACTGGATGAAACACTGGAAAAAACACGGATTCGGCCCTTATCTTGTCCTAGACAAACGAGAAGGAAACCTGATCGGTTTTGCCAAATTATACCTCAGTTCCCGTTCACCCTGGGTTCAAGTAGGCTATGCCATTGATGACCATCTATGGGGAATCGGACTCGGCAGTGAAATTGCAAAATCCTTGCTTAAAATCGGCTTTGAAAACTTAGGAGAAGAGGCCTTAGCCGGCTTTGTTCGTTTGGAGAATAAGCCCAGTCGCCGGATCTTAGAAAAAGTGGGCTTCCAATTGCAAACAGAGAATTTCCAACAGGAAAATCGAATCTATGCACACTATACCCTAGATGCGGCTGACTACTTTCAAATGCAAGAATTTCGCCAAGCTTCTTAGATGATTTGGTTTGTAGTAAGCGCTTTAGCGCTCTTTGCGCTTACTACAAACAAGATAACCAAAAATTTCACTTTTCTACCGTGACTTTAGCGCCACCATCCAACTTAACAAACAGTCGATCGCTAGGATTATAGACCCAAACATTAATTATTGTTTCACCAATTGGCAAAAAATTAGCTGAAAATGTTACACCCCATCTCGCTTGATTGTATTTATCTGATTTTAATGCCTTAGCTACATCATCACTATCCAAATTTACATAAGCATTAGCAAAAAAAGATTGATTTTTTCCATAAGAAAGTAGCACAATATTTGGCTGTTTCTGCGAATCTGGAAAAATAGCCCAGCCAGAAACTCGTAGGCTATCACCTTTTTTCACAATCAAAGATTTTGTAGTTAGTTGTGGATTATCCAAGTAACCATAAACAGTGTTAGGACGATCGATAAAAGCAATATTGCCAGCAATTTTTCTGAATCCTAAGCGATCGAGAACTTCCGCACCTTCTCTCACTACCTGAGTTTTTTCCGTCATTACCCACAAACAGCTATCGGGAGAATTATCAAAAAAATTGCCATCTAAATAATGGATTAATTCTAAGCAATCACCCGCACTTTTTCGATAAACCAGTGCAGATTTAGCTTGCGCGATCGCCTGCTGAGAATTAACCCAAATCACACAAATTAGCACCCCAGCAAAAAATCTATATACTAGCTTTGAAATAAACTTTTTTTCTTGACTATCACTGCGAATAAATAGTAAACATAACTGCAATATAGCAATTAACAAACAAATTGAAACCGTTGTATATCTTGAAGAATCTATAGCATGATTAGCGCCAAATCTCGCCCTACCAACCGTAATAAAAACAGCAGATAAAACCGAAAAAAAACCCAAGGATAGCCAAGGTGCAGCTTGTTCTTGAATAGCAACATTTTTTGAGTAAAAATAGAATAGAAAAAACAAAAATACTAAAAGTATTACCAAACCCAAAACCCCAGAAAAACCTGGGTAACGCACAATTGGCGAACCCAAAATATTAAAAAAATAATTAACCACAACTAACGGCTTTTCCCATAGCGAAATCATACTCATTTCTCGCTTAGGATGATAATCAATAGAATATAAAGCCGCAGTCAACAAAAACAGAAAAATCCATAAACCCAACCTTTTTCTAATCTGTAAAAATTCCCCCTTAACAGCAATCACCACTGGAATTAAAGCCAACCAAGATAGTAAACCCTGTGCTGAAGAGAAACTAGCAACTTCACAGCAAATAGCCGCAATAAACAACCTACTATCACCCCAAATTGTCTCCAAACTTAGCACAAAAATTGCAATAATTACACATAAATTCACTAAAAACCAAGCCAATTGAAAGCCCCATAACCAATTTTCGTGCTGCACCAAAGCAAACACCCAAAAACCAGTTAAAATATTAGTTAAATGAAATAAATTATCACCTTTATTTCTAACTTGATTAGCAGATAACTTATAAATCAAAATAAAACTTGCGATCGCGAAAAAAATACTTAAAATTAGTTCATAATTAATATTCCATTGAGAACTAAAAGCTAAAATAGAAATAATAATCTTGGGAAATATAATGCGGTGATTGCTATGTAACGCCCAAAACTCACCAAAACTGACATTACCGCCTGCTATTTTATCAAAAAGATTCACCAATCTCCACTGATCGTGAACGGGAACATTGACACTAAAACTAGCAACAAACCAGATTAGCAAAGCAACAGGAATCAGATAAAGAATTAGTAAAGCAATTTTTTTCATCAATATGATTTGGCTCGTAGTAAACGCTTTAGCGCTAAAGCGCTTACTACAAACAAGCAAGCAACTACTTCACATTCTTGAAAGTATCAAGCTTCCCAGTAAACCTGTCAATGAACATTTGCAAAACACTCCGCTTGCCAATGTTGATATTAGAACTAACAGACATTCCCGACTGCAAAGCCACCTCCACTTGATTTTCTTTGCCCTTATTCAAAGTAAAATTTTGACTTTTGAGCTTAATTTTCGTTTTGAAAGAATAGTATTTGCGAAGTTCAGTCGGCGGTTCAGCATCCTTACTAATCGATTTTACTTCACCCTCTACCGTCCCAAATTCCATCGCCGGGAAAGCCTCAACATTCACCTCCACAGGAACGCAATCGTAAGGTTTTAACTCTAACATTTGCTTAGTTGCTTCCTTTTCTGGACAGACACAACTTTTCCCTTTTTCACAATCAATCTTCTCACCATTAAATTCTTTACCGTGATATTTTTCCAGCTTTTCCCGTTTTCGGCGCAACGCATCCAAGATCAAAGCTACATTGCTATTTTCCAGATAAACTACAGCTTGAATCCCATTTTCATCAGGTAAAATTTTGAGCAGTTTCTCAGTTTGTTGCGCCTCATAATAAGCCTCTTTACACCTTTGTAACTTCGGCTCCCCAGGCTTCAGTACAGAGTTAATTATGTATTGACAAACCCGATCTTTATCCTTCTCCAATTCAGACTTCTCCTTCGATGAAGGCTTGAGATCGTAGATTACACCAGATATTGGAGCCTTCATCAATTGAGTATCACGGATTTGTTGAGCTTTTTCCAATTGAGCATTGATCTCAGACAGCTTTTTCTGGTTTTCAATCTTTAATCTACTGAGTTGAGAATCACTACCTGCAAGCTGTTTTTGATTATCAGCAATTCTGGTATAAAGCTCTCTAGCCCAAGCATCTTTAGTGTTTTGTAACTGTTCCTCTGCCCGTTTAATTGACTCACCAATTCGTTCTTGTTCTCCCCTTTGACGCTCTATTTCTGCTTGAATTTTTTGCATTTCACCTGTGCGGGCATTAATTTCACCTTTGCGAGTATTAATCTCACCTCTACGAGCATTAATTTCACCCGTTCGTGTATTAATTTCACCTTCTCGCTGCTTGATTTGATCTTGTTGTCTCAAAACATCAGTTTGACTTTTCAATACATCTTGTTGCTGACGTTCAGCTTGCAATTCAGCGATCGCACCTTGTTCCACCAACGGCGAAAGTCTATCAAGAATACCCTTTTGGGACTTATATACTTCTTGGGCTTTACTTAATTGTTCCTGGGCTAATTTTCTTTGTTCCAGTGAAGACCTCAATTGCTCTTGAGCAGAATTTAATTGCTGATCTGCATAAGTTAATTGATTTTGAGCAAAACCTAACTGCGTCTCCGCTATTCTCAATTGATCTCTAGCTGCTGCTTCCGCATCCACCGCCTGTTTCAGTTGTTTTTTAAATTCTTCAACCTGACCTTGAGCCGCCGCCACGCGAGACAAATATTCTGAGCGATAATTAATATAAAGCCCCTGTTGACTTTGATCGAAACTGCCACCACCACCCCTATTTAAGTAGAGTTCATCAATCAGAGCTTGCAAAACTTGATTCTGTGAAATTAAACTTTGCCGATCCTTAATACTTGATTCCAAATTGGGAGGAAAAGGGCCTTGGATATTACCGTTAACCACATCTTCGTAAAATTTATTTTCTTTTTCCAGAGCCGCTTTAACTTTTTTCACCGACTCTAAATCAGCGCTAGGAGCAGTAGGACTAAAAGTTAGTAAAGGCTGATTTTTTTCAACGCGATCGCCATCATCTACGTGCAATCTTACCACCGCTCCCGTTGTCGGCGCTTGAATATCCCTGGAACCATCTTTAAGCTCCAATTGCCCAACCGCTGGTACAGCTTGCTCAATCTTAGCAAGATAAGCCCAAACTAAAGCCGATGTAGTCATCAACATAATCATCCAAAGAAAGGCATGAGACCAGAGGGCTGGTTTCTCTAAAATTACCGGTTGTTCAGAAAGAATTACTGATTTCATAGTTAGTTGTTAGTGGTTATTGGTTATTGGTTATTGGTTATTGGTTATTGGTTATTGGTTATTGGTTATTGGTTATTTGTTATTTGTTATTGGTTATTGGTTATTTGTTATTTGTTAACCAATAACAGTTAACCAATAACAGTTAACCAATAACAGTTAACCAATAACATTATTGAGCCGCTTCTTGTTGCTGGAATAGGCAATAGTAACGCTCCTTCCGAGCCATTAATTCATCGTGAGAGCCTTGCTCCACCACAGAACCCTGATCCATCATAATAATCACATCAGCATTTCTCACTGTAGTTAAACGGTGAGTAATAAAAAATACCGTTCTACCTTTAAAAGCCTCAGCCAAGTTATTACAAACTTGACGTTCAGAATGATAGTCTAAGGCGCTTGTTGCTTCGTCCAAAATTAACAACTTGGGGTTTTGAAGCACAGTTCGTGCGATCGCAATCCGCTGTTTTTGTCCCCCAGAAAGCGAACCACCCCGCTCTCCCACCACCGTATTATAACCAGCAGGAAGACCCATAATAAAATCGTGAGCCACTGCCGCTTTCGCCGCCCGCGTAATCTCCTCATCACTAGCATCAGGATTACTCAGAGCAATATTTTCCCGCACTGTAGTATTAAACAAGAGAGTATCTTGCAACACCACCCCAATTTGACTGCGAAGCGAATATAACTCCACCTTCGCCGTATCATAATCATCAACAAAAACCCGACCAGTTAACGGCGGATAAAGACGCTGCAACAACTTCATCAACGTACTTTTTCCTGAACCAGATCCCCCCACAATTCCCACAAAACTACCCGCAGGAAAACTCAAATTCACATTAGCTAATTGTAGTGGACCACTCTCCCGGAATCGGAAAGAAAGATCCTCAAATTTCACAGACCCTTTAATTGATGGCATCCCAATATTATTACGGTCTTCCTCACTCGTCTCCGTCGGTTGTTCTACCACATCTCGGAGCATATCAATTGACATCGTAACTTCTTGAAAACTCTGCCACACACTCACAAAACGCAGTAGGGAACCAGTCACGTTTCCAGTAATAATTCGGAACGCAATTAACTGCCCTAAAGTCATCTCATTGTTTAACACCAAATGCGCTCCTACCCACAACTGAGCCAAGTTGCCCACCTGATTTAAAAAGCTACTAAATGTTCCCGCCGCCGTACCTGTGAGAATAGTTTTAAAACTTGCCGTCACAAATTTAGCATAGCGACCCGACCACTCCCATCGAGTTTTCAGTTCAATATTTTGAGCCTTAACTGTTTGAATCCCACTAATAACTTCTACTAGATAGGATTGAGCATCAGAAAAGCGACCATTTCTCTGTTTAATTAACCTTAAAACCATCGGGTTAATCAGCACGATCATCAGACCGAGTACAGGTACAACTGCCAAAGAAACGAAAGTTAACTGCACGCTGTAGGAGAGCATAACGGCGATATAAACCACCGAGAAAACCGCATCCATCACCACCGTTAAGGCCGTCCCCGTCATAAATTCGCGAATGTGGCTGATCATCCCAAATTTATAAACCAAGTCTCCCACCCGCCGATTATCAAAGTAACCTTGGGGAAGCCGCAGTAAATGGTCAATTACTTCCGCACTGAGTCGAACATCAATCCGGTTTGTAGTGTCTATAAATAAGAAGGTACGCAAACCATTAAGTAACCCTTCAAACAGAGCAACTCCTAACAAAAATGCCCCTAAAACATCCAGGGTGTCAACACTACGTTGACCTAGTACCTTATCAATAATAATCTGGCTGATCAGAGGGTTAGCTAGACCAAATAGCTGTAAGAAAAACGAAGAAAGTAATACTTCAAAAAAGACTGTTTTGTGTTCCGACAGTGCGGGTAAAAACCACCAAAAACTAAACTGTTCTTTTTGTTCAGTTTGAGGAGCTTGTAATAGTAAAACTTCTCCGCTTTCACCCCAAATTTCTCTAAATTGGGCTGGGCGTTTGCGGACAATTCCTTGTTCGGGAACTGCCATTACTAATTCTTGCTCGGTGATGCTGTAAATAATTGCAAAACTGCTTTCCCATTTGATCATCAGGGGGGCTTTTAGGCGGTGAACGGCATCCCCTGGTACTTGGGCTAATTGGGGGACAATGCCCATGCTTTGGATGATCGCGCCGCAGGCTTGCATGGTAATTGAGCCAACAGTTTTGTATTGATTTTCTACGGCTTTGCGAATGACATCCCGACGAAATCTGACCCCAAAATATTTGCCTAACATTTGGAAGCAGGCCATTGGAGCGTCTATTGTTCCTTTGCCCCGCACGATCGGAAATTTTGAAGGTAAGGCGGGATCGGGAGGCTGCTCTCTTTCTGGGGCAGCGGGTACATCTGAGATATCTAAAGGTGCTTTTAAGGCTGTTTGGGAGCCATCGAGGGGAAGGGATTGTTCTTGGGTAATGGCGGGTTCTCGGAAGCCGACTAACCTAGCTCCTCTGAGGCCTTCTATTTTCAAAGATTTGCCGGCTTTCTCTGGGGAGAATCGGCTACCGGTGGGGAAGTCTCCAATAATCCCGCTGCTAACGAGCCAAATTCGGTTAGGGTCAAGTTGGCTGGCGAGTTCTTGGGTGTTTTTCTGGCCGGTGGGTAAGTTGCAGACGATCGCATCTGACCAAGCTTGCTGGGCTATTTCTTTCAGGTTTGATAGGCCGTCTGCCCGCCGTTGCAATTCCAAGCTCCACAGTTCAAATACTTCGCTGAGGGAACAGTTTTCGCTAAAGGCTTCTCTGAGGATCGGTTCGTTTTGTACAAAGCTCAAGAAATCTTCTGCCGAGATGATGATGGCAATCACATCGGTGGAGGCGAGGGCGGTTTCGCAGGGTACTCCCCGCAATAGGGAAGTCCAGCCGAGAATTTCTTTGGGACCGATTAAGCGCAAACTAACTAGGCGTTGCGATCGCTGGTCGTATCCTAACAGCCGAGCTTGACCTTGAAAAATAATTGCCACTTGATTTGGCATTCTTTCCCGTTCCAACAGGGGTTGTCCGGTTCGGTAGCCCAGGAGTTGGCATTTTGACACCAAGGATTGCAATGCCGCCTCCGAAAGTCGATCGAAGGGTGGGATTTCTGCTAGAAAAGCTTGAATTACAGGCAGGGAAACAGCGGAAGAAGTCATGATGCTGAAGAAACTGAGGATCGATAGGGTTGTAGCGGGGCAATTTTTGACAATTGCTCAGAAAGCCAGGTTTCAAATAGTTCGTTGATTAAATGCCGTCGCATTGAATCATCAAGTTGCGCCGGTATAAATTTATCTAATCGGATAATCACCATCCATTCTGCCAGAGTCCGAGGCGACCACAGTTGACCTATTTGACTCACTGACAAAAGTTTACTAATGTTCGGGTGCGGTTGGGAGAGGGGAACGGGTCCCAGTCTGCCGCCGGTTTGAGCTTCTGGGCCTTCGGAGTAGTTACGGGCAACTTCTTCAAAGGTTTGTTCGCCTTCAGAAATTCGGAAGTAAAGCTCATGGGCAAGTCCGACGTTTTTGGTACGAATTAGAGAGTAAACTACTCGATCGAGGTTACTCTTGCGACTCAGAAAGTAGTTGTCTACTTTACTGCTGAAAGTTGCCTGCTTAAATTTTTCTATAAGTGCAGGCCTGATGGCTATCTGTATTAATTCCTCTTCAGTTATGTCCTGACTTTGCATCCACGCTGCTTTCGCTTCTGGGGATGTAATTTGGTTTTGGGCATAAAAATGTGTCACGATCGCCTGGATCTCTTCTTCTGTACAAGTAAAGGATGCGATCGCTTGATCTTCGATCGCCCCCCGCAAAAATTGGGGCATCAATTGATACCGCTTCAATAGTGACGGGATATCCTGGGCTTGCAACAATTTATCACCTATTTGAAAAAGTCCTGTCATTTTATAATCTCCAAGTGACTTGCACTACTCTTTTAAATTTAGCTTTGAAAATAAAAAGAGTAACAGCCAAAAGCACCTCGATTTCCAGATGATAGCAGACAGGATTGCGCTTAAACGCTATTGCTGTCAAATACCAAGGGAGGGTTTTAGCCTCGGCACGCGCTAAGGGTAGCGCTGGATTGAATCAAGCGGGGCTTGATGTTATAAGGCTCATTCTATATTTAATGTGATGACGCTTTGACTCCATTTGGGTTCCCTCACGATTCCTTAACCTTCTTTAATTGTCCGCATATTTGCTCAAATAGCGGTTGTATATGAGCCGAATAAGCGCGACTTTCGAGAATTTTGGGGTTTTGGGCGATTTTTTGCTGGATCTGCTGACGATAGCGATCGCGCCATGCTGGGTTAGTTCCCAAGACTACGCCAATCTCCACATAAGCCTTCTCTGTCTCTGCTACTAATTCAGGAAGTTGCAATTCTCTTAGTATCGCTCCCGATTGGCGCGATCGTACCGTTTGACCCTCCCGCACCACTGTCGGTAATCCCACCAACAAAGGTTCCACTATTGATGCTACACCGACCCAGGGAAAGGAATCTAAATAAACATCCGCCAGCCGCAAACATTCTCTAAAATCGACACGATTAGGCAGACATTTGATAACGACAACTCGTTTTTTATCAACTCCTTTTTTCGCGAAAATCTCCCGAATTTGATTAAAAAACACCGTCATCTGATAGACCTCACTATCCAAACGAAAAGGATGTAAAACCAAAATGGAATTAGGCACGCTACTAAGAATTTTAGCCCAAGTTTCCATCAACTCAGGAACAATTTTAATCGCCCTTGCCCCCGACATGAAAACTATACCATCATTTGCGACTCCCCAACTGCTTCTAGTTGGATGCACTTTTACAATTTCTGCGGTGATAGGATAACTCAAACAAATACCAGAACCATCTACAGTAATTAACTTTTCTCGATATTCTGATGCAGCTTCTAACCCAGGCAAACTCAAATTTCCCGTAATTAAATAGTCAATATTCCTAATTCCTGTCGTCACCGATGTCCCCACCGCCACCTGCACCCGCGCCAATCGGTGCAAGGATAATAAAACGCTAGATTTCAGTGGATGATTCCAATCCGTTGCAATCATTAAAATATCCAAATCATCTGCACGAATTGTTTCTACCTGACTGGATAAATCTGCTGGTAATTGTATCTGCTTATCGGCTAATTTTTGACAATAATTGCCCAGTTTACTATTCTCTATCTTAGAATTATACAGGATAATTTCAAATTTAGTCCGATCTAAATATTCAAAAGCTGGAATCATCGCCCAAGTTGTTTTTCGATCGCTAATTTCTTGGAGCAAAATACCCAGACGAATTTTATGGCTATCCGCTTTCTTTTCTGAAAATTCCCAATCTATTTGATTGCCAAGATTTTTAAGGGTAAACTCGATAATATCACCGCGCCAAGCCATAATATTTCCTAGATTAAAATTGCTACAATACAGGGGAGTCAAATTGAGATTTTGACTCGCAAAAGCCGCAATATAACGCCAAAGGTCAGAAACTTGGTAGTTAAATATATTGTCATGGACATATTTAATTAAATCCTGCATATATTCAGCATATCTCTGTGTGGCTCCAATTTGCTGAAAACCACTAGGAATATGAAAAATAAAACTTAAAAAATCTTTGAAAAACCACTGAGGAATCGCCGCATTTTTATAATTAACTGGCAAAGCGTAAGCTTCCGAGTAAAGCATCAAGCTTAAATAGCTATTAAGCATATTCATCAAATCGCTACCTTCTGAAAAGTTAGCTGCAATCTTCTGTAAAAATTGTTGCTCTTCCTCTGTTAAAGCTTCATTTTTTATCCCGCTTTCTAGGATCATCTTATGTGCTTTCCCTAATTCACCATGATAAGCACTTTCCAGTTGAGATTCTGGTAAATTCAGGCACTTTTGAGCAATTCGGTAACGATTTTGACGGAGCGAGTTAAGAGTAGATTGATTGGTTGGTGATTTCCGATATTGTTCAACAGTTTTTGATAACTCAGATAAAGATAACTGAGGTTTTAACCCTAATTTTTGTCTGACTTTATCCTTTAATTCTTCATTCAAAAAACTGTAAGCATCGCTAGAGATCATTTTCTGATAAAGTCGTCGAACATCTTTGTTATTTTCGCCTGCTGCAAAATTTTTCCAAGTCTGTTGTCCCGCATGAATCCGTAAAGATGATAACCTGCGATCGATAAAACCAATTTTATAATTTCCCATGATTCTAAACCACATATCTAAATCTAAATATTGCGATAATTCTGCATCAAATAAACCAATATTGCGGAAAACATCAGCAGCAATCATTACTGTACTAGGTTCGCCAATTTTATTGATTGGGTTTTGCATCCAATGGGGATCGGATAATAGTTCAATTCCGCGCTGAATTGGCTTTAAATTTGACCAACTTTTATGTAAGTCTTTAATAGATTGAGAAGCACCTAGAAAAAGTGGATTTGATTTAGCAGCTTCTCCAATTACAATGCCGCGAGGCGAGAAAACCATACCTATTCCGGTATCTTTTTGCGCCAAATCTATCATTTTTTCAATGCAATCTGGTTCCATTAAATCATCTTGAAATAAAAATTTGATATATTCACCTTTGGCCTCGGCAATACAGAAATTCCAATTTTGAGCTAAACCATAGTTACGATGCAGAATAATCCGAAAATCAACGGATGTTTTAGATTGAAAAGATTTGGCGATATCGACAGTGCGATCGCTGGAACCATCATCGGAAACTATTACTTCTATGTTAGAATAAGTTTGAGCAAAAGCACTTTCCAGTGCTTCGGCGATAAATTCTTCTCCATTGTAAGTAGGGATGCAGATGCTGACAAGAGGTTGAGATATTTTTTGGTTGATCTGGCTAGATAATTGATGTTTTTCACCTATTTGCTGAGACTTTACTTGTGCTATTCGCGATCGAGATAGTCCAGTAAAATTATTAGTAATTTTACCAATATATTCAAGGCGTTTCCTGATTTTATTACCCATTACTTGCGGATTCAGTAAAGCTTTTATTTCTTCTCCACCTCTAGCGCCTATTTGCTGAGTTTGCTCGCGATGGTTAAAGGCATATTGCATTAAATAAGCAGCGTGTTCAATGTCTGGATTTGCCCAAAAGTTCCCTTTTTTATAAGGGCCAAAATCTGCGGTTAATTCTGTTAGTTGATATTTGACTAAAAAGCTATTTCCTACATTCATAAATTCGGTGTTAGATGAGTAAGCTGTGGCGATGACTGGCTTACCTAAAAACATAGCCTCAGCCATTGTCAAGCCAAATCCTTCGCAGCGATGAAGGGATAGATAACAGTCGCAGTTATTAATTAGAGAATTGAGTTCATTTTTTGATAAGTATCCATCTATATGTTGAATAGATTGACAATTTTCTATGGCATAATTTAGAAGTTTTTGCTGCTTGGGAAATTTGTCGGAGTTACAAGATTTGATTACTAATAAAACTTCTGGATTAGAGTCGCCAAAAGCCTGTTTAAATGCCGCGATCGCAGCTAAAGGATTTTTGCGTTCAAATATGCTATAAAAATCAAAGATAAACAAGAAAATAAATTTTTCTTTGGGCAAGCCTAAATTTTCTCTGCTTAAGGAAGGTGCAGGTAAGGAAATACTCGGCATCATTTTAATTACGGGAATCGGAGATGCCATTGAGATTGATTCAGCACAATAATTGCTATAAGTCCAAATCTCATCAAAAAAGTTAAATGCTGACTCGAAATCTGGCGGGAAAATTGGCAATTCCCAAGCCCAAAAGCCGATATTATAGCGATTCTTAAGATAATTTTTGCCGATGTATTTAATAAAGTTATTTGTTTCGTCAGCATTGACTTGAATTAAGTTAACTGGGTAGGGATTATCTTGACTAAAATTTTGATAACTGCCATCTTGTTTTCTGTGGACACTTTTGGTAAAATTGTTGATAGCTAAGGGAATATTAGCGGCTTCAATGGCTCTAATATTTGCTCTAGCGCCTTCTCCAACACCAAATTCTCCATTAATATAACCGCTGATGTTAATGCCTAGATTTAAGTTCATAATTTTTTAGAAGAAGGAAGAAGGAAGAAGGAAGAAGGAAGAAGGAAGAAGGAAGAGGGAAGAGGGAAGAAGGAAGAAGGAAGAAGGAAGAAGGAAGAAGTAAGAGGGAAGGAAGAGGGAAGAGGTAAGAAAAAATATTGACAAATGTGGTAATTATCGTTGTATACTAACATTCAATGCTAATTATTTGTCTATGATACTCGATCGCGCGAACCCCGATATATTTAAACTGCTGCCACCGGATGCTAAAATTATCCTAGAGTTAGGCTGTGGTACTGGAGCTTTAGGCGAACAATACAAACAGATTAACCCCGATAACTTATATATTGGCATTGAACGCAATCCAGAAAAAGCAAAAATTGCTTCAGAGCGACTAGATCGAGTCATAATTGGCGATATAGAACAGCTAGAAATTGCAAATTTTGATATCGCTGAGGAAAGCATTGATTGTTTAGTTTACAACAATTTGCTACCAAATTTTACAAATCCTAGTAAATTGTTAAATCAGCATAGCAATTTACTCAAGCCAGACGGACAAATTTTAGCTATTGTTCCCAATCTCCAACACTGGCACAAAATAGTAAATTTACTGCGGGGAAATTGGGAAAACCCAGAGTCAGGGATGAAGCACTGGTTTACTATAGAAACTATTAAAGCACTTTTTGCTCAAGCAAAATTGCAAGTTTATGAGTTGCAAGTGCGGGGACAAAAAACTGATAACTTCTTACAATTCCAGCAATTACTTACTCCAATAGTACAAGCTTTAGGCTTAGATGCCACTGAATTTGCTACCCAAACTGGTGCAGAATATTATATCGTGCGAGGGACTAAATCGCCGATATCTCCCCGGCGAATATTGATTCAGACGGCAATTATGGCCCCAACGGGATGCGATCGCGTCCGAGTCTTAGAACCCGACCAATTTAGTGCTACAATTCCCGGAGTCCGCACGGTTCCTTGTGTTAAGTCCGCAGATTTAATTTTACCATTATTCGGAGAAGAAAAAGTCTTTATTTGGCAGCGGACAATCATGTATTATCCTGCCTACATTCCCATGCTGAAAAGTCTCATAGAAAATGACTATTTAATCGTTGCTGAAATTGATGACAATCCGATTCGGCGGCGGGAATATGCAGACAATAATTACTTAAGTTATCGAGGTTGTCATTGCGTTCAAACTACTACGGAACCCTTAGCGGAATTTTTGCGGGAACTTAATCCTAATGTTGTCGTATTTAATAATCAGTTGGCCTACTTGCCAACCCAGCGCACCTATTCGGCGGATGATTCTGTTACTATATTTTTTGGAGCTCTCAACCGAGAAAAAGATTGGCAACCAATAATTGCATCCATAAATCGGGTAATAACTGCTCATAAACACCGGATTCGAGTTAAAGTAATTCACGATCGCCGTTTTTTTGATGCCTTGGAAACTGACAGGAAAGAATTTGAGCCATTTTGCAATTATGAACGCTATTTAGAAATTATGCGTTCTAGTGACATCGCTTTACTTCCCCTAATTTCCAACCCAGTTAACGAAATGAAATCCGATCTAAAATTTGTTGAATGTGCCGGCAATGGAGTTGCTGTTTTAGCAAGTCCTACTGTGTATGAAAAATCAATTATTGCCGGGAAAACTGGCTTAATTTATCATTCAGTTCCCGATTTTGAAGCTAAACTCAATGCCTTAATTACTGATACCCAAATGCGCCAACAAATAGCCAATAATGCCTACCAATGGGTGCGAGAAAATCGCTTGTTATCCCAACATTACCGCCAACGGCGAGATTGGTATTTACAAATGCGCGATGAATTGCCAAGATTGAATGCAGAATTAAAGTCTCGCTTGCCTGAATTATTTGCTAATTAATTACTCACAAACCTATGCGAATTTTATTCACGATTGCCCACTTTTTCAACCCAAACGGCGAAGGAAAACACGCTTCCCAGCGAAATGACCCCCTGCCACGTCTCACCGCTTTAACAGCTTCTTTGACAGCGCTACAAGGACTTTATGGCAAGTCTCAATCAATGATTCACATTGGTCAATGTGCCACTGTTCCAGTGAATGATTCTCAATCTCACGATGTCGATATAGTTGTTTGTACAACTCACGACTATCATTTAATTTCCGAGATCCCGCTACCCCCCAAATCCTTCTTGCATAATGCGACAAAAGCTGAACCATTAATGTTAGGTTTTGAATGCCAATCTGTGATGCGTGATTCCTTGGGAAAGTATGATTATTATTGTTATTTGGAAGATGATTTAATTCTCCACGATCCTTGGCTATTTGTCAAGTTAAACTGGTTTACTCGCAATGCCGGTAGTGGGAATTTACTTCAGCCAAATCGCTATGAAATATCGCCTCAAGGGTTAGTTCGTAAAGCTTATATTGATGGTGATTTAGTACCCCAAGCAACGGCAAAGTTTCAAAATGTGCAAGATCAACCACAATTAGCAGGTCAAGTTATGGAACAGCAAGTTATGTTCCATCGTACTCTCAATCCTCATTCTGGATGCTATTTTTTGAATAATGAACAGATGACTTATTGGGCAAGTAAGCCCTATTTTTTAGATGGTGATACGAGTTTTATTGGCCCTTTGGAAAGTGCGGCAACTTTGGGAATTATGCGAAGTTTTCGGATTTATAAGCCGGCTAATTTGAATGCTAATTTTTTAGAAATTCAGCATTTTGGGGCTGGGTTTCTTAATTTGATTGGGAATAAGGTTAAGTTTTCGGAGTTAATAAATTAACCACTAAGACACTAAGACACTAAGACTAAGAAAATCCGAAGGAATAGAAATTCGCTGGTTTGTAGTAAGCGCTTTAGCGCTAAAGCGCTTACTACAAACAAGCTAATCTAAACTGTTGCTAATTTGGAACGAATTTCAGTGCCAGTATAATTGGGAACCCAACCTTCTGTGCCGCTGAAATAGCGTACCGCTTTAATCCGGCGATTTGGTGTTAAGTAAAACCAATGTTCGCTATTCGCAGGAACGTTGATATATTCTTCGGCTTCCACTGTTAATTCTACTTGATCTCCTTCTGGACGGACAAACCCAAAAATTCCTTCACCTGCTACAATGTAGCGAACTTCATCATCAGAATGAGTGTGACATTGATAAAATTTAGACAGCATTCCATCTAAATTGGGAATCTCAGGATGGAGGACAATTAAATCGCGGGAATGATAGCCGGCCGTTTGTTTGAGTTCTTCAAAATAGCTGTCTAAAGCTTGCAAAACTTGCTCTTTTTCGCTATCATTCAGAATGTCTTGAGCTAGTAAATTGCGAAGTTCTGGGCTGTCGCCAACTGGCCAGTAATTGAGTTGAATATTCAGCGGTGCGAGTTCGCGAGAAATTTCGCTCAATTTGGTGTAAGTTGTACCGTCTTCTAGTCGTAAAATGGCCATATTGCACCTCCCAATTGTGGATTAGACGCAAACAAAAGACGCGATAAATCGCGTCTGTCACAGAAAATAATTGTAACTGATATTTGGTAGTATTAGCCCTAAAAACTAAAATTTTAATGTTTAATTAATTGTTAACTTTCGATCGCGGATCGATCGCAGGTTTTCGCTCTACCAAACGAATTTGATTTTGCTTTACGATCACAGTTACCAGCGGTAGGGAACGCTTCGCTGGGCCTTTAATAACGCGACCTTGAGCATCATACTGGGAACCATGACAAGGACACTCAAAACGCGATCGCTCTGTTTTCCACTCTACAGTACAACCTAAGTGCGTACACACGGGATTGATGCCATACTCTGCAATTTTGGGGCCATCATTAATTACTAAATAAGCCACTTTTGGCAATCCTTTCACCAATACAGGAATCCCTGGCTTGATATTAGGAATTAAGGCAGAAACCTCAATTGGTTTTCCTTGACTATCTTCGGCTCTTACTCCTGGCAAATAATTTTCACACTGGGAATTATAGGGAGAGGAAGAACAGAGTTTTTCCAGGTCAACTTTTTGGCTTTGGCTGGCTGGGGGAAAGAGCAACCCAAGCGTTACACTTCCTGCGGTTCCAGCTATTATGTACTGTAAAAATTGCCGCCGATTTTTTGTCATTGCCTCAACCTTTAGCTCTCGCTATGAATTAGTTAATATCTCTCACAAATGTTTAACCATTGTTTTTATAACTATATCACTCTTAAGACGAGAGTGGGTTTTTATGTCATAATTGTAATTATCTACGGTCATGCTGCGCCCATACAAAATTGGTATGCGCCCGCAATGGCTATTGCCAATGCTATATTCAATCTAACTTTTGCAATTCTAATCATGCCTAACTACCCTGGAATTTCTAGCGAAGCTTTTCGTCATCCCCTTGACAGACAAGCAGAGGAAGCATTACGCAGTGTCCCTGGATTTGATATGATTGCTAGTCGATTTGTAGAATTTGTCTATGAAAGACCGCAATTTGTTTATTTGATGGGGAATAGCATTCAAGTTGGTCCCCGACAATATGCTAGTATTTATCATATATTTCGGGAATGCGTGCAAGCTTTAGATGTTTCTCCTGAGCCTTCTTTATTTGTTTCCCAAAATCCCGAAGTTAATAGTTATGCTTTGGGCAAAAATCATCCTTATATTGTCGTCAATACTGGTCTTTTGGACTTATTGAATGAGGAGGAATTGCGGGCGGTAATTGCTCACGAATTGGGACATATTAAATGCGGTCATCCCATTTTAACTCAGATGGCTATCTGGGCTATGAGTGTGGCTTCGATCATTGGGGAAGTAACTTTTGGTCTGGGAAATATTGTCAGTAGTGGTTTAATTTTTGCTTTCTATGAATGGCGACGGAAGGCAGAGTTATCAGCGGATCGGGCGGCTTTGTTGGGGACGGATGATATTAATTGTGTGATGAATACGATGATGAAAATTTCTGGAGTTAGCACTAAATATGCTCACGAATGTAGTTTGCAGGAGTTTATTAATCAATCGGATAGCTATCAGGAACTTGACCAAGATGGACTGAACCAAGTTTATAAGTTTTTGCTGTATAATGGCGGACAGGGTGCGATGTTAAGTCATCCTTTCCCGGTGGAACGTTTGCGTTATCTGCGAGATTGGGCAAATTCTGAGGAGTATCGTCAAATTCGGTTAGGGAATTATAAAAGGGCTGTTTCTGAGGGTGCGGTTGATGTACAATCAGAGGCGCAAAGTAGCGAAGCGGAGGAATTGCGCCGTCAAATTGAGGAGTTACAGCGGGAGATTAATCGTTATCGATCGCGGTAATATGGTAATGGATGTTTTGCGGATGCGATCGTCCGCAAATATAAAATCTCAAATTAAAATCTCAAATTAAAATCTCAAATATATTTTCTAAATTTCCGAAATCTATCTTGAGAGATGTGTAATTTGATTAGTACCATCCAATTAGGTAAATTAACAAATGATTACTGATAAAGATTTTAACGGCCATAAACGGGGATCTAATGCTGGTCAGAATTTTGGGAAAGGCGCGATCGCATTGGCGATCCTTGCTGGTGTAATGGGATTTACTAATCCTCCTAGAGATGAGTATCTCAAATATGCTTCGGGCGCAATGGCAACAGAAATTAAAAAGTCTGTCTGTAAGCCGTCTCACGTGCCTGATTTTTTGGGCAATTTTGCACAGACTTTAATTGGTGTTTGTAATGGTGTGTTAACTTCGGAACGAAGCACGATGGAACGTTTGATTGATAATACAACCGAACGTCAGAATTTAATTCTTTTTAGTATTTATACTACTGAGGTTGTCGGGAAGAAATATCATACAATCGGGGCTTTTGGGAATTTCTTAAGTATTCCTGCTAAATAATTGTCACCAGTTTATCTAAAAGAATTTGACCCAATCGACTAAACAGTCAATACCCCTGCATCGCATAATATCATAGCTACCTTAAAGACCATTTACTTTTTTCCCCTGCCGAAAACGCCGAATCCCCACCAATCCACTAGCGGCCAATGCTAAACCATTAATAGTCAGCATTTCACTAAATTGTAACTCTCCCTTTTCCAAAGTCTCCCGCACCACCACCGCCACAGGAGATAACACAAATTGTTTCGACATCTCAGGGACAGCACGATCGCCCAGCGGTAACTTGTCCGCCGCAGACGCTTTGGACTCAGATACAGCAAACACAAGACTAAAGATAAGCACAGATGTAGTAACTTTTGTTAATAAATTAGTTGTTTTATTCATAAAATCCTCCTCAAAGGCAATCGCCCTGCCAAACGGATCTTAGATAAAGGGTATGACCCCCTGCTGCTTATACCCTTCATTATCTTTTCTTATCATCACTCACCAAAGTGGTGATGTAAATAGATTCTGGGCAAAACTTACCAAATCTTTAAGAATCCCCACTCTTGAGGATAAATCTTGACTCCAGAGAGGTATGCAATTTAAGCTATAAGTTAAGAGCTATAAGTGCCTGGACATATATGGAGTGTGCCAGTTTAATGGATATTGCTCACCCTGTTGCGATCGCCACAAAACCTTATAATCTAAAAGTAGTCATTTTTTACCTCTTTTAAAGCACTGCTATGGATATTTTGTCACTAGGTTGGGTCGGGCTTACCGTTGTGTTCACCTTCTCGATTTCAATGGTAGTTTGGGGACGTAACGGTTTCTAATTGCCAGATCGACTGATGGGGCGGGCATTTGTCAGCCCCACACTTTTTAACTTAAGAATTAAATTAAGAAAAAGTGCGATCGTACACACTCTCAATTTTGAAAAATACACCCACTAAACATCTCTTTTTTTTAATAAAATCAACTAGGAATCACCAGATGGCAACCAAAAAAATCCTAATTATCGCCGGCGACTACGTAGAAGACTACGAAATCATGGTCCCTTTTCAAGCATTACAAATGGTTGGTCACACAGTCCACGCCGTTTGTCCCGGCAAAATCGCAGGTCAAACTATTCGTACCGCCATCCACGACTTTGAAGGCGACCAAACCTATAGCGAAAAACCCGGCCATAACTTCACATTAAACGCCAATTTTGATGAAATAAACCCCAACGACTACGACGCATTAATTATACCAGGAGGTCGCGCCCCCGAATACATTCGCCTCAACGAAAAAGTATTACAAATTACCCAACATTTTGCCAACAATCACAAACCAATTGCCTCTATTTGTCACGGATTACAAGTATTAGCCGCCGCCGGCGTACTCGAAGGAAAACGTTGCACGTCATACCCAGCTTGCAGCCCCGATATCCTGCGCGCCGGCGGTAAATACACCGAAGTTTCTATCACCGAAGCCGTAGTTGATGACAATTTAGTAACAGCCCCAGCCTGGCCAGCACAGCCTAACTGGTTAGCGGAATTTCTCAAAGTTTTAGGAACAAAAATAGAACACCGAGAAATGGTAGTTGTGTAATTTTTAATATTTTGAAGATCAAAACATGGCAATTTTGAAAATTAAAGTCAAACCCAACTCCCACAAACAAAATATTCAAGAAGAACCCGATGGTAGCTTAATAATTTGCCTCAAATCGCCCCCGGTTGATGGCAAAGCTAATGAAGAATTAATCAAATTATTAGCTAAAAGATTTGACATTCCCAAATCTGAAATTACGATCAAATCGGGTTCTTCTTCAAAAAACAAACTAATTGAATTACCTCTCCCAACTAACAATTAACAATTAACGATTAACTGTTAACTATTTCTTCTTCCCAAAATTTGCGCCGCAATTACACCACCAACAAAGCCAAAGAAATGACCTTGCCATGATATTCCCGGCTGTGAAGGTAGCACTCCCCAGATGATACCACCATAGAGAAAAGCCACAGTTAGAGACAAAATAATTGACATAATACTGCGTTCAAAATATCCCCGCAGTAGCAGAAAGCCAAAATAACCAAAAATTAAACCACTTGCACCAATATGTACAGAATAAGGCGAACCAGTCAGCCAAATTCCTAAGCCACTAACCAGCATTGTCACAATAGTTACCAGCCAAAAGTCGCTGGTTTTTCTCACAATAATTAGACCGCCAAAAGTGACAAAAGGTAAAGTATTAGCTGTTAAATGAGCAAAATTAGCGTGTAGAAAAGGCATAAACAAAATACCGCGAAGTCCATCCACACTGCGGGGACGGACACCATAAGTATTGAGTTTTCCTCCTAACAAGAACCAATCAACTATTTCGACAATCCACATCACTGCAACTAAGCCACCTAGAATCATGGCTTGAGTTCGCAATTCGCTGAAAATTCCTTTAACTTCTGGCTGACTCATAGGTATTATTTAGAACAATGTCTCTATTATAACTCAGGATTTAGAAATTCCTCTGGATTTTCTTCTATTGTGTTTTTATTCTTGCTTTTTTTCCGTCTAGCCCGCATATTTGCTTTCAATAATTTAACCATTTCTGTATCAGCATCTGCACGCCATAATAGGCGATGGTTTTTAATTTTAACACAATGTTCTTGCAAGCATTTTTCCCATTCTCGGCGACGCTTCACTGCATTAATATCATCTAAGATTCCTAAATATTCTTCTTGTTGACTAAGTTGAGCGAATTTATTATATTGTGGATAATTGGGAGTAACTAAGGTGTCTTTACGATGTAAAATCGGCGGATTTGGCAAATGAAAATACTCTTCATAATTTACAGAAAGATCCCGTAGATCGATGTGCATGGCAGTATTTAAGGCTGGATGAGGATCGGTATCAAAATCTGGGTAAAATAGATAGGAAATCTTCGGTTTTTGTGTGTGAAACTTAATTACAGTTGCGCCATCTAAACGTCCAATTGTTCGGTTGGCGCAGCCTTCATAGACGCGCAATAAGGGGTCTAATTCTGCTAATGCAGAAACATGAACTGATAGGGAATTAGGGGTTTTATAGCCAATGTGACTGTCTTGACAAATATCAGAGATGATGGAGGGACTACTTAAACTATAAAGTATTAAATTTGCTAAAGTACAAGCTTTTTGATAATTATCAAATAAGGCTTTGATATCATTTTTTATTTGAGTTGGTAGGTTCCGAAAATTGCGACGTTCATCGAAGTTACTTAAGGCAATATATACTAATAAATCTTGACGACGACGATCGGCGATCGCTTCCCATTCTTCAGGATTAGTTACTTGTAAAATAACTTGAAAGGCTCGTTTAAAACTCTTAAATTCTTGCTTAATAATTGATTCTTCCGGTAATTCTCCTTTAACGGGAAGACGGCCGCGATCGCTGATAAAAGCCATTAAAGGTGTAAGCACTTCTTCATAGTCTTCAAACTTCTTAATTTCAATTCTAATTCTCGGAGTGCTGACATGGGATCTAAAGCAAGAAGCACGAAAGCTTTCAGCTTCGGTTCGATCGCGAAAAACAAAGTAAATTCCCAAAGCTACAGGAATTGCATCAACATTAATTACTCGATCTATATAAGCTTTTAATTCTTCTTGTTCATAATATTTCTGAAAGGTATTGCGAGATGTAATTATACCATCACCATAAGCAATTTGACCTTGATTTTTATCATTAATAAGTACCTGGGCTGACACAATTAAAAGTTTTTTAGTTAATTCCCAAGCATCGATCAAAGCGTGTCTTCTTTCGTCTTGAGATTCAATGACATTAATTACATAGCCAAGATTAACAATATCAGCCATAATTAGGGGGGTATCCGGTTGATAATAGGGGTCCCAACCCTCAGCAAACCAACCTTTTTCGGCAATTCGCGTTACATCTCCGCCCAATCCGCAGCCATAATCAAAGAAAGTTAAATCTGGGGTAAATAGGTTAGCTTCTAGGGCTAAACGTACTGGTTTAGAGAGGGAATTGCGACTCATCGCCGCTTTATGACGCTCAATTTTTAGAGTATAAGTTTGTTCGTTTTCTGCGTCTTCTCTGGAAAATTGGATGACGGAGTGATCGGATTTAATTTTAATACTTTTTTCTTGCAATACTTGAAACCAACCTTGACGAGTTCCAATTCTGCTGGTATAATTTAGCAGTCCTAATAATTCTTCTGATTTTGTGAGTTGGGCAAATTTTTGATAGTGGGGATAGTCAGGAGTAACAAAGGTTTCTTTACGATGGAGAATTGGCGGATTTTCGCTTTTACTATAGTCTTGATATTTAATTTCTCCGGTTTCTAAATTGACTTGAATACTAGCTTGTAAGGCTGGATGGGGATCTATATCAAAGTCAGGGTAAAAAAGATAAGAAATTTTAGGTTGATGGGTATAAAATTTGATTAATGTGGCTTTTTCTGCACAGTCTAGTTTCTGACTAGCATTGCTTTCATAAAGTTTTAATTCGGGTGAGAGAGCTTTTAATGCTGTATTATGCACGTATAGTGCAGTGGGTAGTTTTTTACCAATTTTACTGTTTTGACAAAGTTGATAAATTGGTTGTAAATCCATAATTCGTGATTAACTAGAAGGAAGAAGGAAGAAGGAAGAAGGAAGAAGGAAGGAAGAAGGAAGAAGGAAGAAGGAAGAAGGAAGAAGGAAGAAGGAAGAAGGAAGAAGGAAGAAGGAAGAAGGAAGGAAGAAGGAATAGAAATTAAATAATTATTAGCTTGTTGTAGTAGGCCATGATAGCGCTAAAGCGCTTACTACAAACCAATTCATTAAGTTATTTAATTTTTATTCCTAAAGTTACACACCCCATTTTTCAATGGCGCGGCGCAAGGGACTTTCAGGGATATTTTCTAAAGTCAAAGATTCCCCTTTTTTTACCCGCTCTAAAGCTTCAAAAAATGCTTTAACTCCGGCTCCTGGTCCATCAGGATGATCCATAATTCCGGTTCCCGCATTCAGAATTACATCTTGACCATAATCAGCTAAAACTTTATTAACTATACCTGGATGAATGCCCGCAGAAGGTACTGGAAATACACCGCGATCGCGCAAGTTATCTCTAATTTTTCCTTCCTCAATAGCATTGAAAGGTAAGTTTCCATAATGGGCGGGATATAACACCGCATCTGCCCCTGCATGGGCCATTAAAGTACCTAAAACTACAGAGTAGGCCATTCCACAGTCGGGGGAAATACACAAAGCGCCGGCTAAAGCTGGATGGGCAAAAATAGGTACATTAATTTCAGGATCGGAGGCGATCGCTTCTAACGCAGAAAAACCGTAAGCAAGCACATTTAATAACAGCGCATTCGCCCCTTCTTTCACTAACATTCTGGCTTTTTCAACTATTTTTGTGGCATTTCCAGTAACATTAACTGCATAGAGCACTGTACGTCCTGTTTCCTGCTTTACTTTGGCAATTATTTCGCGACAGGCGCGAAGACGTGCGAAAGTGGGGGCGCTGGCTAAATCTGCCATAATTTCGTCATCTTTGATGATGTCAAGACCTGCGATCGCAACTTCTGCTAAAATTTCTGCATGATCGTTAGCTGTCAATCCCAAAGCGGGTTTGAAAATTGCCATTACTAAGGGGCGATCGAAAACTTCCAGGCGATCGCGAATGCCAGAAATTCCTAATTTTGTCAAAATTCCATAACTTTTTGGTAAGCGTATCGCCACTACTTTAGCAATTCCTCCCATTGAGTATTTGCCAAAAATCATGGTTAGCAAACTAGGGATATCATTCTCCACATTGCTTTCAGGAAAGCTGACAGTAGCAACACTTTCACCTGTTGATTCCGTGCGGATATTGATGACTTCTGCTAAGTGCGATCGCAGAGACTCCTCCCTAGCAGCAAAACGCTCACTCCAAGTACCCGCAGTTTGTCCTACAGCAATAATTTTAGCTTGCTTTACTGCATCAATACCCGCAGGAAAACGATAGTCAACTTCAATAGTCATAATCTTGTTAAACCCCACTATATTTTATTATCATTGAAATCATCTATTTAATTCCAATGTCAGGCAAACTGGCTCCAGTCAAATCATCTATCGAAATAGTACCATCTATCACCAGCAAGCGTGAACATTTTAATATGCCACCAAAGATCCTGTCAATCTCTAACACCACCGTCTGGTTAGCGATTTTGCTAGTCAAACAAATATGTTAGCATTAAATGCCGCGATCGAAGCCATCCGCGCTAAAGAACATGGCCTCGATTTTTCAGTTGTTGCCAATGAAATTCGCAAATGCGATTAATGGGATTAATACAAAAGCTAATAGCTAAATAGTCTAAAATTTTATAGTCTAAAATTTTGTCCCCGCGATCGCCCCTCTCTTGCCCAATCAGGAACAATTACTCAGGGAGGCATTGCCATATTCTTGATATCGTGTTAAATTGTTAAAGATAGTCACAATTGGCAATCGCCCGATCATTCTCAACACATTAAAAATATGATTCAAACCACACTAACACCTTTCAAAAGTAAACTAAATAAGCCATTAACTAAAAATCAAATTACTGTTTTACAAATTAATTTAGGCAAACGTTGCAATCTTGCTTGCACCCATTGCCATGTAGAAGCCAGCCCCAAACGTACCGAAGAAATTTCCCCAGAAATTTGCCACCAACTGCTCGAATTAATTAATAGATTTCCTCAAATTCAAACAGTCGATCTCACAGGCGGTGCGCCAGAAATGCTTTATGGTTTTAAACCATTAGCGGAAGCATCCCGCGCTGCTGGAAAACAAGTAATTGTCCGTTCTAATTTAACAATTTATTTTGAAAAAGGCTTTGAAGATATCCCCGAATATTGCGCGAAAAATAAACTGAGAATTATTGCATCTCTTCCCTGTTACCAATCAGCAAATGTCGATCGAATGCGCGGGAGCGGTGTTTTTGATGCCTCAATTAAAGCATTGCAAAAGCTCAATCATTTTGGTTATGGTAAACATCCAGAATTAATTTTAGATTTGGTGTATAATCCCCAAGTTCCATCTACTGAAAAATTCTCCTTAACACCAGAACAAGCCAAGCTTGAGAAAGATTATAAAACCTATTTAGAGGAACATTTTGATATTTGTTTCAATCAACTATTTACCATTACTAACTTGCCAGTCGGTAGAACCAAATTTCATCTGGAACACAAAAGACTACACAAAAATTATCTGCATTTTTTAGAAGCTAACTTTAATCCAACTACGGTTGAACATTTAATGTGTCGCAACGAACTTTCTATTGATTACCTTGGCAATGTCTATGATTGCGATTTTAACCAAATGGAAAATTTATCAGCAAAAACAAACAAAAATGAGAAAATCACCGTTGCAAAATTGCTAGAATATGGTAGCTTAGATTTAATTCAAGAGGTGCAAACTGCTACTTATTGTTACGGTTGTACCGCCGGCTCTGGTTCTAGTTGTGGCGGTTCTTTAGTTTAATTTCTTCCCTCTTCCTTCTTCCCTCTTCCCTCTTCCTTCTTCCCTCTTCCCTCTTCCTTCTTCCCTCTTCCCTCTTCCTTCTTCCTTCTTCCTTCTTCCCTCTTCCCTCTTCCCTCTTCCTTCTTCCTTCTTCCCTCTTCCTTCTATTAAACAATGACTAATCTTCCACCTCCTCAAAACCAGATGTCCCTAAATAAACTGAAGTTAATCTTCGGAATATTTTTAATTTTCGATTTAATTGTGGCAGCCAAATATTTTAAACTCCAAGAAATTCTCCAAAATTCCTTAACATTAATTGCCGATCTTGGTCATTGGGGACCAGCGGTTTTTATCCTAATTTACATTCTCGCCACAGTATTATTTATTCCTGGTTCCTTATTAACTCTAGGCGCTGGTGTATTATTTGGAGTAATTTGGGGTTCAATCTGGGTTTCTATTGGTTCTACCTTCGGCGCTACCTGTGCTTTTCTAGTAGGAAGATATTTTACTCGCGATTGGGTTGCTAAACAGATAGATCGACATGAAAAATTCAAAACTATCGATCGCGCCGTAGCAATTGAAGGTTGGAAAATAGTTGGTTTAACCAGACTTTCGCCAATATTTCCCTTCAACTTGCTTAATTATGCCTTTGGAATTACCCAAGTCTCACTAAAGGACTATTTTTTAGCTTCTTGGATTGGCATGATGCCAGGTACTATAATGTATGTTTATATTGGTTCCTTAGCAGGGAATTTGGCTACCTTGGGATCTCAGGGACGATCGCGTACCCCCGCTGAATGGGCGCTTTATGGTGTAGGTTTAGTAGCCGCGATCGCAGTTACTATTTACATCACTCGCATTGCGAAAAAAGCCTTAGACGCTAAAATTTCTTAAAATAGTAAGTAGGAGGCAATTCTATGACAGTTCGCAAAAATACAATATTTGAACGTTTCCTCTCCCCCTTTTTTAGCTTAATAATTGACGAAGCAGCAATAAAGCGATTTAGTGAAAGTATTGATTGGGAAAAAGAATGCGATCGGATCTCCCAACCTAACTTAATTTATCCCGAATACTACAGCAGCCAAAACTTTCACGGCATAGAAAAAGGCTATCTTAATCCTACCGCAGCGGCTTCCTACGATCCCATTACTCAGTATGTTTTACCCCCCGGAGAAGCGATCGTTAGACAGGGATTAATTGACACAATAAAAGGCCTACCAAGGCGAATTATTGACTTAGGATGCGGTACAGGTTCCACAACTTTAATGTTGAAAAAAGCCTTTCCCGAAGCAGAAGTAATTGGCTTTGATTTATCACCTTATATGCTAATAGTTGCCGAAACTAAAGCTGCCCAAGCCGGCTTAGATATTCAATGGCGACATGGTAATGCAGAATTTACTGGTTTTCCCAATGCTTCCTTTGATTTAGTAACAGCATCCTTATTATTTCACGAAACCCCGCCGAGTGTTGCCCAAGCTATTTTACACGAAAGTTTTAGACTTTTGACAGTTGGCGGACAGGCGATAATTTTGGATGGAAACCAGAAAACTTTGCGACAAACAGAATGGCTGACAGATATCTTTGAGGAGCCGTATATTAAGTATTACGCTGCTGGCAGCATTGATGCTTGGATGGGAGGAGCGGGATTTGGTGCGGTACAAACGGAGGATTTGTGGTTAGTAAATCAGGTGACACGAGGAGTAAAACCTATACCTGGACAATATTTTCAGGATGAGGAAATATTAAGTTCAGTAATACCAGACTTGTATAGTGGAACTGCGTTTGTCTAGCCACAAATTCAATTTTACCCTGCCAGGGACTTAAGTCCCTGTCTAATAACTTAAGTCCTCTGAAGAGGACTAATTAAGTTTACAAACTCTTTTTAGTCTTCTGAAGAGGACTCGATCTTTGAGACAGGGGGTTTTAACCCCTGTCTGATTAATGATTTGACCTTAATTAACCTTCCTCAACTACGGCTTCAGCTTCCACACTAACAGTTGCATCACTAGCACTTGTTTCTACAACATTTGTTTCTACAACATTTGTTTCTACAACATCTTCCTCATCTTCCTCATAATCATCATCATCTTCATCTGGTTCTAAAGTTCCTTCAGGAACTAACTCAATAGTGTTATTTTCTTCCAACCATTTGAGCGTTTTTCCTTTCAGTAAATCATCAGTAACAACTTCTCGTAAGCGATCGCGATCGATATCCTTACCCCTCAATTGAGACAGCGCCTTTCTCTCTTCAGCAACAATTTCTGCATCATCAACAGTAATCGATTCCTGCTGTATAACCTGTTTCAAAGCCAAAGATTGTTTCAGGCGTTCAACCGCTTGAGGGCGCATTCGATCGCGAATCCCCGGTATATTTTCCTTAGAAAAGAACTGATTAATGTCAATCCCGTAATTACGCAATTGCATCGCCTGTTGATTCATCAAATACTCAACTTCACGACCAATCATAGTTTCAGGAATTTCCACTTCTACAGCCGCAGCCAAAGCCTTCAGCAAAGCTTTCTCCTTATTCCCAGCATTTACGCGCTCTTGATCCTCCTTAAATCGCTTCTCCAAAGATTCGCGCAACGCAGCTAAAGTTTCAAATTCGCTAATTTCTTGAGCAAAATCATCATCCAACTCTGGCAACTCTTTTTCCTTAAGTTCCTTCAG
Organism: Oscillatoriales cyanobacterium USR001; assembly: GCA_001698425.1. Classification (GTDB taxonomy): domain Bacteria; phylum Cyanobacteriota; class Cyanobacteriia; order Cyanobacteriales; family Microcoleaceae; genus Kamptonema. Next base: position 53,915 of record MBRE01000006.1, on the reverse strand, counting down.
AGTAATCGTAAACACTGCCGACTTGCCTGCCAACTCTTCATTACCATACTCCGAGGGAAAATTCACAGCAACTTCCTTAGTTTCTCCCGCATTCATCCCAATAATTCCTGCAATAAAACCAGGAATAAATTGATCTTCCTGTAACTCAACCTCAAAATCTTCGGCGTTAGTACCAGGAATTTCCGTTGCTTCCTCACCTTCCGATGTGATTGCAAATCTACCTTGAAAATCCACCAAAGCCACATCACCTAACTGAGCCGATCGACCTTCAGCGGGAATCAAAGTTGCCTTATCTTTACGATACATTTCTAATAACTCATCCACCTGATTAGGATCGTACTCAACCTCCTCCGCCTTCAATTCTAAACCAGTATAAACCCCAATTTTTACTTCCGGTTCCACATCCACCGCAGCTAAAAACGTTAGAGGAACTCCCGGTTCAAATTCCTTGAGTAACTCATCAAACTCCGATCGCAATTCAAAATTGCCAATCGCTTCTATTTTCTCTTGTTCGATCGCTAATTGGAGACATTCATTAATCAAATCCTCCAAAGCAGTAGCCTTTAAACGAGCATGACCCAACCTTTGTAACAAAATGTGCCGGGGAACTTTGCCTTTGCGGAACCCAGGAATGTTGACAGTGCTTGAAAGTTGCCTTACTACCTGTTCATAAACTTGTTTAGACTTTTCTGGTGCGATCTCGATTTCCAGGCCAATTTGGCTGGCTGGAAGTTTTTCCTGGGTGACTTTCATCGGCTTTTATGGTACGTAAAACAATACACTGATGGGAACGAGAGCAGCAAACGAGCGCCGTAGTCAGGTAGCGTCTAAAACTGTTATCCTGTGAAAACGCGATCGTCTCCAACCAAAACCACAGATGTCATTGCCTGCTAGACTAGCGATCGTAACTCATGCAGTAAATCATAGAGTTTTTATGCCACGATCTTATAATCTGGACATAGCCATTCAGAAGAAGCTGCAACTCCCGTTAACTGCACTAAATTATGGTAACTCATCCTGCCCCCCTAACACTTAAATCCCCTAACCTTGAGTAAAATCCTTATTTTAATTTCAGATTTCAACTGTTTAAGCTCAACCAATCGGAGGAAATTAATTTGCCCCCATCCTATCGAGTAGCCATTCTAGGAGCAACTGGCGCAGTCGGCGCAGAACTGTTAGAGTTATTGGCAAGCCGTCACTTTCCCCTTGCCGACTTGAAGCTTCTGGCTTCCCCTCGTTCCGCTGGGACAACCATCCCCTTTGCCGGCGAAAATTTACCTGTAGAGGCAGTTGGCGATCGCTCCTTTAATGGTGTAGACTTAGTGCTTGCCTCTGCCGGTGGCTCCATATCTAAAATCTGGGTCCCCAAAGCCGTTGCTGCTGGTGCGATCGCCATCGACAATTCCAGCGCCTTTCGCATGGAACCCAACGTTCCCCTAATTGTCCCAGAAGTAAATCCAGAAGCGATCGCCACTCACCAAGGTATAATTGCTAACCCCAACTGCACAACCATTTTAATGACCCTAGCAGTTTGGCCACTCCACCAAGTTCAACCAGTACAGCGCATAGTAGCCGCCACTTACCAATCTGCCAGTGGAGCCGGTGCTAGAGCAATGGCAGAAGTAGAGGAGCAAGCGAGAGCAATTTTGCAAGGTAAAACCCCAAAAACCGAAATATTCCCCTATCCCTTGGCCTTTAATTTATTTCCTCACAACACCAAAATTAACGATTTAGGGTATTGTGAAGAAGAAATGAAAATGGTAAACGAAACCCGTAAAATATTCGGAACCCAGAATATTAGAATTACGGCAACCTGTGTGCGGGTTCCCGTACTTCGCGCCCACTCCGAAGCCATTAATTTAGAATTTGCCCAGCCTTTCAGTCCAATTAAGGCCAAGGAAATTTTGAGTCAAGCACCAGGGGTTAAAGTAGTAGAAGACTGGGAAAATAATTATTTCCCGATGCCGATCGATGCTAGTGGTAAGGATGACGTATTAGTAGGCAGAATTCGCCAAGATATTTCTCATCCTTGCGGCTTAGAATTATGGTTAAGTGGCGATCAAATTCGCAAAGGCGCAGCCCTAAATGCCGTGCAAATTGCCGAACTGTTAACAGTTAACAAATAACAGTTAACAAATAACAAATAACAGTTAACAAATAACAAATAACAAATAACAATTTATGAAAAATGTGGTAAACTTTGGTAGAGTGATCACAGCAATGATTACGCCGTTTAAAGCAGACGGCAGCGTGAATTATACAGTAGCCGAAAAATTGGCAGTACATTTAGCCGATCGCGGTAGCGATAGTTTAGTAATATGTGGGACAACAGGAGAATCACCAACTTTAACATGGGAGGAAGAATACGAATTATTTAAAGTCGTACAAAAAGCCGTAGCTGGAAAAGCGAAAGTAATCGCCGGCACAGGATCGAATTGTACAAACGAGGCGATCGCCGCCACAGAAAAAGCAGCTAAACTAGGATTAGATGGCTCATTACAGGTAGTTCCCTACTACAACAAACCTCCCCAAGAAGGTTTATATCGGCACTTTCAAGCGATCGCATCTGCCGCACCAGAATTACCAATTATGCTGTATAATGTACCTGGAAGGACTGGCAGCAACCTACTGCCAGAAACCGTCGCACAGTTAGCTGAAATTCCGAACATTGTAGCCATCAAAGAAGCCAGTGGCAACCTAGACCAAGCCAGTCAAATTCGCCACATCACCCCCCCAGAATTTGGGATTTACAGTGGAGATGACTCCTTAACTTTGCCAATGTTGGCAATTGGAAGCGTTGGCGTAGTTAGCGTCGCCAGCCACCTAGTAGGAGAAAAACTACAACAGATGATTCAAGCTTTTGAAACTGGTCAAGTTCAACTCGCTACCCAGATTCACCTGCAATTATTTGACCTGTTTAAAACTCTTTTTCTGACAGCAAATCCCATTCCAGTCAAAGCAGCTTTAAAATTGCAAGGATGGGAAGTCGGATCTACACGCCTACCATTGTGCGATCCGCCCGATGAGATAGTTCAAAAGTTAAAGGACGAATTGATGAAACTAGGTATGCTTTAGCCATTCACAAAGTCGAAAACGAGTTTTCAGACAACTGAATAAAAGAGATAACAGTTAACAGTTAACAGTTAACAGTTAACAAATAACAGTTAACAAATAACAGTTAACAAATAACAGTTAACAAATAACAGTTAACAAATAACAGTTAACTGTTACCGATGACCACTTACCATTAAGGATACGCATGATTAAAAGTCCAACAGCACCAACCCTCAAAATTATCCCCCTCGGCGGGCTCCATGAAATCGGTAAAAACACTTGTGTTTTTGAGTACGGCGAGGAAATCATCCTTTTGGATGCAGGGTTAGCATTTCCCAGTGATGGAATGCACGGTGTAAATATTGTCTTGCCAGATATGACATATCTGCGAGAAAATAAACACAGAATCAAAGGCATGATCGTCACTCATGGCCACGAAGATCACATAGGCGGGATTCCCTATCACTTGAAACAATTTGAAATTCCCGTAATTTATGGCCCCCGTTTAGCAATGGCATTACTAGCAGGAAAACTCGAAGAAGCAGGAGTAGCCAATAGAACCGAACTCAGAACAGTTTTACCCCGCGATATAGTCAGAATTGGCAAACATTTTGTCGTCGAATATATCCGCAATACCCACTCGATCGCCGATAGTTTCACCGTCGCAATTCATACCCCAGTCGGAGTATTAATTCACACCGGAGACTTCAAAATCGACCACACCCCAGTAGACGGTGAATTTTTTGACTTACAAAAACTAGCCGAGTATGGCGAGAAAGGAGTTTTGTGCTTAATCAGCGATTCCACTAACGCCGAAGTCCCCGGATTTACCCCTTCCGAAAGGTCAGTTTATCCCAACCTCGATCGAGTTTTTGGTCAAGCTACAGGCAGAATATTAGTAACCACATTTGCCTCCTCAGTTCACCGACTGCAAATCGTTTTAGAATTAGCGAAAAAGCATAATCGTTATGTCGCAGTTGTGGGACGTTCCATGCTGAACGTAATTGCCCACTCTCGAAATTTGGGATACATTAAGTGTGAAGATAACATCTTCCAACCCTTAAAAGCCGTCCGCAATATGCCGGATGACAAGCTAATAATTTTAACCACAGGTTCTCAAGGCGAACCCATGTCAGCAATGACCCGAATTGCTAACTGCGAACACCAAGAAATCAGGATAAAAAAAGGCGATACAGTTGTATTTTCCGCTAACCCAATTCCAGGTAATACAATTGCCGTAGTTAATACCATTGATAAACTGATGATCCTGGGTGCGAATGTGATTTATGGTCGCGATAAAGGCATTCACGTTTCCGGGCACGGCTGTCAAGAAGATCATAAATTAATGATTGCCATGACCAAGCCAAAATTCTTTTTACCAGTGCATGGCGAACACCGAATGTTAGTACAGCACGCAAAAACCGCTCAAAGTATGGGTATTCCACCACAAAACATGGTGATTATCGATAACGGTGATGTCGTTGAGTTGACGCAAAATTCGATCTCAGTTGGCGGAAAAGTGCCATCAGGAATTGAATTAGTTGATGGTTCCCGTGCGGGAGTAGTAAAAGCAAGCGTCCTGAAAGAACGTCAGCAATTGGCAGAAGAAGGCGTTGTTACAGTGGCGGTTGCTCTAAATTGGGAAGGTAAATTAAGCGTCAAGCCAGAAATTCACTTAAAAGGCGTGGTGACATCTCTGGAGCGATCGCAGTTACAAAAATCAATTACTCAAACCATTGAAACAATTTTAAGCGATCGCTGGTCAGAATTTGCCAAACCATCAGAAACCAAAATAGATGTCGATTGGGTCGGCATACAAACCCAACTAGAACGAGGAATTCAACGACTCCTGCGCCGAGAAATTCAAAGCAATCCCTTACTGGTATTCTTAATGCAAAATCCCGGCGAAGAATCAGTAGTAACAACTCCGAAAGTAGTCATTACCACCCCCGAACCAGAACCTGCGGTCAAGGTTACTGGCCGGCGGCGACCTAGAACTGTAACAAAAGTAGCCTCTTAGAATTAAACTCAGGGAAACACAAAGACACTTCTGAAAACAAAATCTTCCTTAGTGTCTTAGTGTCTTTGTGGTTCCCCCCCAAAAAAGTCTGCTTTAGTTTAAAATCTTTAACGTTGAGCCTTGATTAAAGTGCAGGAGTGAAGCTGGCTTGGATAACGTTAGTCTGAATACAAAACCTCCCAAAGTCTCAGAGATTGGCATAGAAGACATTCCAGAGGCCGTGCGCGACATCCCCAACCCACAACCTCAACCCCAGCAGCAACAGCAAAAAGGGCTAATTTGGGTAATTATGGGATTAGGCGCGATCGCCTTAACCATCAGTTTATGGCTGCTTATCCGTTCCAACCAAATATCAGCCAACTCCGCATCAGCCCAAACCGGACAAGACACAGCCGCCTTAGCAACATCGCCCTCAACAGTTCCCAGCGCCTCAGCGACACCCACCCCCATCCCTCAAACTTCAGCCTCAACCGCCACCAAACCCCCAGACAACCTACTAGGACACCTACCCTACGAAGAAGCCCCAACATCAGAACTACAAGCCATCACTCCTGACGGTAGCTTCAAACTACGAAAAGCCGCAGCAGCTAAATATCAAGAAATGGCAAACGCCGCCGCCGCTGATGGGATCTACCTTGTGCCAATTTCTGCCTTTCGTTCCCTCAACGACCAAGATCACCTATTTTTCGATATTAAAGCCGAACGGGGACAAGCCCCCAGCAAACGAGCCGAAGTCAGCGCCCCACCAGGATATAGCGAACATCATACCGGCTATGCGATCGACATTGGCGACAGCACCGCCGCCGAAACCAATCTCAGCCAGAGTTTTGAAAATACAACAGCCTTCAAATGGCTACAAGCTAACGCCGCTTACTTTAGTTTCGAGATATCCTTTCCGAAAAATAATGCCCAAGGAGTCAACTACGAACCTTGGCACTGGCGATATGTGGGCGATCGCCATAGCCTAGAAACTTTCTACAGAGCCCATTCTCTCAAAAAGTAAAAGCAGAAGTCGACTATAATCACTGAGTAACCTAGACTCCATTCGTCGTGATCGTTGCAATTTATCCCGGTAGTTTCGATCCCATTACTTTCGGTCATCTTGACATCATCGAACGTGGCTGTAAAATGTTCGAGCAGGTAATTGTCGCTGTTTTGCGAAACCCCAATAAAATCCCCTTGTTTACCGTTGAACAAAGGATTGAGCAAATTCGCTACTCTACCCAACACCTAAGCAACGTAGAAATAGCTAGTTTCGAGGGTTTAACAGTTAATTATGCCAGAATGCGACAAGCTAAAGTATTATTACGGGGACTGCGAGTATTAACCGACTTTGAAATGGAACTACAAATGGCTCATACTAATAAAAGCCTGATGGGTGAAATCGAGACGGTATTTTTAGCAACTTCCAACGAATACAGCTTTTTAAGTAGTAGTGTAGTTAAGGAAATCGCTAAATTTGGCGGGTGTGTTGAGCATCTTGTACCTAAGCACGTTGCTGTAGATATCGATCGATGTTACAGAAAATTATCATAATAATGACCTATTACCATAAATTGAAACTTTTATGGAGAGAACAGGGTAAACTAAAGTTGCTCAACCTCTATAAAATAACCCATAGTAACTGAAAATTAGTAGATGAGTATCATATCTGACTCGCGCAACCATTAACCCTTGTCAATAGGCAATAATTAGGATATTTGCAAATGTTACGCCAGCAGGACTTAACCCGCATAGAAGTAGATAGCAACACTAACAGCACCGAGAACGAATCCCCTCAAGGTGGAACCTCCTGGGAGGACACCACACGCACAGCAGGGGTAGATATTCAACGGGAACTTAACCGATTGGAAGAGATTATTCTCGATAGCCCTCGGATTCCCTTGACTCGGCGCACTTTGGTTGATGAAGAGCAATTGCTCGATCAGTTGGATTTGGTGCGGCTAAATTTGCCGATCGCTTTTCAGGAAGCCGATCTGATTCTTCGCCATAAGGACGAATTAATCCAAGAGGCGGAACTTTACGCCCAAGAAATTATTGAATTGGCCGAACAGCGGGCCTCTGAGCTTTTAAATGAAATGGGGTTGATTCAGCAGGCCAAAATAGAGGCGGATCAATTACGGTTACAAGTTCAGCTTGATTGTGAGGCTATTCAGCAAGCGACGATCGCAGAAATTGAGCAAATTCGTTATCAGGCACAGCAGGAGTTGGAGGAAATGAGGGCGAGGGCGATCGCAGAATGTGAAGAGATTCAAAATGGTGCTGATGACTACGCCGATCGCGCACTGGATAATATTGAACAGCAGTTAACTGAAATGTTACGAGTAATTCGTAATGGTCGTCAGCAGTTAGATAATTCTCAAAAACATTAATTGGCTAACAGTTAACGGTTAACAGTTAACGGTTAACGGTTAACAGTCGCAGCGATCGCCTGAGACTTTGGCAAGAGCAATTACTAGGTCTACTTCAAAGGCGGAGATATCCGATACTGACTAGCCACATAATAGAAAAACTTATAGTAATCCGCAAACTGCTTACTCGGTGCTTTCCCCTGAAAGTTGTAACGCACATCGCCTCTCACCAACGTCAACGTCATCGAACTCACCCGATCGCCTAGCTCAACCTTTAATTCCCCCACTACCCCCTGCTCCGTAGTAAAATTCTCCTGCAAAGGTTTTGGTGAATCTATATTATTTTTATTATTTTTAATATTTTTCCCTTCCTTACCAACGTCCCCAACCAAATTATAGCCAGCCCAGCCTCGCATCTCCAATGCCGGATTCTGGCGATCGCTAAATACCTGCCCATCACCATTCACCGGTGCTTCCCCAGCCACCCAATTATCAGGATAAGGAAACTCGAAACCATAGCGAGCATTACGATAAATCTCCCAACTCCCCGACTGGACAGCAGAAGAACTACACCCCAAAAGTGTCGCTACCAAAACCACACCGCTAACCCATCTCTTCAAGTAATCAGCCATAAAACCCCCAACCACCAACAATTAACAAATAACAGTTAACCAATAACAGCGAACCAAATGTAACGAAATATTACAATATTAGAGTTAAAGCAGAATAGAGTCTTGACATCAGAAAAAAGAGCCGCTATGTTTAAATACATACCCGGGTGTGCGATTCGTTCTCTCAAAACAATACTGATAAGGTAGATGGAAAGAGAGGCTAGGTTACAGAACCTTGACAACTTCACAATCATGGGGGTTAAATTCCCTCCCTCCAAACCACAGGAGTGAATACGTAACCCACACTTAAGAGGATGGTATCTCTTACTTGCGGTGCATGGGTTAAACGACGGTAACTCGAAGCTAATAGAGAATCCCGGCTAGTGGAGTCAGACAAGGTTAACGTACAGTAAATCTAGTAACAGAACCATCGTTAATGTACGTGCATTGGAAATTAGCTGTTAAAAGACATCTAAATCGATGTCTCCCTTAGAGGGTAGGTGGTCGTCAGGGTATATACCTGAGCAACTGAGCCAACCATATTGGGTTCACCAGCACGGAATAAAAATGGAGACTGGTTTGTTCGTGATTGTTTGGGCGCGAATGTCGTGGAATATAAAAGTCCCCGGTGGATACTAGAAACCTAAATCTGACCTGAAATGATTGTGAGGAACGAAGTAACCCTTTGATTGTTCTGTGAAGCCCCCGAAGGGGGAGTCTTAGGATATACCCTAGACAACTAAATAGAAATGTCTCTTACCACATTTCACCTATCCTACAACTAAAACGGAACAGTAGGTCAACCAGACCGCAAACGTCAAGGGGAGGGACATCCTAAAAAGCCAACGCTATGAGTAATACCATAGATATGCTGACGTAGGATGAGCGTTGTGGAAGCTCTCAGGATAGTAACTCTAAATATGCCTAATGCCGAACTAAAGGCGGGATCACATTTTATGCGTACAGTGAACCAACAGATGAGCAGGTAATTGCCCCTGTGAAAGGCGAATGCAAAACGTCGAACATCTTAGTAGTCATCAAGGCGGTAAAAGAAAAAGGAGCGAACCAGTAGGAGCCAAAGTCTAACGGAGTAATCTAACAGACTATTGCTGACAAGCAACTACACGCAGGAGCCGAATGAGGTTGGAAACTCTCACGTTCGGTTCTGAACTAGAGGTGAAGAATAGTGATATTCTCATCGACTACAACAAGCCAATTCACAGTCCTATGCAAGACAAGCAAAAAGTTACTTTATACCTACCACCCGAAGTTCACCGCCAACTCAAAATCAAAGCCGCAGTTGAATCAGAACCGATGTCTGCGATCGCCGAAAGAGCGATCCTATTCTACCTAAACAACGCAGAATTAGTTGATGAAGTAGAGACATCTTACGGACAAACCCACCGGGTTTACTCCTGTCCCGAATGTAGCAGTTCAGTTGTGGTCAGAGAAGGAGAGTTACATTCCCTCAAAGGTCAGCCTAGCCTAGTGGCTGAACAGGAGATTCCCGTCAAGCCAGTGCCAGCAATTAGCACAGCCAGACCCGGAGAAGAAGAATTAGTACCCTGCTAATCTTCCCCTGCTACCCCAAATAAGGCATAAGTGGTTGCCTTCAGAATTAACGGCTGGGGGCTAGGAGGTTTAGCAATGATCAACCGACTCTTAAATGGATCGAGGAATAATGCAAGAAGAAATTAACATTCTAATCCAAGCTCAATATCCTCTGATCTACCTCATTACATCTGAGGAGGAGCGGTCTGAGCAGGCGATTGCCACAGTTGCACAAACCAAGCCCCAGCGACGGGTATTCTTATGGACAGTAACTCACGGTATTGTCGAATACGGTCAACCCCGCACCACTACTCAGCATAATACCGTCTCTCCAGAGGCAGCTATTGAATGGGTGATTCGGCAAAAAGAGCCGAATACTAATGGTGGCATCTATATATTTAAAGATTTGCATCCGTTTATTGATTCTCCCCCAGTTACCCGGTGGTTAAGGGATGCGATCGCCAGTTTCAAAGGTACACAAAAAACCATAATTCTCATGTCACCGGTGCAGCAAGTTCCTATCGAACTCGAAAAGGAAGTAATAGTTTTAGACTTCCCTCTACCCGACATGAAAGAATTAGATCAAGTATTATCAAAGCAGTTGGAACAAACCAAAAAAAGCCGCATTAGCAAAGAAGTACGTGAAAAACTACTCAAAGCGGCATTAGGTTTAACCAAAGACGAAGCCGAAAAAGTTTACCGTAAGGCACAAGTAACTACAGGTCGTTTAACCGAACAAGAAGTAGATATCATCCTTTCGGAAAAGAAGCAACTGATCCGGCGCAACGGGATTCTGGAGTTCATCGAAGAAGACGAAACCCTTGATGCTGTCGGCGGATTGGAAGAACTCAAACGGTGGTTGCGGCAACGTTCCAATGCTTTTACTGAACGGGCTAGAGAGTATGGCTTACCCCAACCAAAAGGGATGTTAATTCTTGGCGTACCCGGTTGTGGCAAATCCTTAATTGCTAAAACAACTTCCCGCCTTTGGTCGCTTCCCTTGCTACGGCTAGATATGGGCAGAGTCTATGATGGCTCAATGGTTGGTCGTTCCGAAGCCAATCTCCGCAATGCCTTAAAAACCGCCGAGTCGATTTCGCCCGCTATTCTCTTCATCGACGAATTAGATAAATCCTTTGCGGGAAACAGCGGTTCCGCCGACTCCGATGGTGGTACATCCAGCCGCATCTTTGGTTCCTTCCTGACTTGGATGCAAGAGAAAAAATCCCCTGTGTTTGTGATGGCGACGGCTAACCGTGTAGAACGTTTACCGGGGGAATTTCTGAGGAAAGGGCGTTTTGACGAACTGTTTTTCGTTGATTTGCCTACTAAAGAAGAACGCCAAGATATTTTTAAGATTCACCTGTCCAAACGTCGTCGAGACATCGATCGCTTCGATTTAGAGCAACTTGCTAATGTTTCCGATGGTTTCTCAGGTGCTGAAATTGAGCAAGCGCTAGTTGCAGCTATGTATGAAGCCTTCGCTCAAGATAGAGAGTTTACGCAGTTAGATATCATTGCCGCGATTAAATCCACAATGCCTCTGTCAAAAACCATGATCGAACAGGTGACAGCCTTGAGAGATTGGGCAAGACAACGGGCGCGGCCGGCTGCGTCTTCCGTCGCTGAATATCAGCGTATGGAGTTTTAAAAGCTTTCTCCTGGTGCTTCCCAGGAGCAAAGACTAGCACTTCCCTTGCTAGTAGTTTCACAAAAAGCCGTCCTGCGGCACTGTTAAATCCAAACCGTTGTTTTCGTTTCTCAGTTCTATTAGGAGGAAATCCCAATGTCACACTTTAGCACACTCCGTACCAAAATCACTGATGCCGAAATCCTGAAGGCTTCCCTGCGCGACCTGGGTATTAACGTTAAGTCTGACGCTGATGTGCGTGGCTACAATGGTCAACGCCTGCGTTCTGACATCGTTGCAGTTCTCGAAGGTGAGTATGACTTAGGTTGGTCTCGTAATGGCGATGGTTCTTTTGACTTGATCGCTGACCTCTGGGGTGTTGCTAAAAAGCATAACCAAACTGAGTTGATTAATTCTATCAACCAAAAGTACGCTGTTAATAAAACTTTGGCAGCAGTGAAACAACGCGGTCTGCAAAATGCCAATGTCAAACTGGTTGTTCAAGATTAATTTATTTGCGCGTTCCCAAGCTTGCGGGTTAACCATAATACGGGTTAACCCGTTTTTTATTCGATCGCATTGAGAAAATTAAGCAGCATTTTAAGCTAAATCAAATAAGAGAAATTCAGCTTTTTCAGTTGCTTCGATCGCGATCTCTGATTCATCACTGATTGCTGCACCATCGCCATGTTTTAACGGTAAACCATTCAAAACAATTGCACCGCCAGCTACCTGTACCCAAGCATGGCGCTGAGGTTGCACAGAATAAGAAACGCGATCGCTCTTTGCCAAAAGTGCCGCATACAAATTCACATCCTGATGCACCTTAACAGCACCATTTCGCCCATCTCTAGCTGCAACTAATCGCAATCTACCAGGATTATTTGCTACATCAAAATCTCGCTGTTCATAACTTGGTTGCAATCCTTTTGTATCAGGAATTATCCAAATTTGTAGGAGATGAACTGAGTCAGTTTTTGAGTGATTAAACTCGCTATGCTGAATACCCGTACCCGCACTCATTCGCTGTACTTCCCCAGGTTTAATCACTTCTCCATTCCCAATGCTATCCTTATGTTCCAGCGCTCCTTCCAAGACATAAGTAATAATTTCCATGTCTTGATGGCCGTGCGTACCGAAACCAGCACCAGCGTTAACAGTATCTTCATTAATGACTCGTAATGACCGAAAACCCATGTGTTTTGGGTCATAATAACTGGCAAAAGAAAATGAGTGATAACTATCCAGCCATCCGTGATTAGCATGACCTCGATCTTCACTTTTGCGGATTGTAATCATGTTCTAATTCCTCACTTTTTAAGTTTAAATGGTAAGTGTCAATTGGGAGTATCCCGGTGTGGAAATAAATCTCATGGGTGAAGGGCGATCGCAGAGCGGTTACTGGATTATAATTACAGATTTAGTGCGATCGTGCTTCGGCGCTGCCAACATTTAATTAAGGAATGAAAAATAAATAACTTGACGATCTGGTTCGTAGTAAGCGCAAAGAGCGCTCTTTGCGCTTACTACAAACAAGCGAATTATTTAATTTCTATTCCTAAGCTTTAAAGTTTGGCATGAGCGCCATCACAAAATGGCGAGTTAGCAGTGTGTTTGCAGTTGCAAAGTGCTACTGTTTTTGTCTCAGTAATTTCAAAAGCTAATGGTGTAAATTCTGTACCTTTGTGTCCACCATCACAATAAGGCTGGTTTTTGGATTGACCACATTTACACCAATAGTACGTACCAGGCTCTAGTTCAAGAACGGCGGGCTTTTTATCAAAAATAACAGGTGTACTCATGGTATTCTCCTCTCAAGAATGGCAACAGGTTAGATATCTGTCTGTTTTTTGCATATTTGTAGTTTAAACTAAGTAAAGCAATAATGGGAAGTATGCACTTTAAAGTAAGGTAGTACCCAAAAAGATACTATGGAAGTTAAAACAGATACTGAGAGAGCGAGTTGTATTGTAGAAAGAACCTTAGAAGTGATTGGCGGACGTTGGAAAGTCTTAATCCTCCGCGAGTTATTTCAGGGTGTAAAGCGTTTTAATGAACTGCAACGGGCATTAAAAGGTATTACTCAAAAGATGTTGACTCAACAATTGCGAGAGATGGAGTCACACGGAATAGTTCATCGGGAAATTTACTTGCAGGTTCCTCCTAAAGTTGAGTATTCGCTAACGCCTTTGGGAGAAAGTCTGAAACCAATTATTGATGCCATGCACGAATGGGGTGTTAAGTATCTCGATCGAAATGAAAAAAATTAATTTTTAAAGGAATTATACCATTTCTAAAAAAGTTT
>MBRE01000006.1:13996-40332 GCA_001698425.1 Oscillatoriales cyanobacterium USR001 | reverse complement strand
AATTTAGAGAATTGGTATTAGCGATCGCTCGTGCTTTGTTTCGGTCCGCTGTAGACAAACCTTATCAAGACCGTATTGGCTTTATCTAATTTTCATAAATCAGGGCTGAACTTTAAAGAAATGATGAAGTTAAGACTAAAAATCGGGAATTGGATTTCAAATCTTCACAATTGCCGACGTAACCTTAAAGAAATGATGAACTTAAGCGAAAACTATTGATTTCCTCAGAAATTGGGAACAGAATGAGAAATAAGAGAAAAGAAAAAACACACAACCTCTGGGGGGGTTAAGACCATGAAACTCACACTAAAAAACACAGTTCTCGCTTTAGCTGCTACCGTTGCCTCAGTTGCATTATCCGCTCCGGCTCAAGCTTTCACCTTCGGTACGAATGGCATTCAGTTTAACAAAGATACCCAAGTTAAGTTTACCTTCGGTACCACTAACGGTGCATATACATCAGCATTAGGAATCTACAAAGTCACCAATAATAATAGTCTTGTTACCAGCGTAGCTAACTTGTTCTGGGAAACCAAACAATCCGATAATGGTGGTACCAGTGATTGGAAGGGGACTTTTGGCAATGCTGTGAAATCTGCCAATGGTTTACAAACAATCACCTACACCTTCTTGGCCAACACCATGTACACTTTGGGTTTGAACAGCGGTAGCTTTAATAAAGCCAATGGTGCTGCTACGAATACAGTTACTTCTGGCTCAAACTTCGTCTTCTCTACTAACGTTTTGAACACGATCGGTGCCAGCCGCAATAACACTCAGCAAGCAGTGTTTGGCTCAAACATCAAAATCAATACTACTAGCACTGCTCCCTTTATATTGGCTAATGGTACTGCCAGCAACTACACAAGCGCTAACCCATTCAATGGTCCTGTCACGATTGGTTTTGATGATACTGGTAACGCTAATGATAAAGATTTTAATGACTTTACTGTAACTGCTGAAGCTGTGCCCGAACCGATGACGATGACAGGTTTAGCTTTAGGTGTGGGAGCACTGGTTTCCGCTCGTCGCCGCAAAGCTCAAAAAGCTTAATCATGGTTAATGGTTCTAAAGTTCGTTGAGAGTAACCAACCCGCTGTAAGGCGGGTTTTGTGTTTTAATCGATATAGCTAGGGACTAGGGGCTACGATGCTCAGGAAGAAGGGAATAGAATAAGCGGGTTCCAGCAATCAATCATGTCCTAAGCGCCTTGGCGACTGTTATATCTCAACGCAACGGATATGCGATCGCCCTCACATCTCAAACTGACTTACATCACCAGTAACACGGGTTGAGCTTACAGAAAAGCTTCCGTATTATCACAAAGAAAACACCGGCAGCGTCACTTGTGCTTAACGGGAAACGGGAGATGATCAAGGTGTAGAGTTCAAAGCAACATTATGTCACCAGTCAACCTTCTCCCCGGCGCAATCAACGAACTTATCGCTACTGTGGCTGATACTCACTGTCTGACTAAAGCTGACCGTTATGGGATGATGGCTGCTATCCTGGACGAGTCCATTTCTGAAGAACAACTGCGATCGCTGAATCGTTTACTCCGCTCCTTCGTTAAAGGTCAAATCCAAGTAACTGACGAACTTTGTATGGCGTAATGGTTAGTTGACAACCAACCAATAGATCGTCAGATCGTCCAACTTTTGCATAACTACATTTAGACGCGCCATATAATTTGTCGTCAATACTTAAACAACTAACCACCAACAACTCAAACATCATGTTTTTAATCAACCTTTACCCCGCAATTAACGAAAATTCTGAATTTACAATTGCCGACCTATTTTTTCAAGTGTATCGCTCTGGGATATTGACTTTAGCTCACCGAAAATATCTGAAAAACGCAATTTTAGAATCAAACCTCAGCCAAGAAGATCAAACTGCTCTTAACCGCTTACTCCATGCTGTTCGTAGAGGTTGGTTGAAAGTTGTTGATTAATAGTGGTTAATGGAAAAGGTGATTAATTTACAACCAATTTCCCACTAAAACAAAAGCTGCCCAATAATAGGGATGAGAAAATTTCTTATCCTGTAAAAGAGCTTGTTGAGCGCGGCGAAGAGTTTCAGCTTTTGTCATATCATTTTTGGCTAATTCTTCATAGAATTTAGTCATCAAAAAAGCAGTTGCTTCATCACTGACATACCACAAAGAAGCCATTGTACTTCGCGCTCCCGCCCGCACAGCTACTCCCGCTAATCCTAAAGCTGCCCGTTTATCTCCAACAGCAGTTCTACAAGCACTAAGTACCAGCAAATCAATAGGGCGAGAATTTCTTGTATTTCCCCGTAATAAATTATCTAATTCTTTAGCGTTAATTCGTTCGTCCCAAGCGAGAATAAATGTATTTTCAGCTTTGGAACTAAATTCGCCGTGAGTTGCTAAGTGAATTACTGGGAAAGGAAAAGAATTAATTGTTGATTTTAAATTAGCTTCAGTAAAAGCTTGATTAAGTAACTTTGTTGTGGGAACTTCTGCGCCAATGCGTTGCAATTCGGTTTCAACGCCAGGAAGTGCATCAAATCCTTGGCGGGCTTCACTTAAGCCGCCAGTAAGAATTTTTAGTCTATTTCGTGCTAAAGGTTTGGCATCTACAAGTTGTAAGCCAGGAGTTATGGCAATGCTATATTTTTGAACTAAATATTGCTGACCATCGTGAAGGGCTGCCATTGGAATATTCCGTAGAGAACCATCTAAGACAAAAACTACTGTTTTAATACCGCTCTTGGCTAAATCTGTTTCAATGGGGCGAATTAACCAGTTATAAGTTTTTTGTGATGGTTCCAAAAAAATTTTTAAGATTCCTCTTACTAAGCTTCTAGTTAATCCCTCTCGTAGTTTTCGGAGTGTTTCTTCTACTTGTTCTTCTGGTATAAAAGTGGTGTAGTGGCGTAGGGGCAGATCGGGAAGTTTGACAATGACTTCTAAGCGATCGCGTAAAATTATTGGATAAAAAATCGCTGCTTTCGGGTCGATTTGGTCAATTTGTACTGGTATTACATCTAAACAAGCATCGCGAAAGAAATTATCTAATTCTGCTACTTGTAAAGCTTCAATTATTTGCCGCGCTTGGATTAAAACTGATTGTTCTACTCCCCTAGTATCATCTTGGTAAGGCGAGTTTGAGGTGGGTTGTAGAAGTAAACCTACTAACTCTCTATAGACTGGTTCGACACTTTCTCGAAAGGAAAACTGTACGTCTGAACTAATACTAACTAAATCGCTGCGAAGGGACTGAAGGGTTTTTACTGCGGAGGAATAAGCGGCGATCGCGCTTTTTCTTTCTCCTTGTACTGTCATAATTCTTCCTAGTTGCCATTGCCATTGATAAGCAATATCGGCAGCATTTACAGACTGTGCTAAAAGTAATGCTCGATCGGTTAATTTCTTTGCCTCATTCCACTGTTTATTCTGTTCGTAAAGTTTGCCTAAATTTCCGATCGCATAAGATTCTGCCCTTGTATCTTGTAAGCTTTGAGCGATTTGTACAGATGATGCTAATAATTGAGCAGTGTTTTGATAATTATGAATGCGATCGCTATTGATTTGTTCTTTTTCTCCGGTTAATTCCTCTATTTTAATCAAGCTATGAGCTAAATTTATTTTAGCATAGACTAGGTTTCTACTAGCTGGTAATTTTTCAAATAATAGCTGAATATTAGGTGCTAAAAGTTTGGCTGATGATAAATTTTCTTGTTCTAAAAAAATACTTAGCTGGTTTAATTTGGCTTCAATTGTATGCAGAGGTGTAGGAGATTTTTGAATAGCCTGCTGATAAAAATCTAAAGCTAATGCTGGTTTTTGTTGGGTTCTATAGGTATTTCCCAAACTAATTAGAGTGGCTGTTAATGCTTGGGGAGATTGTAATTTTTCTGCTATGGCTAAACTTTGTTGTAAAACTTCCTGAGATTGAGTTAAATCTCCGACTACTCGTAAAGCATCGCCTAAACTCTGAAATCCTCTGGCTTTTAATAAACTATCTGGTTGATTTTGCAAGCTTTCTTTTACTGTTTTTAATTTTTTAATTGCTTGACTATATAAACCTAATACTTGTAGAGATTGAGCTTGGTTAATTTGGTTTCTGATTCCTCCTGTAATATCCCCAATTTGTTTATATTTCTCGGCTGCTTGTTTCCAGGTTTCTAAGGATTTTTCGGAATTGCCAGAAGATAATTCTAACTGACCCCGGACTTCTAAAATTTGAGCTAAAATTTTTATACTATCGCTATTATTTTCGATTTGATTTAATTGGTTTAAGCTGTCTGTAATTGCTTGATTTGCTTTTGCTCTTTCTCCAGTTTGATGATAAACTAAGGCTAAATTTCTCAAAGCTCTTGCCTGGGCTAATCGATCTTTTTGGGCGATATAATCGACTATTAAATGCTGCAATAGCGCGATCGCATCAGTAAATCGCCCCGTTTCGTACAGTTGCTGGGCTTGTTGTTCTAAGGTTGCTGACGTATTTAAAGATGATGATTGGTTGTTCTCAGCTTTAGCAACTATTTCAGGAGTAATTGCCAGTGCTTTCTGAGTTGGAAAACCGCAAGCTAAAGACCAAAAGTAAATAGAGAAAATTGGGAAATTCTTCATTAAGTTTAATTTTTTAGGTATCTCAATAGTTATTAGTTTACATTTTTTCACAAAAAACGTCAAGGTAGATAGCCTTATTTAAAGCTATTCCGGGATAAATCTTTGAATTTATACTGTACAAATAGTAGGAAGTGAGTTAATATTAAAAAAGTATTCCATTTTGAGTTCGGAGATAGGAGAGCGAAAACTATGGTGGTAACACAAGCCCCGATCCAATTCAGAACAGCACCACTCAAAATCACCTGGGAAAAACTACCAGACAACTATAAATTAGAAGAGGAACCTGTGGACAATACTGGTCAACCTTTGATTGCGGGTGCATTACGAGAAACCCTAGAATTAATTGGTTTCATCAAACCGGAAATGTTGATTGCTTCCAATTTGGGACTTTGTGCTACAGTTGATGGACAGTTAGTAATTAAAGCTCCTGATTGGGTTTATGTTTCCTCTGTTGAACCCTTGGCAGTAGCAAAAGCCCGGAGGAGTTATACACCGAATTTAGAAGGAGAAGTGCCAGAGATAGTAATGGAATTTCTTTCGGAAACTGAGGGCGGTGAATATTCAGTAAAACGTACTTATCCTCCGGGAAAATGGTTTTTTTATGAACAAATTTTGAAGGTTAAAACCTATGTGATTTTTGAGCCGGAGGGAGGACTTTTGGAAGTTTATCGGCTACAAGAAGAACGGTATCAATTAGAAATTCCGAATGAACATGGTCGCCATTGGATTCCTGAAATGCGATTGTTTTTAGGCACATGGCGAGGGAAAAAGGAAGAAGAAACAACTTATTGGTTACGTTGGTGGGATGAAGCAGGAAATTTGCTACCTTGGGCAGTAGAACAAATTGAAATTGAACGTCAACGGGCGGAACGGGAAGCTCAACGGGCGGAACGGGAAGCTCAACGGGCAGAACGTTTAGCAGAATATTTGCGTTCTCAAGGAATTAATCCTGACGAATTGAGTTAGCTATAGCTGGGGATTAGGACATATTTTCCAACTCTGGAAGGGCGAAACATTCGGACACAAAACCTCGGTTTATAGCTGTATTTTATTGCTCGAATGCTTCGCCCCTATCCATAACAACAGCTTTGATGAAAGCAATTACATCGGCTTCTAGGGTATTAAAAGCAGTTACCAGTCTAACAATATTCTGACTTCCTTTGCTTGAAACATAAAATTGGAATCCTTGAGCTAAAAGAGATTCAATGAGTAACTTAGGAAGTTCTAAAAAGATTTCATTAGCTTCTACAGGATAACAAATATTCACTCCTGGTATGCCTGTTATCCCCTGAACTAATTTGGTTGCCATGAGATTAGCATGATTGGCATTTTTTAGCCATAAATCATCAGTAATATAAGCTTCTAGTTGTGCTGATAAAAACCGCATTTTTGAGAAAAGATGACCGCTACGCTTGCGGCGGTATTGAAAAGTTTGTGCTAGTTCTTGATTAAAAAATATAACTGCTTCTGCGCCCATTGCGCCATTTTTAGTTGCTCCAAATGATAGTGCGTCAACGCCAACTCGCCAAGTAATGTCCGCAGGAGAACAGCCTAAGCTGGCAACGGCATTAGCAAACCGCGCTCCGTCAATATGTAATTGTAAATTATGAGTGCGAGTTACTTCAGAAATCTGAGCAATTTCATTAGGTTGATAAATAGTTCCAGCTTCGGTTGCTTGGGTAATGCTAACAGCAGCAGGTTGTATGTGGTGGACAACTCCAGCGCCGGTATTAGCGATTATTTCTGCTAAGTTATGGCTGTCAATTTTCCGATGATTTCCTGTTAGTGTCACCAGTTTTGCTCCGCCGGTATAAAATTCTGGTGCGCCACATTCATCGAGGTTAATATGAGATTCAGCATGGCAATAAATGGCTCCATAAACAGGAGTCATTACGGAAAGGGCGAGGGCATTAGCGGCGGAACCGGTGGCGACGGGAAAAACTGTAACTGATGTCTCAAATAGTTCAGAGAATTTGGTTTGCAAACCTTGGGTGTATTTGTCATTTCCGTAGGGCATAGCATTACCATTGTTAGCAGCCGCGATCGCGGCTATAATTTCTGGCGAAACTCCGGTTACATTATCACTGCAAAAATTCATTGTGGTAATTGGTAATTAGCAAGATTTAATTTTAGCATAATCTTACCTTAAAAATTGACAATATTTTGCCACTTTTTGTGGATGGTTGGAAAATATTCGCGATCGTAGTCAAGCATATTTAGATAAATTTAGTTAGAATATAGGCTAAACTTAGAGAAAGAGTGCATCACAAATTAAACTATGTCACACTCCAACGATCCCATTTGTCGCACCCTTGATCCCGCAGAAATGTATAGCCTCGCAACTAACTTACAGCAAAAGGTAGAGGAGTTGACTACCGAATTAAATAGCACCCGCCAACAGCTACAGCGGGAGATGGATCGCTTGAGAAAAATTAATGATGCTTTGGAAACAAATCAAGTGTTGCTGCATACGGTGATTTCCAAGGCTCCAATTGTCCTGTGGGTATTAGATAGAGATAGTAGGTTTACTCTTTTCGATGGCAAAGGATTGGAAAATTCAGGACTAGATCCTGGTCAGATTGTCGGGCAATCAATTTTTGATTTATACTGCAATCATCCACAAATTTGTGAAATTATTGCCTTTGTATTTGCAGGTAATGATGGTAATTGGAGTGCAGAAATTGGCGATTTTGTCTATGAAAATCGAGCTACCCCAATGCGCGATCGAAATGGTGAAGTAGTAGGAATTATTGGTGTTTCTACTGATATTACATTGCAGCAAAAATCTGAAGCTGCACTGCAAAAAGCTAATGTCGAGTTAGAGTTTAGAGTTGAGGAGAGGACAGCAGCTTTAAAAGAGTCAAACGATCAGTTAGTGATTGAGATTGTGGAGCATTTACAAGCAGAAAAAGCGCTGAGATATCGAGTTGAATTTGAACAATTAATTGCGACCCTTTCCACTCAATTTATTAACTTGACACCGGAAGAAATTGATAGTGGAATTAACCACGCATTGGAAGCGATCGCGACTTTCAGTGAAGTCGATCGTAGCTATCTCTTTTTACTCGATGAAGGGGGGGATCGGCTAAATAATACTCACGAATGGTGTGCTCCTGGTATTTCACCACAAATTCATCATCGACAAGGTATATCAGTTGAATCTCTACGTTGGTGGCAACAACAAGTTTATCAGTTAGAAACTATTTATATTCCTAGTGTAGCAAAATTGCCGCGATCGCAACGTATTGCCAAAGCTATTTTGCGATCGCAGTCTATCCAATCCCTGATTGTCGTACCAATGATCTATCGGAATTCCCTAATTGGATTCTTGGGCTTTGATGCAGTACAAGCAGAAAAAATCTGGTCAGAAGATATCATTGCTCTGCTACGAATTGTCGGCGAAATGTTCGTTAATGCCCTAGATCGCAAGCGAGTTAAAGAAGCTTTAAAAGAAAGCGAGAAAAAATATCGCAATTTCGTTGAAACCTCCCAAGATTTAATTTGGTCAGTCGATGTTGAAGGAAATTTTACATTTGTTAACTCCGCAGCCAAACAGATTTACGGTTGCGAACCAGCAGAAATAATCGGTCGTCGATTTACAGATTTTTTACCCTCAGAACAACAACAACACTACATTAAAATGTTCGACGAACAAATGTTCGCAGCATCTCATACTTCTGGACCAACTTGCCCATATTTTCCTTACGAAACCATACATTTGCGGTCTGATGGTACTCCCGTTTATCTCAGCGTCAGAAGCATCATTCATAAAGGCGAAAATGACAGTATTTTGGGAATTACTGGTACTGCTACAGATATCAGCGATCGCAAACGTTCAGAAGCAGCATTACAACAAGCAAAAGATCAACTTCTAGCCGTTTTAGATGCAGTTCCCGGATTCATTTCTTGGATTGGTTCAGATTTGCGGTATCTGGGAGTCAACAAACATTTAGCTTCCTCATTCAATCTCCCTCCTGAAAGCTTTTTAGGTAAAGAAATTAACTTTTTAGATCAAGGTTCGGGCTTTGCCAAATTCATCTACAACTTTTTTGATTCTCCCGCTCAACAAGCCTCCCAAGAACTAGCAATAGAAATCAATGATTCCACCCATAATTATTTAATTGTAGCGCAGAAATACCATCAAGGTACAGCCGCAGTTTCAGTAGGAATTGATATTAGCGATCGCAAACGTGCCGAAGCTCAAAAAAACCAATTAATCGTCTCTCTCCAAGAGTCAGAACGCAAATTTCGCAGCCTCTACGAAGCCACCAGCGACGCAGTAATGCTCCTTGACGAAAAAGGTTTCTTTGACTGCAACCGCGCCACATTAAAAGTATTTGGTTGCAGCATCAAAGCAGAATTTTGTGGCAAACACCCTATGGAATTTTCCCCATCATTTCAGCCTGGAGGACAAGATTCAATCAGTTTAGCAAAAGAGCGAATTACCACAGCACTACAAACAGGAAGTAATCGTTTTGAATGGCTACATCAACGCCTTGATGGTTCAGAATTTCCCGCCGAAGTGTTATTAACGGCAATGGAAATAGACGGCAAAAAAGTCCTGCAAGCAGTAGTCCGAGACATAACTGAAAGAAAGCGAGATGAAGAAGAAATTAAAGCATCTTTAGCAGAGAAAGAAGTCCTACTTAAAGAAATTCACCATCGCGTTAAAAACAATCTCCAAGTGATTTCTAGTCTCCTCAGACTGCAATCTCGCTACATTCAAGATCGGCAAATCATTGAAATGTTAAAAGAAAGCCAAAACCGCGTGAGATCGATGGCTCTCGTCCACGAACAATTATATCAATCTAAAGACCTATCAAAAATTAACTTTGCCGAATACATTCACAACCTAGCAACTAATTTATTTCAAGCTTACGAAGTCAATAAAAATGGTGTTAGCTTAAAGATTAGTGTCGAGACAATTTACCTGAATATCGACACCGCACTTCACTGTGGCTTAATTATCAACGAACTGGTTTCCAATTCACTTAAATATGCCTTTGGCGAAACTCAAAAAAAAGGAGAAATTTATATAGAATGTTTAGTTGAAAATCAACAATTTAGACTGAGCGTTAGAGATAATGGCATTGGATTTCCAATCGGCTTAGATTTCCGAAATTCAGGCTCATTAGGACTGCGATTAGTCTGTTCTTTAGTAAATCAACTAAGAGGGAGCATTGAACTAGAAAATAACAGGGGAACTACTTTCAAGATTACATTTTCACCGCGAAATTTACAATAGGAGAACTAAATTAATGTCAAGAGCAAAGATACTCGTAGTTGAAGATGAAAGCATTATCGCCGAGGATATTGCTGATAGTTTGAAAGCTTTAGGATATAGCATTACCGCAATAGTTTTTTCTGGAGAAGAAGCTATTCAAATAGCAGGTGATATGCAGCCAGATTTGGTGCTGATGGATATTCGACTACAAGGAGAAATGGATGGTATAACAGCCGCCGAAGAAATCAGATCCCGTTTTCAAATTCCCATAGTTTATCTGACTGCTTACGCCGACGATCGTACTTTACAGCGCGTTAATATGACAAAGCCTTTTGGCTATGTCGTTAAACCCTTTGAAGAAAAAAATTTGCATTCAGCTATCCAAATTGCTCTGCATCGCCATCAACACGATTGTTTAACAAATTTGCCAAATCGCTCCTTACTACGAGAGAAGCTTAATCAGATATTAGAAAAACAAAAGCTACTTCCAACTTTTATTCCTATTGTATCTCTCAGCGTCGATCGAATTAGTAGAATTAACGGTACGCTTGGCCATTCTATTGGCGATTCTGTCCTCCGTAGTATTGCTAAAAGACTGACAAAATCCGATTGTAAATTTGAGATAGTTGCTCGTTTAGAAGCTGCTCAATTTGCTATAGTTGTACCACCAATTGACCAAAAACCGGATGCTTCTAGTATCGCTCAAAGCATTTTAGATACTATATCTGAACCCATAGTTGTTGATAGCAATGAAATTTATGTTACTGCCAGCATTGGCATTTCTTTCTATCCCTGCGATGGTACTGACGGAGATGAATTGTTAAAAAATGCCTACGCTGCTATGTATTACACTCAACAGCAGGGCGGAAACAATTATCAGTTTTACTCTCCTAAAACTGGGATAGTATCTAACGATGAAATTATACAAGAAAACAGCCTGCGTAATGCCTTAAAAAATTCAGAGTTTGAAGTCTACTATCAGCCAAAAGTCGAACTTAAAACAGGTAAAATCATCGGTTCTGAAGCCCTATTGCGCTGGAATCATCCACAGAATGGTTTAGTTTATCCCGCAGATTTTATCTCATTAGCTGAAGAAATGGGATTAATTATTCCTCTGGGAGAATGGGTGTTGCAAACTGCTTGTACTCAAACTAAAATATGGCAAGAAGCTGGTTTTTATCCCCTGCGAATAGCTGTCAATTTATCAGGTCGTCAGTTCAATCAAAAAAACCTTAGTCAACGGGTAAATCAGATTCTCCAAGAATCTGGTTTAGATCCTAAATATTTAGAGTTAGAAGTGACAGAAAGCCTAGTTATTCAGAATGAATCTACTGCTACTAAAGCGATGAATGAATGGCGAAATCTTGAAATTAAAATCGCAGTTGATGATTTTGGTACGGGATATTCTTCTTTAAGCTATCCTAAACGTTTTCCGTTTGATATTATTAAGATCGATCGCTCTTTTGTTTACAATATTACCAACGATCCTAAGAATGCAGCGATTACTATAGCGATTATTCAAATGGCGCATAGCTTGAATATGAAGGTGATTGCTGAAGGCGTGGAGACTCAGGCAGAATTAGATTTTCTCTATCAGTATAATTGCGATGAAATTCAAGGTTATTTTTTCAGCAAACCTGTGACTAAAGAACAGTTTGAAGCTTTGCTGAAAAAAGGGCAATGTTTGCCGATTCCAGACAGGAATGAATAAAACAATTTTTGATTTTTGATTTTAATTTAGTTCCAGCGGCGGTGGTGTTATACCAATTCCTCGATCTACAGCTACAGATTTGACCCCCCTGTAGTCCCCCCTTGCCAAGAGGGGACGGCGAAGCCGGGGGGTAGAGATTTGTAGTCATAGTTTCAAGAATTGGCGTTACATGAACGCAAATCCTGATTCGAGTTGTGTAAAGATTTGATGAAGTTGCTGCAAACCAAGATGCAAAGAGCGATTTTTACAGTAAAATTAAATTTAAGAATACAAATATTGCAGCTATTTAGTTAAATAGGCAATAAAACCCAAAGTAGCTACGCATCAGGGGATGTATCAGAAAACCGATAGTTTACGAATAGTTTACGAAATATCATCTAGTTTTTGCCATGAACACCAAACTGATAACTAACCTAATTGCCATTACTACTGCCTTAAGTGCCGTCGTCAACGTCGCGCCATCGGCTACCGCTGGGAATATCAAAAGCCGAACTCAAGCCCCTATTGAGTTTCAGAGTATGCTCCAAGAATTTAGGAGCTTTGTAGGTGAAGATGGGCGTTTTTCTGATGTAGGTAGCCAGGCAAAAGCCTTAAATATTTCCAATATCAAGTTGACCGACGATCAAGATGTTAAAGTTTATTTTATCGGGGAAACAGCAGGAGGATACCGCAATCAATTAGATTTCTCTGCAACTAAAGGCGATCGCGTTGTCCAAAATCAAACAAAAATTTTTGGTGATACTTCTTGCAATTCCGGCGATAGCCAATTTTTAAATTTCCAGCTTTTCTGCGGGAATCCAAACGAAGCATTAGCCAACACAACTCAGCAAGATCAACCTTTGAATATCGGTGATTTTGCAGAAATAGGCAGTTTTCAAGCGGGAACTCAATTAGATTTCTGGTTAGTAGCCAATGGTATTAATGGTGGAATTACTAACAATAACCAAAAAGGTATTTACGGCCTCGATAAAGCTGTAAATCCCGATGGAATCAATCACGTTGCTGCTTACTACTACAAAGATTATCTGGTGGTTGGCTATGAAGATTTGTGGGGCGGTGGAGACAAAGATTATAACGATGTAGTATTTGCGATCGACATTGGGAAAAACAATGCTCGCCAAATTGCTAACGTTAAAGTTCCTGAACCAACTACAACTTTGGGATTATTTGCTGTAGGAATTGCTGGTTTAGTCGGCACGCGCCGCAGAGCAAAAATTAAAAATTAAAAATTCAAAGAATGAAATAGGAGAAAAACGCTTCAATTTTAGCTTCTTCAACTCATTCATTAATTTTTAATTCCTGTAACGTCAGACGAGTCGCTAGAATGTAACTATCGTCTCGCACTATTGGTATCTGTTTCTGTGTCTGAAAATCAAATTCCTACATTCGTTTTAGTTGATGGCCACTCCCTTGCTTTTCGCTCCTACTATGCTTTTGCCAAAAGTCGGGATGGGGGTTTGCGAACTTCTACGGGTATTCCTACGGGTGCGTGTTTTGGCTTTCTCAAGTCGCTGCTTGAGGTGATGGCGGCGGAAGCACCGCAGTATATGGCGATCGCCTTCGATCTTGGTTTACCAACCTTTCGCCATGAAGCTGACGATACTTACAAAGCAGATAGAACCGAAACTCCCGAAGATTTTATTATTGACCTGAAAAATCTGCAAGAGTTATTAAGTTATTTCCATTTATCAATAGTAACTGCCCCCGGTTATGAAGCCGATGATGTCTTGGGAACCCTAGCAAAAAGAGCTAGTAATGCAGGTTTTCGCGTCAAAATTCTCACCGGCGATCAGGATTTATTTCAACTGATTAATACCGCCGCAAATATCAGCGTTTTACGTTTAGGTAAAGACTCTTTTGGGCGCAGCGGTACGGGGCGCGGTCAAGAATATGGCCCAGAACAAGTAATAGAAAAACTCGGAATTAGACCAGATCAAGTAGTTGACTATAAAGCCCTTTGTGGTGATGCTTCAGATAACATTCCCGGAGTTAAGGGAATTGGTGAAAAAACCGCCGTGCAATTATTGACAACTTATAACTCTCTCGATGAAATTTATGCTTCTATAGATGAGATTAAAGGAGCAGTTAAGAAAAAGCTGGAAGCAGGAAAAAATGAGGCTTATCATTCCCAGAATTTAGCGCGAATTGTGTGCGATGTTCCCTTAGAAATTGAGTTAGAAGATTGTCGCCTTACTGGTTTTGATGAAGGAGCTTTAATTCCGGTTTTGGAAAAGTTAGAGTTTAAGACTTTTTTAAATAAAGTCAAGCAACTGCAAAAGCGATTTGGCGGTGTAGAAACTACAATAAATCAAGTTGATAGTCAACCATTAGCGCCGAGTACAACTGATACGGAAACCCAAATTAATGATACAATTGAGGATAAAATCATTGTAGAAAATAACAATAATTATTTACAAAGTGATGAAGAAGATGCAGGCTGGTTTTGGAGTTTAGATGATACCTTAAAAATGCAGCAACAGGCAATATTGCCAATTAAACCTCGAATTATTCAGACTCCAGAACAACTAACAGAATTAGTAGAATTATTGCAAACTTTTACCGATTCAGATACACCTGTGGCGTGGGATACTGAAACTACAGGTTTAGAACCGCGAGATGCTGACTTAGTAGGAATTGGTTGCTGTTGGGGAAGTGAGGAAGATAATTTAGCTTATATTCCTACAGGACATAAAATCGGTAAAAATTTGGACAAAGCTATAGTTTTAAATGCCTTGCGTCCAATTTTAGAAAGTGATAATTATCCCAAAGCACTGCAAAATGCCAAATTCGATCGCTTAATCTTGCGTTGTCAAGGTATTAAATTAACTGGGGTTGTCTTTGACACCATGTTAGCTAGTTATGTGATTAATCCCGAAGGTACTCATAATCTCACAGCCTTGAGCAAAGAATACTTGCAAGACCCCAAATTAATTGCTCAAAGTTATAAAGAATTAGTTGCAAAAGGTCAAAATATTGCAGATTTAGCCATTCAGACTGTGGCTAACTACTGCGGAATGGATGTTTACACAACTTTTTTGCTAGTAGGAAAACTTCGCGAAAAATTAGAAATAATTGATACAGAAAAGTTACTTACCAAATTATTGTTAGAAGTAGAACAGCCCTTAGAGCCTGTTTTAGCACAAATGGAATTTAGGGGGATTCGCATTGATACAAATTATCTGGAAACTCTCTCTCAAGAGCTACAAAATAAGTTAGAATTAATTGAACAGACAGCCTATAAAGTTGGTGGTGAAGAATTTAGCTTAACTTCGCCAAAGCAGTTAAGTAAACTGTTATTTGAAACCCTGCAACTAGACATCAAAAAATCTCGAAAAATTCCTAGTGGTTACTCTACTGATGCTGCCGTTTTAGAAAAACTACAAGGCGATCATCCTATAGTTGATGCTATTTTAGAACACCGGACTTTATCAAAGTTAAAATCAACTTACGTTGATGCTTTACCGCAGTTAGTTCGTCCCGATACGGGGCGGGTACATACAGATTTTAATCAAGCTGCTACAGGGACGGGAAGACTGTCTTCTTCTAATCCTAATTTGCAGAATATTCCTATACGCACGGAATTTTCCCGGCAAATTCGTAAGGCTTTTTTACCTCAAGATGGTTGGTTGTTGGTGTCGGCTGATTATTCTCAAATTGAGTTAAGAATTTTGGCTCATTTGAGTCAAGAGCCTGTGTTAGTTGAGGCGTACAAAACTAATCAGGATGTGCATACTGTAACTGCCAAATTGTTATTTGAAAAAGAGACGGTGACACCGGACGAGCGGAGATTGGGTAAAACAATTAATTTTGGTGTAATTTATGGAATGGGGGCGCAAAAATTTGCGCGATCTGTGGGGGTGAGTGTGGGGGAAGGTAAGAAATTTATTGAGCGATTTGAGCAACGTTATTCCCAAGTTTTTGAGTATTTGAATCGGGTAAAAAAAGAAGCGATCGCGCAAGGTTATGTCTCTACAATTTTAGGTCGCCGCCGCTATTTTAGATTTGAAGGGCAAAGTTTACATAACCTCAAAGGTGCTAAACTAGAAGCTATTAACTTGGATGAACTTAAAAATTTGGGGCAAAATGACGCGCAACTTTTAAGAGCCGCTGCTAATGCTCCGATTCAGGGATCGAGTGCTGATATAATTAAAATTGCGATGGTAAAAATACATAAAATATTGGAGAATTACCAGGCGCGGTTGTTGTTGCAAGTTCACGATGAATTAGTGTTGGAAGTACCGCCGGATGAGTCGGAAGAATTGCAGGGTAAAATTCGAGAGACAATGGAAAATGCGGTAAAATTAAGCGTACCCTTGGTGGTGGATATTCATGCAGGGTATAATTGGATGGAGACAAAGTAAAAATAAGTAAATCCACTTAATTAAACACAGATGAACAACATTAAACTCGTAAATGGCTCAGGGATAAAATGGTTAGGTTTAGTTATTTTGCTGCTCTTTTTAGTTAGCTGCAAATCCAATGTAGGAGCAAATAATTATGCTGTCAAGCGAGTTAGTGACGGCGATACTCTTACCGTAATCGATCCTAAAGGTAAAGATATAACAGTACGTTTTGCTTGCGTAGATGCACCGGAAATTCCCCATTCCCAAAAGGAAAGACAGAGTACAAACACTGTTGATAAAAATCAGTTTAAGTGGGGATTAAAAGCACAGGAACGAACGCAGCAGCTAGTAAAAAACGGAGGCGATCGCGTTATATTAACAGTAACCGATAGCGATCGATATGGGCGGAAAGTCAGCGAAGTGCGATTACCTAACGGCACATTTATACAAGAAGTTTTACTCCGCGAAGGACTAGCAATGGTCTACCGTCCCTACTTGAAAAACTGTCCCAGTGCAGATATTGTACAACCAGCCGAAGCTGAAGCAAAAAAAAATCGACGCGGCATTTGGGGAGATGCTAAATTTGTCCCAGCATGGGAATTTCGACGCAGCAACAAATAATTAAAATATTGACTGCAAAAAAAAACTGTCAACAAATATGGTACGCTCCTAATCAATCAATGTTATTAAAGGTACATCAATGAAAATCAAACATCTAATTCTTGGGGGACTCACTCTTCTACTGGGTGCAACAGTTGTAGGAACTGCCATTGCTCAACAACTAACTAATGAACAGAAAACAGCGATTTGTAAGCTAAAAACTCAGGTTGAGCAGCAACAAGGAAAGGGAAATAAGCTAGTTTTTTTACCCCTTTTAGGAAAAGTTCGTAACCAAGTTGAAACCCCTTTTCGAGCCATCTTACATCCTAATGTTGACTATATTTTTATCGGAGCTTGCGATGAAAACTGTAAAGATTTAAACCTAATTCTCAAGGATTTGAACGGTCAGGTAATTGCTTTCAGTAAGAACGCAGAAGGCTTCCCAATAATTGCTTTTACTCCTACTTCTGAAAGCGAATATCAAATTATAGCGACACCAGGGGAATGCAGTATTGCTGAAGGCTGTAACTTCGGAATGGGAATTTTTGCTCCTCTCAGTGCTACCATTCCCAATGCTTCTACTGTTCCTCCTAAAGTAGCCCAATTTCAAATGTGCCAATAAAGTCAGAAATTACTAGCTTCCCCCTTAATTATGGTTAATTAGGGGGGATTCAAACAATAGTTAATATTTCACAATTACCATGATGAATCATTCTGAAATAATTGAGAATCCCCAGATAAATCCAAGGGTGCTAATGGAGTTATATCTGAATCAAGAATACGATCAGTTATCAGAAATATTTTTGCAAGTTTGGGAGCATTTTCAAAATAAAACTTATTATGTTTTGGATTTAAGCTCTCGGTATTTTATTAATGTTTTTGTCAAGAATTTTTTGTATTTATTTACTCAACCTGATTATATTCTCAGCGATCGCCACGTCAATAGATTTATCAAACAAAATCTAACAATCTCTAATTTAGTGGCGATCTCTTCCTTTAAAACTACAGATGCTTACCTACAAATCTTAAACGATCAACCCCGAAATTTTGCGAAATTACTAACTTTATACTCAGCTAGAAATACTGTAAAATTTGACAGAAAAGCACTATTTGATGCCAATTATCAATTAGCTTGTCTTTGGTATTCCTGCTTTTGTGAAAGTTACCGATCGGGAGTTATTAACAAGCAAACTCGCGAAAATTTACGGGAGCATATTACATACAAAGATGAGCGATTAAGTGACTTTCATAACATTGATGATATTTACTTTGGAGCTTCTTATATAGATGGCGATCGCGATCGAGAAATCAAGCAGAAAATTAACCAATCCATCCAAAATAGCCCCTTCGCCACCACCGCACAAATTCACAATCATCCCCACCCCAAAAAAATCGCTGTAATTACATCTCTTTGGTTTTCCCAGCACTCAGTTTATCGCATCCTCTCTGAATTTGTTGAATCTCTAAAAGATGACTATGAGTTAACTTTAGTACATTTGGGCGACATCAGAAATAACATAGATATTGGCTTCTTTAAAGAAATCAAATATGTTTATGTTAAAGATGGTTACTTAAACATAGAAGCCATCCGTGAAAATAATTTTACCGCCGTTTTTTATCCAGATATTGGCATGACAGTAGAAAGTATTTTTCTCTGCAACTTAAGACTTGCACCCATTCAAATTTGCGGCCTTGGTCATTCTGTCAGCACCTTCGGCTCAGAAATAGATTACTATATCAGCGGAGCCGATGTGGAAATTCCTGAAGGCGCAGAAGCTAACTATTCAGAAAGATTAGTATTATTACCCGGATTTGGCGCTATTCACAACAAACCTAATTATCAAATTAGAAACATTCAAAAAAAACGTCCAGAAATCATCATTAATTGTCCTTGGTATGCCCAAAAAGTTAACTATAACTTAGTCTCTTCCTTAAAAGAAATCGCCGCAAAATCTCAAAAAAATATTATTTTTAGATTCTTTTCTGGCGGCGCATTAACCAGGAAAAATGATTTTCTGACCTTTGCCATAGACTTAGAAGCAATTTTGCATAAAGATTGCTTTGAGTTAATTCCCGCGAAACCTTATAACGAATATATGGCACTTATGGAAGAAGGAGATATTTGTATTGAAGCTTATCATTTTGGAGGTTGTAATACCGTTGCAGATAGCTTATATTTGAGACAACCCACAGTGACTTTTGAAGGAGATAAATGGTACAGTCGGATTGGTTCTCAAATGTTACGTTCAGTTGGTTTATCAGAATTAATTGCTCAAACTTCAGAAGAGTATATTTCTTTGATATTAAACTTAATACATGACGACGACTATCGATTGAAAATACGGGAAAAACTGCATCATGTAGACTTAAACACTACCATTTTTAGCTCTGAGAGCAAGATTTATTTCAAAAAAGCTTTTGATTTTTTAATTGATAACCACGAACAGCTAAAAAATGAAAACTCAAAACTTCCGATTCGTATCCCATCAACAGGTAAGGAATAGAAATTAAATAATTAGCTTGTTTGTAGTAAGCGCCAAGCGCGCTATGAGCGCTTACTTTTCATTCCTAAGTAGGCGAACAAAATTAGTTAATTTTAAGTTAAGAAGACTAGGGGTACAAGGGGTGATACACATCAGGAAGTGGAACTTTGCAAAATACCCATAACTTTGTATAAATTGGGATATTAGAGCAAGAATTTTCTTTACCTTTAGGCTTCGAGCATTTACAATACAAATAGTGCCTTTTAGGTTGATGAGTACCTTGCTAATGCCTTTAACCTCAAACTCGCAAAACCCATCTCAAAACCCTACCCAAAAAGGGTTAAACAGTCTGTTCAACCGCTTAGGTATCAGGCAGAAAATTGGCTGCGGATATGCTCTAGTCATCGGTATTGCCATTTTGGGTACTCTGATAGGAAGGGGCATTGAAGGACATTACGAAGAACAAGTTAGGGAAAATTTGGCAATCGACATAGAAAAAGCTGAATTACTAACCAGACTCAATATTAATATCTGGGAGGTAAGACTTAATCAAAAAGAGTTGCCTAGCTTGTTGGCAAAGCCTCAAATTTTCGTCAAGGAAAGTTCTGAGTTTCTCGATCGCGCTGCCCAAATCAGCCAACTGCTCGAACAAGTGCAGTCTTTGCCAGATCCTTTAGAGCCAAACATTGAAAAAGATTACGCTCAGTTTAAGGATTTGACAGCGGCTTATATAGAAACAATCAAAGCCTATTCGCAGCAGTTAGAGAAGATTTCACTAAAGATAAAATCATCTAATTTAAAGCCAAAAGAACTACAAATAGCTCAACAAAGCTTGAATAATTTTGTCAGCAGCGAAGTTGCTTTGAAAAACCATGACTTCTTCCAACTGTCAGATAAAATTGCGAAGGTTCTTCGCGCTAAAGCAGATGACGCATTAAAATCTTACGATCGAGCAGAGAGGCTGGGAACGATAATTTTAATGAGTAGTTTAGCACTATCTTTGGCGCTGGCGGTGATGTTAGCAGTTTACACTAGCAAAGCTATTGCTAATTCCCTAGAAGCTACTACAAAAATTGCTCAACAAGTGACAGAAGAATCAAATTTTGATTTGCAAGTGCCTGTAACTACATCCGATGAAATCGGCCAGTTAGCAATGGCACTAAATGAACTAATTCAGCGAGTAGGGGAGTATACGGAAGAATTGCAAGAAGCGAAAATTGCAGCCGAAGCAGCTAACCGCTCAAAAAGTGCATTTTTAGCGAATATGAGTCACGAACTTCGCACCCCTCTAAATGCGATCATTAACTACAGCGAAATGCTGCAAGAAGATGCTCAAGATTTTGGTTCAGAAGATTTTTTACCAGATTTAGAAAAAATACAAACTGCGGGGAAACATTTGCTCGATATGATTAGCGATATTTTGGATATTTCTAAAATAGAAGCGGGTCATGTGACGCTTTATTTAGAAAACTTTGATATTGCTTCTATGATTGAAGAAGTTGTCAGTACCGCTCAATCCTTAGTAGAGAAAAAAGGTAATACTTTAGCAATGCAAATTAGTGGTGATATTGGTAGTATGTATGCAGATCAGCCCAAGGTGCGACAAATACTCCTAAATCTGCTTAGTAATGCGGCTAAATTTACAGAGAAAGGCGTGATTACTCTCAGCGTAGAAAGGATTAAAAATCACAAAATTAAGAATAAAAATAAGAATAAGAAATCAGAACCTTCCCAAGTTTTAAATTCTAATTCTCAATTATTAATTTTTCGTGTTAGTGACACTGGGATTGGGATGACAGAGGAACAATTGGAACTGATTTTTAAACCTTTCACGCAAGCCGACGCATCGACTACACGCAAATATGGTGGTACTGGTTTAGGATTAACAATTAGTCAGCGTTTGTGCCAAATTTTAGGCGGTGAAATTACTGTGGAAAGTGAGGTCGATCGCGGCTCTACTTTCACCGTGCGCCTGCCGGAACGAGTTAGTATGTAAGCATAATATGTAAGCATAATATGTAAGCATAATATGTAAGCATAAAGGGTGAATAAATTAGAATCAGATTCTTTTAATAAGGTAAAGCAAATGGGATTTAAGCTTGATAAAATAATACCTTGGGGGCGTAGCTTAGATGAATACATCGCGATGTTTCACCTCACATCCCGCGATCGCGAATTAACAATTCTTGACTGTGCAGGTGGCCCCGCTAGTTTCAATATTGAAATGACTCGCCAAGGCAATAAAGTGATTTCTTGCGATCCCATTTATCAGTTTACCGCTGATGAAATTAACCAACGCATTCAAGAAATTTATCAAACCGTAATTCAAGGTGTTAAAGCCAACTTTAACTGCTATAATTGGACAGATTTCGAGTCCCCAGAACAACTAGGAGAAATCCGAATGAAAGCCATGCAGCAATTCCTAGAAGATTTGCCTTTAGGAATCCAAGAAAAGCGCTATGTGACGGCAGAATTGCCATCATTGCCATTCAAAAATCATCAATTCGATCTCGCCTTGTGCAGTCATTTTCTATTTACCTATTCTGACCATTTATCGCCAGAATTTCACCTCGCATCTATTAACGAACTATGTCGAATTGCCCAAGAAGTACGAATTTTTCCACTGTTAAAACTTTCAGGAGAAAGCGTACCAATATTGCCAGAAATCATCAAAGAATTAGTCAAGCAAGGATATAGCGCAGAAATCGTAGAAGTTTGCTATGAATTTCAGCATGGAGGTAATCAAATGCTCAGAATAAAGACAGGAAACACAACTTTGTAGGAGGCGAAGCATTGGGCTAAAATTAGGTCAAGTGCCAGCCATAAATTATCAGCCCGAATGCTTCGTCTCTACTGCAAAATTTATAACAATGGTGGTTCTTCGTTACAATTTGCTTCTACTACTCGGCGCACTTCTCCTGCTTCCAACTTGATTAATTTATCACTAGCTCGAACTTGGGTAGGTTGTTCATCTATTTGCTGGCGCTCTACTAATCCCCATTCTACTACCATATTAGTGTAGCGCCTAGAGGTGGCTCGATCGATATTAAGAGAAGTTGCAACTTCATTAAGAGCCATCCATCCTTGTTGATTGCGGAGCCGATGTAAATAGCGAGTTAAAATGTCAGTGTTGAGTTTCATATTGATGTTAATTCCTATTTTACCACATTGCTTTCCCAATACTAGGGTGACAGATTGAAGAAAAAATTACCAAGCGATCGGGTAATTTTACCTTAGAAGGAAGATAGCACTCGTTAATTTTCCAAGTGCGATCGCGTTGCTTTTCCACTATTATACATCTCTGGTAAGCATCGCGTGTTAAAAAAAGTATTAGTCATTCCATCAAAACCCAATTAACTTATGTCTCAAACAATCTGGATCGCAAGACACGGAAACCGCATCGACTTCGTAAACCCCGACTGGTTTCTCACCGCAGAAAAACGCTACGATCCCCACCTTTCAGATGATGGCCACATTCAAGCTAAACAACTTGCCAAACGCCTCGCAGGTGAAAATATTACCCATATTTTTGCCTCTCCTTTTTTGCGAACAGTACAAACTGCTAACCACGTTGCCCAAATTCTTGATTTATCTATTAAACTAGAATGGGGACTTTGTGAATGGCTCCATCCTGATTGGATGTCCGAAATACCAGAAACTCGCTCAATTGACGATTTATGCCACAGTTTTCCCAGAATAGATCCATCCTATCAAAGTTACATAGATGGTCTTCCTCACTATCCCGAAAGTGAAGCAGATTGTCTCAAACGTACTGGCGAAACTGCTAGACAACTCGCCGCTAATTTTCCTCAAGATATTTTGTTTGTCGGTCATGGTGCATCGGTTATTGGTACTACAATGGGATTAGTTAAGGGAGTAGTTGAGGCAGAAATTAATGCTTCTTTATGTTGTTTAGTAAAAGTTGTGCGCGATCGCGGAGAATGGATGATGGAACTTAATGGCGACACATCTCATCTTACTGCAATTGAAACTGAAATCCGATTTAATTAATTAACTTTATCTCAATATGGCTGGACATAGTAAATGGGCGAACATTAAACGCCAAAAAGCGAGAGTAGATGCCGTAAAAGGCAAAATTTTCACTAAAATTTCCCGTGAAATCATCGTTGCTGCCCGCAGCGGTGTCCCCGATCCGGCGGGTAATTTTCAACTACGAACAGCAATTGATAAAGCAAAAGCAGCAGCAATTCCTAATGAGAATATTGAAAGGGCAATTGCTAAAGGTGCAGGGAAACTTGGGTCTAATTCTGAATTAGAAGCTATCCTTTATGAAGGTTATGGCGTTGGCGGTGTCGCAATTTTAATCGAAGCACTTACAGACAATCGTAACCGCACAGCCGCAGAATTGCGCGAAGCTTTTACGAAGAATGGGGGAAATTTGGGTGAGACGGGTTGCGTCGGTTGGATGTTCGATCGAAAAGGTGTTTGTACAGTGCGCGGTCCGATTAATGAAGAGCAATTATTAGAAGCATCATTAGATGGGGAAGCTCAATTTTATGAGTTAATCTCGATCGATGAAGATACGGAAGGTGCAGAAGTATTTACGGAATTTGCCAACTTAGAAAATCTTAGTAAAGTTTTGAAGAAAAGAGGTTTGATTGTGATACAATCAGAAAGTCGTTGGATTCCCAGTAATAGTGTGGAAATCAATCATCCCGATCGAGCGCGATCGATTCTTAAATTAATGGATGCGTTGGAAGATTTGGATGACGTGCAAAGCGTGACTGCTAATTTTGAAATGACTGATGAATTGATGTCAATGATTATGGTTTAATAACTGTTTAATCATGTTAATACCTCAACTTTTACCCAAAAAATCTCCCTCAGAAATACCCGAAACCCAACTAGAATTTGATTATGACATCGCGATCGTCGGCGGTGGAATTGTGGGGACAACCTTAGCCTGTGCTTTAAAAGATTCTAGCTTGAAAGTAGCAATCATTGAGACACAAACTCCCGATGTAGCCGCCGCCAAAAAGCAAGCTTACGCGCTTTCTTTGATGTCGGGGATGATTTTAGAAAGTATTGGTATTTGGCAACAAATCTTACCAAGAATTACTACTTTTGAGCAGATTAATCTCTGTGATGGCGACTATCCCAAAATTGTACAATTCTATCGGCAAGATTTAGGAAATACAGGTAAAATGCCTGTCCCCAAATCAGCCCTTGGTTATGTGGGAGAACACGGTATATTATTAACAGCATTACAAGAATGCTTAGAAAAATCTCCTAATTTTAGTTGGATTTGTCCCGCTGAAGTTTCTCAGGTAGAATACTATAGCGATCGCGCCGCAGTAGAAATTAAACTAAATGATGAAACTCGCACTATTTACACTAAATTATTAGTAGCCGCCGATGGTGCGCGATCGCATATTCGCAGTCAAGCTAATATTAACACCCAAGGTTGGAAATATTGGCAATCCTGCATCGCCATGACCATTAAAACCGAAAATCCCCACAATAATATCGCCTTTGAGCGTTTTTGGCCTAGCGGTCCAATGGGAGTATTACCACTTCCAGAAAACCGCTACCAGATAGTTTGGACAGCACCTCACGCCGAAGCAAAATTATTAAAAGAATTAGACAAAACTGAATTTTTGCAGTTGCTAGAAAAGCGAACCGGCGGACATTTAGGCAGATTAGAATTAGTTAGCGATCGCTACTTATTCCCCGTTCAACTCATGCAAAGCGATCGCTACACCCTACCCAGACTAGCATTAATTGGAGATGCCGCCCACTGTTGCCATCCCGTCGGCGGACAAGGTTTAAACATGGGAATTAGAGATGCTGCCGCCCTTGCTCAAATATTACAATCAGCCCACAATCAAGGCGAAGACATCGGCAATTTACAAGTCTTAAAACGCTACGAAAGCTGGCGAAAAAAAGAAAACTTCATCGTTTTAGGATTCACCGATTTTCTCGATCGCCTCTTTTCTAATACTTGGCCGCCAATAGTCACCTTTCGCCGCTTTGGTTTGTGGACTTTGCGGGCAATTCCCCTCGTTAAGTTATTAGCATTACGGCTAATGACAGGTTTATTTGGCAGCGCTCCTAAATTGTCACAAAAGTAACATCATCCAGACTTACGCACGAGGGTCAAAAACCCAGTTTCTGCGTCAATATTTCTCGAAAAAAGCCATGATTTTGGTCAGAAACCGGGTTTTTTGCGTAATACCAATTCTTAAAGCTATGACTACAAATCTCTACCCCCCGGCTTCGCCGTCCCCCCTTACCAAGGGGGGACTACAGGGGGGTCAAATCTCCAGCTGTAGATCCAGGAATTGGTATAAGTCCTAATCATCCCACTTCAATTAAAAATTAAAAATTAAACTTATCATTTTTAACTTTTAATTTTTAATTCTTTAGTTAATCATTAACCAATCCATTCCAAAACAGCTTCTTCTTTAGTATTCGTGCGGCGATCGGGCGTTTCGCGAGTAAACTTCATGTGGATAGAGCGATTTTGCTCACCATCTGCCGCCACTGCAAAAATCGGATAATCGATCAAGCCATTTTGGAAAGACATTTGATAGCGGAAAGTGCCATCTGGATTCAGTTTGATTGGTTGTCCGCCGATGTA
Source organism: Oscillatoriales cyanobacterium USR001 (assembly GCA_001698425.1). GTDB lineage: Bacteria > Cyanobacteriota > Cyanobacteriia > Cyanobacteriales > Microcoleaceae > Kamptonema. Next base: position 14,767 of record MBRE01000006.1, on the reverse strand, counting down.
AACTGTAGCATCGGGTTCCGTCGCACCATAAACAATTAATTCTGCATCAGCAACTAACCAAAACTTGCGAGGCATAGCTGGAGGCATGGATGCACTGAAACCTGCACCGGACATAGTTAAACCTGCACCGGACATAGTTAAGCCTGCGCCAGACATAGTTAAGCCTGCGCCAGACATAGTTAAACCTGCACCGGACATAGTTAAACCTGCACCGGACATAGTTAAACCTGCACCGGACATAGTTAAACCTGCACCAGACATAGTTAAGCCTGCACCGGACATGGTGAATCCTGAACCAGACATGGTAAATCCTGCGCCCATTCCTGCACCGGACATAGTTAAACCTGCGCCAGACATGGTGAATCCTGAACCAGACATGGTAAATCCTGCGCCCATTCCTGCACCAGACATAGTAAGTCCTGCGCCAGACATAGTAAGTCCTGCACCAGACATAGTAAGTCCTGCACCAGACATAGTAAGTCCTGCGCCAGACATAGTAAGTCCTGCCCACATACCAACGCCTGAAGGGAAAACATAGGAACTCAGACTTTGTTCATGCTGAATAGAACCAGCAATATGCTGCACGGAGCCGGCAATGTGTTGTACAGAACCGGCAATGTGTTGTACAGAACCGGCAATGTGTTGTACAGAACCGGCAATATGCTGCACAGAACCAGCTACGTGCTGCACAGAACCGGCAATATGCTGCACAGAACCAGCTACGTGCTGCACAGAACCGGCTACGTGCTGAACAGAACCGGCTACGTGCTG
>MBRE01000006.1:11014-13915 GCA_001698425.1 Oscillatoriales cyanobacterium USR001 | reverse complement strand
ACAGAACCGGCTACGTGCTGAACAGAACCGAACATCGAACCAGCCATCCGCAGAGCTTCAGCAGATTCGGCCATTTCGTAGATAACGTTGGTTTCAGGGGCTGTAACGGCAACTTTTTTGCCAGGAGCAACGAGTTGGGCGAAGGTTTTGCCGCGTAATTCTTCATGCCAATCCAATGTCAGAAATTGGTCTTCAATCCAGTCGCTCGGATAGATGGGGGGAACGCGGACTTCCAAGGAACGGGCAAGGACGAGCCAGCGACCATCGGGGCAACGATAGCCAATGTCAATAACATAGTCGCGATCGCTCACAGGAATGGGTACATACCACTCGCGGGCTAATTCGTCGCAGGGATATTCTTGAATATTATGAGGACTTTGGTATTCGAGGTTAATGTTGGTGACATCGTAGATTCGTAGGGCGATTTGTTGTCCGCCTTGGCGACGTAATTCTTCTTTGCGATCGTTGGGAATATCCCAATAAGTATACGCCCATTCAGGATCGCGAGGCATTAATACAATTCGACTTTCACCATAGCCAGCGGGTAAATCCGCTAAACCTTCGTCAACGGATGACAGAGATCCGCCTGTACGATCTTCTTGACCTAGTTCAAATTTTGCTGCTTCCACTGTTTCTTGTGCCTCTAATGTACGAGATGAACCATATGAAAATTTGGTACGTTGAATTTCCTGAATAGAAGTCAGCAATTGTGACTTTCGCATCCGGCTATAGCGTGAGACTCCATATTCGCTGGCAACTCTACGCAGTTGCCGCAAAGTCATCTCTTCTAAAGGTGGGCGTTCTTTGGTCATTAGTCTGTTCTCCAGTAACTTTAGACGGCAAGTTAGGTTTTGCAAGACACCCAGATGTTTTTGTCTTGGGATTTCAAAGCTTTTGGGACTGTTGTTAAGTCCTAAAAAGCGATCGCTCCCACCTTGAAAGTCTTGCCGCATCACGCTTATTAGCTTTTATTGGAGTGAAACGGAGTCAATTTCAGGTATTTAAGACGAAATTAGACATAAATTCATCTGATTCATAGAAATACTTTCTCAAGTATTTCTTTGGGATCGCGGGGATCGCCTTTGTCCTTTATGTTGCAGAAAAGTTCTGGTTTGGTCAAGGGGGTTTTGAGGGTGATTATGAGTAGATATACGGATTTACAAGGAAACGGAGATGATTTTGTCATGGTTTCTTGACATTTAGCGGCGATCGCGATCGAGTGAGGAGAGAAATATCAAGATTCCATGACAATTGAGAAATCACGGATTGGCAGTAGTATAGAAATGGCGTTACGTTTGCAGTAAATTCTTACTAAACATCACAGCTATGAGCCCAAAACTATATAACAGCTTGACTCGTCGAGTAGAGCCTTTAGAAACGATCGAACCGGGAAAAGTACGGATGTATTGCTGTGGCGTAACAGTTTACGATCGTTGCCATTTGGGTCATGCGCGTTGTTATATTGCTTGGGATGTAGTGCGGCGATATTTGATGTGGCGGGGCTATGAAGTGCGCTATGTCCAGAATTTCACTGATATTGATGATAAAATTCTCAATCGGGCGAGAGAAGAGGGTTCTTCTATGGAGGAAATAGCAGAACTTTACACTCAAAGTTATTTTGAAGATATGCAGCGCTTAAATGTGTTGAAAGCCGATGAATATCCCCGTGCAACTCATACAATTGATGGAATTAAAAGGCTAATTCACGATTTAGAAAATAAAGGTTTTGCCTATCAGTCAGGTGGTGATGTTTATTATAAAGTTAGACAATTTTCGGAATACGGAAAGCTCTCTGGTCGTAAATTTGATGAGATGCAGGCGGGGGCTAGTGGTAGGGTAGAATCGGAGGAAATGGAGGCTCAAAAGAAGCAAGATCCCTTTGATTTTGCACTATGGAAGGGGGCAAAACCGGGGGAACCGACATGGGATTCGCCTTGGGGTTCTGGTCGTCCTGGTTGGCATATTGAGTGTTCGGCGATGGTGCGTGAAAGTTTAGGTGAAACTATTGATATTCACTGTGGGGGGGCGGATTTAATTTTTCCTCACCATGAGAATGAAATTGCTCAATCTGAGGCGGTGACGGGGAAACCTTTGGCAACATATTGGCTGCACAATGGTTTTGTGACTGTGAATGGTGAAAAGATGTCGAAGTCTTTGGGCAATTTTACGACAATTCGGGATTTGTTGGAGAAAATAAATGATCCCATGGTGGTGCGTTTGTTGGTGTTGATGGCTCATTATCGTAAGCCGATCGATTTTACAGAAGAGGCGATTTCTGCGGCTAATAATGGCTGGAATACGATTAAGGAAGGGTTGCTTTTTGGTGATTTGTACGGCGATCGGTTGGGCTGGGATGTAGATAAAATTGAGGAGTTGTCTGTGGGAGATAATGAGGCTGTAGGGCAATTTCAGGGGGCGATGGATGATGATTTTAATACTCCGGGGGCTTTGGCGGTTTTGTTTGAGTTGGCGAAGGAATTGCGGCGCGATCGCAATATTTTGATTCATGGGGGAAAGATAGAAACTCCTGGGGAAGTTTTACAACAAAAGTGGCGGACACTTGTTAGTTTAATTAAAGTTTTAGGATTTATTAAACCTGTTCAGATGAGCGCAAATCTTGATGTTGATGACTCAAAAGGTAGTAGTGAAATTGAATTAAGCGATCGGGATATTGAGAGTTTAATTCAGCAGCGGTTAGCAGCAAGGAAAGCCAAGAATTTTGCTGAGGGCGATCGCATTCGGAATGAGTTAAAAGATCGCGGAGTTACTTTAATCGATCGAAAGGATGGTACAACTATTTGGCATCGCAATTAATAGTAAAAAATACAGAATTGCGTAATATCAAATCCGATAGCATCGGAATTAATATTACCAACAGTCAGGAGACGGCAGTGCCGTTTC
>MBRE01000006.1:0-11007 GCA_001698425.1 Oscillatoriales cyanobacterium USR001 | reverse complement strand
GGAAACGGCACTGCCGTCTCCTCTATATCATTCCGGTGCTGAGAAATTTAGGTTAAGATTAAATTTTTAAGTATAGTTTAGATAACCCGCTTGGCAAAATTATGGCTACTTTCCCTGCACAGGCTCAATCAAACATCAATTTAGCGTATGAACAACAGGAAGGCAAAACTCTCAAGATGAGTGAAGATTTTGATGCAGCAATGATGCGTCGCTGTATTGAGTTAGCCCGTTGTGCTTTGGGTAAAACAGCGCCTAATCCCTTAGTTGGTTCTGCGATCGCGAAAAATGGCATAATTGTCGGTGAGGGGTTTCATCCCGGCGCAGGTCAGCCTCATGCAGAAATTTTTGCTCTCCGACAAGCTGGCGAACAAGCTCTGGGAGCCACCCTTTATGTCAATCTGGAACCCTGCAATCACTACGGACGTACTCCCCCGTGTTCAGAGGCTTTAATTGCGGCAGGAGTCGCTAAAGTCGTGGTGGGAATGGTCGATCCGAATCCTTTGGTAGCTGGCGGCGGAATTGCTAGATTGCGGGAAGCGGGTATAGAAGTTGTGGTAGGTGTGGAGGAGGAAGCTTGTCAAAAATTAAATGAGGCTTTTGTCCATCGGATTCTCTATCGTCGACCTTTTGGTATTTTGAAATATGCGATGACTTTGGACGGTAAAATTGCTGCGAGTACCGGTCATAGCGCTTGGGTGACGGGAGAAGAGGCTCGCCGGGAGGTACATGGTTGGCGAGTAGCCTGTGATGCTGTAATTGTTGGGGGGAGTACGGTACGGTTGGATAATCCTCGGCTCACAAGTCACCAAGTAGGTAGTCACAATCCTTTACGGGTGGTGATGACTCGGACTCTAAATTTGCCAAAAGTTTCTCGTTTATGGGAAACGGGGGATGCTCCGACGTTAATTCTGACTTCCCAGGGGAGTAATCCTGAGTTACGGGAATTTTTAGAGACAAAGGGGGTAGAAGTTGTGGATTTGTCGCCTTTAACTCCAGCATCGGCGATGGCTTATCTTTACGATCGCTCTTTTTTGTCGGTACTTTGGGAATGCGGGGGAACATTAGCTGCTAGTGCGATCGCGGATGGTTCAATACAAAAAGTTTTAGCTTTTATTGCTCCTAAAATTGTCGGTGGTGCGAGTGCTCCTTCTCCCGTTGGGGATTTAGGTTTAGCAAAAATGACGGACGCGATCGACCTAGAGCGAGTTACTTGGCGTTCTGTCGGTGTAGACTGTTTATTTGAAGGCTATCTCAAACTTAACTGTTAACTGTTAACTGTTAACTGTTAACTGTTAACTGTTAACTGTTAACTGTTATTAATATGGTGGAAATTGTAATTTGGAGTTTAATGGTTGGTAGTCTCGGTATTGAAACAATAATTGTCGGTGGTTGGCTGGACAGCCATCAGTTTGTTGAAAGACAACAAAGTGAGGAGGAGGAAGAGATTTTGACGCGCTATGAATCTCAAGATAATAATATTCCAACGACGGAGCAAGTACAATTAAATAACAATTCTAAACCTAGTTTTAACGATTCTCAATTAATCGGTTGGGAATTTAAAATTGTTCGAGCATCAAGGGACATATTTCGTAATCCTGCCATTTTCCACCGACTATGTGAAGAAGAGGCAGAAGTTGGTTGGATTTTGCTGGAAAAGCTGGACGATCGCCGAGTGAGATTTAAACGTCTGATTGCTATGCGGAACATGGAAAGAGCCGAGTTACCGCGCTTCGATCCCTATCGATCGCACTATGGTTCAGCATCAAATTTACTCATTTGGTTAGGCGCGATCGTCTTTCTGACAGCAATGGTTTTACCTGCTTTTTTAGGTTATGTTTTAGTATCAAATAATCTGATTAAATCCCCTAGTAAGTTGCTAGAATTACCCCAAGAGTCTTCTCCTTATCCTTCTACACCAGTGGATGGTCAATCAAGTCCTTAGAAGGGAAATTTGCGATCGATTATTTATAGGTAGGGACTAGGGACTAGGGGCTACGATGCTCAGGAAGAAGGGAATAGAATAAGCGGGTTCCAGCAATCAATCATGTCCTAAGCGCTTTGGCGACTGCTATACCTTAAATTCAATCCAACTTTAAAGAATTAACCGGCACTTCATCCCAAGAATTAACAGTCCGCAATCTAGCAGTCCAACCTTGTGTTTTTTGCAACTCCGTCAAATTCTTCTTAAAAGATTCGTGACACTCCTTGGCTTGTATCTCATCGCTGCAAGCAATACAAGAATAAAGAAGTCCAGACGGATCGATTTGTTCGTTTACCCAAATAGTCATAATATTTTCTCCTGTTTCACTCAATAATACAATCATTAAACATAATTCCGGTAGGGGCAGGTTCGCCAAAATCTTACAATAAAAATGATAAATCCTCAAAACCTGCCCCGACTTAATCGCGGGGTGGGGGCGGGTTTTTGAGTCTTTACCCTACGTTTAAAGCTGTTGGCGAACCCGCCCCTACAGCATTTACAATTACCGCGAGGCCAAACTCACCAGATTTTCCCCTGTAACTCGACAAATCCGCCAATCGGGTAAAACATCAGCCCCAATTCCCTGATAAAATGCGATCGCGCTTTCATTCCAATCTAAAACAGTCCATTCTAAACGTCCACAACCTCGTTCAACTCCCAATTTAGCCAAATAAGTAATTAAAGATTTACCAATACCTTGACCGCGATATTCTGGCAAGACAAATAAATCTTCTAAATGGATTCCCGGCTTAGTTAAAAAGGTAGAATAGTTATGAAAAAATAGTGCAAAACCGACAACTTTATCCCCTAAATCTGCTAAAATTACCTCACCATAATGACGTTCCCCAAATAAATGATTTTCCAAAGTTATAGCATCACCAGTAACAGTATGAGACAACTTTTCATATTCAGCTAAAGCCTGAATTAAATCAAAAATTGCAGGTACGTCACTTCGCATCGCCGATCGCAAAATTACTTTTGATGACATTTTAGGTGGCAGTTATAGGTAAAGGGACATGGTTAAGGTCATTAGTGTCAACTTAATGCCAAACCCTTATACCAATTCTCTAAATGCTGACTACAGATTAAATAATTAGCTTGTTTGTAGTAAGCGCTTTAGCGCTATGAGCGCTCTTTGCGCTTACTACAAACCAAATCATCAAGTTATTTAATTTTGATTCTTGTCAAAAGATGAATATTTACTATCTGTAGTCATACTTTCAAGAATTGGTATTAGTCCGACAGGGGGTTTTAACCCCTACCAGACTGAGGTAAAACTAAAAGCGGAAGTTATTGCTATTCAAACTAGCAACAAGTACATTATCTAAACGTACTAATTGTACAGCAATCTGAGAACCGATCGCACCATCTGGATCGATTTCCACGCTTGCATTCGCCCCAAGCTGTGATAGCTTCACATAACCGTCAGTAATTGGATTAGCACCAGTATAACCCAAACCTGTCAACAGGGCTTTTAAGTCTAAGATATCGCCACTATTTCCGGCTACAAAATCCGTAATAATATCTCCACTTTGGGCAATATTACTGTAGGTAAAATAGTCGCGGCCTTTTCCACCTGTCAAGGTATCATTCCCACTCCCACCGATTAAAGTATCGCTACTTTCATCTCCATAAAGTTCATCATTTCCAGCACCTCCTTGTACGAGATCGCTATCTTTGCCACCGTACAGAAAATCATTACCAGGGCCGCCACAGAGGGAGTCATTACCTTCACGGCCGTATAATTTATCGCTACCTTCACCGCCGTAAAGTTCGTCATCTCCAACATCTCCATGTAGTTCATCATTGCCTTGACTACCAAACATTAAGTCATTGCCTTTTCCACCAAATAATAAATCATCATTCTTACCGCCACCCATGTAGTCATCGCCCAGATTTCCAAATAAGATATCGCTGCCATCATTGCCGTGCAAGCTATCATTATCTTTGCCGCCAAAGATGATGTCATTGCCTTCTTTGCCATCAATAATATCAATATTTTCTTTGCCAAAGATGACATCATTGTTGACAGAACCATTGATAAGTTTGTCAAGGGAAGGACTGAAAATGAAAGCGCGATCGCAGTCATCGTTATTGGTAGGTAAAGGTACGTTTGAGTCGTTATCTGTAACTTTTATTTCTGCTGAAACGCTGCTGAAATTAGTGGCAGAAGCTGTTAGTTTAACTGTTTGCGTACCATCAACAATCGTATCGTCAACGGCGCTAACTGGGAAAGTTACAGAGTTTTGTCCGATGGAAATTTCTACTGTTTGAGGAACTGTTGCTTCGGTGATATCGCTACTAGAAAGGTTGATAGTAACGGCGCTGGAAATATTACCCGATCGCGTTACTGTTGCTGTTGCTGCATTTTGTCCTGCGCCTTCAGAAAAACTCTCAGGTTTGACGCTTAAACTTAAGCTGGCGACTTCGTTATCGGTAATGTTAACGGTGACACCATCCGCCTTGGGAATGTTGTAATTACTATCATTGCTACTGACACTATGAAGGATGCTACTAACATGATTGCCTTCAATTAGTGTATCATCTACAGCGGTGACATTTACTTTTTGGGGTACGTTCCAATTATTAGGAGTAAATGCCAGCGCGATCGCGCTTCCCGCCGCTAAACCTACGCTAACTTGATTGTTAAGAGGAGTTACTGCGATCGTTACTGGTGCAGTAGGTTGACTCTTGAGTGATATAGTGTAGCTGGCATTTATACCACCTTCGGCAACATCAACGCTGGTTTGGGAAACTGTAATACCGATTATGTCATTATCCGCAATAGTGGCGATCGCGCTGGTATTTGTATCCAATTTGTAGTCGCTATTGCTAACAAGATTTAGCGTCACCGCTTCGCTACCTTCGGACAAACTATCATCAACGGGGGTAATAGTAATGTCAGCGAAGGCTTTACCTACGGGAATAGTGACAGTGCCGCTTAATTCGGGTGTATAATCAATTCCATTTGTTGCTTGATTTGCACCTGTAGAAAGCTCATATTTTACTGTCAATTCTTGACTGGTGCTACCAGATCGTGTAATCCGAAAAGTTGCCGGATCTTTACCTGTTTCCGCCGCCGTTGCATCTGTAGCCGCGATCGATACCGTTGGCAAACTAATATTAAATCGCGCCACACTCGGATCGTGATCGCTGTCTTGTTCGACAAATTCTGAGTTAATGTGAACGACATCAAAACTATCTAAATTCTTGAACAAAGCATCACTAGCTAAAATGTGATCCAGCACCTGTGCGTTACCTTGAAAATCGTAAGTATAGCGCTCATTTTCTGGCAGTGTTTCGATTAAATTATTCAGAATTGGCGTTCCCGATCCGCCAGGAATCCCGCGCACAATATTCAGGGGTTCTGAGAATTGAAAATCATTCAAATCCCCAGCCACAATTACGTTAGCCTTGGGATCTACAGCTAACAAACTATCAACAAAATCATTGACAATTTGTGCTTGCTGCCGTCGTTGTGCTTCTGTTGTTAAATCCGGTGGTTGAGTGGGGCCGTAGAGAGGTAAATCGCCACCCTTAGAATTAAAGTGATTGGCAACAATAAATACTTTCTGATCGTTGAAGATAAACTCACCGACTAACGGCTTCCGACTGGTATTAAATGCGGCATTTGTGGGGTCAATTCGGCCGGGACTAGCTGATAATTCTGGTTCCCCATTAACATTATTAACTGTTGTTGATGTTGTCGAACCACCACCAGCGCGATCGACAAAAGAAACGCGACTGGGATTAAATAGAAAACCTACCCGAATATTCGCTCCAGGTTGTCCGCCATCTTTGTTATTTTCCGGGTTAATTTGTCGGAACTGATAGGTGGGGCCACCAGCAGATTTAATTGCCGCAATTAGAGTATTATAAGTAACTTCTGCATCCACAACTCCGTCATCTTTCGAGCCAGTATTGTCTTGAATTTCCTCAATATTTAGGATGTCAGGACTTTTTAAGTTATTGACAATTCGACTGGCTAATGCTGTGAATTTTCCATCGGCAACATCAGTATCGCCATCGCCATCATTCGTATCTAAATTCTCAACATTAAAGTTGGCAACGGTGAGTTTTTCCGTGCTTCCCGTTAAGGTGGTAACTTCCTTCTGCAAACCGCCAGAAGTCACGCTAGATTGAGGGATCTGGGTAGTTGGCAATAATTCAAAACTACTGAAATTATAGTCAATAATTCCCGTAATGCTACTGATTTTATCCCCGACATTTACATTTGGGGATAAAACAGCACTACCAACAGGATTTAATAGTGTGTCATCAACTTGAATGCGTTCGGGATTAAAGTCAGTTGGACTAATGACAATTCCGCCTCGCGGCGTGATTCCTGTTGCATTTTTCCCATTGTCGGGGACAACATAAAATTCACCTCGAAAATCAGTGGGGCCAACTGTTAGCGCATCGTTCACTTTAACTAACATTCCTTCTAAGCTTTCATAGAAGTCAATGCCTTCTGTTTTCGGGTCAAAATCGCCGCCTGTTTCGACATTTCCAGGGGCAGCTGGAGTGAAGTCATTTTGAATGAAAGTTGTCGGTTGAGTGCGGCCGCCATTGCCGATTACTGTGGGAGTAATTGTGCCTAAAGAGGGAATTGATTGTACCGAGGAACCCGTAACTGTGGCATTAATTTGGGTAATGGTAAGATTAGTAGGAGATCCGCCTCTGCGAAACTCATCAACTCGCCCTGAAACTTGTACAGAATCTCCTACTTTCGGGTTAGGAATAGTGGAACTTCCCAGGAAGACAAAAATGCCTTCGGAAGTTGCATCTGGGTTGGGACCAGTATCGGGTGTGGGGTCTTGCATATAGAAGCCGCGCCCGCTACCAGTGGCAATAATTCCGGTGACAATTCCAGGGACGTTACTAACTGTTTTTGTGGCTAAAGGTGAGGTATGACTTGCTCCTTGAATTTCCCGGATGCGGGTGGGTGCAGCACCTAAAATTACGGTATCGCTACGGAATTTTTGGAAGTTGTCTTGGGTTAATTCTTTGGAGATGACATTATCGCCGTACCAAACTGTGTCGCCGTTATCAACTAATAGTTCGATCGAACTTGTTTCTGTGAGGTTGCTAGGAACTTCGACAATAGATTCAAAGCTACCTTTTGAGTTTAATGCTGTTAAATTTGCCGATCGCACTTGGGGCGCATCACTAGCATTTCCCGTCCAAGTGTAGAGGCGAAAATCTTTCGGAGGTGTCCCAGTATCGCTATCAGCTGGACCGGCAATAATCACGTATTGATTGTTAGCATTGCGATCGATGCTACGAATACCGCGCCCGCCTAAATCGAGTTCGATCGGTGCGCCGAAAGTGGCTGTAGATGCTGCACCGGTGACTAAACTGGTAAAGTTGGTAACGGGTACAATTAAAGCTTTAGTGCGATTATTTGCCGGAGAAATTGGTGCTCGGAAACCCAAGTAAGCGGTTGTACCGTTAGGTGCTAAGGTCAAACCTTCGATGTTAAAACCAGAACCGTCTGTACTTTCTGGTATGATACCGCTGGCGGCGCTGGCGGTAAAACCGTAATAGTTTGCGCCTTTACCGTGTACGTTGGTGCTATCCCAGTTGAGTAAATCTGTCCGCAGGTTGTCATATTTGCCGACAAAATTGAGATTTGTGGCGCTACCGCTACCGCTAATATCAGTAGCAAATACGCGATAACGATTGGGGCGACTGCTACCGCTACTGGCGTTACTATGAGAACCTAACCAGTAAATACGATCGCCACTACGAGTAGAAGCTTCGATATCAACTTCTCTGGGAATACCGCCAGAAAGTTGAGTTAAAGCTAGATTTGAGGTAAAGTCAAAAGTCTTTAACGGTAAACCGGAATTATTGCGATCGTACAATCGGATCGTTTGATCTTCGTCATCACCTACTAACATCAAGTTAGAATCGATCGCGATCGCGGTACTCGCATCGCTTGTTCCCGTGTGAAACTGAGTAGTATTAGGAGTAGTAGCCGCCGCCGAAGCAGCATATTTAACTATATAAGGTGTCGTGTTTGTACCATCGTTAACGTTGACAGTAATATCTGCGTAACCTGCGGCGGCGGGAGTAATTTTTAAGTTGCGATTTGCCCCCGTACCGCTTAAAACTAAGTTAGCGTTAGGAACAATGCTGGTGTTACTACTTGTGGCAGTTAATGTCAGATTATTAGGATTAGTTAAGTCATCGCCAATTGTAAAGTTAATCCCAATATTTTTTGCGGGATCTGTAGGATCGTTAATTACGCCGCCAACGTAACCGGGACCGGTTCCTGGCAAATTAACAAAGGGTGTAGTGGTGTTTCCGCTAATAGTTGGGGGAGTATTGAAAGCATCATTATCAGTGATATTCGCAGTAACAGAATTAATTGTAATTCCGTTGTAGTTGCTATCGCTGCTGGTAGCGGTGTGGCTAATTGCCTGAGTATGATTTCCTTCTGCTGTTACATCATCAACTGCCGTGACGGTGACAGTTTGGGCTGTATTCCAATTAGCAGTAGTGAAGGTCAGAGAGTTAGTATTGGTGCTCGTTTGAGTGCCGGAATTAATGGCAATAGTTACGTTAGCAGTGGGTTGAGTGTTAAGGACAACGGTATAGGTGTCGGTTGCACCGCCTTCGGTGACATTGGTACTACCGGCTGATTCAGTAATGGTAACTCCTGGGCTGTCATTGTCGGCAATAGTGACGTTTTGAGTAGTGGTTGTTCCCAGTGTCATCCCAGCCGAAGGGTTACTGAGGGTTAATGTGGCGGTTTCGGCTCCTTCGACTGAAGCATCATCTACTACGGTGAAGGTAGCAGTACCCGTAGTTTGTCCGTTAAGAATGGTGATGGTTGTGCCGCTAAGGGTATAGTCTCCAGCGGTGATACCTGTTCCTGTTACAGCTAAATCAACAGTTTGATTGCCGGAAACAGCACTGGAGGCAGTGGCTGTAACTGTGATTGCTGTTTGGGCTGCTTCTGTACCAGAATTGCTGCTGACTAATAGATTAACTGTGGAAATTGGAGGGGCTGAAGTAATGTCAGTTAAGGTGTAAAGAGTGGTTTGCGTAGTGAAGTTAGCTGGGTTAGTGAGATTGGCAATTGACTGCGCTCCTGGATTCGTCGTGAAGGTAGTTTTCCCGTTTACTCCGGCTACAAGGTCGGTAAAGGGAACTCCTGCTAACGGCGCGTAAGTAGTCTGCGTGTTAGGAGTTCCAGTGGTGATAGGTGAAGTGGACGCATCTAGTCCAGCAAGTATTGTGGGAGAAGTTAGAGTTCCCGTGTAGGCAAAAATCTGATCGCCAGCATTGTTCAGTCCTGGATTTGTTTGAAGTTCAATCGGTGCGGTCAATGTACCAACAATTGCAAGTGAGGTAATCGATCCACCGGAGCTATCATTGAATGAAATGGCGCTAGTGGCACCCCAGTTAGTGATGACTACTACAGTACCTGCTGCAACACCAGCGGCTGGGACATTCCACTGAATTGCATATTCACCTGTGCGGAATATGTTGGCTGCTGCGGTGTTGATCGCATTATCAGTGAATTTAATGATATCGTTAGCCGGTAATGCGTTTTTAACTACAAAGGAAAAACCTTCGGGATTTGCAACACCGTTGTAGCCAAGGAAAACAATATCTCCAATACTTGCCATGATTAATAGTCCTCAGAATTTGTTTGTAAGAAATAAAGAACTGAAAGCAAAAAATTAGTAATTATTAATGACTCTCAAAATCCGTTGATCCATCCATTAGCTGTAGCAGTGCCATTATTGGAGAATACAACTGTGTAGGGAGTTGTAGCAAAGTCAATTGCTTCAGTTGCAATTACTTGTACATATTCATAAGGACTATCTATACCATTTGGGTTTGCGAGAAAACCAGAGATAATTAACTTTGAGGCCATAGCGATCGCTCCCTAAAAACTATAGAATTTTTTACCAACATTAGATTCTACAGGTCTTAAGTTAAAGCCTCATTATTGTTTGCTTAAACTTTTGTCTAGTTTTGATACCGCCCCACAATTTGCCAAATACCACCGCCAAGGCAAATCAACCCCTTGAGAAATACCAATCCGAGTAGTTTGCACAAATGCGCTCGCACCTCCATCTACACCCTCTTGAAATTCTGCACTCCGATGTTCCAACCACAACGGTCCATCGGCACATAAAGGTAAACCATTTAAACTAGAATTAATCTGAAATACCCGACAAAGTTTTCCCGGCCCAGCAGCAATACGCAGGCGTAGTCGGCCGGAGACATCGCCTTTCAAATGTTGATATTCTTCCGGTAATGACTCCAATGCTATAGCACGAATTAACACAGCACTACCAACCCCGACCAAATCTGTCACAATATTGAGACAATGGTACATACCATAAATAAAATATACGTAGCTAGTCCCCGCAGGCCCAAACATCGCCTCATTACGAGGAGTCCTTCCCCGGTAAGCATGACACGCCGGATCTCCAGGTCCATAAGCTTGTTAGAGTCGATAGGAGCGTTACCACTCCTACCTCTCCTTCAGAACCGGACGTGAGACTTTCACCTCATCCGGCTCCTTGATAACTCCATCCTTGTTATGGATACGATTCAAGACTAACTATCAGGTTTTAACGCCATCTTTGGAGCGTATTGACCCGTCTGTTGTTGTCTTTGCGTCGTGACAATGTTTGTGTAAAAGTTGAAGGTTATCATAGGTATCTTTTCCACCTAATGATGTTGGTTTAATATGGTCAACTTCTACAATGTCTGTGCTGGTAAAGTACAAACCACAGTGAGGACAAATCCCTTTTTGCTTCTTAATTAATGATGCAACCCTGTTAGGAGTTTCTGGGTATTCGCCTCGCCGCTTACTCCAATAAATCCAGTCCCCGTTGTATGGACTAGCATCACCTTTGACTTTAATATGCCTTACGATTGGCGTACTTGCGTGAGTGAGTAATTCTAATCCATCTTCGGTTCTGAAACACCAATTGCGGTCGCCTACTGGTCGCCAGTATTTGTCCTTATTGATATCCCCTTTTCCCCTTGATTTAGCC
>MBRE01000005.1:36830-38029 GCA_001698425.1 Oscillatoriales cyanobacterium USR001 | reverse complement strand
AATTTATTCAGCAAACCCTATTTAGCTACTTACAATCCAGCCCATAATTGGTTCTATTTCCCGCAAATGAAACCCGATGAAGCCCTATTAATTAAGTGTTTTGAATCGGTAGAAGATATTCCCGCCCGATTCACTGCCCATACTGCTTTTGACGATCCAACAAGTCCGCCTGATGCTATTTCCCGCGCGAGTATTGAATTACGATTATTGGTTCTTTATGAAATTTAGATTTTCAGAAAGAAAGCTTCCTTCCCAGTTAACAGTTAACAGTTAACAATTAACAATTAACAATTGCTAACTTTGCCGCTCCCACAATTCCCGCTTGATTCCCTAATTTTGCAATTAATATCTGCAAACCTTCGCGGGAAGTGTGGAGAACTCTTTGTTCAATTTCGGCTTGAACTGTTGACAAGAAATATTCAGCACCAGCACTGACACCACCGCCAATAATTACGGCTTCAGGTGTTAAAATATAAATTAAATTTGCTAAACCTACACCGAGATATCGCCCATATTTTTGCCAATATTCTAAGGCTTGAACATCTCCAGTTTTGGCTAAATTGGCTAATTCTAAGGGTTCTAAACCTGTATCGCGGCGAATTGCTTGGACGGAAACGTATTGTTCTAAAGAACCGCGATTGCCACTATTACACTCTGGACCATCGGGATTAATGGTGATTAATCCTAATTCGCCGGCGGCTCCTTTGTGACCGACAAATAGTTTACCATCTTGGATAATTGCACCACCTACGCCAGTGCCTAATGTGATTAAGATGAGGTTTTTAAAATCACGACCTGCCCCTAACCAAGCTTCTCCTAATCCGGCACAATTGGCATCATTTGCTAATATTGTGGGTAGGCCTGTTTGGGCTTCTAACCAATCGGCTAAAGGGATATTATGCCAGTTTTTCAGATTAATTGCTATTCTGGCGATGCGACCGGTTGCGTCTGCGGGGCCGGGGGTTCCGAGACCGATCGCTTTTACTGAGTTTTCGGTAGGATTTAGTTGGGAAATCGCGTCAATCATTGCCGATAAAACTGCTTCGGGTGTGGCGGGTTGGGGAGTGGGAACTGTTAGGGATTGGTGACAGGTTCCCTCTTCGCTAAATCTGCCTAGTTTGATGGCGGTTCCGCCTAAGTCGATGCCGATTACTTGTTTCATTTGTTCGTTGTTGGTTGTTATACCATTTCTAAAAAAG
>MBRE01000005.1:31018-36792 GCA_001698425.1 Oscillatoriales cyanobacterium USR001 | reverse complement strand
CCCGCCCCGAAGACTGTAGCATTAATGCAAGAGAAATGGTATTAGTGGTTTGTAGTAATCGCAAAGAGCGCTAAAGCGCTTACTACGAACAGGCTAATTATTTAATTTTAATTCCTAAATACCTACCCTTTTGGAGTGATACGGCGACGGAATCTGCGGTAAATTTTCAAACTTTTGAAAATTATGAAAGGAATAAGTGGAACTAATCCGATACCGATACTTAACCAAAAAGCTACATTTGGGGAATATGCTTCTGACTTTGAGGGTATCTTCACCTGAGAGCTAATAATACTGGAGGCGACACCGCTAGTACCTAATACCGAACTGGCAATAAAGATTGTAGTATTTAAAGCCCGTTCGCTCTTTGTTTGCTCAATTTCAATTATACCCTCAATTGTCCTAATTAAATTTTCTAACAAGGTTAATCCGGGGCTAAGATTATCATAATCATCTATGATTTGTTCTTGATATCGTACTTTGGCCAACTCACTAAAGTCTGATAAAAAACTTAAGTCTTTATCATTGCTATTGTCTTTATTACTTAGTGTCTTCAGCCTGACTTGATAGTTGTCTAAATTAACTCGAATTGTACCGCCTTGCGCTTTCAATTCTCTCAAATTTACGGCATAATGGGAGAGAATACTTAAGCTATCTTTGAGCTTATTTTCTAAGAGTTCTAGGTCTAGTTTATCCTGATTTTTGGTAACTATTCCAATTGTGTCAGGGCGAAGCATGGCCGTAGATGAATTATTGGTTGGAGGCAGAGATTGGCTGTCAATTGTGTCAGGGCGAAGCATTCCGGCAGATAAGTTATTCGTTGGAGGCAGAGATTTCGCGCCGGAATGCTTCGCCCCTACGGATATTTGGGTAATTGCATTTACGCAGGTCATAATTTCTGCATAACCATTTTCAATTTTAGGTTTAATACTTTGACTTTGTTGATAAGCCCAAATCATTTTATGCCGACAACTAAATAATTTCATTAAATCTACATAAATATTGGTTACATTCTCTCGGATTGAATTGATTTGATCTGTTTTGGGAAATAGCCAAATTAACAGATGATCGATGTCTTTAGGATTGTCTGAAGAGTGCCAAAATTCAAAGACGGTTGCCCCGAAAAATTTGCCTTGTGCGTAAAAGTCGTTTTCCCAGTTACCATTAGGTTCTAATTCTTTATAGCATTGTTGGGCAACTTCTTTCATCTGGTTTATTGCCTGGTTTGGTTCCAAATTTTCACTTAATTGGGCGTACATCATCCAAGTTTGTCCGATCGTACCTTGAATATTACCTTGAATATTACCTTGGATTTGATTGTTAATTTGCTTTTTGATTTTGGATAAATTGCTAATAGGCTGTGGGTTATAGTTAGGAGTATTTTTAGGAGTATTTTGATCGTTCACGTAGTTGCCGGAACAATCAACTTGTAGCGCGAACATATCGCCTAATTGCACGGGATAGTAATAGCCATCTAAGGTTTGATCTAAAAAATCTATAAAGTGATTATTTTCTTTGTGCAAATTCACAAAAATAGCGCCTTCTTTTTCGGCTTTGGCTAATTCTTTTAACAAGTTATCATCTAAGTTTTTGCCATAGATTTTTTCCCAAAAGTTACGGCGTTTTTGGTTCAATTTCTCATCGTTTTGCCCTAAGCCTTTTCGCAAGTCATAGAGAAATAAGTCGAGAGTAGGATAAATTAGCTGGGTTTCGTTAGTCATTATTTCAAGCTGGACTCATTATCAACGCCATTTCAGTAATTGCAGGAGAATTTCTAGCAGCTTCTACTAAGTTAGGAGACTGTAAAACCTGATTGCCAATTTCTGATAGTTCAGTTTCAATCTCAACAGATTCATTAGTCTTTTCCAGAGCACGATTTTCCTGTGCTTCATTACCGGCTTTTCTCCCTCCTTTATTGCGAGTTGTACCCACAGCATCTAACTTTTCACGCGCTTTTTGATAAGGCGGATTAAGGGTTTTACTTGTTTTGATAATCTCATTAAGTTGGCGGAGATCCGCAGGGAGAGTAAGAGTTTTTAACTGAGTTTGTACCTCTTCCTCTAAGGATTCTACCAGGGTTAAAGCGATGAGAAAAGCTTCGATAAGATAGATTTCTACGGGTTCCATAGGTGATATGAGTTAGCTGGTTCGTAGTAAGCGCTTTAGCGCTAAAGCGCTTACTACGAACCAAAACTTGAGACTACATCAGCAGGTAAACCTGTAATTACAAAGGCTGACCAGTGATAGGGATGATTGAATAATTTTGGCGATGATTCCATCATAGCATATCGCTTGATTTTGTCACATAAAAATTCCTTGATTAGCCATTGTTCATCGGGAAGGTTGGCGACTACTGTTTGATAGATGCGGGTGAGTTGGCGGGGTGTGAGATTTCGTAGCCATTTTTGGGCTTTTTTCAGGGCGACTGGTGCGGAAACTCCTTTTTTGAATAAGCGGTAAAATTTGATCATTATTAGGGCAGTAGCACCGGATTCAACTGTCCACAGAGTTGAGACAACGTGGGAAACACCGCAATGGATAAAGGCACTAACTAATCCTACATATTCAGTGGTAATAGTTTGATTGCCGGTGACGGCGGTTTCGCAGGCGGAAAGGGTGACTAATTGATAGTTAGTTAGGTTAAATTTGAGCAGATTTTCCATTGTCATCATTTCTTGGCCTGCTAAGGCGAGGTAGGAGAGTTTGGGATTTTTAAAGTTATAGGTAGCGTGGCCGGTAAAGTGTAAAATTTGGTGAGGATTTGCTAAGTTTGTTTCTAGGGCTTTTTCGGTGACTTGGGCTGATTGAATGCGGGTAGAATTGGGGAAAAGGGCGGTAATGGCTACGGATTCTATTTGGGCATCTGGTAAGCTGTCAAATCCTGCACTTGTGGGGTGTTCGATACTGAGTAATTTGACTTCATTGGTCAGCAAATCTGTCTGTTTCTTTGCTAATTCTATCCCAACTTTTGCACTAGGCAAATAGCTGATGATGAACTGATCGCTAAATAAAGCATGAAGGGGAAACCGATGCAAGTCCCGATGGGGAATTAAAATTAAATTCTTAATCCCCTTTACTTCCTCTTCTATGGCCGCAATATTGAGAATATTGCCCAATTCTTTGAGGGTTTCTGCCAAGTTATCGCGCCAAGTTTGCGCCCCGCCTTCCTGTTTCTCTCCTTTGCCTTTGGCATATTCTTGGTTCCACTTTTTCACCCATTCTTCAAATTTATCTAGGCGAGTTAAAGACTCTGTTTCTAACCCGATAACGATAGGTGTAGATTCCCCAGATTTAATGATAAAGGTGTGGAGGGCGTAAGGGCTGAGATGCCAGTAAACGGCGGCTGTAGTGGGATTCAAAAGTTGCTGAAATTCAGGATATTTGGGTGAAATGTCATCCTCCAGTAGCCAATATAAGTAGGTATTTTTCCCCTCTTCTGCCATGTTTATAGCTGTTATGAAGTCGCCAGACTGGACAGCAATATCTACTGTTAAATCCTGAAAACGATCTAATTCAAGTTGGATTTGTTTTCGTTTATCTGGATCTTGAGTTTTGGCAAGTAAGCTACGTAATAACTCTGTGCCATCTCGTTGTAATTGTTGGGTAGCTTTGGCGGTTTGCTGTAAACTTCGTGAGGCTTTGATTCTGATTGAGTCTTGTAAAACTTCTAAATGTTCTTCAGGAAAGTCTGCTGCCGTCAGGGTTGTGAGTGCTTGGTTGTAACTGTTAATGGCTTCTGCATATAAATTGGTAAAACTGCGGGTGTCGCCGATCCATTTTAAGTAGTAAGTTCTACCAATAGCATGATGTAATTTTCCCCATCCTTTCGGTTCTTTGTCTTTCTGAATATATTTTAATCCGGCTTCAAAACTGGAGGAAATTGCTTCTTCAGATCGCCCTAAGTCTCTCAGCGCCACACCTCGATTTAACCAAGCTTCGTAATAGTCTACTTTGAGTCTAATAGCTTGGTCATAAAAGGCGATCGCTTCTTCAATTCGTCCCATATTTACCATCGCCATACCGCGCTGATTCCAAGTTTCGTGATTGTCGGGTTTGAATTCAATAGCTTGGTCAAAAGAGGCGATCGCTTCTTCATTTCTCCTTAATTCCCCCGTCACCATATCCTGGCTATACCAAGATTTCTGGTTGTCCGGTTTAATTTTAATGGCTTTGTCCCAAAATGGGATCGCTTCTTTAAATTGCTGCCATAAGTCATCTAGCGCAATACTCCGGTTAGACCAAGCTTGGTGCTCGTCAGGTTTGATTTCAATCGCTTTGTCGAAAGAGGCGATCGCTTCTTTATTTCGCCCTAAGTTTATCAGAGCCACACCCCGGTTATTCCAAGCTTCGTGCTCGTCAGGTTTGATTTCAATTGCTTTGTCATAAGAGGCGAGCGCTTCTTCATTTCGCCCTAAGTTTCCCAGCGCAAAACCCCGGCGAAACCAAATTTCATAGTTCCATTCGAATTCAATGGCTTTGTCGTAAGAGGCGATCGCTTCTTTATTTTTCCCTAAGTTATACAGCAGCACATTACCCCGGCAAAACCAAGCATTGTAGTTAGGTTTGATTTCAATCGCTTTGTTGTAAGAGGCGATCGCTTCTTCATATTGCCCTAACTGTCTCAGCACCATACCTCGATATACCCAAGCTTCGTCGTCGTTAGGTTTGATTTCAATAGCTTTGTCGAAAGAGGCGATCGCCTCTTCATTTCGCCCTAAGTTTTTCAGCGCAATACCCCTGCTATACCAAGCTTCGTAGTCGTCAGGTTCAATGGCTAAGGCTTTGTCCAAAGAGATGATCGTTTCTTCAAATTGCTCTAAGTTGAACAGCAGCACACCCCGGTTAAACCAAGCTTCATGGCAGTTAGGTTTGATTTCAATAGCTTTGTCGAAAGAGGCGATCGCTTCTTCAAATCGCTGTAAGTCATGGAGACATATAATAGTATGACCATTTCCATCTTTGTTGGGTTCGATTTTAACTCTTCCTGATTTTTCCAGCGCAATACCCCGGCGATTCCAAGCTTGGTAGTAGTCAGGTTTGAATTCAATAGCTTTGTCGAAAGAGGCGATCGCACCTTCAAAATTCTCTCTCTCATATTGCCTTTTCCCCCAACAAAACCAACCCTCAGCCTCTTGATTAACCTCCTCATTTCCTTCTGCTTCCTCTACAACTTTAAAATTAATTCCTCCTCTAAAAAATTTATGCTTATGATGAATTTCTCCTCCCAAACCATCCCCAACAAACACCGCCTCAATCACCTTCCCCCGCCAATCCTCCTCCACAATCGGCAACGGAAACTTAGCTAAAATCCCCCTGCCAAATTCCCCCGCAACTCCACCCAATTCCCCACCGCGAATTTCACTCAATAACACCAACCGCCGCGCCAATTCCTGAAGTGATTCCACCGATGGGTTATCAATCCCTAACAACCTCTCCCCAAAAGGCCGCAACCAAACCGCCAACTCCCTCTCCTTAACATTTTTCACCATCAAAAACCCGGCCACATTCCCGCTGCTAGTACCCCGATCCACCTCTTCTAAAAGCTGCATAAAAATCGCTTCATATTCCGCATCACTCCGGGTAGGCGGTGGCGCTACAGGAGTGCGAGACTTATTCTCCTGGGGAAATAGGGGAAAAATAATGAGTAGCTGTTGAAATAATCGCTTAAAGAATTGCCAAATTTTGTTTAGCATTTGTCGCACTCTGGCAGTGTAATAACTTTGATTATAGCGTTTCTTAATTACCCCCCCTAGCCCCCCCTTGCAAAGGGGGGGAAC
>MBRE01000005.1:0-30918 GCA_001698425.1 Oscillatoriales cyanobacterium USR001 | reverse complement strand
GGAACCCGGAAAAGCCCCCTTGCTAAGGGGGGGGTACTGGAAAAGCCCCCTTTCTAAGGGGGTTGGGGGTAGAAGCTATTGTACCTCACCAGACAGAGAAATGGTATATATCATAATCTGGTTTAATAGCTAAAGCTTTGTCAAAAGAGGCGATCGCTTTTATTCTAAACTTGTCAAAGCACTTACATAGCTTTTTTCAACAAAACATGGTTTGAGTTTTTAACAGGGTTACTTTCGCGAACAAAAACTTGTCGCCCTAAATTACTTATCTCTTGTTTTTCTTCATCAGTTAAGAAATCTTGTCCGTTAAGACTTCCTGCCGATCGATGGAGATCCCCCCCTGCATCTAGGTATCTCCGTCTAGCTGTAGCAAATATTTCTCTGAGTCTTTGATACTGTTGATTTTCTAATTCTGTGGGTTCTCTCATGGTTTATTCTCTCCATCGCGTAGGAACTATATCACCGGTTGGCAAAATGATAGCAATTGGTAAAACATAACTGATAGTGGCAATGTACCAGTCGCCGTTTTCTGGGTCATAGAAATCATACTCAACCAAGTTGAGGGTTTGCAAAGCATTCACAATCAGGTATTGGGCTTCTGTGGGTTCCACAAGTTGTCAATATATATCTCATCGTAGCTGATTTTACTACAAGATGTGGGTCTGATGTAGAAAAGCGATCGCGATTCTTCTTTGAAGATATGCGATCGCTTTAATTCTAAACTGCTTCTATATAGATCGTGTCTATATACCTGTCTGGATCAAGCCCCAATTTTTATGCTGAATCGGCGGTTTTTGTAATAAAACTTTACAAGGCTGACTTTGCCAACAGATTTCTTAAGCATTCTGAGGACACTGTTATCATTAGTTAAAGCCAAAACTTCGCTCAACTCTCGTCATCAAAGGAGCCAACAAATGAAAGTAAAAATGATTTTGCCAGCCCTCACCGAAGCCCTCAGCCCCCACTGGCGGCCAATTAAATATTCCCTATTTCCACCCTTGGGATTAGCCACAATTGCCAGCTTTTTCAGTGACGATGACGAAATCGACCTCCAAGACGAGCACGTTGAACCTTTAAACTTAGATGACGAACCAGATTTAGTAGTAATTCAAGTCTACATTACCTCCGCTTATCGCGCCTACGAATTAGCCGATTACTATCACAAAAAAGGCGCTTATATCGCCCTCGGCGGCCTCCACGTCACATCCCTCCCAGAAGAAGCCGCCACCCATGCTGACACCATATTTCTCGGCCCTGGCGAAGATACTTGGCCGCAATTTCTTAAAGATTGGCATTTAGGAAAACCAGAAAAAGTTTATACCTCTCGCGATCGCACTTTAATAGGAGTTCCCAAAATCCGCCGCGACTTAATCAAAAGACAACTATATTTAGTCCCAAATTCCATTGTCGTATCGCGCGGTTGTCCCCACCACTGCGATTTTTGCTACAAAGAATCCTTCTTTAAAGGTGGCAAATCTTTCTACACCCAAACAGTCGATCGTGCCTTAGCTGAAATTGAAAGATTACCAGGAAAACACCTATTTTTTCTCGACGATCACCTATTTGGAGATGTCCGTTTTGCCAGTGCCTTATTTGATGGATTAAAAGGCATGGGGCGAGTATGGCAAGCTGCTGGTACTGTTCATGCAATTTTGCAGCCAGATTTGTTAGAAAAAGCTGTAGAAAGTGGCTTGCGTAGTTTGTTTGTCGGCTTTGAAACCCTCAATTCTGTTAATCTACGAGAACAGCACAAATATCATAACTTAAATCGCGATTACACCGCCGCAATTCGGCGTTTACATGACATGGGTGTGATGATTAATGGTAGTTTTGTTTTCGGCATGGACGAAGATGATGAAACTGTGTTTGATACTACAGTAGAATGGGCAGTAAATAATGGGATAGAAACTGCAACATTTCACATTTTAACACCCTATCCTGGCACAGATTTGTATCAGCGGATGGATGCAGAAAAGCGGATTAATCATCACAATTGGGATTTATATGATACTCGCAATGTTGTATTTAAACCCAAGAAAATGACTCCAGAAGCCTTAGAAGCTGGTTACTGGCGTGCCTATCGAGATTTCTATCGGTGGAGTTCAATCTTTCAGGGAGTTGCTACTAAAAATACTTGGAATCATCGAATGCGTCATTTACTCTATGCAGGTGGTTGGAAAAAATTTGAACCGCTCTGGGATGTGATTATTCGCGCCGAACAAATAGCCAAGATTCAGCCAATGTTAGAAACAATTCTCAGCGGCTTTAATAAAAATCCAAATTTGGCAAGCCAAACCGCTCAAAAATCAATTCCTGAGTTAGTTCATTAGGGCGTGTTTGCAGGGAGCATCCCGATTTGGTAGGGGCGAAGCATTCCGGCAGATTAATTAGGAATGAAAATTAAATAACTTGATGATTTGGTTTGTAGTAAGCGCTTTAGCGCGAAGACAGCGCTTACTACAAACAAGCTAATTATTTAATTTCTATTCCTTAATTGGTGAAAACGAGAGATTTACTACCGGAATGCTTCGCCCCTACTAAATTATGCAATAATTTAATTACTGGAAAACACGCGATCGACAATAATCGATCGTCATATTAGTAACAAATAATCAGCCAAATTAGTGTACTCCACCTTAGAGCAAAAATACAAACGCCTACAAAAAGAATTAATTGGCGGTGCGATCGCCCTTGGGGTAGTTTTCTGCATCGGCACACTTTGGTATTCATTAATAGAAGGTTGGCCTCCCCTTGATGCCGCTTACATGACCGTATTTACCCTCGCAACAGTAGGATACGGCGAAATTCATCCCCTCGGACCGCGTGGTAGACTTTTTACTATCTACCTAATTTTAATGGGCGTTGTCACCATCGGTTACATCGTCAACCGCTTTACAGAAGCACTCATTCAAGGTTATTTTCAAGAAGGAACTAAACTGAGGCAACAAAGACGCTTGATAGACTCATTAACTGGACATTACATTCTCTGCGGTTTTGGTCGGATCGGCCGCCAAATTGCTTTAGAATTTAAAGCCGAAAGCATTTTCTTTGTAATAGTAGATTCTAACGCAGAGTCTATTCAAGAAGCTTTGCTTTTAGGCTATACAGCAGTTCAAGGCGACGCTACCTTAGATGATACACTACTAAATATAGGTTTAGAAAAAGCTATTTGTATTATTGCCGCATTACCTTCTGATGCCGAAAATCTATATGTAGTTTTATCCGCAAAAACTCTCAATCCAAATGTCCGGGCGATCGCGCGGGCAACCACAGAAGAAGCCGTACAAAAGCTACAGCGAGGCGGTGCAGACGCAGTAATTTCTCCCTATATTACAGGCGGAAAAAGGATGGCCGCCGCTGCTTTACGCCCTCAAGTTATGGACTTTGTAGATGGCATTTTAACCGGAACAGATCGTTCTTTTTACATGGAAGAATTTTTGATCGATCCTGATATTTGCCCCTATTCTGGACAAACCCTCAGAGATGCTAAATTGCGATCGCAATCCGGGGCATTAGTATTAGCAATTCGCCGCCAAGATGGTAACTTAATCGCCGGCCCCACTGCTGATACTATCATCACCGGTGGAGATATGCTAATTTGTATGGGAACTGCCGAACAATTGCGAGAACTTAATAAAATTCTTAGTCCTCTCAAATCTCCTTTTCCTCGGCCGCCTAAACAAACACTTTAAATTCTTTCATGGGGATGTGAAAATTCAATATAGTAGGGACTTAAGCCTTGCCATTAGTGTCAACTTAAGGTAAAATTCTTAGTCCGACAGAGGTTAAACCCCTGTCTCAAAGATTAAGTCCTCTGAAGAGGACTAAAAAGAAGACTTTTAAACTCATTAGTCCTCTGAAGAGGACTTAAGTTATTAGACAGGGGTTTTAACCCCTGGCGGGTTTCAGATGGCAGTTGACACCAATGGGCAATGTCTTGTCCCTACTTTACTTCACTACATAATTAACAACTAACTCTTCAAATTTTCTAAGCCCTGAGTTACCTTAGCCGAATCAATGCGATCGTTTTGTTCAATTTTATCCACAATTTCCATGCCTTGAGTGACATAACCAAAAACCGCATAACTACCATCTAAAAATGGTAAATCACTCAAAGCAAAATAAAACTGAGAAGACGCAGAATCAGGCGGATTTGCTCTCGCCATTGCGATCGCACCGCGAGTATGTTTTAATACAGGTTGAACATTAACTCCAGCCTGTTCAAGAGTCATACTGTAGATAGGTTCCTTGGCACTTTTCGGCTTAATTTCTAAAGGAATATAACGCTCCTTAGAAGTTACTGGATCGATAAAACCACCAGTACCTAACCTCGCCACTGGAAACTTAGGATCTTTCCCTTGAGGATCGCCACCTTGAGCTACAAAAGGTTGCGGTTCCCTAATTACTCGATGAAATTTCAAACCATCGTAAACTCCCCGCTTCACCAGATCGACAAAATTACCCGCAGTAATTGGGGCATTTGTGCCATCCACTTCAATAGTAATTGGGGAACCTTTAACCACCATAACTACTGTCGCCTTGCCTTCCAAACGAGGCAAATTAGCTAATTGTGAGTTACTTGCTTGTGTAACTGGTGAGGGAGAAACACTCTCAGAAGCCACAGGGCTTGGGGTAGAAGATGAGCTAGTTGCAGAAGAATTATCGCATCCTGCGATCGCTATGACTGCTATAACTAAAAGTGGTAATAACCACCGCTGAATTGTAATTTTCATGTTGACTTAATTCGGATTAATCCACGCATTATAGCAGTTCTCAAGTAAGTGAAGCACGTACCTAGTAATTACCATAAATAACTTGATGATTTGGTTTGTAGTAAGCGCTTTAGCGCAAAGAGCGCGCTAAAGCGCTTACTACAAACAAGCTATATTCTGTAGCCTTAAAAGGTTTAGCGATCGCACTTTTAAATGAGACATTACAAAAGTTAAGCCAAAGAAGATCATGCTACACTGCCCTGTGGTTTGCAGAACAGATAAATAAAACCCTTAGCGTATAAGCTTTCTTCCCTCTTCCCTCTTCCCTCTTCCCTCTTCCTTCTTCCTCTTCCCTCTTCCCTCTTCCTCTTCCCTCTTCCCTCTTCCCTCTTCCTTCTTCCTTCTTCCTCTTCCCTCTTCCTTCTTCCTTCTTCCTTCTTCCTTCTTCCTTCTTCCTTCTTCCTTCTTCCTTCTTCCTTCGACTTAGCGCGATCGCTGTGGGAAGATAAAAAAGGTCATAAAAATTAAACTTATGTTCGATTTACGTAATTTCCTCAATCCTACTCTCAAAACTTGGCTCAAAGCCAGCATCTTAGCACTGTTGCTATTCACTCTCTCCCTAAATTTTAGTCCTCCCTCCCAAGCCGCAAAACGTCAAAGCAGTATGCCCGCCGGCAACGCCATTACTGACGCGGAAGCCTTGCTACGCTACGCTTTACCAATTGACAATGACGCAGTGCGCGAGATTCAAAGCAGTTTAGAAGACATTGGCAACCACATCCGCGCTAAACGCTGGGGGCCAATTAGTCGCGATGTGAGAAAAGCATCAAGAGTTATTAGCGATCCTGATGACATTTTAGATGATATCGCCGCAGAGCAAAAACCCCAAGCCGAAACCTTAATTTCTGATCTCAACACAGGAATTGCAGAATTAGAAAAAGCAGTGGAGGAAAAAAATCGGGATTTAGTAAATGAACTCAAAGGCAAACTCCTTAAAAAAGTCGGCGCGATCGAAGAATTGATGGTCAAAGAATTTCCCTTTGAAATACCTTCAGAATACGCTAATTTACCCCAACTAAAAGGCCGCGCTACAGTCCAACTTGAAACAGAAAAAGGTTTAGTTACTTTTATCGTTGATGGCTATAGCGCCCCAATTACTGCTGGTAATTTTGTGGATTTAGTGCAGCGAGGTTTTTATAACGGTTTGAAATTTATTCGCTCAGAAGAATCCTACGTGCTACAAGCCGGAGATCCAGATCCCAAAGGACCGGAAGATGGTTTCATCGATCCAGCTACGGGCAAATACCGTAGTATTCCTTTAGAAGTGTTAGTAAGAGGCGATCAAGAACCTACTTATGGCATTACTTTAGAAGATGCGGGACGTTATCGCGATCGACCTGTTTTGCCTTTTTCCGCTTACGGTGCTGTAGCAATGGCACGAGTTGAATCCGAACCAGATAGCGCTTCTTCGCAGTTTTTCTTTTTCCTATTTGAGCCAGAATTAACACCAGCTGGACTCAATTTATTAGATGGCCGCTATGCTGTTTTTGGCTACACTATTGAGGGTAAAGAGGTATTGGAAAAACTGAAGCAGGGAGATACAATTATCTCTGCTAAGGTAATTGAAGGCGCGGAAAATTTAGTGCAACCTCAATCCGCTTAGGAATAGAAATTAAATAATTCGCTGGTTTGTAGTAAGCGCAAAGAGCGCTAAAGCGCTTACTACGAACCAGATCGTAAAGTTATTTATTTTTCATTCCTTAGTTAAGATTTTTATCGCCAATAACTAGGGTTCTACTATTACAGGAGTTCCGATTTCTACCTTTTCAAATAAAGCTTGAACATCGCGATCGTGCATCCTCACACAACCATGAGAAGCAGGCCTTCCTATTGATTCTGGATTCGGAGTTCCATGAAAACCAATCACATTTTTACCATCAGTCCAAAAGCCAATCCATCTACTACCTAATGGATTATCCGGTCCTGGAGGCATAACTTCTCCCGTCCAAGGATGTTCCCAACTAGGATTTTCAATCATTTGCATCACTTTAAAGTTACCTGTAGGAGTTTCCCAACCGGCTTTTCCTACAGCTACTGGAAAACTATTTTGTAGTTGATTTTTTCGGTAAATATAAACGCGGCGTTCTCTCAATCTCAATACTAAACGAACATCCTGAAATTGATTAACTGGTGATTTTTCCACAGGAGGTAGAAACTGATCTGCATTGCCCAAAGGTGGTAATTCTATTTGCCAAGCCAAGGGTACTTTAACTTGAGAACTATCCCCCGTACTTAAAGTAACTGCATCCTTTAAATTATTTACAGATAGGGCAGATACTGGTTGTATGCTACCGATTAAAAATGCTATACTTAAGCCAATTTTTATTAAAGGCTTAGATAAAAATTTACTTTTTGCCATTGCTTTTTTCCTCACTTCCTCACGAACATTTTATCCCAAATTAAATTAATACAACTGGTATCTAGGCTAACCAGGCAGGTTTCTGAAGTTAGTCACGATCTTTAGTAGCTTGCGTACCCTTGAGCCTCAATTCTTTCGATTCGCGGGACTGGCGATCTCCGTTGCCACGAATCCTCAATCAATGATATCAAAATTAGGCTCTGGAACTCCTGACACAGAATCAAGTCTGTGAAGATTAGTTAGAACTTATCTGCCTAATGACTGTTTAAAATCTCCAATAGAGAGATTAAACTGAATTATAGGTATAATGCTCAGGGGATTTCGGTAAAATCGAACTCCCCAACCATAAATATCATCACTGCGAGGAAAAAATGCGTCTTCAAAACATTACATTACTGACAGGTACAGCCCTATCGCTGTTAGTTTCATCTGGAATTGTGCATCCAGCGATCGCGAACCCAGCCAGCGAAGTTGCCCAAAGACAAAACATGAGTACAACTGCCAACACTGAAACGATCGTAGGCATTATCAAAAGTATTGCCGGTGAAGTGGTGACAGTTGATATTGATGGCGGTACTTACAGAACTCTACGAATTGAACGACGAGTTTTAGGAATTATGGGTTTAGTACCAGGAGTAAAAATTTCTGCGACTGTTCTGCGCGGTGGTTATATGGTTGAAAATGTGATGGTGATCCCGAATGTGAAAGTGACTGCGAGTACGGCAGCGGCTCGGACAACCACAACCACAACGACTACTCGGACTCAGACTCAAACCACAACTCCAAGACCAGTGGCCCCGATGCGTCCCGCTGCACCAGTTTCTCGTCCTCAAGTGGCTCCTGCTCCCCGTCCAGCACCAGCGGCTCCTGTGCGGACTCAACCAGCAGCGCCTCCCGTCAGAGGGCTTTGGTAAGTTTTTGTCAGGGCGATCGCTTTTTATTAACTTAGTTTTGTTAATTTAGGAATAGGGCAGGCATCTTGCCTGCCTTTGAATGTTTTTTGTCCTTGGGGGTGTTTAAATGCGCTTATTACTATTAATTTTGCTACTCTCGATCGCAGCCTGCGATCGATCGAACAAAACCATCGCGCCTACTAAATCTGCCAACCAAGAATCCGCACAAATTCAACAAGTATCAGAAAATTCCTCGCGATCGCTTCAGGCAAATTTGCCCAGCCAAATTTTACCCACAGAAACACTTTCACCAACACCTATTCGCATTACAATTCCTAACTTACCGCCGCCTTTTGCCAGCAACAGCGCCTCGAAATTCCCTCAAATAGTCCCACCCCCTCAACCTTCCCAAGCCCCATTTCTGCGCGTTCCTAGCGGCTTCACAGTAAATATTTTTGCTGATAACTTAGAGGCTCCCCGTTGGCTGGCACTCACTCCCACAGGCGATGTTTTAGTCACAGAAACACGGCAAAACCGCATTCGTTTATTACGAGATACCAATGGCGACGGCGTGGCAGATGTACGGGCAACTTTTGCTACTACCCAAAATGGCTTAAATATTCCCTTTGGCATGGCATTTAGCCCTGGCAACTTTTTTCTCGGTAACAGTGCAGAAGTCCGTAAATTTCCCTACAATATAGGACAACAACAACTAATTGGAATTGGTGAAAAAATTGCTGATTTACCAGGAGGTGGTTACAACCAACACTGGACTAGGAATGTGATTGTATCACCGAATCAAAATCAGCTTTATGTCTCTATTGGTTCGGCATCAAATAATGATGTAGAATCCCTACCAAGAGCGTCAGTACAGATAATGAATTTAGATGGCAGGAATCAACAAACTTTTGCTTATGGATTACGAAATCCAGTAGGATTAGATTTTCATCCAACAACTGGGGAACTCTATACAACTGTGAATGAAAGAGATGGTTTAGGTGATGATTTAGTCCCAGATTATTTGACGCGAATACAACAAGGGGAGTTTTATGGTTGGCCTTACACTTATTTTAGCCCGAATCTCTTAGATCCTCGTCACTCGCGAAATGGTCAGAGCGATCGCCCAGATTTAGCAGCTAAAACTCTCGCGCCAGATGTACTTTTTCAAGCACATTCAGCAGCTTTGGGAATTCAGTTTTACGATGGAAAAACCTTTCCTGAAAAATATCGAAATGGTGCGTTTGTTGCACTTCGCGGTAGCTGGAATCGTAACGCGGGAACTGGTTATAAAATTGTATTTGTCCCATTTAATAAAATGGGGCGACCTAAAGGTTATTATGAGAACTTTGTAAATGGTTTTCTCATCGATCCATTAGTACCAAAAACCTGGGGTCGTCCAGTGGGATTATTAGTTTTACCTGATGGAAGTTTACTTTTTACTGAAGAAGCAAATAATCGGATTTATCGGGTACAGTATCGTTAATTTAGGACTTACGCATAACAAACGTAATTCTGTCATTGCGAGGCTGCGGCATCGCTATCAAATAGTTAGATTATGGGAGGAGAATGCAGAACTTTTTTTACAAAGCCCAGCCCTTTTGCCTTTAGCGACTTTGTGTCGGACTAATACACCCCAAAATTTACTCATTCAAATATCTAATGAATTGGGTAAAATTGAACCATCAACAGAGCGAGAACAAATTAGTGCTTGTATTAACATTCTAGCTGGTTTGCGCTTTACCAAAGACGTAATTAATCAATTATTTCGGGAGGAAATTATGCAAGAGTCAGTAACTTATCAACACATTCTCCAAAAAGGAGTGCAACAAGGTTTGCAACAAGGTTTGCAACAAGGTTTGCAACAAGCGCAACAAAGTTTGAGAAATTCTATTCTCGAAGCGCTAGAAATCCGTTTTGGAAATGTACCACCAGAATTAATTCAGCAATTAGAAGTGTTGACAATTGCACAATTGCAAGGGTTAATACGTCAATCTTGGACTTGCGAGACAATAGATCAATTCATTGCTCAACTCACCGCTTAACTAGGGTGAAAGTGGAATCATCCCAATTTTGTCGGTTATATAGCAAATACATGGCAAAAATGGGATGTTTCTCGATCGCAATTTCTCATAAATCCCAATAAATTTTAAATTTCTGGGGTATCTTAGATAAAAAGACATCAAGAGGGACGATTATGGCATCTCCTACCAATCCCCAGTTACCAGATTCATCTATTAAAAAATCTCTTGAGGCTGGATTAATGGCTTTAAAAGCCAAAGATTATCCGATCGCGATCGCACACCTCAAAACTGTTGTGAAAACGGGGAAAAATAACTCATCATTTTTAAAAGCACAGATGGGATTGGTAATTGCCTATCAAAAAACTGGAAAATTTAAAGACGCGATCGATCTTTGTACCCCCTTAACCACAAATTCTCACTCTCAAGTTAATACTTGGGCTACCAATACATTAAAAGATTTAACCAAAATTCAGGAAACAGAGGAGCCGGAAATTTTACCCGTAGAATCATCCTCCTCTGAAACTGGTTTTATTCCTTTTGAAACTACCCAAAATTCGCCTGAAGCCATCGCGCCGCCTGCGGAAATTTTACCAAAAAGTGACGCAACTGGATTTGTCCCCTTTGAACCAAATTTAACAACCAATATTCCCGCGAAAATCATTAAACAAAAAGCTGTTTTCCCATCGCCATTAACTTCTCAATTGCCTCAAATCAAGATAACTGAAGAAAATATAGAAACCCCGGCGATCGCACCTCAAAAAACTGATGTTAATTCTGAAGAAAATCTGATTAATTCCCCTGCTTCTCTTCAGACAGCAGAAATCCCAACAGATGAGGAAAAAACAGAAATTACACCTGTTCAGTTAACTTGGCAAAACAGAGATCGCGCTCAAAAATGGCGACCCCTCAAATCCCTAAAATTAGGTCGTTTTTGGTTTGAACAAATAGCTACCGCGATCGCCCTATTTTTCGTGACCACATTCGTTGTCAAATTCCTGCTAACTACTACCAACATTGTTTTACTGCAATTATATCTATTAATTAAACTTCCCTTCTTACAGCCAATATCGCTTTTTTATCTCGATCCAACCCCATTTTTACAAACTACTTTTGGCTTACTTTTTATCGGTTCTCCCTGGTTAATTGACTTAGTGCTTAAACAATTTCATGGAATGCAAAATCTTCCCATGACTAGCTTATTTAATTATAGTCAAGAAGCTAATAAAATTCTGCGAAGCTTTTGTCAAAAGAAAGAAATCCCCATTCCTGAAATTAAGATTTTACCCACAAATGCTCCGATCGCCATGAGTTATGGTTGTATTCCCCGCTATGCCAGAATTGTAGTTAGTCAAGGATTATTAGATCGACTATCTCCCGATGAAATTGCCGCTATTTTTGCCCGTGAATTGGGACATATTGTTAACTGGGATTTTGCCGTGATGTCCTTAGCTACAGTGGTTCGGCAAATTCCTTATACTATTTACTGGCAAGCCGGATACTGGGGCGATCGAGTTAAAAATTTAACCAATATTTCTGCATCTATTCCCTCATTTGCCATTGCTTTTTTACGCTGGTTAGCTATTTTCATTTCTGCCTTAAGTTATGGTATATTTTGGTTATTAAAATGGCCGATTTTATGGCTATCACGGCGACGAGTTTATTATAGCGATCGTGTAGCCGCCGAAATTACTGGAAATCCTAATGGTTTAACCCGCGCGATCGCCAAAATCGCCATCGGTATCGCCGCAGATATTCGCCAACAACAACAAATATCTTCTACCCTCGAAAGCTTTGAATTTCTAACACCATTGAGTGTCAAACAAGCCCTAGCATTCGGATCGGCTGCATCATTTACACCGATCGCCACTCTTTTACAATGGGATTTAAACAACCCTTACCGTAAATGGTTAGAAATCAATAACACCCATCCTTTAATCGGCGAACGCTTACACATTATATCACTTTATGCCCAATATTGGAAGTTAGAAACCGAATTAGATTTAGCAAATAAAAAAGCTGAAGATCCCAAAAACAGAGCCAAGATCAAAAATTACCAATTACCAATTATCAACTACCAACTACCAATTACCTATCAACAATTATCCAAACTCTTATTACAAGGTGCGCCTTTTTTTGGCATTCCCATGAGTTTAGCAATAGTCATTGGAATTTGGCTAATTGGGTGGATTTTCTCTCTATTTGATATTTGGCAATTAGATTGGTTAAAAGGCGATCGCGGCATCCTCCTCGGTTGCTTACCCATAGGCTTTAGTCTCGGCACATTAATCCGCATTAACCACTTTTTTCCCGACATCAAACCCTCCACCGCAGCCTCACCAACTATCCCAGAAATTTTATCTTCCCCAGAAACATTACCCCTTGACAGTCAACCCATCCAAGTACAAGGAAAACTTCTCGGCCGCATCGGCATTCACAATTGGCTAGGACAAGATTTAACCCTACAAACCACCACCGGCCTAGTGACATTACACCATCTTTCCCTACTCGGTCCAATTGGTAATTTGTGGCCAACCTCCACCCGCCCCTCAGATTTAATTGGCAAAACAGTTACAGTCACAGGATGGCTAAGGCGAGGGGCAACAGTAGAGATCGACTTAGAACACCTACAAGTTGAAGGCGGCAGAACCAGTTATAGCAATCATCCCATCTGGTCTACGATTTTAGCCTTGGGCCTCGCTATTTGGGGAGCATGGTTAGTTTTCCAAGGAGAAGGCTAATGGTCAAGAACTAATTTATAAAAGAGCTAATTGTAAAGAAAAGTTGCGCCGCCGCCGATAGTGTGTTACATTTATTTACATCAATAGATTGACCCAAAATACGCCATGCCCTCTGTTGGCTGCCGCTAATAAGGTATCACGTAGAAATTGTCAACCTCCCAACACAGCAATTTTAGCCAGCCGCATCAGTCGGCTGTTTTTTTCACGATTGAGATTTTGATTCTGAGGTAAAATGCGGGAGAATTATCATCTGCATTGCCTTAAAATTAAAAAGAAATCTTGACTATCAGGTAGTTGCGATCGCCAGGTTGTGATATCTTGATAAAACGGTTGTCTAATGTCATACCCATCTCAAGGGATACGAGGTTCTCAAATCGGATTTAGCTTATGGTTAGAGGTGAAGTGAGTGGCTGCAAAAAAATTTAGTCGTTGTATCCCCGATCGTACTAAACTAAATATTGATATCCCGGTTACTTGAGCTTGACATCATTGGAAATTAATTTCTACAGCCCTGGCTATAAAAATTCTGCATCAAAACGGGAAGTAGATAACGCAGAATTAATATCTAGCCTCAGTTTTTAACTAATGACCAAAAGTTTACACCACAACCTGACAGTTAAAACTTCTCTGCCTTGCTTGCCAAGTCCAGAGAAAAGAAGAGTGAATCATCTTTTTTTACAAGGTGAGGTAGTGTGTCAACGCTGGTTAGATAAACGCACCGGTTATACGGTTTGGTTTGACAACCGTGTAGTCAACCTTCTGTTGACTTCAGGGAATCATTTTCTAGCAAACTAATTACAGTCCAAGTCTGGAGGAATTTTTCATGTCTATTCGTCTCTATGTAGGCAATCTACCTAAAGAACTAGAACGCCAAGAACTACAAGCAGTTTTTGCCGAGGAAGGCGAATCTGTTGCTGCAAAGGTAATTACCGATCGCAAAACTGGCAAATGTCGTGGCTTTGGGTTTGTCACAGTAGCCACCGATGAACAAGCCGATCAAGTAATTGAAAAATACAACGGCTTTCTGTTTAAAGAAAATCCTCTCAAGATTGAAAAGGCTTTGCCTCGGTCTAAGGGTGGAAAAGGTGAAAAAGGTGATGAAGATCAGCCTCAGCAACAGTCCGCATCTCCATCTCCATCTCAGCAAAACCCACCACAGCAACGTTCCGCTTCCTCTGGTGGCGGTGGCGGCGGTGGCGGCGGTGGCGGCGGTAAGAGTGGCCGTCGGCGAGGTGGTGATAAATCGCGCCGAGGTGCTGGTGCTGCTAATAACAACACGGCTGATTCTGGATCGGTTCAACCAGATCCACGTTGGGCTAGTGCTCTTGAAGAGCTAAAGCAAAGACTGGCGGCGGCTCAAGCCAATTCCTAGAGATTTCTCTCCAGGCTTGGGGTAATTTGTGTAGAAAATCCACAATCAAAATATTCCAATTCTGAAAAATTCTGCAATAATAACAAAACTAGGGCTTTAGGAATATTTTTCAGAATTGGTATTATTTTCAGATTGAATGTATAGTGGTTTTCCAGCAAGCGATCCTAAATTTGCTACTATTTCGGCTTTTTTCGGGAACCACAAAGACACAAAGACACAAAGGAAGAAAGAAGATTAAGGTGGAGGTAAAATTACACTTATTGCTGCTGCTAAAGAAGTTCCACACCAAGAACATCCGATATTTAATTGGGAATAGTTGGAAATATGCAAACATTTGGGACATTTTAAACCGTATTCTGTTGGTCCAGTAGTCAGTCTACCTAAAGGTTTATTTGTCTGTGGCGGCAGTAAAATTGTGGGTGGAATGCCACTGGGAGTGATGGAAACTTGAATTACTTTTATTTCTACTTGTCCTAATTGAATTTGAGTGCCTGAATTTAAGACTATTTCTCCTTGATGTAAGATTTTCCCATTAATTAGGGGGGGATTAGTATCTCGTAAGTTTCTGATATAAAAAAGTTGGATGCGATCGTTAAAAAATATTTCAATATGCAGGCCTGATACAGTGAGATCCGATAAAACTAAATCGCAACGAGTGCGATCGCGCCCAATCCGTAAAGTGCCGGGATTTTTGTTCGCCTCCATGCCTTGAATTGTCTGGTTTTTCTCTTGACCGGCTTCTATCCATTGCAAAGTTAGTGAAGGTGTCATAATTTTGTTATTTGTTATTTGTTATTTGTTAACTGTTATTTGTTAACTGTTTGTTTTTCTCTTCCTCACATTTTTTACAAATAAAAAGCCCCTGTTTCGGGGCTGTTTTATCCGATCGACTTAAGTTGATGGAACAGGTGCGATCGCTAAAGTGACTAAAATTAATTCTAAAATTAATTTAGGCGCTTTCGCTTTTGCGGCTTTTACGACCACCTTCGCGACCAATTTCGGCCATGTGTTCGCGATTCCGGCTAACTGCTTCTCCACCTTTTTGGCCAGCGCGTCTAGCTTCTTCAGAGGTGAATTCGTGGGCAGTTCCTTTGGCGTGGGCTGCTTTTCCACCTTTGCTGGCAATTTCCCGTTGTTTTTCAGCGTCCATAGAAGCGAATCCGCGCTTACTTTTTTCCGTCATACTAATGCTCCTTTTTTTTGCAAATGTTTTTAGGATCTGAGGGTTATTCTAACAATTGATCTCCCCTCAGACATCTTTCTAAAGGTTGACACTCCCCGATCTAAGGACAGGGGGATTCTTAATACGCTTACATTCTGGTTACTTTTCCAAATCCGATGTCAGTCGATCTGCCAAGCGGGTTGTCTCTGGAAGACGGTATTTAAGAGTGCAGCGGATTACGTAGTCAATCGCCTGATTTAAGTTTACCTTGTGACCAATGGAAACATAAACAGGTTTTACTCCTTTTTGTGTTCTAAGTGCAGCGCCAATTATTTCATCGCGATCGCATAAAGGTTGCCAACTACCTCGATCGCTTGCTACTGGCTCATGTTCTCCGATAAATCGAGTTTTTGCTACACCAATTGTCGGAACTCCTGTTAATACTCCCAAATGGCAGGCCAAACCAAATCTCCGAGGGTGAGCTAAACCTTGACCATCGCACAGAATTAAATCGGGTACAATGGTGAGATTTTCCAGGGCTGTTAGTACCGCAGGGATTTCCCGAAATGACAGGAAACCTGAAATATACGGAAAACTTACAGCGGACTGCATAACGACCTGTTCTTTTAATTGTAGATCGGGAAAGCTCAAAACTACCACAGCTGCCCGTGCCTTTTTGGTAACGTCGTTATAGCCGACATCAACGCCCGCAACATGGGCAACTATTCCCAGTTGGTTTTCGGTAATTACCTGGGAACGAAGTTGCTCCTGAATCGCGATCGCCTCTTCTACATTCTCAGGCCATTCGTGGTTTGGGAAAATTTGCATCTGAAACAAAATAATTCTTAATTGTTGATGGTGAATTGTTGGTAGTTCTTTCAACTTATGGTATGCTGACAGAAGCAAGGTGATTCATTCTAAGTCACAAGGGTTGGGGTAATGCAAGATCAGCAACAACAGTTACTCTCTAATTTAGATAGTTACAAAAGGATCGGCGATCGCAATCCTGTATCGGAGGAACTTAACCTGAGCGCTCGCGCCCTAGCCGCCGCCAGCAACGGCATTATTATTGTTGATGCCAGACTACCAGATTATCCCATTATCTACTGTAATCCTGCCTTTGCTTTGATGACAGGTTATTCCCAAACAGAAATTTTGGGGAAAAATTGTCTATTTCTGCAAGGACTACACAGCGATCGAAGTACCTTAGATGAACTCAGTAAAGCGTTACAGGAAGAACGATCTTGCCAAGTAGTGTTAAAAAATTACCGCAAAGATGGAACACCTTTCTGGAACAAAATATCTATTTCTCCTGTACGGGACGAATCAAATCAATTAACTCACTTCATTGGCGTACAATCAGATATATCTTACCGCATCGAAGCACAAGAAGCGCTACAACAAGCCAAAGCTCAACTACAAACAATTTTAGAAGCTGTACCGGGCATAGTTTCTTGGATTAGTTCAGATTTACACTATTTGGGAGTTAATCATCATTTAGCCAAACTTTACGGCTTATCTCCAGAGTCATTTGTGGGTAAAGATATTGGATTTTTGGGATCTAGTTCTCAATTTTGCCAATTTGTCCGCAGCTTTTTTGCTAGTCCAGATACAGAAGCGGTTCTGGAAATGACGGCTTGCTTGAAAAAAGAAGATAAATCGGAACTGCGACATTATCTGATTGTTGCTCAAAAATATAGCGATAGTAAAGCGGCATTAACAGTTGGGATTGATATTACTGAAAGCAAACGCGCCCAAGAAGCTTTAGTTTTGACGCGGAAAGCGATGGAAAGTGCCAGCGATGCGATCGCGATCGCTGACGCAGAAGGCGCTCATATCTATCAAAATCAAGCCTTCTCAGAACTATTTGAATATGAAACAGTGGAAGCATTTACGGCGGCGGGGGGAATATCTAACGTTTTCGTAAATCCCACCTTAGCCGCAGATGTTTTTCAAACAATTACTAACGGTAATTCATGGTGTGGGGAAGTTACTAAACGCACCCGCACAGGCAGAATTATTCAAGTGTTAATGCGTGCAGATGCGATTAAAGATAATACTGATAAAATAGTTGGTTTGATTGTAATCTCTACAGATATTACCGATCGCAAACGCACCGAACAAGAACTACGCCAAAGCGAACAACGATTTCGATCGCTGATTGAAAATGCAACAGATATCATCCTAATTGTAGATGAAAGTGGGATATGCCGCTATGTTTCTCCTTCCCAAGAACGAATTTTAGGTTACTCCACCGACGAGGTATTGGGGCAATATATATTTAACTGGGTTCACCCCGATGAAATTCATTTAGTCCGTCGAGTTTTAGAAGGAGCAATTAAACATCCCCATGTGGGTTTAGGTTTGGCAGAGTACCGGGTAAGACGCAAAAATGGACATGAATGTATATTGGAGGCCGTAGCTACAAATTTACTTGATGAACCGGCAGTTCAAGGTATAGTAGTAAACTGTCACGATGTTACAGAACGCAAAGCCGCAGAAGATCAATTACTTCACGATGCTCTGCACGATAGTTTAACAGAATTGCCTAATCGAGCGTTATTAATGGATCGTTTGGGGCAAGCTTTAGCGAGAGCCAAACGCAATCCTGGTTATCGTTTTGCTATCATATTTTTAGATTTAGATCGGTTTAAAGTAATTAATGATAGTCAAGGACATCAGGCGGGGGATCGATTGTTATATGCGATCGCTCGTAGATTAGCAAGTTGCGTGCGATCGGGTGATACAGTAGCCCGTTTAGGAGGCGATGAATTTATTGTATTATTAGAAGAAATAGATGATGTCGAGGATGCGATCGCGATCGCCAACCACATACAACAAACCCTCAAACACCCTTTATACTTAGAAAACCATAAAGTTACTATCACCGCCAGTATGGGCATTGCCCTAAGTCAGCCTGAATACGAATCTCCCGGAGACATCCTCCGAGATGCCGACATTGCCATGTATCGGGCAAAAGCATTAGGAAAAGCCCGTTATCAGGTATTTGCCAGGGCAATGCACACCTGTGCAGTCGCCCTGATGCAGCTAGAAAGCGACTTACGGCGAGCAGTCGAGCTTACTAGCAGAATTACTGAGGAGAGAAAAAGACAGGTCCAAGCGCAGAAAATTGAAGGAGAAATCCTCTCTACTGCCCAAACAACGATTAAACCTCCTTTTATGGTTTACTATCAACCAATTATCTCTTTGAGTAGCGGTAAAGTAGTAGGATTCGAGGCATTAGTGCGTTGGTTACATCCCGATCGAGGTTTTATCTCGCCAGTAGAATTTATTTCTGTAGCCGAAGAAACAGGATTGATAGTACCATTAGGTCAGTGGGTATTGTGGGAAGCTTGTAGTCAGATGGTGAAGTGGCAAAATACTTGGAAATCAGCCTCCGGTGGAGAATTTAACTTAAAGTCAAAAAGTGCAAACTTGAGAGCAAATCAAGTATTGCGATCGCATAATATGCCATTTGCCGACATCGAAGATGCAACAGCAAACTTAAATCATAATTTATTTGATGTTGACTGGGAAATCAGAGATCGCCATCCGATAAATAAATTAAAACAAGATTCAAATGTATTTGAACCCAGTTGG
This sequence comes from Oscillatoriales cyanobacterium USR001, assembly GCA_001698425.1. Lineage (GTDB taxonomy): Bacteria > Cyanobacteriota > Cyanobacteriia > Cyanobacteriales > Microcoleaceae > Kamptonema. The sequence continues at coordinate 12,001 of MBRE01000005.1, read as the reverse complement.
GAATTTCCCCTTTCTGAGTACCAATTACCTGTTACCCAGCCCAGACTAACCATCGCCGTGAATCTTTCAGGCAGACAGTTTGCCCAATCTGATTTAATTGAACAAATTCAACAGGTATTGGAGGAAACGGGTTTAGATGGTCAATATTTAAAGCTAGAAATTACTGAAAGTGTCGTCATGGGAGATGGAGAATCAGCAGTTAGTATGCTTTCGCAGTTAAGAGATTTAGGGATTCATTTATCTATTGATGATTTTGGCACGGGTTATTCTTCTCTTTCGTATCTGCATCGTTTCCCAATTAATACTCTGAAAATTGACAGGTCTTTTGTCTGTAGAATGGGTGCTGATGGTGAGAATGCTGAGATTGTGCGGGCGATCGTCACCTTAGCTCATAGTTTGGGGATGGATGTAGTAGCAGAAGGTGTAGAAACTGCTAACCATTTAACTCAATTGCGATCGCTCGGATGTGAATTTGGTCAAGGATATTTTTTCTCTAAACCAGTAGATAGTGAGGCGGCTACAGCGTTACTTAATCCGGCAATTCAATGGTAATTGGGATTTAGGAAACACCAAGGCACAAAGACACGAAGAAAGCATCTGGCGGGTGACAATAATCAGTAAAACAAAAAACACCGCTCCTGAAAATTAGGAAGCTGGTGTATAGGGGGTGTTATGGGTTGTTGTCTAAATTAAATTTAGCAAATCAGAAACTATCCAGACTAGACCTTGTGCTGGTTAAAAAATTGGCACAATCGTCAGGAGTATGCGGAAATTTATTCGTCAGCGAAGCCGGGATAATCCATAAAGTTACTAATATAGCATTTATACGAAATACCCTGAAAACCCTGCGACTTTAGTCCAGGGATGAAAGGGCGTTGCAGGATTTATCCTGCCAGTCAAATATTACCCAAATATAGTAAACTTAATCAAGGAGGTTAACCAAATGTATGCAGTGCAAAAAGATGTTTGGCATTTAACGGGACTTGACAAAACCATTGTCGAGCAACTCTTGAGGTGGTCAAACAATCTGTTTAATGTCGGAACCTACGAAAGTCGGCAAAGGTACTTTAAAGATCGAGGCGCAATTAAATACTCAGACTTGTACAAAATTGCTAAGACCAATGAGAATTATGGGTTACTCTGCTCGCAAGTCGCTCAACAATCTCTCAAATCTGTTGCTGAATCTTTTAGCTCTTTCCGCGCCTTAGAAAAGTTAGCTAAAAAAGGAGAAATCAATCAAAAACCGAGACTACCAAAGTACAGAACTAAGGGAGCAATGTACCAGGTTTCATATCCTGGTCAAGCTTTAAAAATAGTAGGAAATCAGGTGAGGCTACCTCTAGGAACTAAAGGAAAAGAACACTTGGGAACAGATGCTCTCTGGTTGACATTACCAGAACGACTCAATAATTGTCAGATTAAAGAATTTAGGTTAATCCCTAGAAATGGCAATGTCTGGGTTGAATTTGTCCACGAAAGTCTAACTGAACAGGCTCCTAGTTGTAGCTTAGAGGTGACAGGAGTTTTGGGGATAGATCATGGCATCAACAACTGGTTAACTTGTGTTTCTAGCAATGGTAAACCTTTCATTATTGATGGTCAAAAGCTGAAGTCTTGGAATCAATGGTTTAACAAGGAAAAAGCACGAGTCCAATCGACTCACGCTCAACATAAGTTACCTAAAGGTTTCTCGTCAAAGAGATTGCAACAGTTGTCAGAAACCCGCGCCAGAAGGATGCGAGATGCGGTTAACAAAGCAGTCAGAACGATCGTAGATTATTGTGAAAATCACCAAATTAACGTCATTGTTTTTGGTTGGAATAAGGGGCAGAAGCAAGAAGTAAATATGGGGGGAGTGACTAATCAAAACTTTGCCCAAATACCTACAGCTAAAGTTAAGGATAGATTGCAACAGGAATGTGACTTAAGAGGTTGGAGATTTGTCGAACAAGATGAATCTTACACATCTAAAGCCAGTTTCTTAGACCGAGATTTGTTGCCGGTGAAAGTTGGTGAAAAACCCGACAATTGGCAACCATCAGGTAAAAGAATTAAACGAGGATTGTACCGTTCGGCTCAAGGGTTAACTCTAAATGCTGATGTTAACGGTGCAGGAAATATCATTAGGAAATCAAAAGTAGCCATAGACTCGATTATCGAGCGAGTGGGTAGTGGGTTGTTGACTAATCCTTTAAGAATTAAACTTTGGTGGGATTCATCCCCCAAAGTTTGTCCTTAAGAATCCCCGCGTCTTCAGACCGGGGAGTGTCAAGAGGTAAAATTATCCAAGGTTAAAACTCCGCCCAATCCTCTCTATGCCCTACACCGCATCTACTCCAACCGATCCCCATCAAACCAACATTCCTAATGCTGATTACCAGCAGTTAGCTTTTGATAAGCTGACACCAATGATGCAGCGTTATGTCAATATTAAAGAACAATATCCCCACGCACTTCTTTTCTTTCGGGTTGGTGATTTCTTTGAATGTTTTTTTCAAGATGCTGTCACAATTTCACGGGAATTAGAATTAGTTTGCACTAGCAAAGAAGGGGGTAAAGAAATCGGTAGAGTACCGATGACAGGAGTACCACACCACGCACTCGATCGCTATAGTGCCACTTTAGTAGAAAAAGGCTATGCCGTAGTAATTTGCGACCAAGTAGAAGATGCCGCAATTGCCGCTAAAGAAGGCCGCCAAGTCAAGCGCGAAATTACCAAAATTCTCACTCCCGGAACCTTAACAGATGATGGAATGCTTAAGCCTCGGCAAAATAACTTCTTAGCCGCAGTTGTCATCGCTGGCGAACATTGGGGTTTAGCTTATACTGACATTTCTACAGGAGAATTTTTCACAGTTCAATCTACTAAATTAGAGCAATTAAATTTGGAATTAATGCGATTACAACCATCAGAAGTATTAATTCCTGCACCTACCCAAGATGCCGGTACAATGCTAAGACCTGGAGAAAAATCCGAACATCTCCATCAATGTTTACCTACAACATTTTGCTATTCCCTACGCAAGCAAAATCCCTTTACTTTGGGAGAAGCTAAACAGCGATTATTACTAAAATTTAAAGTTAGATCCTTAGAAGGTATGGGGTGTGAAAATCTCCCCTTGGGAGTTCGCGCCGCCGGCGGTTTATTAGAATATATTGAAGAAACTCAGAAAGAAAATTCAGTACCTCTGCAACTTTTACATACCTACGCTCTCAGTGATTTTCTAATTCTCGATCACCAAACTCGCCGCAATTTAGAAATTACTCAAACTGTGAGAGATGGCAATTTACACGGTTCTTTATTGTGGGCAATTGATAAAACTTCTACGGCAATGGGCGGACGCGCTTTGCGTCGTTGGTTCCTCCAACCTTTGCTAGATATTAAAGGTATTCGTGCCAGACATGATACTATTCAAGAATTAGTAGAAAATAATTTTTTACGTCAAGAATTACAGCAATTATTACGCCAAATTTATGATATAGAAAGATTGGCGGGGCGGGCTGGTTCTGGTACGGCTAGTGCGCGGGAATTAGTAGCTTTAGCTGATTCTTTAGCCAAATTGCCAGAATTAGCAAATGTTGCCTTGCAAGGTCTTTCTCCTTACCTTAAAGCCTTACAAAATGTCCCACCATTGTTAGAAAAATTAGCCCAAAATATCCATACTGCTTTAGTAGATGAACCACCGATCTATTTAAAAGAAGGTGGCTTAATTAAGCCGGGAGTTAACAACTCTTTGGATGAGATGCGAAACCTTGCCTCTGGAGATCAACAATGGTTGGCAAATTTGGAGTCGAAGGAGAGAGAGCGCACGGGAATTTCTAATTTAAAAGTTGGCTATAATAAAGCTTTTGGCTATTATATTAGCATTACTAAATCGAAAATTGACCAAGTTCCTAGCGATTATATTCGCAAACAAACTCTGACTAATGAAGAACGTTATAGCACTGAGGAATTAAAAGAAAGGGAAGTGAGAATTTTAACAGCGAGGGAGGATTTGAATCAGTTAGAATATGATATTTTTACTGCGTTACGTGCCGAGGTGGGAGAACACGCGGAAGTAATTCGTAATGTTTCCCGCGCAGTGGCGGCGGTCGATGTTTTGTGTGGTTTAGCAGAGATGGCAATACATCAAGATTATTGTCGTCCAACTATGGTGGAAAATCGAGAAATTAAGATTATTGAAGGTCGTCATCCAGTGGTAGAAAAGTCTTTACCTCCTGGGTTTTTTGTGCCTAATTCGGCTTTTTTGGGGAATGAAATATCAGTAAATAGACCGGATTTGATTATTTTAACGGGACCGAATGCCAGTGGCAAAAGTTGTTATTTACGGCAGGTTGGTTTGATTCAATTGATGGCGCAGGCGGGGAGTTTTGTGCCGGCGAAGTCGGCTACTTTGGGAATTTGCGATCGCATTTTTACTCGTGTGGGTGCGGTGGATGATTTAGCAACCGGTCAATCTACTTTTATGGTAGAAATGAATGAGACGGCAAATATTCTCAATCATGCTACATCTAAGTCTTTGGTTTTGTTAGATGAAATTGGCAGGGGAACGGCTACGTTTGATGGTCTTTCTATTGCTTGGTCGGTGGCTGAATATTTGGCTAATGAAATTAAGGCGAGAACTATTTTTGCTACTCACTATCACGAAATGAATGAGTTAGCGTCTATTTTAACCAATGTGGCTAATTATCAAGTGACGGTGAAGGAATTGCCGGATCAAATTATTTTTCTGCATCAAGTTCAACCGGGAGGTGCGGATAAATCCTATGGAATTGAAGCGGGAAGATTGGCAGGTTTGCCGCCTTCGGTGATTGAAAGAGCGCGTCAAGTGATGCGACAAATTGAGAAGCATAGTAAAATTGCGATGGGGTTGCGAAAGGGAATTAAGAAGCAGGAGAAACAGGAGTTAAAAGCTGAACAGTTAGATATTTTCGATCGTTGATTGCTATAGGTTCGTAGTAAGCGCTTTAGCGCTCTTTCGTATGCTAAGGAATAAAAAATAAAACTTGACGATCTGGTTCGTAGTAAGCGCTTCAGCGCTCTTTCGTATGCTAAGGAATAAAAAATAAAAACTTGACGATCTGGTTCGTAGTAAGCGCTTCAGCGCTCTTTCGTATGCTAAGGAATAAAAAATAAAAACTTGACGATCTGGTTCGTAGTAAGCGCCAAGCGCGCTAAAGCGCTTACTACAAACAAGTATTGTTAATTCTTAGGGAAAAATCGCTTATTCTCCACAGAATATTCCCACATAATCGCCTCTGGATCTTTTTGACAACTCCACTCAGGAAACTCGGCTTTTAATTTCCACTTACTAACAGTTGTAGGATGAACATTTAATCGTTTAGCAAGTTCTACCTGAGTTAAAAATTGTGATTCTTCAATCTGATTTACTTCAGAAATTGGGAATAATTCAGGGCTTTTACGCTGAATTTCAGAGGAATTTTCACTCTTCTTTAAACCTTGGACGCTGTGAAAACAATAGATAATTCCCCCTTGTTCCGTAACCTCAAAATCAGCGCCAAATTCTTTAGCCTTTGTATCCAAATATTGCCGCACTTTTTCCCCAGATGATTTAGCGTTAATTGCCAAATCTAAAGCCGTAACTCGCCCTTGGTTTTGCTTAATTAAACGATAGAAAACCTCATCTAAATTCCCAATTTTTTGCTGCTGCTGTCGCTGATAGCGTCTCCAACCCCAGCCAAGTCCACCAATTAGCGCGATCGCCACTAAAAAACGCCAGGATTCTAGGGTGACAATAACTCCCAAGGAAATAGGTAAAATTAAAGCAAGATCGGCTAAAATGTTGTTATTCTCTGTGTTATTGTTGTTCTTGACCATAGGTAAAATTTCTATGAATACTAATTTAATCGCAAATACCACAGTCCCAACTGAAACTTTATATGATTTTACCGTAATTGGTGGTGGAATTGTCGGTCTATCTGCGGCAATGGCTTTAGGCCAGAAATACCCTGATGCCCAAATTTTAGTGGTAGAAAAAGAGTCCGATTGGGCTCCGCATCAAACTGGACATAATAGTGGAGTAATTCACTCTGGAATTTACTATAAACCCGGTAGTTTAAAAGCAAAATTTAGCCGCGAGGGGAATCTTTCTTTAGTACAATTTTGTCAAAAACATGGTATTGATTATGATATTTGTGGTAAAATTATCATCGCCACAGAAACCGCCGAAATACCTTTATTAGAAAACATCTATCAACGTGGTTTAGCCAATGAATTACAAGTAGAAAAAATCACGGCTGAAGCCGTCAAAGAAATTGAACCTCACGTCAGTTGTTTAGCCGCCATTCGAGTGCCAAGTACAGGGATTATCAGCTACAAACAGGTTTGCCAAAAGTATGCTGAGTTAGTTAAACTTAACGGCGGTGAATTGCGATTAAATACTAAAGTTGAGCGAATTTTCACTAACAATAATAACCACATTCTCGAAACTAATCAAGGTTCTTTCCAGACTAAATTTATCATTAATTGTGCCGGCCTCCAAAGCGATCGCGTTGCTAAACTCAATCAAGTCGATCCACAAATTCAAATCGTACCTTTCCGGGGAGAATACTACGAATTAGTACCAGAAAAACGTTACCTTGTCAAGCACTTAATTTATCCAGTTCCTAATCCCAATTTTCCCTTTTTAGGAGTTCACTTTACCCGGATGATTGACGGCACTATTCACGCCGGCCCCAATGCTGTCCTCAGTTTAAAACGAGAAGGCTATCATAAAACAGATATTAACCTCCGCGATGCGGCGGAGGTTTTAACTTATCCCGGTTTCTGGAAATTAGCTGCAAAATATTATGGAGTCGGCTTAGAAGAGATAATTCGCTCTTTTAGTAAAGCAGCTTTTGTCAAAAGTTTGCAAAGATTAATTCCCGAAATTGAGGCAAAAGATTTAATTCCAACTCATGCAGGAGTCCGCGCTCAAGCCTTAGCAAATGATGGTCAATTAGTGGATGATTTTCTATTAATTAAACGACCAAATTCTTTGCACGTTTGTAATGCCCCTTCTCCCGCTGCCACATCTTCCTTAGCAATTGGAGAAGCGATTGTTGCTGAAATTTTGAAGTAAACACCAAGACACTAAGTTTTTCTTTGTGTCAAGCGTGCCTTTGTGTTTCCTTAATTCCCCTTCAAAAACTCCAAATAACTATTACTTAACTCCTCCACCGCTAACTCATAAAACCGCTTTCCATGTTCCGGTGTCGCCAACCCCGGATCGGAACCCATGCGGCCATCAGGATAGCGGCGGCGAAAATCCACTGCGCCATAAATTTTATGGCCAGAAGCCACATTTTCTGATAGAAACCCTTGCTTAATTGCCTCTGGATAAACATACTGAGTTAAAGCTACTTCGCTCGGCGTTGCATGGGAACCTTCGCGATCGCCATACAATTCTTTGGCTAACTTATAAACCGAACTACACATAAACCAATTAGCTAAATAACACTGCACAAAATCAGCATTTTTTACATTAAAATCCGACAAATGAGCGTAAGTCTCAGAAAAAGCCGCCTTCATCGTTGCCATATTCCCACCGTGACCGTTAATAAAGAAAAACTTAGTAAAACCTGATTTTGCCAAACAAGTGATATAATCGCGAAGCACAAGAATTAACGTGCTTGGTCGCAAACTAATTGAACCAGGAAAGTCCAGATGGTGTAAAGCCATTCCCACATTAATTGTTGGCCCAACCATCGCCTTAACTTGTTCGCCAACTCCCTTCGCGATCGCCTCCGCGCAAATCGCATCAGTCCCAATCAACCCCGTCGGACCATGCTGTTCCGTCGAACCGATCGGGAGAATTATCCCCTGAGATTGTCCTAGATAGGCTTCCACTTCCGGCCAGGTACTTAAATGTAACAGCATCTAACTTAAAAAAATCTTAATGTACAAACTTTATCTTAACGGTCAACAAAGGCTGTAAAATTAACATTTGCCTTAAATTCTAACTTTACACTTTTTTATAACTCAATTCTCATATTACCCAAAATTAATAATTTAACCATTAGATAACCAAACCTTTACCTAATAAAAACCTTTAACCTGTACTATAAAACCGATCTCCTTATTAATTCAGCCTAACCTGGTAAACTCCAAGTGAGCGATGTTTAAGCAATTAACATCAGCCCCATGAAAAACCAGGAGTCTAAAGCCCGTTCGCAACCAGACAACGCTGCTACTACAACTGCTCAACACCCAAATTTGTTGTGTCAGCAAATCAATCAGGTTGAGCGTCTGTTGGTTAGATGGACTGGCAAAAGACTGAAAGCAAGTCTCCCTGCGATCGCTTAAAGGCGATCGCTATACGGGAAAAGTCTTAGATACTCAAAAAACGACTTCCACCAGCTACAAACAAACATAACTCTACTGATATTTATGTCTTCTGCTGAATTAAGCGAAAGTCTTTCCAAGCCGACGGTCAAACAAACTGGCCGCATCTTATTACTAGAAGCTGAAGAGTTACTGCGGGAAATGTTAGCTTTAGCCTTAGAAGAGCAAGGCTATGAAGTGCTTATTACTACTGATGGGCGCAACGCACTTCCATCTATGCAAAATTCTTCATTTTATCATCATGGTGAATTTCCTTTCAGCCTGATGATTATGGACTCAATTAATGGTTTGGATCTGTGTCGAATGTTACGACATCAAGGCAATCCCGTACCAATTTTAATCATTGGTGCTAGAGGCAGCGCCAACAACTGCGCCTTTTACCTAGAAGCGGGAGCCGATGACTACCTTACCAAACCCTTTGGAATGCGAGAATTTATCGCTCGCTGTCGCGCCTTAATGCGCCGCCAACGCCTCGGTCAAATGCCTCATCCCATGATGTTGCAATATAAAACCATCATCCTTTATCCTGAAGAGTGTCGCGTCCTAGTTCGTGGCGAAGAAGTGAAATTTTCTCCCAAACAATTTCGCTTACTAGAACTATTTATGAGTTATCCTCGCCGCGTTTGGTCGCGAGATCAATTACTCGAACAAATTTGGGGACACGATTTTGTTGGAGACAGCAAAACTGTTGATGTTCACATCCGTTGGTTACGTGAGAAATTGGAGATTGACCCTAGTCAGCCAGAGTATATTATTACTGTCCGGGGCTTTGGTTATAGATTTGGTTGAAATCAATTTACTAATGCTCATTTCTCCTTAACTTTTTTAATGTAACGTTCCTTTCTGGGTGGTAATTTCACCGAACTAACCCCCCAAGCCCCCTTCCCTTGTAGTAGGGAAGGGGGAGTAGTTAATGTTATTAAATATCAAAAAGTTTAATAGCAAGAATTGTTCGATCCTCGACTGCTGTTAAGAGTTGGGGAGATGTCAAACATCGTTTTTCTTAACCTATTGATTACTAAAAGCTTATCATTTCCTAAACTCGAACCTTTATAATTTTAGAATCGCGATCGCAATTTTCGGCAGGATCAATTGGTTTTGAATTGACCTATACTCATTCATTTACTCACTCATTTACCACATCTTAAACTATGGCTATCAAACGTCGAGAATTTTTACTTTTCTTAAGTGCAGGTACTGGTGCAATTGCCTGTGCTGCTTTCCCCGCTTCTCAACAACAATCTTCCACACCTTTTGCCAATTCAGTCACCGCTGCTAGTTTGCCAAACGGCATAAGTTTCCAGCCAATTAAAGGTCCAATGCCTCTGGAAACCAGCAATATTGTAGCAGGTTCCGGTCAGTTAATGCCAATTAGTAGCGTTTCGCCAGAACAGCAAGTAAAAGCTTACAGCACCTACGAAGTTAAAGATGAACTCGTGCTTCCCGAAGGTTTTACCTACGACATAGTAGCAGCTTGGGGTGACAAAGTAGGTGATTCTCGTTTCGGCTACAATAACGACTATCTTTCCTTCATTGAAACGGGAAAAAATGAAGGCTTTTTGACGGTTAACTTCGAGTATATTAGTGCAGTTCCTTGGACTCAAACTTATCAAAAAGTAATTGGAAAATCTTTGCCATTTGAGAAATTAGAATCGGCAATGAAAGCGGCGGGAAAAGATGGCATCAATGCTTATGTTTTAGCCGCGAATGACCCGACAAAAGCATTGATTCAGGAAATTTCCAAAGAAGCAATGATTGATTTAGGAGTTGGCGTAATTTCTCTTCGCCGGAATCCTGACGGGAAATGGGTAAGAACTAATTCTAAGGCCGATCGCCGCATTACTGGAATTTCTGGTTTAGAAGACGGACGCTATCTGAAATCAACGGGACCCGCTGTGTCTATCTTCCGCAAAAAAGGCAAAGGTTACGATGATAAATTGGGCGATAAAATCATCGGTACTTTTAACAATTGTGCTGGTGGTACAACACCTTGGGGAACTGTTTTAAGTTGTGAAGAAAACTTCCAAGACTTTGTACCAGAACCAGTTAATAGTGATGGTAGTTCTTTCGATCCAAGTAAGAAAGCCTTTTTCAAAGATGATGAGCAAATGGGAGGCTTAGGAAATGTATTTGGTTTAGCTGGAAATAAGTATGGTTGGATGGTAGAATTAGACCCGGCTAATCCGAATGATTATGGTACTAAACATACTTGGCTGGGACGTTATCGCCATGAAGCTGTTGGAGTTTTGGCTATTGCTGGTAAACCTTTAGCGTTTTATTCGGGATGCGATCGCCGCAGCGGACATCTTTACAAATTCGTTAGCAGTGGCAAAATTACTAATCCCGCCGATAAAGCTAATTCTAAACTGTTAACAAATGGAATGCTTTATGCAGCTAAATTCAATCCCGATGGTACTGGCAGCTGGATTGCTTTGAAAGCCGATACTCCTGTTAATCCAGAGATGCCAAGTATTCACGCTGGAGGCATGATTACCTTACCTAAGCGTCCCGATGGTGGCATTTTTAAGGCTGAAAAAGATGAAGATATCGCCACATTTAAACAGAAGTTTAAAACTTTAGGCGACCTCTATGAAGGCAATGCTGAAGAAAAGCAGGGAGCAATTTTAATTGATGCTCATTATGCTGGTAATGCTGCTGGTGCAACTTGTACGGCGCGGCCAGAAGATACGGAAATTGCGCCCGATGGTTCTCTATATGTTACTTTTACTTCTGGAAGTTCCAGCGGTAGTGATGGTGGGCCGGACTTGCGAATTTTCAAGGGGAAAAATGGCAAAGCTTACGAGTATGGCTGGATCTTACATTTAACAGAAGATGGGAATGAGCCAGGAGCGATGACTTTCAAGTGGAAAATGTTTGCAACGGGTGGTGAGCCTGCTGATGGTGGGTTAGGTTTTGCTAATCCAGATAATTTGGCGATCGACAAAAAAGGTAATATTTGGATGGTAACTGATATATCCAGCGATAAGTATAACAAAGCGATACCGGCGCGAGTAGATAAGGAAGGTAAAGCAGTTAGCCAGTCAGATTTGCGGGGTTTATTTGGCAATAGTTCGATCTGGTTTATGCCAACTTCTGGTGCTAATGCAGGGGAAGCTTATTTATTTGGTTTTGGACCAGTGGAGTGTGAAACTACAGGGCCATTCTTTACTGGTGATGGTCAAACTTTGTTTCTTTCTGTACAACATCCAGGGGAAATTAATGGGGTACGGAAGGAAATGATGGCTCAAGATCGACAATTTGCGATGAAAACTACTGATGGAAAAGAGTTTATGCAGAGTCGTAAAGTGCCGGTAGGTTCTAATTGGCCTGGGAAGATGGTTAATGATGCGCCTAAGCCGGCGGTGGTGGCGATTCGGAGGGTGAATAATCAATCGTTGATTTAGATTGATTGATGGGGGTTTAAACCCCCGTCAAAAGCTCTCTATAATTCATCAGGATTAATCCCCATTGCTCTCAATCTTTCAGCTAGTAAAGCCGATCGCTGCATCGCCAATTCCTTAGCAATACGTTCCGTTTCTGCACGTTCCTCTGGCGTAGCCATCCAATTACCATCAGCATCATACCACCGCAACCATTGCCTCTCACAACCATTATAATTACCCAACCACAACCCCAAACCTAATTCTAATTCCGGTA
>MBRE01000004.1 GCA_001698425.1 Oscillatoriales cyanobacterium USR001 | reverse complement strand
CCCGCCCCTACCCAAACTGTTGAAAACTTTTTTAGAAATGGTATAAAAGGCGATCGCGCAACTTTCTGATTTTGTTTGATAACGCGATCGCTCTGGGTATAATCTAGTGGAGGCTAAATATTTGGAAGGTTCTGAATTTTTATAGATAGGAACACCAATCACTCCAACTACCGGCATAAAGTTTTGCGTTGCTAATTCCAGCTATTTCTAAGGAGAAAAGATTGACACAAGCAGTGACACCGGAGCCACAATATACTATAATTTCATTGGCTGATTGTATTTGTTCCCAACGCTGTTTTTGTTCTACTGTCGATCGCGCTTTTCCGCCCTCTCCTGTAACATCTTGCCAGGGGTAATTTACCGCATTAGGTATATGGCCGGCGACGGGATCGATCGGTTCTCTAATTCCAGCATAGCGATCGCTTTCTCGCGAGTCTATTAATACTACTCCCGGTTGCTCTTTGCGTGTTTTTACTGTCTCAATATCTACTACTAATTCTGATTTTAACTGAGGTTCAAAGTTTCCTAGTTGTGGTGTAGGTATGATATTAGATAGGGGATATCCGGCGGTTTGCCAAGCGCTGAAACCACCATCAAGAAGGGCTACGCGATCGCTTCCCATGTAACGAATTAGCCACCACAAACGCGCAGCAAAGGCAAATTTGGAGTCATCATAAGCCACAATTAATGTTTCTTTAGTAACGCCGATCGCGCTTAGTTTTGCCGCTAATTCTGTCGGGTTAGGTAAGGGATGTCTACCCCCATGTTTGCTAATGGGACTAGATAAGTCGCGATTTAAGTCTAAATAAAATGCTCCAGGGATATGATTGGTTTGATATTGTTGCTTGCCTAATTCGGGATCGGCAAGGGAAAAACGGCAGTCAATGATGATAACGTTAGAATCGTTAAGATGGGAAACTAACCATTCTGGAGAAACAAGATTTTTTATGTTTTTTATGTCTGTCATAGTTTTTAAGGAAGAAGGAAGAAGGGGCAACTAACAACTAACAATTAACAATTTAATCTATTACTGTTGAAATTGCGATAATAACCAAGCACCTACTTCTGCTTGATTCATCTGGCGACTACGCCGCAAAGCTTCTTCTAGTATAGCAATAGATAAACCAGGCAAAACTTGAGATTCAGAAATTCTTTTACTGCCTCCTTCAGTAATAGAAAAAGGAGTGATTTGAACTTTTTTCACATCTAATATCCAGTATTCTTTTACCTTTAAATCTTCGTACATCAGCCGTTTTTCTCCTTTATCATCAGCAATTGAAGTATTCGCTACTTCTATTACTAATGCTGGTGGCGGATATATGTCCAGATTAATTATATATGTTCCCCAGGGAATTGCAACTGCCTTTTCCCCAATGTAGTAAGAAACATCAGGTTGAGCTTCTTTAATACCTGTTTTTCGGTATGTACAGTTATCCTTTCCATTGATAGCTATACCTTTCACCATAGCAAATAGGTTAACTGCAAAAATAATAATCACATGATCGCTGGCATGGTCATTTCCTACTGGTAACATTTCAAGCCTCATTTGTCTATTGTGATAGTAACCCTTAGCTTTTTCAGCCACTGGATCTGCGATCGCTTCTAGGTATTCTTCCCAGGTGGCTGTTACCCAAGTATCTGTAGGTAGCTTAGTCTTTACTTCATTCATAGTTTACCTCTTTTGACAAACATATTTTCAATTCTTTGAACTATTTTAAACTTTTTTTAGCGACATCTTGAGCGTATTTCAGATTTTTTTGATATTCGATCGCTTTTTTCTGAGCTACAGCATGATTGCTATTAGATGGCGGTACGCTTTTCATTAGTTTAACAGCTTCTTGCCAATTACTTGCTACTAATTCCCAGTCTTCTTTAGTTTGGGCTGACTGTGCTAATGCTGATGCTTCTATGGCTTTATTCACTCCCTCTCGAAAGGGATCGGATTCTGCGATCGAGCTTGGAGGTTCATTCTCAATAGTCTCTCCATTATTTGAGGTTCCCGCTACCATTTTATTAACAAATACGGCCACAGAAATTCCCAGAACAACTAAGACAAAACCTACTACAATCATAGTAGTTTTCATGCGGTCTTCCCCAATGATTTCTGGTAACTTTTGGGATGGCTGGTAACTGTTGGATGGCTCGGTATATTCTTCAGAATTTTCTTCAGGATCTTCTTCAGAATCTTCTTCAGAATCTTCTTCGCGATCGACTGTTGAATTTACAGGTGTTTCAGCAGGAAAGGTGAGCATTGAATAACTACTCATTTCTAACGGAAAACCTTGACTCCAGGCTAAAGTATTGCTGTCCGTTTTTTTGCCCTCAACTTTAGCGGTTTTAATAGATTCTGGTTCGAGGTTTGTCAGTTGGTTACGAACAAAATCAACCATTTCATATCGATCGGGAATTTGTGGTGATTCTAGGATAACTTCTAAGCAATCGTTAGTCAATTTAGTCGTAACAGTAATACCTTGAGATTCTAATTGTTGGTTAAGTAAAAATGCTATGGCTTCGGGGTTTCCCTGCTGGGCGAGTTGCTGATAATTAGTTTCTGTCATGGCTAGAAAATTGGGTAATTGGTAATTGGTAATTGGGATACACAGATTAGACGGATTTCTCTGATTTCACGGATTAAATCGTCATCGGTGTAATCCGTAAAATCCGTAAAATCCGTGTTCGTAATTGGTAATTATGCTATGATTTTAGAGCGGGTTAGTTAATTATACTATTGATGAAAGCTGAAAAATGCAAAATTCCGGGGTCTTTACACCTCAACTAACGGCGGATGGCTCTTTTACCTTCTTTTCCGCAGAGTTTGGCGAAGCTTTCCACAGCAACCAAGGTGCTAGACTGGAAGCGGAACTGAAGTTTGTTGGTCCGCTACAACTTAGAGCTAAGGCGGTGCGAGGAGAATTAATCTTGCTTGACGTTTGTTATGGCTTGGGGTACAATACGGCAGCAGCTTTGGAGGCGATTTGGGAAGTTAATCCTAATTGTCGAGTGGAATTGGTAGGCTTAGAGTTGGATGTAACGGTTCCGCAGGCGGCGATCGCACATCAATTATTAAAAAATTGGCGAGATCCAATTCCTGAATTACTTGAGAATTTAGTACGCGATCGCAAGTTGCAAAATCACAAAATTCAGGCTAAATTATTATTAGGTGATGCTCGACAAACTCTCCAGCAAATACACAAATTAGGACTTAAGGCAGATGCAATTTTTCTTGACCCTTTTTCACCTCCCCGCTGTCCCCAATTGTGGACTGTTGAATTTTTAGGATTGTTAGCAAATTGCTTAAAATCCGACGGCTTGCTAGTCACTTATTCTTCCTCGGCAGCAGTTAGAAATGCTTTAATAGCAGTAGGTTTACAAATAGGCTCAACCGTGCCTGTAGGGAGGAGATCCCCAGGAACCGCAGCTAATCTTTCCGGGAATGAACTATTAGGAATTTCTGAGTTAGAAAGAGATTATTTAGAGACAAAAGCAGGCATTCCCTACCGCGATCGCACATTATCTGACACTGCGGAAACTATAATACAACGCCGTCAGCAAGAGCAACAAACCTCCCCCAAAGAGTCCTCATCCCAATGGAAAAAACGGCAGACACAGTTAGAGAATAAATGACCTATTGAAATACTAACTCTATAGTCATCTTCAAACAACTTTATCTATCAGACAGCGCTTTTAACCGCCGTCAAACTATTGAAAAAATGCGTTAAACTAAAGCAATGAGTGAAAAGAAAACTGACAGCTACAAAATAATCAGCGACAATCGCCAAGCCCGTTTTCTCTATGAAATACTAGAGACTTATCAGGTAGGGATTGAACTCCAAGGTACCGAAGTTAAATCAATTCGAGAAGGCAAAGTCAATTTACGTGACGGCTATGCTTTAATTCGTAATGGCGAAATCTGGCTAATTAACACTCATATTTCCCCTTGGGGAAAAGCCGGCAGTTATTTTAACCACGATCCCCTGCGTACCCGTAAATTATTAATGCACAAACAGGAAATTCGCAAATTATTAGGAAAAGTTGAGCAACAAGGCTTAACTTTAGTACCTTTAAAAATGTACTTTAAAAGCGGTTGGGTGAAGCTTGATATTGCCTTGGGTAGAGGGAAAAAACTACACGATAAGCGAGAGAGTATTAAGGAAAGGGATGATAAGAGAGATATGCAACGGGCAATGAAACAGTTTTAATTGCTGAATTTTGGATTAAATTACGGCAATACAATCGATTTCAACTAGGACATCTTTGGGGAGGCGAGATACTTCGACGCAGGCGCGGGCGGGTGCTGTGGCGCTATCAAAATATTTGGCATAAACGGCATTAACGGCGGCAAAATCGTTCATGTCTTTGAGGTAAACGGTGGTTTTGACAACATCGGACCATGTTGCACCGGCTTCGGTGAGAATGGCCTCGATGTTTGCCATAACTTGTTCTGTTTGTTTGCTGACATCTTCGGTGTAGACGATATCGTTTAGTCTCATATCGATCGCAATTTGACCGGCTAAGAATAGCATTGTACCGCTGGCGGCGATCGCTTGATTGTAAGGGCCTACGGGTCTAGGTGCGTTTTCGGTGCTGATGATTTTGCGTGTCATAGTTGTTACTTTTTTTGATGATTGGTTGAAGGTTTCTGAGCGATACTTTTCTCCATTTGGCATTATAGCACCTGTGAAGTCGGTATTTTGAACGCTTGCGCCATAGAGATTTGCGCCAGTTAAATCTGCTTTTTTTAAGTTAGCTCCATCTAAGTTAGCCATGATTAAATCAGCGTTGCGAAGATATGCTCTCTCTAAATTTATACCCCGCATACACGCTTTTCTGAAAATTACTTTTTCGAGTTCTGTTACCATTTTTTCTTCTGATTAGTTAACAGTAAAAGTATGTAGTTGCGCTTCAGCGCTCTTTAATGTGCTCTCGCAAGAGCGCTGAAGCGCTACTACGTACCTAATTATAGACAAAAAATATGAAATATGATAAAACTATCATTTATAACTAATAACTGATACCCCAAATGATAGCCAACCCAAAATTCCCCTACATGACGGCTCAAGAATACCTGGAATGGGAAGAACAACAACCCATCAAATATGAATACATTAACGGCGAAGCCTTGGCCATGACAGGAGGGACTCTTCCCCACACTTCAATTGCCCTAAATTTAGCATCAGCGCTAAAAAATCATCTGCGGGGCAAAGGCTGTAAAGTCTATATGGCAGATGCCAAAGTTGCTATATCTGAAAACGGCCCTTTTCACTACCCAGATGTGATGGTAAGTTGCGATGAAAGAGATAGACGCGCTATCAAATTTATCCAATATCCCTGTTTAATTGTTGAAGTCCTTTCTCCTGGCACAGAAGGATATGATAGAGGCAAGAAATTCACCAATTATCGCCGCATCAATACCTTAAAAGAATATGTCCTAATTAACGCCCAAGAAATTAGCGTTGATTGCTATCGACTTAATGAAAAAAATAAATGGGAACTCACCCATTATCAAATAGATGAAACTACGCCAGAGGGAATGGAAACCGAAATTTGTCTGACTAGCGTTGACTTTTGCTTTCCGATTTCTCTCCTCTATGAAGATGTAGAATTAACAACAGAAAATAATTAAATAAGTTCAATCCTCGTAGGGACACAGCAATGCCCATTGGTGTCAACTTAATGCCAAACCCTTAGTCCGACAGGGACTAAAGTCCCTGTCTCAAAGATCAAGTCCTCTTAAGAGGACTAATGAATTTAACAATTTTCTTCAGTCCTCTTAAGAGGACTTTACCTATTAGACAGGGACTTTAGTCCCTGGCGGGTTTCAGCTTAAGTTGACACCAATGGGCAATGCCGTGTCCCTACCGTGTTTCATAACTACTTATGAATATCGATCGCGTCCCTTGAAGCGTGATAAAATACTTTAAAGATTAACCTTGCATTATATTTTCAAATGTCTACCGAAACTAACTCAACAGATCAAACAACTACTGGTGCTGATGCGATCGATGTAGCCATCGCCTCTGGCCTCGACTTTGATGGCACACCAATTCCCGCAGCTAAACTAGAACTCTATAGCAAAGTCATGGGATTAGAAGCAGGAAGACAGCGCAGCGGCGTGTCTAACACCATGCGATCGCGCATCGTGCGAATCGGCGCTAAACACATCCCCCAACCAGAATTAAATCAAATGCTAATTGATGCCGATTTTGCCCCCCTAAAAGACAAAGAAATCGCCTTTTATTATAGCGGAAAATAAATTTTGTTAACGGTTAACGGTTAACCGTTAACCATTAACCATTAACCATGTTTTTCAGTTTTTAAAGACCGTTCCATCAAAGCCGCGATCGCCTGTTCGGGCGTAATCATCCCATTAATTAAACGATAAACCTGAGTAGAAACAGGCACTTCAATCCCCTGTTTTTTCGCCAAATCAATCAACACATTAGTAGTATTTACCCCCTCAGCCGTACTCTGTAACTCAATCAAAACTTCATCCAAAGATTTACCTTGCGCCAACCCATAGCCCACCCGATAATTACGCGATAAAGGACTACTACAAGTCGCCAATAAATCCCCCAAACCTGACAAACCATAAAAAGTTTCAACCTGCGCTCCCAACCGCACACCCACCCGAATCATCTCCGGTAAAGCGCGAGTTAGCAAAGCCGATCGCGCATTAATTCCTAACTGCAAACCATCACAAACACCAGACGCGATCGCAAACACATTCTTTAAAGTTCCACCCAACTCAGTACCCAAAGGATCGCTATTCACATAAACCCGAAAAACCTCCGAACTAAAAATATCCTGCACCCGCCTCGCCGCCGCCAAATCACTACTAGCAGAAACCGTAGCAGTCGGTAAACCCTGCACAATTTCCTGAGACAAATTCGGCCCAGAAATTACCACCAAAGCACGTTCTGGAAAAGCATCATACCAAATCCTAGAAGGAGTAAAATTAGTAGCAGCATCTAAACCCTTAGTAGCAGTAACAATAATTGCATTATCTTTTAATTTTACCTCTCGAACTTTCTCAACTGTAGCCATTACCCCCTTCATAGAAACTGCGGAAATCATCACATCTGTCACCGCCAAAACTGACCCTAAACTCAAACAACTATTGCGCGACCACAAATTAACTTCATGGTCATTTTTACTAGCCAAACTTGCCAAAGCCGAACCCCAAGCACCAGCACCTAAAATTGTAATAATTGCCATAGAAGGAAGAAGGAAGAAGGAAGAAGGAAGAAGGAAGAAGGAAGAAGGAAGAAGGAAGAAGGAAGAAGGAAGAAGGAAGTAAGGAAGAAGGAATCGGGAGCATCCCGATTTTGCAAATATATCCGTAGGGGCGAAGCATTCCGGCAGCAAATCTCTCGCTTTAACCAATAATTTATCTGCCGGAATGCTTCGCCCCTACAAAATCGGGATGCTCCCAAGGAATCTGCGTTCATCCGCGTTCATCTGCGTTTGCAGGAAGAAAGAAACAGGTTTTAATGATCTAAACGAGGTCGCATTCCATAGTAACGATAACGACAATAATCTTGTAGAATACGAGCATGATCGAAACATAATTCATTAGGAATCTGCCAAAGTTCAAAAAGTTCTAAATTTTTCGCATCATCCGCCGCTTTTGGTTCCCCTCTTGCCGCCGCTAAAAATACAATACTCAGAGTATGTTGGCGAGGGTCGCGATTGGGGTCAGAATAAACATAGAATTGCTCAATTAATTCTATATCTAATCCTACTTCTTCTTGGGCCTCTCGCTTCGCCGCCGTTTCTACAGTTTCCCCATAATCAATAAAACCACCAGGAATCGCCCAACCATAGGGAGGATTGAGGCGTTCAATTAGTATAATCGGTCTGGCAGGGCGATCGATTAATTCAATAATAATGTCAACAGTCGGAGTAGGATTGCGATAAGTCACAGCTTTGGATAAAAATTATGGTAATATTAGGATACTTGAAAGTTATAATTTATGGAAGACTTGTAGAGAGGTAATTTTATGACTGCTAGTAT
Source organism: Oscillatoriales cyanobacterium USR001 (assembly GCA_001698425.1). Classification (GTDB taxonomy): domain Bacteria; phylum Cyanobacteriota; class Cyanobacteriia; order Cyanobacteriales; family Microcoleaceae; genus Kamptonema. The sequence goes on along the minus strand of MBRE01000004.1, from coordinate 69,414 downwards.
TACTACCACATCGGAAAAATCGACATCGGAAAAATCCACCAAGTTAACTTACGAAGTTATGCTTGAAGAACCAGAAAAGGGAGGATATAGAGCCACAGTATTGGGTTGGCCGGAGTGTCAAGCTTTTGGATCTACCCGTGAAGAAGCTTTGGCAAATTTGCGTCAGATTATAACAGAGCGCTTAGACAAAGTAGAAATAGTTTCCATAGAAATCGATCGCCCAAAACCAGAGCATCCTTGGATGAAATTTGCGGGAATGTGTAAGGACGATCCGTACTTCGATGAGATGCAAGCTGATATAGCAGATTTACGTCGCGAACGAGATGAGCAAATGGAAGCCTATTATCGTCAGATGGATGCAGAGGAAGAGACAAAATGAGTTTGTGGGTACTCGATACAGATCACGTTTCGCTTTTTCAACAAAATCATCCAATAGTTAGTCGCCGGATTAAAGCCCTCAATCCTGAAGAAATTGCTGTAACAGTTATTACAGTAGAAGAGCAATTTTATGGGCGGCTTAATCAGATTAGGAGGGCTAAATCAGCAGATGCAATATTATCAGCCTATGCAAGATTGAGAGCCACATTAAATTATTTCAAAACGGTCAATTTGCTGGATTTCAATCAGGAAGCTTACAATTGTTATAGCGAATTGGTGCGCCAAAAAATTCGCATCGGTACGCAAGATTTACGAATTGCCGCTTGTGTAATTTCCAGCAATGGGATTTTGGTAACTCGCAATCGCCGTGATTTTGAACGGATACCTGGTTTGAGATTTGAAGATTGGACAATATAATTATCTCATTGGGTTCGGCGCGATCGCCCTCATCCCCAATTTAATTACACAAAATATGAGATAATCAAAAATAGCTCTTATTTTAGGTTAATTATGCCCTTTTCTCGCTCCAGCGGTATTCTCCTCCATCCCACATCTTTCCCCAGTCGATTCGGTATTGGAGACATGGGATTAGAAGCCTATCGTTTCATTGACTTTTTAGTAGATAACAATCAACAATACTGGCAGATATTGCCCCTCGGTCCCACAGGGTACGGCAACTCTCCCTATATGTGCTATTCCGCAATGGCTGGAAATCCATTTTTAATTAGCCCAGATCGGATGCGAGACGAAGGTTTATTAACAGATGAAGATTTAGCTCATCTACCGGGATTTCCCATAGATACCGTAGATTTCGATCGAGTCATTGCTACCAAAGTTCCACTGTTAAAAAAGGCTGCTGAAAACTTCAAAGCCAATGCAACTGAGATGCAGGAACTCGAATTTACTGGCTTTTGTAAAACCAAGGCTGAATGGTTAGAAGATTACTCTTTATTTATGGCCATTAAAGATGCTTTAGGTGGTACCAGTTGGCATACTTGGGAACCCGAACTGGCTAACCGCAAACCAGAAGCATTAGAAGAGTGGCGGACAAAGTTAACTGATGAAATTTTCTACCATAAATATGTTCAATTCGAGTTTTTCCGGCAATGGACGGAATTAAAACGCTATGCCAATTTGCGGAACATTTTAATCATTGGTGATATTCCCATTTATGTCTCCCATGATAGTGCTGATGTTTGGTCGCATCCAGAAATATTTTGCTTGGAAGAAGAGACAGGATTACCGGCTTTAATGGCTGGAGTTCCGCCGGATTATTTTAGTTCAACTGGTCAATTATGGGGAAATCCAGTTTACAATTGGGAACAGTTAGAGGCAACTAATTTTGATTGGTGGGTGCAGCGTTTTGAGGCAATTTTCGATTATGTCGATGTCACTCGGATCGATCATTTCCGAGGGTTTGAGTCTTACTGGGCCGTTGAGCAAGGCGAGGAAACAGCCATTAATGGTACGTGGATTGATGCACCTGGAGCCGCTTTATTTGAGGTAATTAAAGAGAAGTTTGAAAACTTGCCAATTATTGCTGAAGATTTAGGCGTAATTACCCCAGAAGTAGAAGCACTGCGGGACCAATTTGAGTTTCCGGGGATGAAGATTTTACAATTTGCCTTTGGTTCCGATCCGGGCAATCCTTTTTTACCTTTCAATTACGTTCGGAATTGTGTGGTTTATACTGGCACTCACGATAACGATACAACAATTGGTTGGTTTGAACAACTGCAACAGTACGAAAAAGACTCAGTTTTGCGTTATTTAGGCTGTGTTGTTCCTGAAGGAATTAATTGGTCTTTAATTCGAGTGGCTTTGAGTTCTATTGCCGATTTAGCGATTATTCCGGCTCAGGATCTTTTAGGTTTAGGGAATAGTGCGAGAATGAATTTTCCAGGGAAAGAAGAGGGAAATTGGGGCTGGAGATATCGTCCTGGTGCTTTTAGTTGGGAGATTGGCGAAGGCCTCAAGTCCCTAACTACAGCCTACGGACGAGCCCCCAGTAAATAACTCTTTTGTGGGAACCACTAAGACACTAAGACACTAAGAAAGAAGAATAAGATCGAGGATTGTTAATTCAGGGATAAGTCCTAGATGCCTCTCAGGGTGGCATTCAGGAAAATACTGGTTTTAACCTTGATCTTTTCCCTTCGCGATCGCTGGAGATTCCTTCGCTTTTAAAACTACTTCTTCGATCTCACCAGGTTCTCCTAATGGTTTCGCCTTCCCATTATTCACTGCAAATAATACACCACCAGCATTACCAGCTCTAAAAATTAATTGTTCTTTCGCCTGCCAAGTTCGTTGAGTTCCCACAGGTAAATTCCCTTCAAACTCAGTTTTGCCATCAACTTCAATCATCGCCCAAGTTTCCTCCTTGACAGTGACGCTAATAGTTACAGCCTGATTTTTTGGCTGAACAGGAATAGAAGCATTAGTAGCTTTTATAGGGGCAGGAGTAGCTACTTTTTCTGAAAGATTCGCAGGTTTTTCTGTGGTTAAGGTAACTGGTGTCTTTGAAGGATTACCTAAAAATCGATCTGGTGAAGAAGCATAATCATCTCGAACCGCAGCATCAGGGAATTCAGGGGGCTTTTTAGCAGTAAAATCATTCAACGGTTTAGCAGTAGCTAAACTGCTTTGATTTCCCGACGACTTAGCAATATTCTTGGTGGCAGGAAGCGATGGCTGATTTCGTTTTGGCGATGTCACAACCGCTTTTTCCCCTATCTCTGAACGGTTCATCACTTGAGATAAACCATTGATCGAGGCAACAATTATCAACACATAAAGTATATAAAGGTGGGTCGGTCGCAGTTGTAATAAAGGGAAATCTCCCCAAGGAGTTTTTTCTGGTTGTTGTACTAATGGTTCAGTCGCACAGAAGTTAGCAAATTCTTCGCTGTCAAAACCCATTGCTTCTGCGTATCTTTTGATTAAACCGTGAGTATAAATTGGTTCTGGTAGTTCGTTGATTTCACCTGCTTCGATCGCTTCTAAAAGGCGCGATCGAATCATTGTTACTACCGAAACTCGCTCCAAAGTGATTTGGTGCTGTTCCCGGAATTGGCGGAGTTGAGCGCCAATTTCAGCTAACTGCTTCGCTTGTTCGGACTCGTCGATATTTTGGTTCTTCTTAGTTTTTTTGAACAGGAAAAAAAATAAATTCTTTGTCATAATATGCTGTGCTCCTTAATATTTACTGGCACATTTACTGATAGGTTAACTTGGTTCCACAAAAAACTAATCTCAGAATCAAGTAGGTTTCGGTATTGTCCTGAACGTAATTCAGGTTTTCCAGGGGTTTGTAATCGAATTGGGCCGATCGCCGTGCGGTGCAGATGAATTACTGGGTATCCCAACTGCTCGGCAACTCGGCGAATCTGTCGATTTCTACCTTCTTTGAGAATAACCTCCAAAAGTGTTTGGGAATCACGACGCTCTAACACTTGAATTTTAGCTGGCAATGTGATTCTACCCGATAAAATCACGCCTTGACTCCAGTTTTGCAACACCGTTTTTGGGGGATCGCCTGCTACCCAAACTTGATAGGTTTTAGGCACACAATAACGGGGATGAGTCAAAGCAAATGTGAGATCGCCATCGTTAGTGAGTAGTAGTGCTCCTGTGGATTCTATATCTAAGCGTCCTACTGGGTGAATGCCGCAACCAGTCCGTAGTTTGGGTGGTAGCACGTCTAGCACTGTTTGGCGCTGAGTGGGATCGGCACAAGTTGAAACTACTCCAGGGGGTTTGTTGAGCAATAAATAGACTGGCTGGGGTCTATGATTGGATTTGACTGGCATTCCGTCAACTTCTATGCGATCGCGCGTAGGATTCGCTTTTTGTCCGATCTGAACGATATTGCCATTAACTCGCACTCGACCAGCCAGAATCATTTCTTCTGCTTGGCGGCGGGAGGCAATGCCCCACTGGGCGAGTATTTTTTGCAGCCTTTCATCCATATAGCGGACAGTTGAGGGATTTTATCAAATTGATGGAGGACAAGCTAAATTTTTGCATAATTTACCCCATTATGTAAATAAATATTACAGTCATCTTTTGCTTGGGTTTTGGGTTGCGGGGTGTCACCCCACATTAATATCTTACCATAAATTGCCCTTAGCTAGATAAAATCACGCCTAAAGGTATATGAGGATTGGTTATGACTACTGGTTTTAATTCTCACGGAGGCAAAGGTAGCAGAATTGTTAGTGCAGTATTGTCGCCGGCGGTGCAGTTATTATTGCGATCGCAGGTTTCTCAAGTGAAAGAATTATCTGTTGAGATATCAGGAAGCGATCGCCAAATTCTCAGCGGTGTGATTCCCAAAGTGGCGATCGCCGCTAAAGGTGCTGTATATCAAGGCTTACATTTAACTAACATTTCCCTGAGCGGTACTGGTATCCGCATCAATTTAGGTCAAGTAATTAAAGGTAAACCCTTACAGCTATTAGAACCAATCCCAGTTATAGGTGTTCTAAAATTAAAGGAAGCTGATTTTAATATCTCACTTTCAGCACCTTTACTATCTAATGCTTTGCATGATTTTTTGTTGCCATTGTTACCGATCGAAATAGCCGATATTCACCAGAAATTAAATTTCCCAAATCCCCAGATTAAAATTGAACCAGGAAAAATAATATTAAAAGCAGAAACCTTGTTAAAAAATGGTCAAAAAAATTATTTTTTATTGCGAACAGGCTTAAGTCTAGCCAGTTGTAATGAATTACTATTTGAACAACCAGAATTAGAAATTTCCCACGAATTAAATCATCGAAATTTAGATAGTTTTAAATTAGATTTAGGCTCAGAAGTTACACTTGAAGAATTAATTTTAAATCCAGGCGAGTTAATTTGTCAAGGAGAAATTAGAGTATTACCATAGCTTGCCAAAAACCGAATATTCAGGACTTAGGAATGAAAACTAAATAGGGTTTGCTGAATAAGTTAAGCAAAATCGCGATGCCTGCGGCCGGCTGCGCCATCGCACTTGATGGGCAATTCAAACTCGGCAAAACATAACTTTTTCGAGATTTGCTTAGTTGGCTGAATAGTTATTTAGAGAAAATGACAGAATGTATTATGAATCGTGGTGGTGTCGTAGATAAATATATTGGGGATGCAATTATGGCAGTTTTTGGTATTCCTTTTGGTCATACCAAAGACGAAGATATTAGACAAGATGCCATAAATGCGATCGCCGCCTGCATAGATATGCACGCCAGTCTTGCCGAACTCAACAAACACCTAGAAATAGAAGGCAAACCTCCCATCAAATTTGGCATCGGCTTACACACCGGCCAACTGGTTGCCGGCAGCGTCGGCGGTGGCAAACGACTCAACTATTCCGTCATCGGCGATGCTGTTAACGTCGCCGCCAGACTAGAAGCCATGAACAAAAATGTCATCTCCGATAGTCCCTATAACCTAATTGCTCACAGAAAAGACATTTAATTGGGTATGCGATCGCTACGAAGGTCAAAATGTAGGAGCAATTAAACTTCGTGGTAAAGAAGAAGAAACAATAGTATACGCCATTCTTAGTGAAAAGCCAATACCAACCATCAAAAATCAGAAAATAGTAACTTAAGCCTTGACATTTTCCCCTTTTTACCCATACCCCAGAATCAAAAAGTATTGTTACAAACTATTACAAGACGACTAATAATGTGAACGTCATGCCTGAAAATACTTGCGGTAGGTAGTTAGCAACCAGGACTCCGATCCTTACCTAACGACCTAACATACTTCCAAACAAAACCCCAGCCACTGCCGTAAACCAACTTAGTTGCATTTTGGTGAAGCAGATCATCTGTGGTAATGTAAATGACAAGCAGTAGGAAGCGCTAATTCCCGCCTCGCTTCCTTCCCGCTCACAAACAAAGACGGGATATCCAGCGGGTAAATAAAAGATGAGTATCGTCACCAAATCGATCGTGAACGCCGATGCCGAGGCTCGTTATCTAAGCCCAGGCGAATTAGACCGAATCAAAGGCTTCGTCACCACTGGCGAGCGCCGCCTTCGGATTGCCCAAATTTTGACCGAATCCCGCGAGCGCATTGTCAAGCAAGCTGGCGACCAACTCTTCCAAAAACGGCCTGATGTCGTCTCTCCCGGCGGCAACGCTTACGGTGAAGAAATGACAGCTACCTGCCTCCGTGATTTAGACTATTATCTGCGTCTAGTCACCTACGGAATCGTAGCCGGTGACATTACTCCTATCGAAGAGATCGGAATTGTCGGTGTCCGCGAAATGTACAAGTCCCTCGGCACTCCCGTTGAAGCCGTTGCAGAAGGCGTTCGCGCTATGAAGAACTCCGCTTCTTCTCTGCTTTCTGGCGAAGATGCCTCCGAAGCTTCGTCTTACTTTGACTACGTTATCGGTGCGATGCAGTAAGGCATCTTGAGCAAGCGGATTTTTGATTTTGAGATTTTTGATGTTGAGGTTGCTCGCAAGAAACTAAAAATTCTTGTTAATCGATCGCACCAATACTAAATCAAAAACTTATACCCAAAATCACAAATCACCAAATCCTTTCCTCGGACTGATTGAGTTACTTTCAAGGAAATCAAACCATCATGCAAGACGCAATTACCGCCGTTATCAATTCCTCTGACGTTCAAGGCAAATACCTTGACAGCAGCGCCCTCGACAAACTGAAGGGTTATTTCTCCTCTGGCGAACTGCGCGTCCGCGCCGCTACCGCCATCAGCGCTAACGCTGCTACGATCGTCAAAGAAGCAGTTGCTAAGTCTCTTTTATACTCTGACGTTACTCGTCCCGGCGGCAATATGTACACCACTCGCCGTTATGCAGCTTGCATCCGCGACTTGGACTACTACCTCCGCTATGCCACCTACGCTATGTTAGCTGGCGATCCTTCCATCCTCGACGAGCGCGTACTCAACGGTTTGAAGGAAACCTACAACTCCTTGGGCGTTCCCATCGGTTCCACCGTGCAAGCTATCCAAGCTATGAAAGAAGTCACCGCCGGTCTAGTTGGCTCTGATGCTGGCAAAGAAATGGGCGTTTACTTCGACTATATCTCCTCTGGCTTGAGCTAAGACGAAGAAAGAAGGAAGAAGGAAGAAGGAAGAAATAACAAGTTAATTTCTGACGGATTGCCTTTTGACTTTTGCCTTTTTATGAGGTCAGGGAAGTTGAGAGTGAGCGTTAGAGCGTGAAAGGCTTATCTAAAATGATTAGATTAGTTTTAATGAGCTAACTTTGACTCTAAACTCCCTGCCTTCAAATGATTAAAAGTTTGAGATTAGAGATTTGAGATTAGTGGATAATTCTGAGGTTTAAAAAATCTCATTTTCTGGTAAGTAAGCCCCAATCCCAAATTTTTAATTTCCCCAATTTCCAGATAAAAATTGATGGACTTTCTGCCTTCAATCTTTAAAAAAATCAACTAAGAATTTAGTCAAACAACAGAGGAGAAATTTGCACCATGAGAATGTTTAAAGTGACTGCTTGCGTGCCTAGCCAAACTCGCATTCGTACTCAGCGGGAATTGCAAAATACTTATTTTACAAAGTTAGTTCCCTATGACAATTGGTTCCGGGAACAACAACGGATTATGAAAATGGGTGGGAAAATTATCAAGGTACAACTCGCTACTGGTAAGCCCGGTGCTAATACAGGTTTGCTTTAAAATTTTTAAGCATATTAACTTGATGTATTAGCAAGAGGTCGTATTCGGCCTCTTTTTTGTTGAGAAGGAAGAAGGAAGAAGCAAACAGTTAACAGTTAACAGTTAACAGTTAACAGTTAACAAATAACAAATAACAAATAACAAATAACAAATAACAAATAACAAATAACAAATAACAAATAACAAATTATGGCTACTAATATCCGACGACTGATTCCGTTTTTCGACTCTGGAGTAAAGGAATGGTCTGTGGAGGCCCGCCTGTTACGGTGGCTGACTTTCCTGTGGCTATTTGTAGGCTTAGTAGTCTTATTTTCTGCATCTTATCCGATCGCGAATGCTGATTTTGGCGATGGACTCTATTATTTTAAAAGGCAATTAATTGCAGTTGCAGTTGGATTAGTAGCTTTTAATATAATTGTTTACTCTTCGGTACGCTACTTTCTGGGAATTGCAAAGTGGGGCATATTCTTACTACTAGGTTTGCTGTTATTAACCTTAGTTCCCGGATTGGGAACTACAATTAATGGTGCTACTCGTTGGATATCTCTCGGACCAGTGCCAATTATTCAACCTTCAGAATTGATTAAACCCTTTTTAGTGCTACAAAGTGCGCGGGTTTTTGGTAATTGGCAACAATTAAATAACCGATTGCGCTTGATGTGGTTGGGGATTTTTGGGGCAGTTTTGTTAGGGATTTTGTTACAGCCAAATTTGAGTACAACTGCCCTTTGTGGGATGACTTTGTGGTTGGTGGCTTTGGCGGCCGGATTGCCTTATATTCAATTGGGTGCAACGGCATTTGGTGGTCTATTTTTAGCTGTTTTAAGTGTTAGTATTAAAGAGTATCAACGCCGCCGGATTATGTCTTTTTTGAATCCTTGGGCTGACCCTTTGCAAGATGGTTATCAGTTGATTCAAAGTCTTTTAGCAGTGGGCTCTGGGGGTTTTTGGGGTACGGGTTTGGGAATGTCGCAGCAAAAGTTATTTTATTTGCCGATTCAGTATAGTGATTTTATTTTTGCTGTTTATGCTGAGGAATTTGGATTGGTGGGGAGTTTGTTGTTTTTACTTTTGTTGGGGGCCTATGGGACTTTGGCTTTGTTGGTGGCGCTGAAGGCTAGAAATGTTGAATATCGGTTAGTGGCGATTGGGGTGATGGTGGTGATGGTTGGTCAATCTTTTTTGAATATTGGGGTGGCGACGGGGGTTTTGCCGACTACGGGTTTGCCGCTACCATTGTTTAGTTATGGGGGTAGTTCGATGGTGGCGAGTTTGGTGTTGGCGGGGTTGTTAATTCGGGTGGCGAGGGAGAGTTCTGAGGCTGAGGTTGTGTCTTTGGATGGACGAAGAATGGGGGGAAGATCGAGAAGATTAAAGGGTGGTAAGGGTGAGAATTGATTCGGTATGATTTAACCACAGAGAACGCAGAGAACACAGAGGGAGATAAGGGAGGTGAATAATTCGGATGCGATCGCTTTGTTAGCTTATTCAAGTAATGGCGACTGATAATGCTACTAATGTTAACGGAGGGGTAAAAATCTTACTTGTCCTTCCCATTCTCCTTCAAAACTACATTCATCTAGCAGCAAGATTTCCTCGATCGCTAAACCAATATTGACACGGCGACTAACCTCAAATAATCCAGGCATTGGCAACCCTGTTTCTATTCGGTTATAGGCAAAAGCGATCATCGTTGCTACATCGTGAGTTAAAACCACACGCCTGTTTTGTGCCGCCCATTCCAAGACAGTTGGATCGTCTGCTTCAATCAAACCAACATCCTGAACACGAACAATATCTACATCAGATTTACGGCGCAGAATACCACGAATAATTTGATTATTGAAGTTCTCATCAGCTAAAAATCGCAACATAATTAGTTTACCTATTAATATTGCGCCTTGCTAATAGGCGATCGCGTACTCCAATAGGATTAAAACGCCTTTCTGCTTCCTGTCGAACTTCTGACGCAAGCTGTTGACGGACTAGAAGATAGGCATCAACTTCGGTTTGATGTCGTAAGTAATAGCCAATTACACAATAAATGTCAGACAATTGCAGTGATGGGTATTGATCCTTAATTTCTTCTGCTGAAGATCCCTCAAGAAAAGCTGTCACAACTGTATCTAAGGTGACGCGGGTTTTGCTGATACGAACAGCACCATTTTTTTCAGTTACAAGGGGAATTGGATCGGCGGTAGGAACAAGTAGCATTATTTTTTTAGTATTAATTATACTATACTTGCAGTATTAACAACCATTATTCCTCTAACTTACCGTAAAATCCTTAATATGTCAATCCTCACTCACTTTCCCACTCTCCCTAACACAATCTTACATTCTATACCAAAACAGCGTTAAAATAGATAACTGATAGATACCCTGTACTTATGACACTCTTTACACTGCGATCGCTTAAAAAAGACTTCGGCATCAAAGAAATCCTCAAAGATGCCTCCTTTAGCCTCGATGAAGGCGATAAAGTCGGGCTCATTGGCACAAATGGTTCCGGGAAATCTACATTGCTCAAAATGATCGCTGGATTAGAACCCATTGATAGCGGCGAAATCTGGGTTAATTCCGGCGCAAAAATTGCCTATTTACCTCAACAACCTGATTTAAACGAAAACTATACCGTATTAGAACAAATCTTTGCTGATAGTGGCGAAAAAATGGCGCTTGTCCGCGAATATGAGGAAATTTCTGATAAATTAACTCATGGACATGGGGATACGGAAAAACTTATGGCGCGTCTTTCAGTCGTTTTTCAAAGGATGGAAGAACTCGGTGCTTTGGAACTTGAAACTAATGCTAAACTTATTCTCAGTAAATTAGGAATTAATGATTTTGAAGCCAAAATTAGCGACCTTTCTGGTGGCTATCGCAAGCGAATAGCTCTCGCAACGGCTTTGCTATCAGAACCCGATGTATTATTAATGGATGAACCTACTAATCACCTTGATGCACTTTCTGTTGAGTGGTTACAAAACTATTTGAATCGTTATCGAGGTGCATTGTTACTAATTACTCACGATCGCTATTTTTTGGATCGGGTAACTAATCGTATTTTAGAAATCGATCGCGCCGATCTTTACGCTTATTCTGGTAACTATGCTTACTACTTAGAAAAAAAAGCCGCCGCCGAAGAATCAGCTAGTAGTACCCAACATAAATATAAAGGCGTATTGCGGCGAGAATTGGAATGGTTAAAAAAAGGGCCAAAAGCGCGGAGCACTAAGCAAAAAGCTCGCATCGATCGCATTCGGGAAATGCAGGAACAGGAGTTTAAAAAAGCTCAGGGAAAAGTCGATATTTCTACCGCCGGTCGTCGGATTGGTAAGAAAGTAGTAGAACTTACAAATATCTGTAAATCCTACGGCGATCGCATCCTCATTAAAGACTTTACCTACAATTTCACTCCTGAAGATCGCATCGGTATTATTGGTAGTAACGGTGCTGGAAAATCTACCCTAATGGACATTATCACCGGACGCATTCAGCCAGATAGCGGAACCGTAGAAATTGGTTCTACTATCCATATTGGCTATTTCGATCAACACTCTGAAGATTTGTTGATGAATGAAAATCAACGAGTTATTGAATATCTTAAAAGTGTAGCTGAATTAGTGACAACCGCTGATGGTAGTATTATTACTGCTTCTCAAATGTTAGAGCGATTTTTGTTTGAACCCAATCAACAATACGCCCCAATTCACAAACTTTCTGGGGGTGAAAGACGGCGACTATTTCTCTTGCGGGTGTTAATGAGCGCGCCAAATTTACTCATTTTAGATGAACCGACTAATGACTTAGATGTGCAAACTTTAGCAGTGTTAGAAGACTATCTCGAAGATTTTAATGGTTGTGTAATAGTCGTGTCCCACGATCGCTATTTTCTCGATCGCACAATCGACATGGTTTTTGCCTTTGAACCAGGGGGAACTCTACGCCTTTATCCCGGCAATTATTCAATCTATTTAGATTATAAAAAGCAGGAAGAAGAAACGGAAGCTAAACGTTTAGCCTCTCAACTTAAAAATTCCCCACCCAAACCAGAAACTTCGCTTACTCCATTGACAAATACTGCCAAAAATGGTAAACTTTCTTTTAAAGAAAAGCGTGAATATGAAAAACTAGAAATAGAAATTCCCCAGATGGAAGCTGAAAAAGCAGAAATTGAAAAAGTGCTTTATCACAATCCTCCTGGTGGTTTCACCCAGGTACAAAAACTATCAAATCGTTTAGCAGAACTGACTCAAGCAATTGAGGCGGGAACTGAACGTTGGTTAGAACTAGCAGAAAGAGTAAATTAGCACTCCGACTTAACAATTAGAGAAAAATAAGAGATAATAGGAAAAAAGTCAAAAAGGTGGCCGCTATGTCTAAAGGGAAAAACAAAAAAGTTCAATGGCTCAAGGAAACCCTAGAACTCAAACCAGATCACAACTGGAAGTCAGCACCAGGAAATCGGATATTTGTAGCGGGACGAGGTGCTTTACGCTTCGATGTCCCTGGTGATTGGTATTTTGAACCTGATGATAAATCCTTCCGTTTCTTGGATAAAAAACCACCCAATGATGATGCTCGTTTAGAATCTTCTTTTAATTTACTTCCCCCTGGAAATTGGCCAGAATTTCCGCTAGTTCCGCTATTAAGACAAGTGGTTAAAGATGATGAACGAAACCCCATTGAGAAAGGTGAGATTATTCAATTGAAACGCCAAACTGCTCGGATTGTTTGGACGCAAATCAAATTTATCGATCCCATAGAAAATCGCGAAGCTTATTCTCGAATTTGTATTGGATTAGGTTCTGGAGTTCAATGTCTAATTACTTTTGAATTTTGGGTAGATCAAGCAGAACGTATGACTCCTGTATGGGATACTGTGATGGATTCGATCGTTCTTGGTTTGTATATCCGCGATCCGCGAAGTGGATTTGCATTTCCTGATTAGAGTAAAAATGGGGGCAATAAATGAGCGTTAAAAATCTCGATTATACTCTTGATTTAGAAAAGCTGATGGCACAGGCAGGGCTTTCTAATTTAAAAGCATTGAGTCAGAAAGCGGGCGTTTCCGAACTTGATTTAATTCGGTTGCGGCGTGGTTTAGCATTGCAAACACGAGCCGATACCCTAATTAAAATTAGTCAAGCTTTACAAATTTCTCTCGCTGAACTTTTAGCAATTTTTGCTCCTGATTCTATAGAATTGTCCTCCAAGTCACCATCAGCAATAGAAAAGGAATATCGCCACCTACAAACTCAAATGCAGCAACAGCGAGAAACTTTAATGGCGGAATTTCAACAGCAAGCATTACAAATTTTGGAATCTTGGATGCTACAATGGCCAACGGCGGCAAATAAAGCTCAAGCAAATCCCCAATTGTCCGCTATGAAATTGTTGCCCTTGGTGCGGCCAGTGGAAAAATTATTAGAGGCGTGGGGAGTAGAAGCGATCGCCACTGTTGGTGCATCTATTCCTTACAACCCACAAATTCATCAGCTAATCGAAGGAACAGCCCAGCCGGGAGATTTAGTCAAAGTACGTTACAATGGCTATCGGCAAGGAGAAAAACTCCTTCACCGCGTTAAAGTTAGTCCGAATTAACTAAAAAGTTTCCTAAACTTGATAGAATTAGGGCTACTTCGGTAACAAACACTATGCGATCGCAGGCAAAATGTTTGAAGGGGTAATTCTGCCGTTGAAAGTACATCACAAAAGTACGCAGACAAATTAACCCCAACACCATAGTATTGATTAAGTTCAACTATACTAGAAGGTTAAACCCCTTTTGTCCTTTCTTCCCTGAGTTAAAGCTACAGGGTTTCCAGGTATTTTTTTATGAGTCATGTAGTTAAAATTATTCAACCCTCCGGCATTTTAGATGGTACAAAAGCCGGTCACTTCCGCCAAGAAATTAGCGATCTAGTGGAAGCGGGCGCTGATGTGGTATTGATCGACTTCCAAGATGTAACATTTATGGATAGCTCCGGTTTAGGCGCTTTAGTCTTGGCGCTCAAAACAGTCCGCGCTGCCGGCAGTCAACTCGTAGTTTGTGCCATTAACGAGCAAATCAGAATCTTGTTTGAACTCACCAGCATGGATCGGGTTTTCGAGATATTTCCTACTCGTGAAGCCTTTAATAACAAACTTGCCTCTACCTAAGATTTTTGGAAGATCGCCTATTCCAAATCTCTTCCAGATATTGATATAGATCGAAATTAGCCAAAGTTGACTTTGAGCAAAGACCAATCATCGTCAAAAGCAGCTTTGGCGTTTAAATCTTGTACATATTTCAAAACTCGATCGAGTTGGTTAGAGCTTTGAGAGTTATAAGCAGTCAGTAAGTCGGTAAAGGCATCCAAACCCCAGATCGAACCGTCAGGCTGATGAATCTCGTAAACTCCATCACTAAAAATGTAAAGAGTGCTTGCTGCTTCTATATCACAGGAATTATCGAGATATTCCGCATCTGGGAACATCCCCACAGGCATTCCGGGAGTTTTTAAGCGTTTTGTTTTAGTAGTTCCGCCATCAGGGGATATGAGTAAAGCTGGGGGATGACCGGCACTAGCATAGACTAGCTGGTGCTTCGAGCGGTTGTAAACGCCATACCACATGGTAAAATATTTATCGTTTTGATAGCTCATCTGGAAAGTAGTATTGAGCGATCGCAAAACATCGCTCGGCTGGTGGTAATTAATATTGGGGATCGCCCGCGATCGCAACAAATTTAAAACAGCCACAGAAGGCAGCGCCGCCCTCAAACCGTGCCCCGCCACATCCAACAAATAAATCGCCAAAGAATCAGCATCCAACCAAAAATAGTCAAAACAATCGCCACCCAACTGTCTCGAAGGGATAAACTTTGCCTCCACACTCACCGGCTCGGTGAAAGAATCAGGGAGTAGCGATCGCACATACTCCGCCGCCTCCGCCAACTCCGCCTCCAATAGTTCTTTCGCAATTTGCAAATCCCGACTCAACTGGTGTAGCCTTAGCCCCGCCCGCACTCTCGCCTTTAACTCATTCAGTTCGATCGGCTTAGAAATAAAATCATCCGCACCAGCATCAAGCCCCTTAACGCGATCAGCCACCGATCCCAGCGAAGTCAACAAAAAAAACTGAGTAGTTGACAAATCTGGATTCGCCTTAACTTGGCGGCACACCTCTATCCCCGTCAGACGAGGCATAATCCAATCGCAAATAATCAACGCTGGACACAAATGTTTAGCCTGTGCAATACCTTCTTCACCATTACTCGCTACAGTCACCTCATAACCCTCTTTTTTCAGGGTTCTTCTCAGTAACTCTTGAACCGCAGTGTCATCATCAATAACCAGAATTTGAAACATGGGAGATCGGGTAGTACAAATTTTTCAAGGTCTGGGGGTAGTTAATCAATATCTTCACTCAGCACGCTTGCCACAATTGAGTATAGTCTATTGACCTATCCCCGGTCCGGCATACACGAAAATTCTCAACAAATATTTTTAACCTTTGTTAAAACCACGATTAAAAACACTAATCCCGATCGAGAGGATCAAAACTTCCCTACAACCTCGGCTAAATTTAAGTTTAGCTGTATCTCTATCTTTCTTAAAAATGTTAGCATGAGCTTGACCAAAGAAATTATCGATCTTTGTCATGGCTGGCTTGTTTTAACCTGCCACTGCCTTCCTCCCCAGTCTAAAAACAGGGGATTTTCATACTTCATCTTATAATTCTAGTGGCTTAGCGTGGTTGAATTAACAAAATCCGACAACTCGCCAGTACCAGTCCAAGCTCACCTTCAAGTCAATTCAGGGCTGAATGAATTAGACCCCGTTTTGTCTTGGTTTGCACAATTACATCAGCCGCCAATTCCTACCAGCGTTTGGCTCAGATGTCAATTAGCTTTAGCTGAGGGTTTTACTAATGCGGTTCGCCATGCCCATAAAGGCAAACCGCCGGACACTCCGATTGACATTGAAGTAGCTCTGTTTTCAGAACACTTAGAAATTCGAGTCTGGGATAGCGGTCCTCCCTTTGATTTAGAACAGAGAATCAGAGAGGTTTCTGACCAAGTGGATATGTATTCTGGTGGCGGTCGGGGACTTAAATTGATGAGGGACATCTCGGATGATCTAACTTATCGCCCTACTGCCGACAACCGCAACTGTCTGTTAATTGTTAAAGGTTATAAGAAATACCCTGAAAATCCTGGGACTTTAGTCTAGGGATGAAAGGGCGTTGCAGGATTTATTCTGCCTGATTGGTTTGATAAATTTGCTCTTAAGAATTAAGAATCCCCGCGTCTTTGTCTTTAGACCGGGGAGTATTAGTTTGTGATTTTTATGGTATTAAACCTGTTAAGAACGCAATCGACTAAAAGATACTCTCACAGGGCTACAATGACCGGCATAACAATCGAGATGAAGTTCATGCCAGTAAATAGTAGGAAGTACCCAACCTCGCTGTCCAGCGTGTTCTTTTTCAAGTAATTGATTTTCTAAATAAGCGCTGGGAGAGTCGTATTTATCTTTGCGCCAGTGGGGAACTGTAAAGGAACCAAAAGCATGACGATACTCTTCTGAATCTACTAAAGCTGATATCATAGCTCCTACTCCTTGACGGAGTAACAATTGATCGTAAATCCGAATTTCGTCTTCATTTTGTGGCGATCGTCCTAGAAAATGTTTAAACGCATTTTCAATGAATTTAAGATTGGAACTATTTTCATAAAAACGTTCCAGGTAAAGGGGACATAATGCTAAGGTTTTGAGGAAGTGTCGCACTCCAATTTTGCCTTTGATAAATGATGCTTCTAGGTCAGCTAACTGACGACGTTCTGCGATGTAAGGTTGACGCTCTAAGATTTGCTGGTAAATTTGTTTGATCAGTAAAGCTCTCTCTTCTGCTGATGCTTGTTGATTTACTGTCACCTTTTTTACGGTTTGTAAGGTCATTTTTTTTCTCCTAAATGCAAGTGAAAGTACATAAAATTGAGAATTCAGTTAGTGTAGTTTGATCGCTGAATTAAAATCTATCAAGAATTTAACCTTGATTTGATTTTTAATTGCACCCTGAATAAATACTGCCTTGAAAATTAAACTTTGACTGGACCTCGTTGAACTGTTGCCATTAGTTTTGCTGGGCTGTCTAAAGCTTGCAAAACGATGTCTATGTAAGGCAAAACTAACTGGTTGGCCGCGCTCGGCATTTGCTCTTTGAGAATTTCTTGGAGGCAACAATAGGCTTTAAGGCAAGGAAGATTTTTCTGATATGCCTGAAGAATGTTAGTTAACCACAAACTTAAGCATTCTTTAAAAAACTGTTGGTCGTCCCGGAGAATTGCGAGGGCGATAATGCAAATTGTCATTTTCATGTCATAGACACAACGCTGAGAATGCTTTTGCATGATGTCAGGGTGGACTAACATAAATTTTTTTAGTGCTTGAGTGACTAGAGCATCGCTTTTATCTCGCAGAAGTTCATAGGTTTTTAAGCGTACAGAGAATGTTTGCACATATCGCTGCATGGTCTGAAGTTCTGTAGAATTGAGATAGCGACCTTCACTTTGGTTAATTACATTCTCCCATGTGGCATTAATTCCGGGCATTTTGACCGCCTTTCTCTTGACTTAACTATCTTTAATTTGAGGGAAAAATCAGAATAAGTCAAGGATTTGATGCAATTGTTAATATTGTGAAAAAATGGTAAAGTTATCTATCGGTTCGCCCAATCTTCTCCAACGCGAATGGTTAAGTCTGAGGAGATTTCACCTGTGGAATCTGCTTCGATTTTACCCCCACCTAGAGTTTGCTTGAGGATTTCGGCGGCGGTTAGGTCGCCACGCTGGACGATAATTTGGCTGTAACGTTGTTTGTCTGGCCAGTCTTGGGTAACTGATACGCGATCGAATCCTTGGTTTAGGAGCTTCCCTGCAAGGCGTGTGGCTGCTTTGGGATTGCTGGAGGCGTTTTGGATAGAAATTTTGAGATTGCGGGGTAGGTTGGGGTTATTGGTGTTGCGCGATGTCTGCGACTGGCTACGCCTACGCTCTTGTTGTATAAAATCGGGGTTGCCTAGCTTGAAAAATTGGGACATGACGCGATCGCGTCCTATTTCATCTACAATCCAATAACTCCTAAAGTCTTCTTCGCTAGAACTAGAACTCCCCGGCAACATCACCATTTTAAAGTTTTCTCGCTCCAATTGCAAACCAAAATTTCCTAATGTCAGAATTTCCTCAAAACTTAAATTGGTGTCAACATATTTCTGCATCACTCGGATAATTTGTGGTAAACGAGGCAGAGTAGCTGCATTGCTGAGACGTTTCCAAATAGCTTGAATTAAACTTTGTTGTCTTTGAATCCGACCAATATCTCCTAAACCATCGTTACGAAATCTCGCAAATTGATCGGCTTGTTCTCCATTGAGAGTTTGCCAACCTTGACCTAAGTTAATATTTAATCGCTGGGCATTATCAGTATAGTTCATCGGTTGAGGAACGAATACATCTACACCGCCTAAAAGCTCAACTAATTCACGAAATGCTCCGCTGCTAACCCTGACGTAACGTTCAATTGGTGGATTATTCAAAATTTTTGCGATCGCCTCTCTGGTTAAAGCTTGACCGCCTTGAAAGTTAGCTTCACTAATTTTTGTTTTGCCAATTCCAGGTAATTCTACTTGGGTGTCTCGCGGGATAGAAAGTAAATTGATGGATTTATCTATAGGGTCAACTCGGATTAGGAGTATCGTATCGCTACGACCATTAAAATTTTGTAGGCTGTTGGGTTTAGCTTCTGGTACTCGGTCAACTCCCATAACTAGAATGTTAACAGGACGAGTTAGACGATAATCTGGGCGTTTGGCTGTGCTGGTAAGGATTTCATAAGAGTTTAAAGCTTTAGAAATGATTTCCGGCTCTACAGGAGCAAGCAGGGCAGTAATGGCTCCAAAAATGGCTCCAAAGGTAGCAGATACGGCGGTGATTAATAATAGGATAAATATCCAAAAGAGCGGTCGAGTTATTTGGCGTTGTTGGCGTGAATTAGTCATAGATTTTAGATTGAGTGGGGATATGGGGGCGAGTTGGGAACTTTGATATTAATGGATAAGAGTGTTAATCTTAGGACAGGTTTTTTATGAGAGGGTGGGTTATATCAATTTAATATGAAGTTGCACATATTCCGATCCCCCTAAATCCCCCTTAAAAAGAGGGGGACTTTGAATTCTTGCTCTTTTTAAGGGGGCTGGGGGGATCGAATTCTATGCAACCTCAATTCCCTCTGATATCTAAAATACGCTCTTGTTTCCCACATACCGAAGTTTTTTATGATTAGCAAAGAAGAGACGATCGCGAAAGTAGAAAAAATTTTTAATGCTGCATCCGATCGCTTTGACGATCCAGCATTATCTTTCTGGAGTCGCTTTGGACAAAAAACTATCGATCGACTCTCACCTAGTTCTGGCGATCGAATTTTAGACGTTTGTTGCGGTACGGGTGCTTCGGCAATTCCCGCAGCATTATCTGTGGGTTCCACAGGACAGGTGTTAGGAATAGACCTTGCGGAATCGCTACTTGAACTAGCACGCAATAAGTCACAGCAACAAGGTCTTAAAAATATAGAGTTTCGATATGGCGATTTTGAAAATCTAGGGCTACCCAGCGAAAGTTTTGACGCGATCGTTTGCGTTTTCGGGATTTTCTTTGTTCCAGATATGGTAGCAGCAGTTCGAGAACTTTGGCGAATGGTTCGCCCTGGTGGAAAACTAGCTATTACTTCCTGGGGAGAGAAGGTATTTGAACCTGCTAACCAAATGTTTTGGAGTACGATTGAGGCTGAACGTCCAGATTTGGTTAAAAAATTTACACCCTGGGATCGGATTAGCGATCGCGCCTCACTAAAAGCACTCTTAGAAGCGGGTGGCGCGACACAGATAGAGGTTTTTGCAGAATCTGTCACCCATGAACTGGCTTCTCCTGAAGATTGGTGGACGATGGTTTTGGGTGGAGGATTCAGAGGTACGATCGACCAAATGAACTCAGCCACAAGAGAGCGTGTTCGACAAGCGAATTTGCAATTTTTGCGGGCTAATGAAGTTCATTTGCTGGAAGTAGATGTCTTGTATGCGATCGCCCAGAAGTAACGCATTAACGCAGATCGCGAAATAAGGAATAGAAATTAAATAATTAGCTTGTTTGTCGTAAGCGCTCATAGCGCGCTTGGCGCTTACTACAAACCAAATCATCATTTATCGAAAAAAAGCGACGATTTGTTAGAAACCGGGTTTTTTGCGTAAGTCCTATAAGATCAAATCACGGAAAATTCAAAATCCCAAATAAATTATGATTCCTGTTATTCTCGCGGGTGGTAAAGGTGAACGTTTTTGGCCTTTGAGTCGCAAGCATCGGCCGAAACAGTTTTTGAGTCTGGATGGAAGCGGTAAGAGTTTGTTACAGGCTACGGCCGAGCGTTTATTGCCCTTGGCTGGAGGTTGGGATGGTTTATGGGTAGTGACTTCTGCCATGTTAGCGGATGGGGTGCGGGAACAGTTGCCTTTGTTGCCGGTGGAGAATTTATTGGCGGAGCCGGAAGGCAGAGATACGGCCCCGGCTGTAGCGTGGACTGCGATCGAGACTTCTCGGCGTTATGGTGAGGATGCGGTGGTGGGGTTTTTCCCAGCGGATCATTGGATTGCGGAGCCGGAGGTGTTTGAGGCGACTTTGGCGGCGGCGGCTGAGTTGGCTGTGAGTAGGGATGCGATCGCAACTTTGGGAGTTAGGCCTACATATCCTTCTACTGGCTATGGCTACATTGAGCAAGGTGAGGAAATTGGCAGTTTTGGCGGGTTTCCAGCTTATCGGGTGGCGAGGTTTACGGAGAAGCCTGATTTAAAGAAGGCTGAGGAGTTTTTGGCTACAGGTAGGTTTAGTTGGAATGGGGGAATTTTTGTATTTCGGGTAGGAGTAGTTTTGGAGGAGTTACGGAGTTATGTGCCGGAAATGATGGCGGCTTTGGAGGCGAAAGGCGCGGCGGCTTATCAGGATTTACCGAAGATTAGTATTGATTATGCGTTGATGGAAAAGACACAGAAGGCTTACGTTTTGCCTGTGGCTTTTGGTTGGGATGATTTGGGAGATTGGAATGCGATCGCCCGTTTATTACAGGGAAATAAGGCGAATGTGGAGTTAGCAACTCATGTGGGAATTGATACTACTGGGGGGATTTTTTATGCCGCAGATGAGGCTGAGGTGATAGTAACTATTGGTTTAGAAGATGTGGTAGTAGTGCGAGATGGAAATGTTACTTTAATTGTGAAGAAGGAGAGGACTCAGGAGATTAAGCAGGTGTTGAAGGTGTTGGGAGAGGATGCGACTTTGAGGGATTTGCTTTAAAGCGCATAAGACCTACGCAAAAAACCCGGTTTCTGACCAAAATCATCGCTTTTTGCGAGAAATATTGACGCAGAAACCGAGTTTTTGACCACCCGTGCGTAGGTCCTGTTCCACTCTATCATTAAGACAATATTAAACCCATCCCTTAATCGCCAACCGTGAGAACTGACACAATTTTCTATCAACTCTTTCAAACCTTCCCCAATTTGCTCTTTGAACTGATAGAGCAACCCCCAGACTTAGCCCAGCATTATGAATTTTCTTCGCGAGAAATCAAAGAACTGGCTCGTCGCTTTGATGGTGTATTCTTACCCCCAGAAGCGATCTTTGAACAACCCATTTACTTTGTGGAAGTTCAGTTTCAGAAAAAAACTGACTTTTACTGGCGTTTGTTCACCGAAATCTTTGCTTACCTCGGACAATATCAACCAGAAAATGATTGGTTAGCTGTGGCAATCTTTGCTCAACGTAGCTTAGATCCAGAAGTTCCCCGACAATATCGAGGATTAATCTTGAGTCAGCAAGTGAAATTAGTCTATTTAGATGAATTAAAGGAAACCGCTGAATCATCTCTCGGTTTAGGGATAGTGCAATTGGTATTAGGTGATGAACAAGTAGCGATTCAGAAAACTAACCAATTGATGGAGCGAGTGCGACAGGAGCAGGGAAAGGATGTCGCCTGGAGCCGAAAGGTGATAGACTTGATTGAGAGTATTTTAGTCTATAAGTTTTCCGAGTTAAGTCACCAGGAGATAGAAGCCATGTTTAATTTAAGTGATTTAAAGCAGACAAGGGTTTATCAAGAAGCGAAGAAAGAAGGTAAACTTGAAGGTAAACTTGAAGGTAAACTTGAAGGTAAACTTGAAGGTAAACTTGAAGGTAAACTTGAATCCGTGCCAGGGTTATTAGCTATTGGACTGAGTATAGAACAAGTAGCTAAGGCATTAGATTTGGATATTGAGGCAGTGAGGCAGGCAGCACAAAGACCGTCTTAGCATGAGAGTCCTTAGTTTTGCTGATTTGATTTGAGGAGAAGGGAGAGCATGAGTCATTATGACATTTGTACCTACCTGAATTTGCTCAGGGGTCAATATGCGTAGGGACTCCGCATTTTTGCTCTTGTCTGCGGCAGAAATCTGCTGCTTGCTCTCTTGAGAATTTAAAGACATATCCATCTTCTCCTGGGGCGAGGTTGGTCGCTCCCACATAATCCATCTCTATTGTATCTCTATAGAACCAGGGTAAGGATAGAGGGTATATCTCATTAATCCCCAGACTTGTTGCTGATATTCCAGCTTGATTATGTTTTCCAGGTCAAACTCTGTGTTTTGCCAGATATCTGGCCAACTACAAGTCCAATTAGTCGGCATATCTATTGCTGTTGCAGGGGAAAGTATGGCCTCTTGTTCGCCATCAGTTTTAGTTCTGATTTGCACCTGATATGAACCGATATCTACCATGTATTAATTCTCATTATTGAGGTTAGTAATGGCTTTTGTAATGGCAATATATTACTATTTTAAGCACTTGCTGTCAATTACCTTAATGATTATTTTGGTTTTGCTCGGCTTCGATTGCGATCGCATCCCAAGCAGCATTAAACTCTGCCCAAATTTCATCTGCTGAAGGTGCTGCTGCATTATTCGCACGGGCAAAACCACGTTTAATAATGTTCAATTCCTTGTAACAATTCCCTTACCAACTTTGCCAAACGTTCAGCGCTATCATTCACAGCTAATCGATCGGCAGCATCAGACATTTTGCTTAATTGTTCAGAATCTCCTAATAAATCTAAAACTTTACTGGCTAAACTCTCTGAGTTTAACTCACTTTGACGGTAAGAAAAAGCCGCGCCAACTTTCGTAAAAACGGCGGCATTAAAACTCTGATGGTCTTCTGCTGCTGATGGATAAGGAATTAAAATTGCTGGGGTGTTTGTCACGGCTAATTCTGTTAAAGCGCTGGCACCAGAACGACTAATTGCTAAATTTGCCCGTTGTAATAATCCTGCCATATTATCATAAAATGGCATAGAAAAATATTGAGGATGTTTGAGATTTTCTGCTTCAGGATCGTTATTTCCTGTTAGGTGAACAATGGTTGCACCGGCATCAAACCAAGCAGGCGCGCATTGTCTAACTAATTGATTAATTCTGACTGCACCTTGAGAACCACCCATTGCTAGAATTAAAGGAGTATTTTCAGGAATTGGTAAGTCGAGGGGTTGAGGTGTAAGAAATTGCGATCGCACTGGAGTACCTGTATAAACCGTTTTCGCCTTCGGTAAATACTGGGCTGCTGCTTCAAAACCGATCGCGACTTGAGTACACCAAGGCCCAAACCACCGCGTCACCTTCCCTGGTAAAGCGTTAGACTCATGGAGGATCGCAGGTAAACCAAGCGATCGCGCCGCTATAATTGCCGGGGCTGCAATGTAGCCACCAGTCGTAAAAACGCCCTGAAATCTGCCCTGTTTTAGCAGCTTCCGCACGTCAAAGATGGAACTAGCGAGGAGGCGACCTAAAATTCTCGCCGAACCCAGTCCCAAGCGCCCCTGAAAGCCCTCTACGGCAATTGTGTGAAGGGGGTAAAGAGAGGGAATTAACTGAGTTTCTAGGCGATCGGGAACTCCCAGCCATTCTATGTGATAGTCGGTCAATTTTTCAGCAGTCGCGATCGCTGGAAACAGATGACCTCCAGTACCACTAGCAGCGATCAGTAGTCGATTTTGTGCGTCGATCAAGGTATTTTTTCTCCCCATAGCTCAAAAGATAAATTGATTTCAGATCGGAACGAAATTTTAGATTATGCTAATAGTAAGTTCCTCACTCCTAAATTAGATTGTCCCAAGTCCTGAGTCAGTTGTCACTACTCAGAACCGGTCAACCGCCGCCGTGATGCTACCCAAGTGCGAATAACTAAACTATCATCAAATGCGTAATCCTGTAACTTCACTCTCCAGTATTTCTCAATATTTTCGCGGTTGCTTCCCGGCAAAAAACGCGATTACCACTCTATTTCTCAGTTTAACAATTGGCTGTATGGGCGTGTTAAATACTTCCCCTGGACGCGCTCAAGGCGCAATATCTGGGGCTGACTATGCCTATACAAACGCCCCCATTACTGTTGCTCAAACTCCCGCAAATGTACCAGCAGAATTGACAAAATTAGTCAGTCAAATTGATGCCGCAGCTAACCGTCGTAACTTGAAAGCCTTAATGCAGTTTTACAGTCAAAACTTCACCCATTCTGACGGCTTAAACCGTAAAAGTATGGAGAAAGCTTTAACTCAATTTTGGCAGCGTTATGCTACCTTAAAATACACCACAGAAATCAAGTCTTGGCAAGCCGATGGTAAAGCATTTATTGTGGAAACTGAAACTCAGATTACGGGTACGCAGACAGCGCAAAATCGGGAAATGAGTCTAAAATCAACCATCCGCTCTCAACAGCGTTTTGAAAATAAAAAAATAGTCAAACAAGAGATTTTAGCAGAGCGAAATCTGATTACTTCTGGCAAAAATCCCCCCACAATTCAGATTAATTTACCAGAAAAGGTGAAAGTTGGACAAGAATATAACTTTGATGCTATTGTTCAAGAACCTATCGGTAATGATGTGTTAATTGGTACTGCGATGGAAGAAATTATCGGGGAGAAAACATTGTTAGGTGCTAGTACAATTGAGCTAGAGTTACTAAATTCTGGAGGACTTTTTAAGATTGGCAAAGCACCAGAAACTCCTGAAAATCGCTGGGTTTCGGCAATTTTAATGCGACAAGGTGGAATTACTGTGATTACTCAACGCTTGCGAGTTGTGCCACAATAAAATTAGTGTTAACGGTTAACTGTTAACGGTTAACTGTTAACCTGATTTATTCCTTACTACTTAAGAATTAAAAAAATGATTTCTCTCCAAGATAAAGTTGTTTTAATTACAGGGGCCAGCAGCGGTATTGGTGCAGCTTGCGCTAAAGTTTTTGCCCAAAATGGTGCTAAGCTAATTTTAGCAGCGCGGCGCTTAGAACGTCTGAAACAAATGGTAGCGGAATTGAATAAAGAGTTTGAAACTCAGGTTTATTTGTTACAGTTAGATGTGCGCGATCGCGATCAAGTTGAGTCAGTATTAACCAGATTACCGGATTCATGGACATCAGTAGATATTCTAATTAATAATGCCGGTTTAAGTCGCGGTTTAGATAAACTTCACGAAGGCGATTTTCAAGATTGGGCAGAAATGATTGATACTAATGTTAAAGGATTGCTCTATGTAACTCGTTATATTGTACCAGGAATGGTGAGTAGAGGGCGCGGTCATGTGATAAATATTGGCTCAATAGCTGGACATCAAACTTATCCAGGTGGTAATGTTTATTGTGCATCAAAAGCAGCGGTTAAAGCTATTTCCGAAGGATTAAAACAAGACCTTTTAGGTACGCCAATTCGAGTTAGTTCTGTAGATCCGGGTTTAGTAGAAACAGAATTTAGTCAAGTACGATTTCATGGCGATCGAGAGAGGGCAAAAAATGTTTATAAAGGGTTAACACCGCTAACTCCTGATGATGTGGCGGATGTTGTATATTTTTGTGCCACGCGATCGCCCCATGTTAATATTAGCGAAGTCATCCTCATGCCCACAGATCAAGCTACTGCAACCCTCGTACATCGTCGAATTGAATAGAATTTTAGCAAAAATATAGTCTTTCTATAAATTTGGGCTAAATTTCTTCAGGTTTTCCCGGATCTCCTTAATATCTCTTGGAAAGTGAATTGGTAGATGCACCCTGATTGATCGCCCCCGGCCAAATTTGGCTGGGGTTTTTTAATTTTCACAACTCATTTAGATGTACTATATCCGGTTCTAAAAAATTGCTAAACTGGTGTCAGGATCGAAAAAGTGAATTTTATCCGGTGCGATCGCTAACCAAATTTTATCTCCAACTTTCACCGCTAATTCCGATCCAATTCGCACCTGTAATCGAGTTTCCCTCATCTCTACTAAACTCACCCATAAATAGGTTTCAGCGCCTAAAGCCTCCACAATTTCCACCCATACCTGTAGATTTTTAATCGCCGGTGGACTAACACTTAAATGTTCTGGTCGAATACCTAAAATAAGCGATCGCCCATCATAATTACCTAACTTTCTTGCCCAAACATCAGGTAAAGTAAAACGAAACTGGGGATGAGAAACCATCAACGGAGCCGTAAACTTGATTGTGATAAAATTCATCGGCGGGGAACCAATGAATTGAGCTACAAATAAGTTAGCAGGTTGATGATAAAGTTCCAAAGGTTTCGCCACTTGTTGCAATTGACCTTGATTCATCACCGCAATGCGATCGCCCATCGTCATCGCCTCAGTTTGATCGTGAGTTACATAAATAGTTGTCGTCCCCAATTGTCGCTGTAATTGCACAATTTGTGACCGAGTTTCTGCCCTTAATTTCGCATCTAAATTAGATAGAGGTTCATCCATTAAAAATACCTGGGGATTTCGCGCCATCGCCCGCCCCAAAGCCACCCGCTGTTTTTGTCCCCCTGAAAGTTGTTTAGGTAAACGATGTAAAAGAGATTCAATTTGCAACAATTCAGCCACAGTTTTGACTCGCTCATCGACGGCTTTTTCGCGTTCTGACCAATAGCGCAAACCTTTAGGCAAATTTCGCGTTGCCGCCGTTAAAACATTCTCAAATAAAGGCTGAAACTGTAAAGAGAAAGAATTAATTAAATTGCCATTAGCAGTATTTTCGAGGTGGCGATCGCGATTAATTCCCTCTTCCTTATCCCCTCTTCCTTCTTCCTTCTTCCTTCTTCCTTCTTCCTTCGTTCGCCGTAACCCAAAAGCCAAATTATCATAAACCGTCAAGTGAGGATAGAGAGCGTAATTTTGAAATACCATAGCAATATCACGCTCTGAAGGAGGTAAATCATTAACCAAGCGATCGCCGACCCAAATATTACCAGCAGTCAGAGATTCCAAACCAGCAATAGAACGTAATAGCGTACTTTTTCCACAGCCAGAAGGCCCCACCAAAACCATAAATTCGCCATCTTGAACCGCTAAATTAATTCGCCGTAAAACCGTATGCTTAGAAGCATGAATAGTATTTTCAGAAGTTATAATATGAGATAAATCTTGAGCATTTAACACAGAAATTTCATCCTTAATTATTGCCTCTTCATCTTTCCGAAAAGTCGAAAAACTTTTGTAAACATTTTCTATAATAACTTGTGCCATATTGGTTATTGGTTATTGGTTATTTGTTATATGATGTTCGGCAAGGAATTGACGTGCCATGACTGCTCCTTGTAAAGAGTCTCTTTAATTGTATGCAACTTTATGTAAAATTGATATAGCGCGTCTAAATGAGATATGAAACTGTAGTGCGGGCATCTTGCCCAAAGCCCGCAAGATGCTGGCGCTACAATTTACACAAACGATCTGACTACCTACCAATTACCCATTATCAATTACCAATTTCTCAATTTTCCTATGGTGATTACAGTCGCGAAACCAACTAATATTCCCACAGAAATTACTCTAGCAGAACAACGGGTTGTTTTTCACAATATCAGTTGGCAAGCTTACGAACAAATTTTAGCAGCATTGGGTGAAAGTCGTTCATCTCGACTTACCTACGATCGCGGGACCTTAGAAATTACTATGCCTTTAGAAGAACATGAAAGTGCTGTGAGGTTGATTGAACTATTTATCCGCATTTGGGTAGAGGAATCTGGGTTAAAAATTAAAACAATGGGTTCAACAACATTAAATCGTCCCGATTTACAAAAAGGTGCTGAACCTGATGACTGTTACTATATTCAAAATCAACCATTAGTAGCAGGTAAAATAGTTGACTTAAATACAGATCCCCCACCTGATTTGATTGCAGAAGTTGATATTACCCATACTAATATTAATAAACTGAATTTGTATGCCAGTATGGGAGTTCCTGAATTTTGGCGCTATAACGGTAAAATATTGCGAATTTATCAACTTCAGGATAGTGACTATATTGAGGTAGAAAATAGTCCTACATTTACTTGGTCAATTAAGGAGCGACTTTACCAATTTTTGGAAGAGGGGAAATTTGATGAGATTGAAGCTGAGAAGGCTTTGCGGGGTTGGGTGCAACAAGTGCAAAGTTAATCAATCAATCAATCAATTGATTTCTAATGAACTTATGATTTTTTCAGCCGAACTTAAATTATCAAGAAAACTCTCTTGCTTAGCTTTATAAGTAATAATATAAGCGCGATTATTTTTCACCGTCCAAACTTGCATAGTTTTAACATTATTCTCTTCATCTTTAGCCATAAAAACAATCTTGTGAGCTTTAGTATTTGCCAACATCGCCGATCCATCCTCTAAAATCTCCACATTTTCTATAGAAGATTTTATTTGCTTGTGAGATGCTTCTGTAAATTCCTCCATAGACATAGGTTTTGCTTTAAAGTCTTCCACAGTTACAACTACATCCCCTGAATTAATATCTACATCGCTTTTCTTTGGTGGCTGTAATTTAACTACATCAGAAATTACTGTATTTTCTAATTCTTGAGCCTGCCATCGATCGGGATATTTGATCTTGAAACCGTGTTGAGAGTTTTCATAAGTTAATAATTTTTCTGGTGCTGTTTGAGGGATAAACTTTGGTACAAATGCTGCAACTGCGATCGCGATCGCCACTGCAACTCCCGCAACTCCCCCAGCAATTAAAAACTTCTTCGGAGCGAGAGGAAAATTAGCTTTCTGCGGGTGTTTGCTCGGAGCCTTAAGTTGAGTTATTCGCTGCAATAAAACGAGGGTATCTTGAGGACGAACGTTCACAGAATTATTCATCATATCATCAATTAAATCCCCTAGCTGTTTTGATATCTGTGGAGCCAGCGATCGCCACATAAACTTTCCCGGTGGAGAATTTTGCTCCAAATAACTAGGTTCTTGTCCTGTTAGCAAATACACGAAATTTCTACCTAAAGCAAAAAAATCCGATCGGGGTTCTGCATTTCCATTCGTTTGTTCGGGTGGTGTATATCCCTGGGAAAAAATCCTAGTGATATGTCCACTCTTTCTCTCAATACTTTCTGTTACTTCCCGCACCGCACCAAAATCAATTAACACTAATTGACCGTTAGGACGGATCATAATATTCTGTGGCTTAATATCTCTATGAAAATAGTTTTGACTGTGAACGAGATGTAAAATTCTGCCTAACTGTTCCAACCAATCGATCGCTAAATCATTTTCTATAGTTTGGTGATTGCGATGTTTGATCCACTCCTGCAAATTCATCCCCGCAATTTTTTCCATCACCAAACAATGCAGAGGTGATTGACTATTCTTTGGTGTAAAAGTAAAGTAGCCATTAGGCTCAACTACAGGCAACCCCGGATGTCTCAACTTCATTAAAACATGAGCTTCTTGTTGAAATAACCTAACACCAGTAACATCATTATAGGTGAGTAATTTCAAAACTTTTGTGATTTCTCCCTCTTTTACCTCATAAGTCACACCAAAACCACCTTTTCCCAAGGGTTTTTGTACCCAATAGCGACCTTCAATCAGCAATTGAGAACCGCAGCTTTGGCAAAAGCTAATATCTAGTGGATTTTCAGGATGTCGGCAGTTGGGGTTGATGCAGTAACTCATGCTGGGAAAGAATTAGCTTTGTAGCAATTTCTTAAATATGGTATAGCATTACTATCTATTTGAATAGTTAATTTCCGAACAATCTGGGCAGCCAGGAAAAATGGTATAGTAGGATACCTTAATTGTCCAAATTGGTGTTCGCGATCGCAATTCCTTCGACACAACCCCATGAGCAATCAAACGCAAAATAAAACACATTTAGTTACGCACCCCTACCTTGAACTCAATAATCAAGGGCAGACTTTGCGCTTAGAATTGACAAAGGATGAGCATATATTGGGTCGCGATCCCTACAAAGCTGATTTATTGGTTCCTCAAGTTTGGCAAATAATTTCTAGTAGTCAAGCAGTTTTGCGTCGAGAAGGAGATGATTACTGGATTTATGACGGTGACGGTAATAAACCTAGCACTAATGGAATCTTTTCATTTCCTAATTATAAGCCGATCGGTCCCACCAAAGGTCTTGCCTTAAAGCATGAGACAGAATTGCGAATTGGTCAAGACCCCAAAAGCCAAATTCAGCTAATTTATTTTAATCCTACCAGTCCGGCGGCGGGTGCAATCAGAAAAACTACGATCGCATTGCGGAATCATTCTATACTTATTGGTCGCGATCGCACGGCTAATCTACAACTTAACTCCCCCATTGTATCGCGCCGTCACGCCACAATTGATGCCAATAATCAGGGGCAGTACGTCCTCACCGACCACAGCAGCAATGGCATTTTTGTAAATAGCAAACGAGTTAAAAATTCCCTCGTCCTCACCGAAGGCGCAAAAATTCTCATTGGTCCTTTTACTTTAATATATCAAGGTGATGAATTAATCTTAATCAATCCCGGCGATGCGATCCGCTTAGAAGCCAGAGAATTGATCTGCAAAGGCAAAGATCGCCACCACCAAAGCAAATTTTTACTTAATAATATATCTTTCACAATTGAACCAGCAAATTTAGTTGCTTTAACGGGAGTTAGCGACGGAAATCAATCATTTTTACTCCGCACCTTATTAGGAATTGAACCCACAGATCGCGGTGCTATATATGCCAATGGTGAAGATTTACGCCAGCATTTTGCCAGTTACAATTCTTTAATTGGTTGGGTTCCTGAAGACAATGCCATTTATGGAGAACTAACGGTAGCAGAAAACTTAATTTATGCCATAAAATTGCGGTTAGCTGCTGATGTAAATATCGAAACTATCTTGAAAAATACCTTAGAGGATATTGAACTATACGAACAACGCAATGAGTTAATCGATCGCCTGAATAATTATCAACGTAAGCTAGTGAGTATTGGAGTATCCTTAGTTGCCGATCCGAAATTATTATTTTTAGAAGAACCCACTTTAGGACTAGATCCAGGATTAGCAAAAAAGCTATTAGAATTATTACGCACGTTGGCCGATCGAGGACGAACTATAATTTTTACAACTTCAGCGAATGATTCTATTAATATATGCGATCGGCTCATTTTTTTGGGTAGCGGCGGCCATCTTTGTTACTTCGGCTTACCCACCGATATTCACAACTTTTTTGCCGTCTCACCAGGAGATTTTGCAGCCATTTATAGCGAACTAGACAAAGGAGAACCCATCGTTAAACTCTGGGAAGAAAACTATCGACATTCTATCTATTATCAGCGCTATATTGCCACACCATTCACTACAAAATTTTCTCATAAACCATCATCTCGCAAACTTCCCAAATCTCCTAGAGTTTCCTTATTTCGACAGTTAGCCATCTTAACTCAGCGGCATTTTCAGCTAATGCTTCGCGATCGCGTTTATCTGAGTTTATCCCTATTAGCCGCTGCTATCTTTCCACTCTTATTGGCAGGAATAAAAAATACCGAGCCATTTATTCTTAGTAGCAGCAACGATCCACAAATTAGACTTGCTGCACTCCAATATTTATTAGTTTTTAGCCTATCTGCAATCGCAGTTGGATTTTCTAATTCCTTATCAGAAATTGTCAAAGAAAAAACTATTTTTAAACGTGAAAGATTGGCTAATTTAGGTTTATTTCCCTATTTATTTTCAAAATTTATCAGTCTTTCAGCTTTAGCATTTCTGGAAACCTTCGTAATCGCGATCGTAACTTTGTTTGGTTTTGAACAGCCAAGCCCAGAAATAACTTCCTGGCCGATATATTTAGAAATTACTACTTTTTTAACACTCCTATCTAGTATTAGTTTGGGATTAATGACATCAGCTTTTGTCGGAAATGTCAAGCAAAATTATGGAACTTTACCTTTAATTTTACTATTTCAGATGATATTTTCTGGAGCATGGTTTAAATTAGATAGTTTGTTTAACATTGACCAAATAGCTAATTGGATTTCTTGGCTAACAATTAGTCATTGGTCTGTTGGAGCATATAGCAGTTCAACTTGGGAAAATTTAGCTCTGAATTGGGGAATATTAGGGCTGCATACAGTAGTTTATTTTGTCGTGACTTTCTTATTGCAAAAGCGTCAAGATATTTTTAAGTAATCTTGTCAGGACTTAGGAATAGAAATTAAATAATTAGCTTGTTTGTAGTAAGCGCTTTAGCGCTCTTTGCGCTTACTACAAACCAAATCATCTAACTTTTTAACTTTTAGACTTGTTTTTCCCTTCTATTTCATCAGCCATCTTCATAAATAGCTCAAACTGTTCTTTCTCCTCTTCTTTTGTTTTTGGCGGATGAAACCAGACGGCTTCCGAGTCAGGACTACGGCGGTCAAAAAGCACCCGCAAAGCTTCAATATCCTCGTCTGAACGATGGGCGAGAGCATAAGCTCTCAGTTCAGCATTCGTCATTGCTTCAAAGTTCGGTCGCATTCCAAAACCTCCAGATTCCGTTAGGCGGTACGATAACTTGTAGTTCCTCACCTGCGAAAATGAAAACCATTCCAGTTTCAGCGTCAAAACGAAATAATTCGATGTCGCGAAAACAGTTGGATAACATCTGACAAACTCGCAGACAGGTTTGGGCTTGTTCGTTAGTTGGGTTAATAGCCAATTTCCTCAATTCTGACACAGACTATGATACTCTGTGGGGCGGTTAACTGTTAACTGTTAACTGTTAACTTATTTTCTCCCAGTCAATAAATAAGTCAACATCTCTCCTTTCCCCTTAACGTTAATCACACCTCGCTCCTCAAATAGATATTTATCTTTCAATAACTCATAGCTATCCGCACTAACTTGAATACCTCCAACTATTCCATGAGATTCCATCCGACTAGCAGTATTTACCGCATCACCCCACAAATCATAAATAAACTTCTTAGTCCCAATTACTCCTGCTACTACTGGCCCACTATTAATTCCAATACGGATCTGAAATTCTTCTCCCCTTTCGGTACTAAAGCGATTAATTACTTCTAACATATCTAGGGCAATTTCTGCAATAGCTTCTGCATGATCTTCTCTCATAATAGGAATGCCACCAGCTACCATATAAGCATCTCCAATTGTCTTAATTTTCTCCAAGCCATATTTTTCAGTTAGCGAGTCAAAAGCTGAAAACATTTCATTTAGCAAGTAAACCAATTCTGTCGCTGTTTTGCGGGTGGAAAGCTGGGTAAAATTTACCAAATCCGCAAACAAAATAGTCGCTTCATCAAACCTATCCGCAATCAATACTGGTTCCTTTCTCAACCTATCGGCAATTATTTTTGGCAAAATATTGAGTAGCAAACCTTCTGTTTTTTTCTGTTCTAAATTCAGTGCTGCTTGCATCTGCTTGCGATTGGTAATATCGTGAAAAAAGACTGAAAGACCGTCGTAAGAAGCAAAAGCTCGGACTTCAAACCATCGTTTTAAATGAGGGTTAAACTCTTCAAAGGTCACGCCAACTTGTTGAGATACAGCTTTGTGTGCTTCTTCGTGAAACACCGATTTGACAAATTCTGGAAATTCTTCCCAGATATTCTTGCCGAAAACTTCTTCAGGCGATCGCTCAAAAATTTGTGCCGCTTTATAATTAATGTAGGTAAATCGCCACTGCCGATCTAAAGCAAAAAAAGCATCCGCAATACCTTCCAAAAGATTGACAATTTGCTCGTCATTTGCGCGCAATTTATCCTCAGCTTGTTTATGTCTAATTCGAGTGCGTTCTAAGTTTGCCAAATTAATCCGCAATTCCATTTGATGAATCACTTGGCGGCCTAAAATTCGCAGCGCGTTAAGTTGTTCGGGAGTAAGATTGCGAGGAATTGTATCGATCGCGCATAAAGTTCCCAAGGGAAAACCATCAGCAGTTACCAACGGCGCACCAGCATAAAATCTAATATTAGGCTCGGAAGTTACTAAGGGATTGCCAGCAAACCGAGGATCTTCTGTCGCATTTGGTATAACTAGCAATTCATTAGGTTGTAAAATTGCGTGAGCACAAAATGCAATATCTCTTGGACTTTCCATCGCTTCTAAACCTACCTTTGACTTAAACCATTGTCTATTAGCATCAACTAAACTAACTAAAGCCACAGGAGTTCCACAAATATATGATGCCAAAGATGTCAAATCATCAAAGGCTTCTTCCGCTGTAGTATCAAGAATATTATAACGATAAAGAGCTTTTAGCCTATCTGCTTCATTGCTAGGTAAAGGTGCTGATTGCATCAATGGCGGCGCGGAAATGCGTTTGCGAAAAATCCGCGAAATTATCTGTAATCTTAACCGCCGATATGGATTCGCAAATATTTTAAGCAGTTTCAAAATCTTCTTTTCCCAACTGTTGTGCATATTTTTAGTATATCAAGTGATACTTGAGCTTAAGTTTTATTACTGAATGTTGCCTTTGATGCGCCCGCGATCGCCAAAAAAATCTCTTGCCAAAAATAGTAAAAACGTGCTATCCTTAAGGCTTGTGTCCAAATTAAGGCCAGTCCATGCCGAAATTAAAAACTCGCAAAGCCGCAGCTAGACGCTTTAGAGCCACTGGCAGCGGTAAAATTGTGCGGCGGAAAGCTTACAAAAGCCACTTACTACAGCACAAAAGTTCCAACCGCAAACGCACTCTCTCTAAAATGGTTGTTCTCGATCCAACTAATGAGGAGAATGTGCGGCTGATGCTTCCATACTTGTAAAGTTTAACGGAAATAAACAATGACACGGGTAAAACGCGGTAATGTCGCTAGAGAGCGCCGCAAAAAAATTCTCAAAATCGCTAAGGGATTCCGAGGCGCGCAGTCTAAACAGTTTCGCACAGCTAATCAGCGGGTGATGCAGGCACTCAAAAATGCCTATCGCGATCGCCGCAAACGCAAGCGCGATTTCCGTCGTCTGTGGATTGCCCGCATCAACGCAGCAGCCCGCTTACACGGTACTAGCTACAGCCGACTGATCGGCAACATGAAAAAAGCCAATATCGAAATCAACCGCAAGATGCTGGCACAAATGGCCATCATCGATCCTGCAACTTTCGGTAAAGTCGTGGAATTGGCAAATCAAGCACAAAGGTAAAAAATTAAAAATTAAAAATTAAATTTATTGTTAATTTTTAATTTTTAATTAACAACGTAACGCCGCTATCTCAAACAAAGTCTAAATGATGACGGCGTTACTAAAAATCTGCGATCTGAAAGATTTAGAATATATACAAATTTCAATTTACTTATTTAAACAGCATGGATACCAGTTTACCAATTGTTTATTTATTAGTCTTGCTTGCCATTCTCGGTAGTGCAGGCTGGTTTATCATCCGCCAAATTATCAAAACCCGCAAGATTGACACAACCCTAGCTCGTTTAGAAAAGAAACTCGGTAACGAAAAAGGAACCGCACAGGAATATTACGAATTGGGCAGTATTTACTTAGGTAAAAAGCTCTACGCCCAATCCGCTTCACTGTTTCAAAAAGCCCTAAAATCGAAAGATTTAGAAGCAGAAGAAGATGCCGCAGCCATTTACAATGCTCTCGGTTTCGCCCATTTTGGTCAAGAACAATATGATATGGCCATTCGCCAATACAAAGAAGCGATCAACTTAAAGCCAGATTATGTTATAGCCCTGAATAACCTTGCCCATTCTTACGAGCGGAAAAAACTAATGAATCAAGCTTTAGAACTTTATGAAACAGCCCTGAAATTTGAGCCAAATAATTCAACGGCGAAACGTCGCGCTGAATCTCTTAGGAAACGTTTAGTTACATAAAACCGGGGTTTGTAGTAAGCGCTTCAGCGCTAAAGCAGGGCTGTTTCGTTCTCGATACTAATTTTCTTTGTGAGGCTCCTGAAACTCAATTATAGCAACTGCCAAGGTAGTTAAGGCATAAATCTGGGGTAGGGGCGAATGGCCATTCGCCCCTACTGCACAGCCCTGAGCGCTAAAGCGCTTACTACAAACTAAAGGCGATTAGCCCACTCTTTTGCCCAGGCTAAAGTTTCATGTACTTGATCCAAAGTAGCGGCCTCCGAATACAGTCGTAAAACGGGTTCAGTACCGCTAAAACGAATTAATAACCAGCGGCCATCAGCTAATCGGAACTTATAGCCATCAATTGTATTGCAATCAACTACAGTTTGACCGGCAATTTCTGTTAAAGGATGGTTTTGTAACTCTTCTAAAAGGCGCGATCGCACTGCCATACTTGCTAAGGGTAAATCAATGCGATCGTATGCTGAATTAAAAGCAGTTTCCTGTTGTAATCGCTGATAAATATCGCTCAAATCCTCTCCCGATTCTACTACCGCTTCTAACAAATATAAAGCTGAAAGCAAAGCATCTCGTTCAGGAATATGAGTACCATAACCAATTCCTCCTGATTCTTCTCCACCTACTAAAACATGAGTTGTTAACATTCGATCGGCAATATATTTGTAGCCAATAGCTGTCTCAAATACAGGCAAATTGTACAAACTAGCAATCTTTGGAAATAAATCAGAACCACTCAAAGTTTTAATCACTTCTCCCGTTAATCCTCGCCGTTTAGCTAAATGTTCGATTAATATGGGAATTAATATTTGAGAACTCAGGAAATTACCCGCACCATCAACAGCCGCAATGCGATCGCTATCCCCATCAAATACAAAACCAATCGCTAAACTACCCTCTGTACGTTGGTAATTTTGGATAAGTTGAAAGAAATCAGAAAGGTAACGGGGCAAAGGTTCTGGCGCACCGCCACCAAAAAAAGGATCGCGATCGCTATGAATTTCTTGCACCGGCACTGCCAAAATTTGAGCCAATCCCCCGGCGGCCGCACCGTGCATTACATCCACAAATACTGTTAATTTCCCCGACGAAATTGCCGAGCGAATTAGCTCAATATTTAC
Organism: Oscillatoriales cyanobacterium USR001; assembly: GCA_001698425.1. GTDB lineage: Bacteria > Cyanobacteriota > Cyanobacteriia > Cyanobacteriales > Microcoleaceae > Kamptonema. The sequence continues at coordinate 32,063 of MBRE01000004.1, read as the reverse complement.
CATTCCCCGCAGAGTTTCGCAATAACTCGGCCAAGGATTAAAACTATTTAAAGAACCAGTATAATTAGCAGTTTCTAATGCGGGAGGATGAGATTCATCCTGGGGTAATAAAGCCTCAATTTGTTGAGTAATTTCTGGTGGAACTGAACCACCAAAAGCGCCCTTAACTTTTAAACCTAAATATTTACCGGGATTATGACTAGCAGTTAAAACAATTGCACCTAAAGCATTCATTTGTTTCGCCGCTAAACTAAAAGCCGGTGTAGGAGCATAATTATCAGTAAGTAACACATCAAAGCCGGCAGCTTGGATAGTTTCAGCGGCTTTTCGGGCAAATTCTTCAGCTAAAAATCTGCGATCGTGACCGACTATTACTGTGCGGCTGTTAGTGCTTGCGCCATAAACTTGTAATAAAACTTTTGCCGCTATAGGAGCAACTAAAGCGACGCGATCGAAGGTAAAATCATCAGCGATTAAACCGCGCCATCCATCTGTACCAAATTTTATCGGTTGAGGCATAATTTTATCTTTGGTTATTGGTTATTGGTTATTGGTTATTGGTTATTGGTTATTTGTTATTGGTTATTTGTTATTGGTTATTTGTTATTTGTTAACAGTTAACAGTTAACAGTTAACAAATAACAGTTAACAAATAACAGTTAACAAATAACAGTTAACAAATAACAGTTAACAATTAAAAGAAAGTTGGTTGATGACGAATTAGATTGAGAAATTCCTCACGAGTTTTTTGCTCATCTTGGAATTCCCCTAGCATAGCACTTGTCACCGTCCAAGAACCAGGTTTTTGTACGCCGCGCATCACCATGCACATATGACTCGCTTCTAGGACTACAGCAACTCCCTTTGGCTCCAAGATTGTCTGAACCGCTTCGGCAATTTGGCGCGTCAGTCTTTCCTGTACCTGCAAACGGCGGGCGTACATTTCCACAATCCGGGCTAATTTACTTAATCCAACTACTTTTTGATTGGGAATATAGGCAACATGAGCTTGACCCATAAACGGCAACAGATGATGTTCGCACAGACTAAATACAGTGATATCGCGAACCAATACCATCTCGTTATGACCTTCATCAAAGATAGCTCCATTGAGAAGTTCTTGTAATGATTGACTGTAGCCGCTGGTGAGAAACCTCATGGATTCTGCTACTCGTTTGGGAGTTTTTAGTAAACCTTCGCGTTCAGGATCTTCACCTACTCCTAGCAGCATTGTTCGCACGGCCGCCATCATTTCTTCGTTACTTACTTCAGTAGTAATCGGAATATTTGGTTCTTCACCGTTTAAGGAATTACGGTCTGGTCGAGTAGAAATTCGGGATGATTCATTGATGGTTTCTGGGAGTTTTACGCCGTTGTTTGAAGGAGAGTTCAAACCATTAGAACTGTTAGAAGAGGCAATAGTCATTAGTGATTTGTGTGAGGTAAAGGACAACAGGAATTAAAAATTAAAAATTTTTAATTCCAATTTTTAATTCTTCAAAGAACTCCAGCATTAGACATTAGTGTTAATTCTTCAATGACTGCGCTGGAAGGTAGCTGGACAGTATGGAGAATTGACTCGGCAACAATTTCTGGAGTCAACATGGCGGTGCGATCGAAGTTAGCTTGGACGGTTTCTGTATCCCAGATGGGAGTGTTGACGGAACCGGGACAAATGGCGGTGACGCGGATTCCATGTTGGCGCTCTTCGATCGCGAGGGTTTTGGATAACGCTAACAGAGCGAATTTGCTGGCACAATAGGCTCCCCAATTGGGAAATACTTGACTTCCGGCGATGGAAACGACGTTAATTATGGTTCCACCGCGATCGCGCATTTGGGGTAAAACTCCTTGGATGCACTGCAAAACGCTGGTAACGTTGAGGTCGAAAACTTGCTGCCAGTCGGCGAGGGGGATATCTGCCAGGAAACCTGTGTAACCCATACCAGCATTGTTTACTAGGATATCTATCGGTCCAAATTCAGCCGCGATCGCGCTGATACGCGATCGCACTTGGTCTAGTTTGGCCAAATCCAAGGGATAGGCCTCCGCTTTTACCCCAGTAAGTCTTGCTGCTACAGCTACGGCCTCTAATTTCTCTGGCGATCGACTCACTAAGGCTAGATTAATCCCGGCTTTGGCAAAAGTTAGCGCTGTCGCTTTGCCAATACCACTGCTGGCTCCGGTAATTAGAGCCTGCTTGTTTGTCGGATAGTTCATCAAGGTTGTCCGATATTTAGTGGGGCAATTTCTTTGAGCATTACAGCTTTCTTAGGCAGAACAGAAAGCTGTCCTAGCACATAAATCGGGAGTTCTTAAATTTACATGAAGAATTGTTAAGTGCGTGTCTCCTGAAAAATTATAACACCATTACCAAGGATGTTTTTAATTCAGCAAACTCAGGCTGAAATTTCCGTGAACACACCGATTTTGCGGAATTTTTGATACCGTAATTCCCGTCGCTGCTTGCTAGTTAGCTGGGTGAGTTCGGTTAAGTTTTGTAACAAAACTTGTTTCAAAATTTCAGCAACCTGAAGGGGATGGGCGTGAGCGCCGCCGTTGGGTTCGGGTACTATTTGGTCAAGAATGCCCAGATTTTTCAAATCCCAAGCCGTAATTTTTAGAGCTTCGGCGGCGAGGTTTGCTTTAGCGGCATCTTTCCAGAGGATGGCGGCGCAAGCTTCGGGGGTGGCGACGGTGTAGACAGAATGTTCTAGCATTAACAGGCGATCGCCAACTCCAATGCCTAAAGCACCACCGGAGCCACCTTCACCGATGACGGTGCAGATAATTGGGACATCAAGGCTAAACATTTCTCGGAGGTTGTAGGCGATCGCCTCTCCCGGACCAAATTTTTCCGCTTCCACGCTTGGTAAAGCACCGGGAGTGTCAATAAAAGTCAAAATCGGCATTCCGAAGCGATCGGCGTGTTTCATTAAACGTATCGCTTTACGGTAGCCGCCAGGAGATGCCATACCAAAATTACGGGCAACATTATCTTTAGTATCGCGGCCTTTTTGATGACCAACAATCATTACTGGGCGACCATCGATTTGGGCAACACCCCCAAGCAAAGCCGGATCGTCACTACCGCCGCGATCGCCATGTAACTCCAACCAGTCATCCGTAATTGCTTGAATATAATCGAGGGTACTGGGGCGACGGGGGTGACGAGCAAGTTGTAGCCTTTGGATCGGTGAAAGGCTAGTAAAAATTTCTTGGCGAAGTTGGGCGGATCTGGCTTCCAACTGGCGAATGTCCTCGGAGACATCCACGCCATTTTCATCAGCTAATTGGCGAATCTGGTGAATCCGGGCCTCCAATTCCGCCAAAGGCTTTTCAAATTCTAATAGGAGGGGTTTACGGTCAGCGTTGGGCACACTAAGAATTTCGGTAAAATGTGGATCGAGTTTCGATCCAATCCTACCGTGTTTCGCCCCCAGTGCTATGTATAGCTTTTCAAAATATTAGCAGTGGCTTTCCCTGTTTTTTCCCAGCTAAATTGGGCGGATCTCGCTAAACCAAGGTTTCGGAGGCGCGATCGCAATTCTAAATTATCTACAACTGTTTGGATCGCCTCAGCAATTTCGCCAATATTATAAGGATTTACTAACAATGCTGCATCGCCGGCGACTTCTGGCATAGAGGAAATATTAGAAGTAATAACTGGTGTACCGCAGGCCATTGCTTCGAGGACTGGAAAGCCGAAACCTTCCCATAAACTAGGAAAAATCAGGGCGATCGCTTGATTAATTACGATCGGTAATTCAGCCGACGGTACATAATCTAAAAATTTTACCTTTTGTGTCAAACCTAATTCTATAACTTGCGTTTTTAATTGTGGTGTATAAAGTCCATCTCCCGGTCCAGCTAACCATAATTCTAAATCAGAATTAGACCGTAAAGTTGCCCAAGCCGAAATTACCCGCTGTAAGTTTTTATAATGGTCGTGGCGACCAATATACAGCAAATAATTTTTGGTTGGTAAATCGAGAAAACGAAATTTATCGGGATTGCAAGCTAAAGGAATAGGGGTAATTTTTTGTGCTGGTATTTTATAGAAATCAACAATATCTTTAGCTGTGGCTTGAGAGTTACAAATGATATGTTCAGCTTGGGATAAAACTTGGGGAATATAATAACGAAAGTAAGCAGTTAGGCGAGAAAACCGTTTAGGAAATCGCAGGGGAATTAAATCATGGGCCATTGCAATGTAACGACATTTAGAAAATAACGGTGCTTCAGGAAGGGGCGAGAAAAGTAGGTTAGCTTGCTGTTTTTGGTAAATTTCTGGGAGTTTAAATTGCGTCCATAATAATCGCCGTAGGTGTCCCTTAGTTCCTTGAGATGGAGTCATGTTATCGGGGACGGGATAGCAGAGATAATCTGGGATTGAGTGGGAAACTAGGAGAGTGGGATTAAGAGATTTTAGGTAGGGGAAAACGTTGGTTGCGTAGGTGGAAATTCCTGTGGGTTCGGGAATGAGGAAAGATAGATTTATTAGTAGGGGATGGATCATAATCTGATTTTATAGGAATAGAAATTAAGTAATTAGCTTGTTTGTAGTAAGCGCTTTAGCGCTCTTTGCGCTTACTACAAACCAAATCATCAAGTTATTAAATTTTCATTCCTTAGCCAACAAAAACTCACTAGGCAAACGCTTAAACGCCAACCGTTCATTCTCAATATCGACAAAAATCATGTCGCGATCGCTAAACTCTCCCCGCAAAATTCCCTTAGCAATTTGCGTTTCCAACTCCCGTTGAATTGCCCTTTTTAATGGACGAGCCCCATAAACCGGATCGTAACCTATTTCTGCCAAGAAATCTAACGCAGCATCCGACAATTTAATCGACATCTTACGGTCAGCTAAACGTCGATCTAAACGAGTAATTTGCAACTGTACAATCTGCCTCAATTCCGCCTTACTCAACCCATGAAAAATAATCATCTCATCAATCCGATTGAGAAATTCTGGGCGAAAAGTTCCGCGCATTGCTTCCAGCACCCGACTCCGCATTTCTTCATTATTATCGGCTACATCTAAAATGTATTGAGAGCCAATATTTGATGTCATAATAATCACAGAATTCTTAAAGTCTACCGTATGACCTTGCGCGTCAGTCACCCGACCATCATCCAGAATTTGCAGCATGATATTAAACACATCCGGGTGAGCTTTTTCAATTTCATCGAATAGAATCACCGAATATGGACGGCGGCGAATTGCCTCAGTTAATTGTCCACCTTCATCATAACCAACATAACCAGGAGGCGCACCAATTAACCGAGAAACTGCGTGTTTTTCCATGTATTCAGACATATCAATTCGTACCATTGCATCTTCGGTATCGAAGAGATATCCGGCTAAAGCCTTAGCTAATTCTGTTTTACCAACACCCGTTGGACCAAGGAAAATAAAACTAGCTACGGGGCGATTTGGATCGGCTAAACCAGCCCGCGATCGCTGAATTGCATCGGCCACCGCAGTCACCGCTTCATCTTGTCCAACTACCCGTTTATGCAGTTCTTCTTCTAGTTGCAAAAGCTTCTGCATTTCTGACTCAACTAACTTGCTAATCGGGATTCCCGTCCACTTAGAAATAATCTCCGCAATGTCAGATTCCATAACTTCTTCGCGCAACAAAGTTTTCCCTGTAGTTTGAGTTGTTGCTAGTTGACTTTCTGCTACTTCTAACTCTTGATGTAGCTTGCTTAAATTGCCGTATTTCAACTCAGCAGCGCGGTTTAAATCATATTCCCTTTCTGCTTGTTGAATTTCAATATTAACCTTATCAATCTGTTCTTTGATTCTCTGAATGTTGCCAATTACACCCTTTTCTGATTGCCATTGTCCATTCAGCGTACTTTGTTCTTCTTTGAGATTAGCTAAGTCTTTTTCCAGCCTTTCTAAGCGCTCAATTGAAGCAAGTGCGCTTTCTTTTTGTAGCGACAATCTTTCCATTTCTAACTGCAAAATTTTCCGGTCAATTTCGTCCAGTGCTTCTGGCTTAGAAGTAATCTCCATTTTCAACTTAGCGGCGGCTTCATCTACTAAATCAATAGCTTTGTCAGGAAGGAAGCGATCGCTAATATATCGAGTTGACAAAGTAGCCGCTGCAACTAAAGCATTATCAGAAATTTTTACCCCATGATGCACTTCGTAACGTTCTTTCAACCCCCGCAAAATTGAGATAGTATCTTCAACACTTGGTTGGTCGACATAAACCTGTTGAAAACGGCGTTCTAAAGCTGCATCTTTTTCCAAATACTTCCGGTATTCATCCAAAGTTGTTGCACCAATACAGCGCAATTCTCCCCTAGCTAACATCGGTTTTAACAAATTTCCAGCATCCATCGCTCCTTGAGTTGCACCAGCACCGACAACGGTGTGAATTTCATCAATAAATAGGATAATTTGCCCCTTAGATTCAGTTACTTCTTTCAAAACTGCTTTGAGGCGTTCTTCAAATTCTCCTCGGAATTTTGCCCCGGCAATTAAAGCACCCATATCTAAGCTAATTAATTGACGATCTTTCAGAGATTGGGGAACATCGCCGGCAACAATTCGTTGAGCAAGTCCTTCCGCGATCGCAGTTTTTCCTACTCCTGGTTCGCCAATTAATACAGGGTTATTTTTCGTGCGACGGCTCAAAATTTGAATCGTGCGGCGAATTTCATCATCCCTACCAATCACTGGATCGAGTTTACCTTGACGCGCCGCCTCAGTTAAATCTCTGCCATATTTTTCGAGGGATTCATATTTAACTTCTGGATTTTGGTCTGTCACTTTTTGATTACCTCTGACTTGGGTTATTATTTGTTTTAACTTGTCTTCATCTAGTTTAAATTCTTGGAATAAACCTTTACCAAAACGGTCATCTTTGGCATAAGATAGTACCAAATGCTCGATTGAAATAAATTCATCTTTATACTCTTTTCGATGAGCTTCTGCACGGTCTAGTAAGGTGTCTAAACTGCGACCAAAATACACAGAACTACCTGTACCAGATATTTTCGGTTGTCGATTAATAAATTCGTCGGTACGTTCTTTTAGCTGGCGAAGATTAATATTAGCTTTAGCAAAGAGGATATTAGCTAATCCCTCTTGTTCTAACAAAGCTTTCATTAAGTGTTCGCTTTCTAGTTGCTGTTGTTGACTTTGTTTAACAATATCTGGGGTACGCGCGATCGCTTCCCAAGCTTTCTCAGTAAATTGATTTGGGTTATTTGGCTGCATAAATTTTAATTTTCTAAAGTGAACGCGATTTATAATGTAGAGGCAAGAGGTTGATTGCCTCTACACTTGTCATTGTAGCGATTCAAGCATAAGAATCGGATCGGTATTCACTATCTGTAGATAGGTATTTCCCTAAAAAATCCCAATCATCACCAACAATAAAACAGCAACCCCCACCACAATAGTCAACACATAAAACTGCGACTGACCAGTAACACCATACTTCAAACCTTCACCCCCAAAAATAGTTGCCAAACCAAACAAATTTACCACTCCATCAATCACATAGCGATCGAGCCAAGCACTAGCCTTAGAAATCACCTCAACCGCCAACACCACAGTCAACCGATAAACTCGGTCAATATAAAAATCATAAGCCAACAAATCCTGCACAAACTTCCAAGGCAAACGTACAGGTTTCGGCCAGAAATCATAAATATAAATTCCCCCGCCGATCGCCACACCCAGCAAACCAGAAATCAGCAACAAAGGCACATCTAATTGCTTCAACAACTGCGCCAAAGAAAACGTATCAGAACTATAAACCCAAGGTCCACTCCAAGTAATTAACAATTGCCAATTCTGCAACATTAAAGGCATTAACAACGCCACCACAATCATTGACACCATTGGTAAAGCCATTGGCCAAGCTACTTCTGGAGCCCTGCGAGTTTTTGGTTGTGGTTTCCCCGTAAACACTAAACCAAACACGCGAGTTAAATTCAAAGCCGTTAAAAAATTCACCAACAACAACACACCAATCAACCACAAAGGTACTGTCCAAAAACCATTAATCCATCGGCGCATTGCCCAAAAACAACCCAAAGGTAAAATTCCCACCATACTCGCAGCACCCATTAAATAAGAAATAGTTGTGGCAGGCATTCTTGACCACAAACCGCCTAATTCTGTCAAGTCTTGAGTGCTAGTTGTGGAGATAATTGAGCCAATACTCATAAATAGTAAAGCCTTGGCGATCGCATGAGTAAATAACAACAACAAAGCAATATCTACATGACCCTCACCCACCGCAATAAACACCAAACCCAAATAAGCGCTAGTAGAATGAGAAAACGCCCGCTTCAGATCGATTTGCGCGATCGCCACCAAAGAAGCCCCGATCGCCGTCACCATCCCAATAATCTCCAAAGTCAGACTCGTCACCGGCGACAGCGCCAAAACCGGCTGAAGCTTAATCAACAAATAAGCCCCCGTTCCCACTACCACCGTATTCCGCAAAATCGAAGCCGGATTCGGTCCCTCCATCGCCTCATCCAACCACAAATGCAGCGGAAACTGAGCGCATTTACCGATCGGCCCCGCAATCAAAGCCAAACCCAACAGCGTCGCCGTCAGCGGCGGTAAAGTCGCCGTTTCCGCCCAAAGTTCCAAATCCCCAAAATTCAAACTTCCCGCCAACGTCGAAAGCGTCACCACCCCCATCAGCAGCAAAACATCACCCACCCGTTTCGTCAAAAACGCATCCCGCGCCGCCGTCACCACCAACGGTTGAGCATACCAAAAACCCACCAGCAAATAAGTTGAAAGCGTCAGCATCTCCAACAGAGCATAACTGAGAAACAACGAATCACTCAGCGCAATCCCACTAATCGCCCCTTCAAAAAAGCCCAGCAAACCAAAAAACCGAGCCATCGCCCAATCTTTTTCCATATATCCCAAGGCATAAACTTGAGCCACCAAGCTTAACCCCGTCACCAACTCCATCGCCCCCACACTCAAAGACGAGACTTCCAGAGCAAAAGACAAATCTAAATCACCGGCTTGTAACCAATGTATGAGTAACTGTTGAGGATCTTGGCCCCAAGTTGCCCTGAACAAAAATGTCCCATGCACAAAAGCCAACACCGTCATCAACAAATTAAAATAGGCCGCCGGCCGAGGCCCCGTTTTACGGATGCTTCCAGTTGACCAAGGTAATGTCAAAACTGCACCCACTAAGCCATATACAGGTATCCACCAACAGGTTTGTAATAAGAACTGATTCATTAGAATTTTTACTCGAAATTTTATATTATATCATAATGTGCTAATTGCGTAAGTCCCGAACTTGGTTATAGTTAGGGACTAGGGGCTAGGGGCTAGGAGCTAGGGAAGAAGGGAATAGAATAAGCGGGTTCCAGCAATCAATCATGTCCTAAGCGCCTTGGCGACTGCTATAACCCATTTTCCCAGATTGCTCAATTGTCAAAGAAAATGCTCATAAGCTACAATTTTCTGTATCTACACGCGATCGCACACCAATATGCAGCACTGGGCACGGGGACAACAACTCCACGAAGGCAAATATTTAATCGAAGAAATCCTGGGCGGTGGCGACTTTGGTGTCACTTACCGCGCTCAAAAAAGCCTAAAAATCGGTAAAAATTAAGAGCAATCGTTTAAATGCTCAACAGCTTATCTGATTTACCGGAAAATAGCAATGTCCAATCCCTTCCTCACTCTCAACTACGAAACCGCGATCGAATCTTTAGGCGGTGATTACTTTGATGAAGTATCCGCCGCTGACTTTCCTCAGCATATTCTCCGCTTTCGCAATGACCAATTATTACCGATATTAGGATTAAACCCCAAAAATGTCACCGAAGATGATTTCACCGCCGCCTTTGGCAAATTTCATTGCGTCCGACCATTTTTAGCACTCCGATATCATGGCTATCAATTCAACGAATATAACCCCAACTTGGGTGATGGTAGAGGCTTTCTCTACGGTCAAGTTCGCGGTATTGATGGCAAACTTTATGACTTTGGAACCAAAGGTTCAGGCCGCACTCCCTACTCCCGAAGTGCTGATGGTAGACTCACCCTGAAAGGGGGTATTAGAGAAGTGTTAGCCGCCGAATATTTACACAGATTAAGTGTCCGCACATCCCGATGTTTAAGCTTAATTGAAACTGGCGAACCACTCTGGCGAGGTGATGAACCTTCCCCAACTCGTTCCTCAGTTATGGTACGTTTCAGTCAGTCTCATATTCGATTTGGTACTTTTGAGAGATTACATTTTTTACGCAGAAAAGACTTAATTCAAAAGCTGCTAGATCACGTTATTGAATATTATTATCCTGAAGTGTATTTACAAACAGGTAGAATGCCAATTTCTCAAGCAGAAAAATATGTTCTATTTTATGCAGAATTAGTCAAGCGCGTGGCAGAATTAGCAGCACAATGGATGGCAGCAGGTTTTTGTCATGGAGTGCTGAATACCGATAATATGTCAATTACTGGAGAAAGTTTTGACTATGGACCCTATGGGTTTATTCCCACTTATAAACCTCAATTTATCGCCGCTTACTTTGATTATTCGGGACTTTACTGTTATGCAAATCAACCATTTATTTGCCATTTGAATTTACAGCGACTTCAGCAACCATTAAGTGTTTTAATCGAGCAAAAATTAATGGAGGAAGCTTTGGCAAAATTTGGCGCATACTATAACGCTACTTATCAGCAAATAATGTTAAATAGATTAGGATTTGCACAGTTGCCAGATGCAGAAGCCAAAGAATTATTGCAATTGACTATTACCATGATGAATGAGACTCAAGTAGGCTATCACGAGTTCTTTGTCGAATTACGAAAACAGTTCGATCGCAGTTGGCGCGATGATAGTAGTAACATTTTTAGGGAAGTGGAAATAGTTGGAAAAATGGAAGCTTGGCGACAGTTTTATTATCATCTTTTGCAGACTTTATCACCAGTGGATCTGGAGGAAATGCAATTAAGACTGCGACGATATAATCCTTTACAATCCTTACTTAGACCAGTAATTGAAGAAATTTGGCAGGCTATTGCTATTGATGATAATTGGCGGCCATTTTATGAATTGATCGATCGCATACAAGAACTGTAATTCAGGACTTATTCTAATTATTTTGATTTAAGTCTTCTGTTTTAGGAGTTTCTGAAGATGAAGGGAATTCTAGCCGGATATTAATGTCAATTGATGGGGAGATTTGTCGTTTAGCCTCTCCAAAGGCTTGATATAACCGTTCTAAGTCCCAAAGTTTCGCGGCTTTGGCGAAACTCGATTAAATAAGGTTTCATTTTTTCTGCGATCGCTACTGAACATAGTGTACCACAGATACATGGAATCTGCTGTAATTCTAATTGTAGTAAAAAAAGGGCAAGATCCGTAAATACCGATATTGCTTTATCGTAAACGACTGTGATCTGGTATTTGGCAGGTAGTAAAACAGATGAAAAAAGCCGAGATATGAAATATTTTTTCTTGTTTATGTTGGCTTTAATTCTTTCTGGGGCGATCGCACTAGACAATGTGTCTGGAGGTATAGTCGTGCCAAAAGACGTAAAAATTAAGAGAGTAGTCAACATGACATATATACAATCCAATGAGCCTGTAGTTGAAGTGGATGGTATCCGCTTTGAAATTTTGATGCCAGAACGAGTGTTTATCGTCCCAGAGAAACCATTTGAAAACAATACATTAGTGGAGTTGGGAGTTCGCATTACCAACAATACCTCAACCCCTTATCGCTTCAGCTTCTATAACGCGATTACCCCAGAACTGATGATGAGGGACACTCAAACTCTACAGGAGATGTTTTATATGTCAGATTGGTTGGTAGGACCCAGAGAGTCAGATTTTCCCTTAGCAATGCCTGGAGAAGCCGTTAGTTTCATGTCTGGTGGCATTATTTTAAAAGAGAAAAATGATTGCTTCAGGTTTATGATATCAGTCGGAGATGGTGGTATTAACTTCTTTACCAACCTTCACTTAGGAACTTATCAGCTTCGATTTAAGTATAAAAATCATTCAGCCGAACCTAAAGTATATGAAGAAGCTAGTGGAAAAAAGAAGCGAATAGAAAATATTTGGACTGGGGAAGCATCAATGCCTTTTGTCGAGTTTAGCTTGGGTTTGCTCTCTGAAATGAAGTAGTAATATATTACTACTTTCCTTAAGTTACAGTTAATAATCGTATTTCATCTAACTAACATGACATCAGCAAATTTTTTTGATAGCAATACTGTTGAAATTGATAATATTTTATTTGAAACTTTAGTTCCAAATAGAATGCTGATTATCCCCAATAGGGATAATCTTAAAAAATCTGCACAGTTTGGGATTCGCATCACGAACAATTCGTCAGATCCCTATCGGTTTATCTTTTTTTATTTACTTCCACAATTTAAAGGAAAAGATGGGCAAGAAATAAAACGAGGTTACGCCAGAAATGTAACCAAAACACCTGAAGAATCAGATTTTATATTACTCCAACATAGAGATACTACGACATTCTTTTTGAAGGCAGAGTTTTATTGGTCTAACTACCAGCTCGGACTCAGGGGTTATGATGGTAGTGGTGGTATTTGGTATTTTGACAATCTTAGACCAGGTATGTATAGCGTGCGATTCACCTATGATAACCACTCTCTAACAGGAAAGATCGATGGAGGCAGAACACCCTGGAACTTTTTAGAATCTTTATGGACTGGTCTGGTTTCTACGCCTTATGAGGAATTTCAGATAGCTTATGAGTAATTTCAAATAGTGCAGTCTCGCTCTGCGGTTTAACCAGAATTACGTTCTGTAAAAAAATACACGATAGATATTGCTTTATGGCAAATGGCTGTGATCTAGTAATTAGCAAGCAACTATAGTAGTTAAAATAACATATATGCAGCAGTCGAAGGATGATTTAGTTGAAGTAGATGGCATCAGGTTTCAAACTTTAGTACCAGAACACGCATTGCCCATTCCGCCATTGCAACCAGGTGCTGATACTCCTGTGCAGTTTGGGATTCGCATCACGAACAATACACAAACTTCCCATCGATTCTTACTTTTTTTCTTATTTCCAACTTTTCTCAACGCAGAGGGGCAAGTTATAAAGAGTGAAGGACCAGCTATTAATAAAACCAACGTACCTCAAGAAGCAGATTTTCCGTTAGCTAAATCTGGAGAAAGTTTAATCTTTTTTGTGAAAGGGCGTTTTGTTTGGGATAAAAATCAAATTAAATGTGTTGTTTATCTCCGAGATGGTGGGGCTTGGTCTTTTCGCAATTTCCAACCTGGAACGCATCAAGTTAGGTTTACGTATAGCAATAAAACTCCGGTGTGGAATATCTATGATGGACGGCTACTCAAAACCTCAATCGAAGATGTTTGGACGGGTATGATATCTACGTATTTTGTTGATTTACACCTAGTAAATTCTATACCTCATAACAGCGGGAACCGCTGTAATATCTAATATGACACCTAAAGAATCAAATGACACCAATACTGTTGAAGTGGATGGCATCCGGTTTGAAATTTTAGTCCCAAAGGATATGTTGACACTTCCGCCAGAAAAACCTGGATCTGAGGTGAGTGTGCAAATTGGAATTCAGATTACCAATAACACGCTAACGCCCTTTCGCTTCAGCTTTTACGCCTCTCTCATTCCTGAACTTTTAATGCCAAACGAGCGGATAGTGCGAGGCGACTATAGTACCACTTTTCTCCGCAGACGGTTTGAATCTGATTTTCCGTTAACTATGCCAGGAGAAAATGTAATCTTTTTTCCCCATGCAAAACTGTTGTGGATAAAACGTAAAGTCTTAGGATTAAAAATTGCTGCTGGAGATGGAGGGAGTTGGATTTTTGATAATCTTACCACTGCTACATATAAAGTTCGATTTATCTTGAGCAACCAAAATGCCAAGGCAACGGTAGATGACGGAGTAAGTAAAGAAATGAAGTTAATAGAGAATGTTTGGAGCGGCACTATGTCAACTCCTTTTATGCAGTTCAATTTAGTAAAACTTCATACTTGAATTTGCTCAGTTGCACAATTTTCCCGTTCAAACGCGCCCAATCCGTTATTATACGCCACCATCCTTATGTCTAATATGACTCCTGGAGAATCAAATGACACCAATGCTGTTGAAGTGGATGGCATCCGCTTTGAACTTCTGATGCCTGAGCGAGTGATTATCCCAGTTAAAAAATCTCAGCCCGAGGGGTATACATCAGTTCCATTCAGTTTCCGCATTACCAATAATACCTCAATTTTTTATCGTTTTATGTTATCAAGCTCATTTTTTCCAGAACTCATAGCACCAAGTGGTCAAAATTTGATGATAGGTTATCAGAGCGATCAGGTTTCGTGGGCTACCGCCTCTGATTTTTTCTTAATTAGACCAGGAAAGTATTTAACATATTCTCAGCAAGGACGGATTTTTTGGACACGAAAATATCATAATAGAAATAAACAGTGCCAAGATTTGCAAATACTCATACCTTTCAGCTCGTCAGAGGAATGGGGTTGTTTTCTAATAGAAATGGGTAATTATTCTATTAGATTTAAGTATGAAGTAAATCATTTTCAAGCGAAAATTTATGAAAAATCAAAGCCCCCTAACTCCTTAGAGGAAGCTTGGATAGGAAAAATATTTACCTCTTGGGTGAGTTTTTGTTTAGCAAATCCCCCAAAATATGAGGGATAATAATCATTGCCAGCTAAATCTAGTTACTAAACAATAGAAATATCAACCATCAATAAAATAGGTAGAAATAATGGCAAGTATAAAGACGATAGTAATACTTTGGGTAACACCTTTTCTAGTGGCGCTTAGTAGTCAAGCGGCTATGGGATTCCAGCTTAGTTTTGATAAAAAAGGAGCGCGAGATTTATATATCCCAGAATCTAAATCGATTACTACAATAGGAAATGAGGTGATAACTAACAAAACAACTTTGTATCCCTATAAAGTTACACAGTTGCCACGAGGGGGAACGCGGACTCTAGAGAATCTATTAGATGCCTATCGCCAAACGATTTTAGGCGGTTCTCAGCAGGATACAGTTTGGGATTTTGTTTACCCCTACATCAGAAACCCTAAAAAAATTCCAATAGTTGTCAAATTAGACCAGTTTACCTATGACTACATTACCATAAACGGACAAGTTAGCACAAGGGAAATACCTACTTACAAAGCCCATAACTTAATACTTGATACAACCTTATCAATCGGCATTTTGGGACTGATATCTTACGCCTTTTTATGGGGATATTATATCTATTTAGCCATTAAATTGTCGTTTCACGGTATGGAGGTAGTCGCGATCGGGTATCTAATTTTTGCGTTTACTTGGTTTGAGTGCGCTCAATACGCCCACATCCCTTGGTGTGCACTTAGCATCAGTGGAGCATTTTTAACATCAAATGTTGATCGCAAAGTATCTCCCTATTTCAATCAACTACAATAACCTAAAAGCGCGATCGCGCTGGTGGATATGTTACTGTACAAAAATTATGAATTTACCTAATTTAATTACGTTTTCTCGTTTGCTAGGAGTTCCATTTCTCCTCTATGGTTTGCAGCAACCAACCATGCAAAATCGCTGGATTTGCTTAGTAATTTTTCTAGTTGCGGCGGGGACAGATTGGCTGGATGGCTACTTAGCAAGAAAGCTAAATCAAATCACTGATTTAGGTAAATTCTTAGATCCTTTAGTAGATAAATTACTGGTACTTGCACCTTTATTGGCATTAATTGAAATTAACAAAGTTCCGGCGTGGGGAGTATTTTTAATTTTAGCACGGGAGTTAACTATTGCCGGATGGCGAGTGAACAAAACTGCGATTTCTGGGGCGAATATTTGGGGTAAGTTGAAAACAGTTAGTCAGATAATTGCGATCGCACTTTTAATTGCACCTTTATCTGATTTCTGGACAATTCCCTCTTTAGTTACTTTCTGGATTTCTGTTATCCTAACTTTGATTTCTGGCGCAATTTACTTGTGGCCGTCCAAGTCAATAGAAACTACGGATACTAATTGATAATTGGTAATTGGTAATTGGTAATTGGTAATTGGTAATTGGTAGGTGCGTACTTCACTTACTCCAGAATCGCTGTAGCATCGTTTAAGACATAATTGGTTTGAGATCCAAAACAAAACCAGGTAGCACATCTTCACCAGAAAGAGTCGCAGGATTTTCCAGTATTTCTACATCTTGATTTGGGCGATAAATTTCTACCCGCTGACTTTTTCGGTCAATTAACCAACCCAATCTCGCACCATTGTCGATGTATTCTTGCATTTTTTCTCGCAATTCTTTTAAAGAATCGGTAGCAGAGCGTAATTCAACGACAAAATCAGGACAAATAGGCGCAAATTTCTGTTGTTGTTCTGGAGTTAAAGCGTCCCAACGCTCTTGTTTAATCCAAGATACATCAGGAGAGCGTTCCGCGCCGTTGGGCAATGTGAAACCGCTGGACGAATCGAAACCTTTACCTAATTTAGTTTGTTTGTTCCAGATTCCTAGCTCAACAGCAAGATCGAAGTTACGGTTGCCAGTCACACTGCCTGTAGGTGGCATAATTAGTAATTCTCCTTTAGCTGTCCGCTCAAATCTTAAATCGCGGTTATTTTGACACAGATGAAAATACTGATCCTCACTAAGATCGATTTTCAATTTGAGGGGAGGAGGTAAAGTATTTGTTGTTGTATTCATAACTTTTTCCAAATATCTGTTCCTGATTCCAGAACAGAGCCAAGTATTAATAAGTGAGAAAAGTTAACAGTTAACAGTTAACTAATAACAGTTAACTGTTAACCAATAACAAACCCTACTTTGGTGGTCGCCGGCCCCGCAAGAACTCAGGAATATCCAAGCCTCCCTGCTGAGTTTTGGGATCGGGTGTCGCAGCCACAGCCGCAGCCGCAGGAGAATTAACCCGTCGCTTAACCTCCTTAACTGCCGGCACGGACAACACCTCACCAGAAAAACCAGTAGCGATCACCGTAATCTTAATTTCCCCCTGAAGTCGGTCATCGATCACCGCGCCAAAAATAATATTGGCATTAGGATCGACTACCTCATAAATCGTTTCCGCCGCTGCATTCACCTCATGGAGCGTCATATCAGAACCGCCAGTAATGTTAAACACCACACCACTAGCGCCATCAATTGATGAAGCCTCCAACAAAGGCGAAGAAATTGCCTGCATCGCTGCTTCACGGGCCCGCGACTTGCCAGATCCAACACCAATGCCCATCAGGGCAGAGCCAGCATCCGCCATTACCGCACGTACATCGGCAAAGTCAACATTGACCAAACCGGGAATCGTAATAATGTCAGAGATGCCTTGAACCCCTTGTCGCAGAATATCATCCGCCACGCGGAAAGCTTCTTGTACGGGCATTTGTTCTGAAATCACCGACAGTAGCTTATCATTGGGGATCACGATTAGCGTATCTACACAGTGTTGCAAAGCTGCAATGCCCTGATCGGCTTGACCAATGCGACGGCGACCCTCAAAAGTAAAAGGTCGCGTCACTACACCTACAGTCAGCGCTCCCATTTCCTTCGCCACCTGAGCCACTATTGGAGCGGCACCGGTACCGGTGCCGCCACCCATGCCTGCGGTGATGAAGACCAGATCGGAATTGCTTAGAGCATTGATAATCTCGTCGCGAGATTCCTCAGCCGCTTTTTGGCCAATGGCAGGATTGCCGCCCGCGCCCAAACCACGAGTTAACTTTTGTCCTACTTGCAGGCGTTGTTTGGCATTAGACAGAGCCAGAGCTTGGGCATCTGTGTTCAGCGTCCAAAATTCGACACCTGCAACTTCACTGGCGATCATGCGGTTAACGGCATTGTTTCCACCCCCGCCTACGCCAATTACTTTAATTCTTGCTGCTGTACTTGGCACAATATCGCCACTCCTAGAGTCTTCACGGGGCATGGCTTTAGTATCGATATTAGGGTCTCCTAAATATATCCCAGACTTGCGTCCAAAGGGATTAGCGGTATCTACTTTTACAGTAAAATTCGCTTCTTCTTCTGAATGGGTACTGTCTTGGCCAGACCCCTGTCTATTATTAAGAGTCATATAGCACGCAAAATGAAAATTGGCTTTAATCTTAACATCTACTGCTATTTTTGCTCTGGAATATGAATCATTGGGGAGGCCGGATTTTTCAGATCGATGTAAGCAATTTGACTGATATCGAGTTGTTTTGGTAATTGGCGCATTTTGTCTAGGATGGTTAGTTGTTCGGCCATTCGGGAACTGTAGGGTCCTAAATGTACGGTACCTAATTCTGTTTTCAGGATTAAGTTTCCCGGATTTTGCCAGTCAACTTCAAAGACTTTTACGGCACTGCGACTGAGTACGGAGTAAAATTGCGGCCAAGAGTTGCGATAGATTTCAAAACGACCAATGACTTTGAGTGTAGGCATTGAGTGTTGAAGTCTGTCTCCTGATAGGGTGTTGCCGATCGAGGTGGTGCGCGATCGCTTATCAGCAGTATAGCTCTCTAAGGACATCCAGCCCCCTTTAGCATCGATCCAGCCAGTTGCCTGAGTTCCCTGTGGGCGTGTGCTTTGGGCCCCTGGTTGCGCGATCGCGACTGGCAAACGTTCTTCTATTTCTATTGTCAAAGATGGGGGAAATAAATGGCGAATTACTTTGGCTTTGGCGATCGGTCCTGTCGACTCTAGTTTTTGGGCTAGAGTTTGAGGCTGGATGCCCCACACGGACTGGGGATAAGATAGCGGTAGCGCATTCATTACTGCACGGTCAGAAAGCCACTGATTGCCTTCAACTTTAACTTGTTCGGGTTTAGTAATCAACCAAATAGGCTGAGATAAACCCCACAGCAAACCTCCAGCGAGGCTGCTGACAGCCAGTGTTTGCCAAATTCCCTGAACCAATTTTAAGCGTCTTTGGCGGCGCAACTGGTTACGCCTGCGCCCTAATTCTGTTTGAGAAACTGATGCAAAACTAGCCATCTAGGTTATAACAACTGAGTAATGGT
The DNA here is from genome assembly GCA_001698425.1 of Oscillatoriales cyanobacterium USR001. GTDB lineage: Bacteria > Cyanobacteriota > Cyanobacteriia > Cyanobacteriales > Microcoleaceae > Kamptonema. Next base: position 13,032 of record MBRE01000004.1, on the reverse strand, counting down.
TGATGGTTAATAGTTTAACGCTTAAGGCGTGTTTTCTAGCTATAAAACTGTAAGCAATTTTGACTTACGCTCAAAGTCTGTTTGCTTTCGGGCGCAAGGATACCATCGAGACGGCGGCATGACAACTACTTTTGGGTAAGTTATAAATCAATACATTTTAGTTAAGAATATTTTAGGGATCTGGGCGAAGCATTCGGAGAGAATATTTAGGGTTTTGAGTGAAAAATAGTGTAGGTTGACCAATCTAGGGATTCACCCCACAGTCTAAAATACTCTCGATCGAAGTAAAATAAATCTTGAAATTTATGCTGACTTTTGGTTAATACAGAATCGTGATTGCAACACTCGACTTAGGCAAATTTTATCAAGCCTGTAACCCTAGTAAAACTTTAGTTATGGGTAATCCTGAAGATTCTCAATACTACATTGATTTTGCTACAGTACGAGGTGGCAAGATTATTGAATCTTTGCAGAGAACTATTACCCGAATCTCTCCTAATGAACCAACTTGCCAACTTTTTACGGGACATATTGGTTGTGGCAAATCTACTGAATTATTTAGATTGAAGGCTGAATTAGAAGAAGAGGGTTTTTATGTTGTTTATTTCCAATCTTCTCAAGACTTGGATATGGGAGATGTGGATATTAGTGATATTTTGTTGAGTATTGCTCGTCAAGTTAGTGAAAGTCTGGAATCTGCGAATATTAAACTCAAGCATGGATATTTCCAAAATTTGTTTGCAGAAGTGGCGGATTTCTTGCAAACTCCTATTGAGCTTTCTGGGACGGCGGAGTTATCTGTGGGGATTGCTAAAATCACTGCTAAAACTAAGGATTCTCCTAAACTTCGTTCTCAGTTACGGCAATATTTAGAGCCGCGTACTAATAGCATTTTACAGGCTATTAATGAAGAGTTGATCGGACGTGCTACTCAGGAAATTAAATATAAAGGATACAAGGGGCTGGTGGTAATTATTGATAATCTTGATCGACTGGATGATAGTTTAAAAGCGTCGGGACGCACGCAACCGGAATATTTGTTTGTCGATCGAGGAGAACAGTTGAGAAAGTTAAATTGTCATGTTGTTTATACGATTCCTTTAACTTTAATTTTCTCGAATGATTTTGGTAGAATGTCCAATCGTTTTGGTATTAAACCTAAAGTATTGCCGATGGTGCCGGTGCAAGTGCGTTCAGGTATGGATCACGATGAGGGGATGGCGTTATTGCGACAGTTGGTATTAGCTAGAGCGTTTCCTACTTTCAATCCGAGCGATCGCAGTATTTTAATTTCTCAGGTATTTGATAGTCCTGAAACATTGGATCGACTTTGCCGAGTGAGCGGTGGTCATGTTCGCAATTTACTGGTTTTATTGTATAGTTGTTTGCAGCAAGAAGATCCACCTTTTTCGCGAGAATGTTTAGAAAATGTGATCCAAGAATATCGGGATGATTTGCTTTCTGCGATCGCTGAGCAAGAATGGCAATTACTTTTTCAAGTAGTACAAAGACAAAATGTGACAGGGGAAGAGGAATGTCAAACTTTATTACGAAGTATGTTTGTTTTTGAATATCGCGATCGGGATGGACGTTGGTTTGGGATTAATCCAGTGTTAGCGGAGACTAAGAATTATAAAATGTGGCAGCAATCTATTGGAGTTTCAGGTTAAACTTTACAAAAGTAGGTAAAAACTATGACGGATCTGCTTAAGCTAGAGAAAACAGTGAGCTACAATGAGCGATCGCTTAAGACTTTGGTGCGAGCTATTAGTCTTTCTCAAGGGCAGTTTTCGCTGATTTTAGCTGGCTGCAATTACGAACAATTGCGCTTATTAATGGTGCAAAAAATTCGAGAAATATCAACAGTCCCAACTCAAGATATTGTGCTTAGTACATCCGTCAAAACACTTTATACTACTTTACTGGTAAAAACTAAATCTTTAGCATTATTAGAGGGAAATTCTACTCCGGCTTTGATGGTATTTGGTCTGGAAAATGTAGTTGAAATTGACGATTTACTTAGGTATACCAATCAAGTTAGAGATGAATTTCGCAAAAATTTTCCTTTTCCCATTGTTTTGTGGGTGACAGATGATATTGCGGCGAAAATGATTCGCTTGGCTCCTGATTTTAAAAGTTGGGCTGCGGCTACGATTAAATTTGAAATGGTCGATAGTGAATTAATAAATTTCTTACAACAACAAGCAGATGCTATTTTTTCGATCGGCAAACTTAATACAGAACAAAAAAGAGCGATCGCTGAAACTAAAGATATATTTCTGGAAACACAATCTAATATTACTTTAACAATTGGTTCCCAGCGGCGGCGAGAACTAGAATTAGCGATTAAAGATTTAGGAAATCGCGGGCAAAATTTAGAGCCTGCTCTTGAAGCCAGCTTACAATTTGTTCTCGGTCGAGATTATTATATCAGCGATCGCCCAGAAATTGCCTTGATTAATTATCAGCAGAGCTTGAAATTTTGGGAACAGGAAATCCGAGAAAAAGCAGTGATAATTAACGATGTAATAAAAGACTCAAACCTTCTCGATCGCCAGAATAAAATTCCGATTAATCAATTACTAGAACGACAAGGAATTGTATTATTTCATATTGCCTTATGCCAACGCCTTCAAGCTGCTAGAAATCCCGTAGCTCACCGCCAGCACTTACAGGAAGCAAGAATGAGTTTGACAGCATCTAGGAATGCCTTTGCAGGGGCAAAACGTCCTGATTTAGTAGCGTTAGTAATGACTCATTTAGGAGAGGTAATTCAAGGTTTAGAAGCTTGGGAAGAATTGCAATCTCTTGCCGAAAATTCCTTACAATTGCATTTTATCTATGGTACTCCCAACCAACTTGCTCAAGATTATGGATTTCTGGCTGAGGTGGCGCTGCAACAATTAAAATGGGATCGAGCTAAACAGTTAGCTGAGTTAGCTTTGGCTATTTTAGATCAAGCAGTGAAACAGGAAGAAAATAAAAATAATAAAATAGATCTGGAAGTTCGGAAAGATAATTCTTCCCTAATTTCTAGTTCCCAATCTGATAGAAGTTTATATCTTTTACTGTTAGCTCAAAGTTTCAGACAATTAGGAGAGTGGCATCAGGCATTGCATTATTTAGAGTTAGCAATTGCCCAAACTAAGCCCAAATATGAACCGAGACTTTACATTGCTATTTTGGCTGAATTGCGATCGCTATATTTTGAGCAAGCCGAATATCTCAAGGCTTTTCGGATTAAGAAAAAGCAACGTTCAATTGAGTATCAATATGGTTTCAGAGCTTTTATTGGTGCTGGTCAATTGCAACCACAACGGCAGGCAATTAACCCGGCAATTTCTTGTATAGAAAATCCAGCAACAATTGCCGAAGAAATGACAGCTTCTTGTCGTCAGCAAGATATTAATAACTTGCTAGAAAGAATTGGCAGAGACGACCATAAATTAACAATTATTCATGGACCAAGTGGTGTCGGCAAAAGTTCTTTAGTCAATGCTGGATTAGTACCTGCACTGAAAAATATTAGTCTTGGTGCGCGGGATACTTTGCCCATTGTTGTGCAAATTTACACCGATTGGGTAATGGAATTAGAAAGGCATTTAACTAAAGCACTTGCCCACAGAGAAGCTGAAGAAAAAAACAAATTGAGGGCAAAAGGAATGCCAGAAAGTCAGGAAGAAAGAAAGGAAAAAGCAGAAAATCATAGTTTATATCCGGCTTCTTCTACCGTTCAATCTTTATCATTTACTATCCAGCAGCTACGGCAGAATGCTGACAATAATTTGCTGACTGTTTTAATTTTCGATCAGTTTGAAGAATTTTTCTTTGCCAGCACTTCCAGAATGCAAAGACAATTTTTTTATGAGTTTTTACGGGACTGTTTAAATTTACCTTTTGTGAAAGTAATTCTCTCGTTGCGGGAAGATTATTTACATTATTTATTGGAATGCGATCGCGTGCCTCATCTTGATGCCATTAATAATAACATTTTAGATAAACAGATTCGTTACCAGTTAAAAGATTTCTCCCTAGAAGATACCCACGCCATTATCAAACATTTAACTGAACGAGCCGAATTTTACTTAGAACCAGAATTAATTGATGCTTTTGTTTTAGATTTAGCTGATGAATTGGAAGAAGTGCGCCCAATTGAGTTGCAAGTAGTGGGAGCGCAACTGCAAGAAGAGGGAATTAAAACCTTAAAAGAATATCAGCAATTAGGCGCTTATCCCAAGGCGGAATTAGTTAAACGCTCACTCGATCGAGTGATTGCAGATTGCGGTTTAGAAAATGAAGATACCGCCTGGAAAATTTTGTTTGCTTTAACCGATGAAAGAGGCGTGAGACATATCAAAACCAAGCAGGAATTATTATCAATTTTCAATCCAGATTTATCGATTACAAATATTGATATTTTATCTAAAAATAGAGCAAAAAATAATAGCAATATTGACTTAATCTTAGAAATTTTAGTCGGTCATGGCTTACTATTCATGCTGAGAGAAGCACCAGAAGATCGCTATCAATTAGTTCACGATTATTTAGTAAAACCCATTCGTCAAAGATTCGGATTAGAAGCGCGTTTGCACCGCGCTGAAGCTGACAAACAAATAAGTCAAGTACAACTTTACCACACAAATCGCCGCCTAAAAAAACTATTAATCTTAGCAATATTTGGTGTATTACTCCTAGCCAGTTCTACTGTTGCCGCCATTAATTTTTGGCGGCGAGCAGTTGTGCAAAAACAAGTAGCAATGGCTCAAAGACAACGGGCAGATATTAATACTTTAACCGCCGCTTCTGAAGCACTTTATTTGTCCAATAATAAATTTGATGCTCTCATGGAAAGTTTGAGAGCAGGGAAGCAATGGATGGAGATTAAAAAAACTCAAGAAACTCATACTATTAAAGATACCGAAATTCTGATCGCAGCAGCACTTCAACAGGCAGTTTATAGCGTAAAAGAACGCAACCGCTTTGAGGGACATGGTGATGTAATTTGGGGTTTAAGTTTCAGTCCTGATGGCAAAACAATTGCTTCTGGAAGTGTGGATAAAACAGTTAAACTCTGGAGTCACGATGGTAGTTTACAAGCAACTTTTAAAGGTCATACTGACAGTATAACTTGCGTAGATTTTAGCCCAAATAGTCAAATATTAGCTTCTGGGAGTCTTGATAAAACGATTAAAATTTGGCGGCGTGATGGTAAATTACTTAAAACTTTGATAGATACTAATAATATATCTTCGATTAGTTTTAGTCCCGATGGTCAAATGTTGGCTTCTGCTGGAGATAAAACAGTTAAAATTTGGAAAATAGATGGTACTCTGTTAAAAACTTTATTGCATCAATCTCCAGTAAATTCTGTCAGTTTTAGCAAAGATGGTAAAATAATCGCATCAGGTAGCGATGATGGGACTGTAAAAATTTGGGGAATTGATGGTAAATTAGTGGCTAACCTACGCCATCATCAAGGTGTCGGATTTTCTAAGGTATATAGCGTAAATTTTTCGCCTGATGGTGAAATTATTGCCTCTGCTGGAGATGACAAAACTGTGAAACTATGGAATCTTAAAAATATTTTAAAATTTCACAATAAACAAGGGAAAGTTAATCTTAAAAGCCAGCAATTTTTAATCAGAATTTTGACGGAACATTCCCAGTTAGTTTTTAGCATCAGTTTTTCGCCAGATGGTCAATTTATCGCTTCATCTAGTGCAGATAAAACGGTGAAAATTTGGAGGATCGCTAAGGTTTTAAATGCTAAGAATTCTGCCAAATCTAGCAATATAAAAACTGAGATTAATCTAATTAGAGTTTTAGCGGGGCATGGGGATAAAGTTACTCAAGTTAGTTGGAGTCCAGACAGCAAAACTTTAGCTTCTTCAAGTTATGATAAAACTGTGAGACTTTGGCGAATTGATGATTTACCACTTAAAACTTTGGAGGGGCATAAAGATCGAGTTCAATGTGTAATTTTTAGTCCTGACGGTCAGATAATTGCTTCGGCTTCTGCTGATAAAACGATTAAATTATGGAGTCGCAGTGGTGTTTTATTGCAAACTTTAACGGGACATCAGGAGAGAGTTTCTAGTCTGAGTTTTAGTCCTGATGGCAAATTTCTTGTTTCTGGTAGTTATGATAATTCGGTAAAATTATGGAGGTTAAAAAAGGGAGAAAAAATTCAGAAGGTTTTACCTAATTCTTCACTTTTATCTAATCGACAGTTGATTGTTAACCCAGCAATTTTTGCATCGGTTATTTTAACTTTAAATGGTCACAAAGATGATGTGATGAGTGTGAGTTTTAGTCCTGATGGTCAAATAATTGCTTCGGCAAGTAAGGATAAGACGATTAAACTTTGGAGTCCCAATGGTAAGTTAATTAAAACTTTAATTGGACATACTGGATGGGTAACTAGCGTGAGTTTTAGTCCTGATGGGGAAATGTTGGCTTCTGTGAGTGATGATGGGACTGTAAAATTATGGAGTCGGATGGGTAAGATTCTCAGAAGTTTTTATGCTCATAATAATTTTGTATTGGGGGTAAATTTTAGTCCTGATGGGAAATTGATGGCTACGGCTAGTTATGATAATACGGTGAAACTTTGGCATCTTGATGGTACTTTGGTGACGACTTTGTTGAAGGGTTCAAGTGATAGTGTGACGAGTGTGAGTTTTAGCCCGGATGGGTTGTTAATTGCGTCGGGAAGTTATGATAATCATGTGAAAATTTGGAGTCGAAATGGTACTTTGCTCAAAACTTTAATGGGACATCGTAAGAGTGTGATGAGTGTGAGTTTTAGTCAGGATGGAAAGATTTTGGCTTCTGGTAGTAGGGATAAGACGGTGATTTTATGGAATTTGGATTTGGATGATTTGTTGGTTAGGAGTTGTGATTGGGTGAGTGATTATTTGAAGACTAATCCAAATGTTAACGATCGCGATCGAGATTTATGTGAAGGGATTAAAACTAACAGTTAACTGTTAACAGTTAACTGTTAACAGCATTTATTTTTGTATTCGCACGTCGATGACGCTGGCATTAAAGTTATAGTTGAATCCTTCAAGCTCTACAGTGTTACCGATTTTAATTTTGAGATTACCAAAAACCGGACCATCTTTAGTAATTTGACCTTTTCCTTGCAAGGTAAACATCATATTTCTGCTGAAAGATTCTTCTTCTCTAGGATCTGGTAGAGCTTTTACAGTGCCGTTTGGCTGAGGAACTGCTACTGTTCTAGTTAAGGTTTTAACTGCTTTGATGTCAACTTGACCGTAGGGTTGATTGCGGATAATCATATTGACTTTATCTCCTACTTTGAATAAAGATTGAAGATCGCGCCCCTTCAAACCTAGAGCAATAACATCTATCTGGATGGGTTTGGTAGTTACTCCTCCAACTTGAGCAACGGAGCCAGATGTGCCGGGAAAAAAGAAGATACCGACGACAACTAGCAGAATAATGAGAACAGCACCCACGTCTAGGATGCTCAGTTTGCCGAATAGTCGTCCTTGAGAATCCAAAATTTTCATAACTCAGTTTCCTAATTGACAAAAATCAGGCTGTTTCTGTGAAAGCCCTTAGAGAGATTACCACGACTGCGGTGCAATACAGCATATTCCATGTATATTTTGAGAATACAAGCAATACTAATTTTATTTTTATCTCAAGTAATGCTTAGGCAATAACTTTTTCAATTAATTGCAGAAATTGGGATTAAAGCTGCAATTACCTGAAGCTTACCTAAAGAGCGAATCAATCGTTGTCCTTGATGTTTGTAAAGGGGAAAATTCAAAACTCCAGGTAAATTATTCATTAATTCTCTGGCTACATTCAAAGGACAACCAGAAATCCTGCTAATTGTATTTGCACCTTCAAAATTAGCTTGTGTACTCATAGAACTTTCAACTTTAACCAGCCATAATTTAGGATGTTTATTGCCGACTTCTATGCGTTGTAATCCTTCAATTGTAGCTAAAACAACTAAGCGATCGCCAACTGCCAACAAAATATCATCACTGGGAATCAACTTGGAAGAATTTGGTTTTCTTTGGTGAAGAATCGGTACAACTCCATAACCTAATGCTACCTCAGACAACAATAACTCATTCAGCGTATCTCCTGCTTCAATTTGGTATTCCGTTACTAAAATTGTTTGACCATTAAAACGAAATAAATTAATAATATTTTCCCCAAAAGCTGCGCCTGCAAAAACCTGTGCCGCCACTGCATACATTCCCAAAACTTGAGCATTAGGAAAAGCTGCCATTAAATGTTGACTTAAACGTTGTCCAGAAGTCCGAATTACCAGATAACTATCAGGATTTTTTGCCTGCACCATCAAAGCTACTTCTAAATTAAGAATTTCATCATCAGTGACAACTACGACACTTTTGGCTTCAGAAATATTAGCTAACACTAAAGATTCTGACAAATTACCAACAATTAAAGGTAATTCAGACAGAAGCGTGCTATTAAAATCAGGATTAAAAGTAACACCTACTAAACTTTGTTTAAATTGATGTAACAATGTTGCTACTCGTTGACCAACTCTTCCTAAACCAACAATTACAATATGATCCTGTTGTGGAATTGGAGGACGACGTTTAACTAATTGAAATTTCCTAGACAACAGCTTTTCTGTGAGAAACCCATAAAGAATTCCTACTAAAGCAGTTCCTACTAAGCTTAAAGCCAGGGAAAAAAAACGCAACCAAATCGGTAAAGGATTTTGTGCGTCAACTTGTAAAAGATTACCACCAAAAACATCTCCATAACCACCTAGTAATAACAACACGCTGGCAAAAAATGCCGATGAGTAAGGAATGCCAGGATAATAATGCTCGTATAACAAGGTATTTGTTAACAATAATACCAACAGTAATAAACCGTAAATAATTGCTACTCGCCGGATTTGTTGCTGAAGGTTTAACTGCCAAAAATGAATAAATTGCTGTTGCAAGTGTTGATATAACAATGGAATATCGGCGAATCCTCTAAATGTTTTTGTATGTGCTGACGAAATATTAGTTGTTGGAAAACCTTGGAGAGAAAATTGAGTAGCCGTTTCTATATAAATCAGGGTATCGCCGGGATTAATATTTGTTTCGGACTCCCATATATGGAAATTTTGAGGTAGAGAATCTGCTGAATTAGCGTGTGCTAAAATTCGGCGGGTGCGGCTATTAAGTTCATAGAGAAGGCGGTTATAAGTCCAAGGATGATTATTTTTGATTTCACATTGAATAACTTTTAGCCATTCTCCATCTAGGTTGAAAAAGCCTAAAGTTTCTGTTCCTAATGCGGCTAAAGCGAAGGCTTGTGCTGGTAATTCTGTGGGTTCGTAGGCAATAAAGTTACCTAATTGTTTGCTTAATAATTCATTCAAATTGGCTTTTGCGGAACGGACAACGAGACGAATTTGGGGATCGATTTGGCGAATTGCCAAGGCTGTTTCGATGTTAACTTGTTCGTTACTGGTGACAATGAGAGCAGCGCGGCATTCTGAAATTTTAGCTTGTTCTAGGATGTGATTTTGTCGGCAGTCTCCAATTATTAAACGCTCTAATAAATTGAGTTGGTTGGGAATTTCCCAACTTTGCGGCTGTATTTGTTCTATGGCAATTACCCTCACTCCAAATTCTTTGAGAGAAAGGACACAGTGTTGGCCTAAACTACCCAGTCCACAAACTAAAAAGCGATCTAAAACCATGATGGTAATGAAGAAGGAAGAAGGAAGAAGGAAGAAGGAAGAAGGAAGAAGGAAGAAGGAAGAAGGAAGAAGGAAGAAGGAAGAAGGAATAGGGAAGAAGGAAGAAGGAAGAGGAATAGGAAGAGGGAATAGGAATAGGAATAGGAAGAAGGAAGAGGAATAGGAATAGGAAGAGGGAAGAAGGAAGAGGGAATAGGAATAGGAATAGGAATAGGAATAGGAATAGGAAGAAGGAAGAGGGAAGAAGGAAGAGGGAAGAGGGAAGAGAATTAAGGGGGTAAGGGCGGACTTTCTATTTTAGGACTAAAGATTGAAATAGTGGTTCTTCTAATTTCTGGTGGCTAGTTGCCATCAGTTTGCTGATGTATTCCTGCAAATATTTTGCCTGTGGTTGATTTAGATGATATTTACGATCGCGATCCTGATTAAATATTGGCGCAGCCTCAATCATGGTTAATTCAGGATTTTGCCGCGATTTTTCCGTTAGCAATATTATATCTGTTTCAGAAGCTAATAAACCTCCAGGTAATTCTCCGTCTAAAATTGCTAAAATTCTAGGTAGACAAACACGAGTATTAATGCCTCGATGTTCTAAAGTTTGGGTAATTTCATTAATGCTGAGAGTTTGCATTCCCAAGGCTTGCATTAGTTCCCAAAGTAGAAAGTAATCGCTGTATTGGTGGCGGGATGTATCTAAAATTTGGGGATATAAAGGTAAAGTTGCTAAACCCCAAGCAACCCAACCGATTTTTGATTTTAGGGAAGGGGAAATATCTTTGATATTAGTATCGATATTAGTATCGCGATCGCGGATTACAATTGCATTAGGTAGTTTTTGCCGCAACCAACGAGAAATCCCCAGCCATGAGCCATTCCCTCCAACACAAATCGCCTGATTAATCGCTACCGTTGACATCCCAACTCGACTCAGTAAGGTGTTAACTTCCCGATTTAATTGTTGCACAAAAGGCACTAAAACTTTACTTTCTAAATCTCGTTTTTTCACCTCCCATCGATCGCCCTCAATCTCTACTTTAAAACTATCTTCCTCTTGTAAAACTATCTTCAAATTAGCCGCTGCTGCTAATAATTCCTGTCCTAAAGGATGACTTTGTAAATGTTGTTGCAATTTATATCGCGCCGCCACATCTGCATAACCCGCTCGTGGTAGTTCATTTAATTTACCTAAAAATTCATCTGGGCAAAGTAATTGACAGATAATATCTTGATCAAGAGCATTACCCGCATAAGCAAAACTTTGACAAGTGAAATCGGAATAAGTTAATTTTTCTGGATTTTCCGGCAAATTTACTAAAGCAATTTCTGTAGTTACTGCTCCAGAATTAATAATTAAAGTTCCTCCTGGTGCAATTTTAGAGGTTGAATTATGATTTTTAGATTCTCCTAAGTTTGGAGTTAATTCTGAAAGTAATGTCGCGATCGCATCCTCAATTACAAAAATATCAGAACTTTCTGTCACCAAACCCGCACTCAAAACTACTTCTCGCAAATTATGACGATAAGCATCAGACCAAAAAGCCGGAGTCCCCAAAATCACGCCCCCCAATTTAGGGAATGTAGCAACTCGATCCGCAGATTCTCGATCGAAAAAATGAGCTTGTAAATCGATATTTTTTTCACCCATTCCTGGCTTTAATGTTGCTAAAAGCGATCGCAAACCATCTAACAACCAACTCAAAGAAATCTCCTCATCCTTGGACCACTGCAATATTGGCTCAAAATTACCTACCTCACCACTATTTCCAGAACTTAAATAAGTCATTCCTACTTTTAAATAAGGCTTGAAATTTTGCAACAACAACTTCCCATCGGGTAAAGATGACTGAGGAAAACCCACAGAATGAGCAACTATTTTTCCTGCCAACAAACAAACTACAGTTGGCATACGGAAACATTCAGATTGAAGATTTTGACCTCCTATTTTCCAATAAATCGGGTAAATTTCCCTTTTTTCTCGGTTTAGTAACGCCGCCGAAAGCATGGTACTACCGAAATCAATTCCCAAATACCAATTAGATTTGGGTTGAGAAAGAGAATGGGGGCGCGGAGGAAGTGGAGGGCGCGGAAGATTTTTTTTACTTCTGCCCTTTTGTTCTTTTAATCCTCTTCCTTCTTCCCTCATTTTTTTCCTTCTTCAAATAACCTTAATTTTTTTATCGACCCGAAGTTTCCAAACTTGATGTTCCTCGATCTACTTTGTTACTTCCCGTAAATTCGTATCCATTCTACGAGGATAATTTAGTGGCTTAGTTTCAGCCTCGATTAAACTCGTCAAAATATCTTCCAATGTCATTCCTTCAGATAAGTTAGTAGTTGGAGGTGACACTGTTGAAGTAGATGTTGAAGAAGACGAAGATCGGGCGATCGGAGTCTCTAAGACTTCTGCAAATAAGTCATCAAGACTGGTCTTTTCTTCTTCAGAAGAGACTACAAGCTGATTTTCGTTTTCTACTACTGAGAAATCGCTAAAGGTAAAAGGATCTGCATCCTCAATCTTTACAGATGGCCGTTTTGTACTTTCAATTCCTTCTAAATTGAAAAGATCGGCTTGTAATAGTTGCAGAGTATTGGGATCGAGTAAAAATGTCTGTTCTTGCTCCTGTTGTGGTGCTGTTGGTAATAAGCTTTCGTCGGGAGATGCTTGGATATAAATATCAGCATTCCATTCTGGATTTTGATCGTATTCGTTAGTTTTCTCCTGATTTGTGAAGATGTCTTGAGGCATTTCTACATTGCGGAAGTTTGAGGGTGCATTGACTAATCTATTTAGCGGCTGCATCTCTGAAGGAACATTTAATTGTCGATCGCCAACGATATCATTTAGCTCCTCAATAGTCTGACTATTATCTAAGCGGTTTGATTGAGGCGCGACAATAGCAATTGGCAATTCCGCATCCAGTTCTAGTAAAGTTTCGGTAGATGAATCAATTTCTGGATAGTTGAAGTCATTCGTTGCGATCGCGAAGTTATCCTCTCCATGAGCAATGGTAAATTCAGAATCTTCCGCAACTAAGAAATCATCTAAAGCTTCTTCTGTTGCGATTTCTTCTACTTCTGCTTCAGTCATTTGAGCCGCTTCAAAATTAGAAGTTTCTACAAAGAAATCATCTAAACCTTGATTAACCGCGATCGCCTCAGTTTCCGGCTCCACAATTTCAACCGCTTCAAAATTAGAAGTTTCTACAAAGAAATCATCTAACTCTTGATTAGCCGCGATCGCCTCCACTTCCGGCTCCACAATTTCAACCGCTTCAAAACTAGAAGTTTCTACAAAGAAATCATCTAACTCTTGA
>MBRE01000003.1 GCA_001698425.1 Oscillatoriales cyanobacterium USR001 | reverse complement strand
GCCAAATATCAGGCTTATAATTGTCACTTATCAAGCCAGCCCTTTGTGTTTTCGATGGCTTCTTATAAACGCCTGCAACTCAATCGGCATCTGCTTTCTACCTTTATTGATAAGTTAGATTTAGACCCAAATTTGATTTTAAATCACCCCAACTTTCCTGAACTCCTGTCCTATGGTACTCTGGCCGCTTAAAAACTGTCCGGAGTATTGGCACATAAGCTAATAAAAAATTAGATAATTCATTAATCCGCTTTTTCCCAAAGTGAGAATCTTCTTTTAATTGTTTTAATAGTTCATTTCGTACCGCTACATCCATCTCATAGAGTTCATGTCCTACATCATCGCAGAGATTTGATAGCAATATATCTGCTACAGCAATCCAAGGAATATTAAGGTATTTTCCCAGACAATCGCGCTGAAAATTTGCCCAAATGCGATATAATAAATCGGGAGTTAGTGCCAGTGGAAATGCAGCGTGATAAGCCAAATATAAATGGGAACGCGACGGCCCGAAGCGTTTACCAAAAGATTCTATTCGACGGATGGCAGCTTCATGTCTCATAGTCTGTTTCGGATAAAATTTCAAAAATTTTCGATTTTAAGGTTGGCAAATTTCGTTCAACTACATTCCAGACTTCATCTAAATCTATTCCCGTATAATCGTGAATTAGGACATCCCGAAATCCAGCAATTTGTCGCCAGGGAATCTCTGGATAACTTTGCCTTAACTCTGGAGAAAGTCGCTTGACAGCTTCTCCCATCACCTCGAAACTGCGAATTACTCCATCTTGAATTAAAGGGGATTGAAAAAACTCTGCTTTTCCCCCTTGCGTATAAGCCTCAATGCGCTGAATGCGATCGCGGATATCTCGTAAATAAAGCGAGTCATCTGTCATAGTGGGATTGCCTGATTCAAAATTCGCTCTCGAAAATACTCCCGTAGCCCTTTAACGGTTGCTACATCTACTTTTCGACCTAAAAGGTCTTCTAAATCTTGGATTAAACCAATATGGTCTAACAAACTGCGATCGCTTTCCAGTTCAACCAAAAAATCTACGTCGCTATCCTCCCGTTCTTCACCCCGCGCTACTGAGCCAAATATCCGCACGTTAGAGGCTCCATGTTCAGCGGCTAGATGCAGAATTTGCTCTCGTTTTTGTTGTAGTTGTTCTATGATTTTCACAGCCTTAACCCTCCTTTTGTTTCTATAGTTATTACTTTAGCTGCTACGCAAAACTTTAATCGCATCCTGCAATCCAGAGCGATCGCACTCAAACATCGGTATCAACTGGGCAATCTTTCCTGCTGTCGTCCCCTGCCAACGCGACTTGGGTACAGGGTTGAGCCAAGTTAGATAACGGACTCGCTGCTTAAACCGATTCAGGAATGCTTCAGTCAATTCTACGCGATCGCCATTGTAGCTCCCTCGCGCTGCCCCCCCATCGCTGAAAATCAGCACTGATGAGCGACTTTGAGATAATCGGCTCAAAACCTGCTCAAACGTCTCCGCCTCCTGATGTCCAGGGTCACGATAAAGGTAATCTACTGGGCAGTTGTGGAAGTAGTAAATGCCGGTTTGCCCCAAACGCCCACCCCGCAAAGCCGTTTCCATCAATCGGTCTGCTAGGGAGTGAAACGGCACCATCGAGCCATCCTGGTCAATTAATAACACTAACTCGGCTCGGTTAATGCGGCGCGGCACTAACACGGGTTCCAGTAAAATGCCCTCCTGTGCGATCCGCTTTGCCGTGGCTTCCACGTCTAATTCTGTGCGCGGCCCCTCTCGAACGGGACGACGCAAATAACGCCATGCTTGCTTCATCTGCCGTTTCGTTACTGGCAAATAATCAGAAGTCAGGAGAAAAGCCGCATCTGCAATTTCATCGCTGCTGCTGATAGATAGAACAGCCGATTTTGCTACCTGGATCTCATCTTCAATTTCCACGACTGGAGGCTGTTGGGGTTCTGCGGATTTTGCGTTAGATGTTGGTGTTGGTAGCGGTTTGGTTGGTTGCGAGTTGGGGTATATTTCCGGTTTTGAAGTGGGTAATTTTGGTGTTTCTGGTGTTGTTTTAGTTTCGGTTTCTGCGGATGAAATTTGAGAGGAAACTGCTGTTTCGCTAGTTATCCCTTGTTTCATCACCTCGGCGAAATGGTAATCAAAAATTTGGGCTTCTTCAGCAGATTTTACCCATAGAGTTTTGCACAGCCTAGCAAGGGCTTTTTGGTCAGCAATGCCAAAACCAGCCATAAGGGAACGTAACAGCAATTCATACTCATTCACACCTAAAGGCAACCCGGACTGACGGAGTTTGTTAAATAGATCATATAAAGGTAAATCTTGGGTAATCATTCTTTTTCCTCTTCATCCGGTTGAAATTGTCGTAGGTAAATGCGGCGATCATCCCAACTTTTGAGCAATGTTCCCAAATAGGGAAGTTGACCGTTAAGTTTAGCTAAAATTTCATCTTGAGGTTGACGGTGGAGGATATCGAACCAATCAATTAACTCGCTAGTGCTGACTTTTTTGCCAGCATCACCCTTTTCTTCTTGCAGGATTTCCCTCAATTCTAAAAAGTGTTCTGTGGCTGCATTTATTAAGGGATTATCCGGTGACTGTTCAAAGCGGTTGGTGAGAATTTCAATTAAGCGATCTTGATTGGGAAATTCGATATAATGAAATAAACATCGGCGCAAAAAAGCATCAGGTAAATCTTTTTCATCATTGCTAGTAATGAAGATAATCGGCGAGTTATCTTGGCAAAATATTTCTTCTTTAGTTTCAGCAACCGTAAAGCGACGCTCATCTAATTCTAGCAGCAAATCATTGGGAAAATCAATATCAGCCTTGTCAATTTCATCAATGAGCAATACCGCCCGTTTTTCACTTTGAAAGGCTTTGCCAAGTGGCCCCCATTCTCGATAGGTTTTGGGGTCATTAATGCGTTTAATTTCTTCAGATTCGGTAATGCGACCTGCACTAGCTAATTGAGCGTCTCGCAGTCTTGCCACTGCATCGTAAGTGTAGATACCATCCTGCGCCCGACTGGTTGATTTGATGTTCCAGGGAATGTAAGGTAAATCTAATTCGTAGGCGACGGCGCGAGCAAGTTTGGTTTTGCCGCATCCGGGTTCGCCTTTAATTAGTAAAGGGCGTTCTAGGGTAATGGCTAAGTTGACGGCTTCGATTAATTCATCCTTGGGCAAATAGGGATAAAGAGGTTGCCCGTTTTCATCGCGGTAGCCTTTTGGAGGTTGGATAGTGCCGGTGTATTTTAAGGGTTTGTTTGCTTTGTTAGACATATCGAGTCCTATTAATTTCATCCCAATCTTGGTCGCATAGTTCGCAGATATGAGCCATTGCTAATTCGTGTAAGCCAAATTCGTGCAAGTCATTATCCAAGCCATTATCGCTGTTTTCGAGAATGCTTTGAACAGTAGCTTCAATTGAATCCGTAAGCTGACGAGGTAGGTCATTAAAAGCTTTCTCTAGCCAGTAGGCTAATTCCATCTCTCGTAAAGGTTTAATGGGGGGCAGTTTGAGCGGTATATGGGGCTTCCAAGTAGTATCTAAAGCATCGGCGAAGGGGATACTCCACTTGGGAGCACAGCCATCAAAATCAATAAGAAAAACTAGCAGACGAGAATTACGAGATTTCGGGGGTTTGCTGTTAGCTATTTCGACTAATGGTTGCCAAAAGTCGTTGATAAATTTTTCTAAATGAGCTTCCTCTATTTGATCGGCATCGTCAAAGATTAGCACGACTGTTTGAGTTTGCCAGAGATTGCAGACAGCTTTGGCAAGTTCGTCAGGTAAAGGTTGACATTTCAGCTTCAATTTTCTCTTTATTTCCCCCCATAAAGCATCTAAAGAACCGTTTTGGACTTGCCGCAGGAAGCTAATTTTTTTTGTAAGGCTGGCGGTGTTGTTATTAGGAATAGCTCTAAGCAGTCGGTGTAAGAGCCAGCGTTGACCATACTCTTGTTTGCCGTGAATGAGGCAAGCACCGATTTGATTGTTTTGCACAAATTCTTGAAATAAGCTCTCTTGCCGGATGTAATCTAAGGACAGCAGGGCGTTGTAAAGTTTATTTTCAACTGTGGCTGAGTTCTGCACAGCATGAGAGGGAACGGCAGGTGTCGGTGGGGCAGGCTCTTTGGGGGGAGTAGAGTAGAGACGATGTTTGTTTTCTGGGGTGCAGGTGAGCACGATTTCTTGGCTACAGGAGAGAATGACGGGCTGTTGGGGAGTACCGGTTAGTTTTTGCTCGACAAAGCGGCCGAGGTTGAGGTGACTGACAACGCCATCAGGGTAATGACAGGGGTTAATCCCTTTGAGGAGGACTTCTGTTAAGGCTCCGTGAGGGCTTTGGAGGTTGGAGTAGGCGGTTTCAAAGTCTCGTGCAGCGCTGATGAAGAAGTGCTGTTGAGAGTAGCTGGTTTGCAGGTGGGGTGAGGAACAGTTGACGAATTCACCGGCATGGCAGCAGTCTAGCCAGACGATGAGTTGGCGAATGGGGCTTTTTTGCAGGAGTTCGTGCAGCCATTTTAGGGATACGCCCCACATCCCTTTTCGGGGGCAAGAGTCGCTGGTGGCAAGGAATCCTTCGGTGATGCCGCCGCTTTCTTTGCGGAGTCCGTGACCTGCGAAATAGAGGAGGGCTGTTTCTGGCGGGTTTGGGGTGCGAGGGTTGAAGAGTTGCGCGATCGCTCTTTCGAGTTCAATAGAAGTTAATGATGCTTGCTCATCGACGCGCAAGGGGCTAGTAGAGGTTTCTGGAAGTCGCCGCACTCGGAAATGACCATATTTTTCGAGCAGTTGAGCAATTTCCTCTGCATCGGCGGCGGCGGTTTTTAGGTGTTGGCCGTCATCGGTGGGGGAGGTTTTTAGAAAAGGGTAGTGGTTAATGCCGACGACTAGCGCATCTCGGTTCACAGATAGGAAGGCTGGGTAGAGTTTTGTTCTTGAGTGTAGTATAGACTAAAGTTAGACGGCGAGGGCTAGGAATATGAGAGTGATTGAAATTACTGAGATAACGGAGACACTTGTGGATTATGCAAACAGTCAAGAGCCGATTATTTTAACTCGAAATGGACAAGCGATCGCGGCGATCATGCCACTAGAATCTGATAGAAATATAGATGATATTCCTCCTAACTTGAGGGAGATGATAGAGGCAAGCCAGTCTCGCAAAAAAGCTGAATTGGAAATAACTTTTTATCAGCTTGTAGATCGCTGGAGAATAGAAAATCGCGGGGTTTCGTCCACTGAACAATTATCAATGCACTCAGCTTACCAGCAAATAATTGGCATGGGTGGTGATGCGATCCCAATGCTGTTGCGGGAACTAGAAAGAAATTCTGGGCGCTGGTTTTGGGCTTTAAAGTCAATTACTCGCGAAGATCCGGTGACTCCCGAACAGAGGGGAAAGACAAAAGAGATGATTGAGGCTTGGTTAAATTGGGGGAGAAAAAAGGGTTATATATGGTGATGAATGAGGGCTGGATAGCTAGGGTAAAAGTTTGGATAGAAAGGGATTTTCCTAATTTATCAACTACTGGTTATGAAATTACCAGTCCTGATACGATAGATTACAATTGTATCGCTTGGGCGGCGGGGGATGACCAAAGATGGTGGTGGCCGGATTCACAAAATATTGATTATTGGCCGGAGGGAGTACCACGAGAAGTGACAGTGGATGCTTTCATACAAGCTTTTCAAAGTGTAGGTTATGAAGTTTGTGCGAGTGATAATTTAGAATCGGGATTTCAAAAAATAGCTATTTATGCTCATTCTACGGGAAAACCTACTCACGCCACTAGGCAATTATTGAATGGAAAATGGACGAGTAAGTTGGAACAAGATGAGGATATCGAACATGAAAGTTTAGAAGGAATTATGGGTGAAGTTTATGGCATTGTTGTTTGTATAATGAAAAAGGAAATTAATCGTAATAGTTAATAAATTTAAGTCAGATTGGTTGCATTTTACCCGATTTCTTCTTCATCGGTTAGGGATTGAATGTTAATAGGTAGGGGCTAAGTTTAAGTAGTGGGTTGTAGTTGAGAGAAATTAGGGGTAATTTTAGTATTAGGATATTGGGCGATTTAAGTATTTCCATAGCTTTTGCCAGAGGTTGCTTTGTTGGTGATGCCATGCGGTGTAGAATTGTGGGTAAGTGAGGTTTTGAGCGCATTGCCAAATAAGT
Organism: Oscillatoriales cyanobacterium USR001; assembly: GCA_001698425.1. Taxonomy (GTDB): domain Bacteria; phylum Cyanobacteriota; class Cyanobacteriia; order Cyanobacteriales; family Microcoleaceae; genus Kamptonema. The sequence continues at coordinate 17,866 of MBRE01000003.1, read as the reverse complement.
TGGAAGGATTCTGGATAAAGGTAGAATTTCTTTTGGTAAATTTTATCTTTTAAGTTTGATCTTATGGCAAAAACCCCCTGGTAATATTGCTGTTTTGTCTCGATGATTTCACCCAAACTATAGGCAACACTCCAACGGGTAGATCGATCTGAAGTTTGATAAAGTAGTTGGATTAAGCGGGCGATCGCGCCTTCATTTCCCACTGCTATTTTACCCAAAATCTTGGCAACTCTATTACGGGTATCTTTATCTGAAATTTGATCAAAAAGTTGTATTAAGCGGGCGATCGCACTTTCATTTCCCTCTGCTATATTACCCAAAATCTCGGCAACTCTATTACGGGTACGGGTATCTTTATCTGAAATTTGATCAAGAAGTTGGATTAAGCGGGCGATCGCGCCTTCATTTCCCTCTGCTATATTACCCAAAATCTCGGCAACTATCCCACGGGTATATTTATCTGAAGTTTGATCAAGAAGTTGGATTAAGCGGGCGATCGCGCCTTCATTTCCCACTGCTATATTACCCAAACTATAGGCAACTCTATCACGGGTATATTCATTTGAAGTTTTATCAAGTAGTTGGATTAATCGGGAGATCGCTCCTTCATTTCCCTCTGCTATTTTACCCAAAATCTCGGCAACTCTCCCACGGGTAGAGTTATCTGAAGTTTCATCAAGAAGTTGGATTAAGCGGGCGATCGCGCCTTCATTTCCCTCTGCTATATTACCCAAACTCTCGGCAACTCTCCCACGGGTAGAGTTATCTGAAGTTTCATCAAGTAGTTGGATTAAGCGGGCGATCGTGACTTCATTTCCCACTGCTATTTTACCCAAACTCTCGGCAACTCTCCAACGGGTAGAGTTATCTGAAGTTTGCTCAAGAAGTTGGATTAAGCGGGCGATCGCGCCTTCATTTCCCACTGCTATATTACCCAAACTATAGGCAACTCTATCACGGGTATATTCATTTGAAGTTTTATCAAGTAGTTGGATTAATCGGGAGATCGCTCCTTCATTTCCCTCTGCTATTTTACCCAAACTCTCGGCAATACTCCTACGGGTAGAGTTATCTGAAGTTTCATCAAGTAGTTGGATTAAGCGGGCGATCACTCTTTCCCTATCCGTTTCTGCTAATACTGCTCTTGCCTCTTTATCAATAGGTTTTAAAAATGTCACCCAGTTGTTTTCTTGTGCATTAAAATAACCAAAACCCCACTTAGCAATTTGACTAACAATTGCATCAGCAAAACGGCTCTCCGTAAACTCAGGAAGTACCGCTGCCGCGAAAAAGTAGGCACGATACTCATAGAAACCTCTATCCACTTTCGGATAATTCCAGTCGCCACAACCATCATCAAAATTTACCAAATTTTCGATAAACTCCTCTTTCTTCTCCTTCTCCACATCCTCCCGCCCAAACCAGAGCAAAATCACCTCTTTCCACTGCTTCTCAAAAATTCGATAATTCCCCAACGCCGGATTCTTCGGTACATGATGTAAAAAATAACCCCAATCATCTACCCCCAACGCGGCAAAATACTCCTGAAATGACGCATGATAAAACGCATAAACCGGCCGATCTGGGTTATCCGCATCTACCCCCACCTGATTTAATAAACCAATTTTTTCCGCCAGTTTTAACCGCGAGTTTTCATCATCCCGTTCTCCCAAAAACTGACAGACAAAATTGTACCCCAAGCGAAATCGAGTCCGTTCTTTATCAATCGCTTCACGCGCCAACTGACTCAGCGCTTGTTCCAGGCTTTTTTTGTCCTCAAATTTAACGGAAAATTTATTTCTTTTCCACTCTTCTTGCTTCCATTTATATAGAGCTTCCACAAACTGTTTATACAGTTTCGCTTTGGTATCCGGTAATTTTCCGTCTCTTTCTTTCCAGGTAAAACAGAGCAAAGTTAATCGCAAAGGATTTTTAACTAAATCCTGAATCCGCTCTTTTCCCGATTCCTTTAATGCCGTACAAAGTTGCTCACCTCTGGCAATTTCTGTCCGATCCGTTTCCCCCAAAGCGGTAAACCAACTATTAATAAACTGCTCTACCTGCACCGGATAGTTAAACTCTAAAGTCCGGTAAACATCGAATTGAGCGAGGTTAGTCCCACTATCCCACAAATTGATCCGACAAGTGAGTAAAATTCGTGCTTTATTTAACAAACCTGAATTGCTAATTTGTTTATCAATTTCAAAAAGTGGGTTGCCCATATCGGCTGCCATTTCATCCGCACCGTCAAGAAACAGCCAGACTCGCCCTTGATGAAACTGCCCAAGCAAATCATTTTTATCGGTTTCAGTAACACCAGCTTTACCCGCCATTCGCACGGTATTCTGTAGCCATATTTCTAATAAATAATCCTCTAAATTGCGCCCCTGCAAATCTGCCAGGGACACCCACAAAACAACCGCCTTCTCAATTTTGGCTGCTACCCAGCGAGAGGCTTGCTGGAGTAAGGTGGTTTTTCCCGCCCCTGGTTCCCCTAAAATAACTAATCGCCTTCCTTTACTTTTGGGACTGTCGCCGCGTCGCAATACATTCTCTAAAAATTCATCATGCTGAAAGCTGCGGGTTATTTCGGTTTCTGCATACAAAACAGAACCCTTTGCCGGATCGAGTTCTTTGCCATCTTTTTCATCCCTGTCTTTTTCATCCCTGTCTTTTTGGCGACTTTTCTCTTTGCGTTCCACCAAGCCAAGGGGGACATAAACATCTTCAATTTTGGGCGCAATTCCTGTTATAAATTTGCTGCTGATGGCGTGTTGCTGTTCTAAGCGTTGCTGACAAAGAGATTTCCACCATTCGGGTGTTGAAGTGGGCAAGCTTGCGCCCTCTCCTTTGCCCTGCCAAAACCTAATTTCTGTACCCGTGTGATGATGTAGGGGAATTTGTTGCCGTAGGAGGGGGTTGGTGTCGATTTGGCGATCAAGAAAGCGAATCAGTGAATAGCTGCTGATCCAATTACCGATAGGTTCCCGTTCTGGCTGAAGTCCCTGTAACAAAGCTTCCGTGAGAATCCCGCGCGATCGCACTCCTCTGGCCTCGCGATCGTCCCGACACGCTGCAATGATTAGGCGATTTCCTCCCAGTTTCCACTGTTTGATATCCTCTGAGGTAAAATTCAGCAAATCACCGCTATGACAGCAATCCAGCCAAACTATCTGCTGGGTAATCTTACTTTCAAGCATCAATTGGCGCAATTCATCGAGGGGAAAACCCCACTCACCGGTTCTGGGTTTGACGTTACTGTGGGCGAGGTAAACTTTCCCGTTATTATCCCGCAGTCCGTGTCCCGCAAAAAATAGCAGCACGACTTCTGGCGGGGTTTGGGTATTAGGTAAAAATAGGTTACGGATGGCATCCCGTAGTTCGTCGGCGCTTACAACATTCCCGGTTTCCCCATCGTTAGAAAGCAGGTTTTCCACGCACCAAGAGAAATCAGGGTTTTCTTGGGGGCGATTGAGCATTTCGCCGATCGCGATCGCGTCGTGATAAGGTGCATGAAGGTGTTTCCCTGTATCGGTTGGTTTGTCCTTGAGCGAGGGATAGCGGTTAATCCCAATAACTAAAGCTTGCCGTTTCATGTGCGCTACATCGACTATGATTAACCTTAATTGAGAGTTTGCCCTAATTGCTAATGGCTACATCCTCCTCTGACAATACCCTGCTGGCTCTGTTGCTGGCACTAAAAACTTTAAAAACACCTCTGAGCGAGACTGAACGAGCTAAATTATACGAGGTGGGCGAACAACTTGAGCTTGACCCGGATGATTGGGAGTTCATTCGAGAGGGCTTAATAGCGATTATTGCCGATAATCCTTCCCTCAAGAAGAACTTTCAAGATATCTTAACTCATCTCAACGCTTTAGATGGTAATCAAGAGCGGCAATTGCTCCCAACCGCGAGGGAACTTGCCCAGGTAAATCCCACTGATAATAGCATCGAAGAGCGCAGCATCGAAAGGCGAGGCAATGTTGAAGGTGAACCGGAGTTTGAAAGCCTAGAAATTCTTAATACTTCTCAAAAAATAGCAAAGAAGGTTTTGAAAGGGTCAAATCCTGTAGCTGCGGCTAGAGAATTGAATTGGTTGGAACGAATTACCAAAACTTTTTTACCGCCTGGGGAGTGATAACAATTTAATCCATGAACCAACTAATTTATCCAACACTAAATTTATTTCTCTATGACTTGCGAGATGGTTTGGGCGAGACGGAAGCACAAATTAATCAAAATCGAGTAAATTTTCGGAAAAAGTTACCTCCCTCCCAAAATTTTATAAATTCTGATGGTTTAGAGTCTGATGACTTACTGGAGGCGATCGCTCAGCACGATCCACCGATAGAAGTAGAATATGCTGAATTACTTAAAAGCATCCAAGACAATAAAAATTTGGATATCAAAAATAAGAGAATTTGGTTTGAAAAACAGCAAAGAGAGTATCCGTTAAAGGGGTTCTACTATCCAGTAAGAATGGGCGATACTTACGGTTTACAGCTTGACTGTTCAGTGGAAGCGACAGGAGATAATGTTAAGAGCCAGGATAAAGCATATTCTCCTAGCTGTTTTGCCTATTTAAAAGCTGAAATTGACCGGAGGAGAAATGGAGAAAGGGCAACTTTGGGGGAAACCTGGTTAATTTCAGGTCAGATTAATAGTGCTTTTAGCAATCCTGAAGCGATCGCCAGGGATTGTTATAAATATTTTAACTCAGGTGGCAATTGGAATCAAGACTATCAGGGGCAGGGAAAATTATTAGGAGGAACACTTTTTGAATTGTGGGGTTATGATGCTTTTCAGACAACTCCTACGGCGGGTTTACAGGGAAAATCTCATGTCATCATTGCGCTTTACCCTGATGAATCAAGTGCTAGGGTAGCTTCTCGATTTAATTTTGACTGGATACGCCTTTTGAACTACCGCAGTAAAATTATTTGGGCTTACAATCAAAGCCGAGATTTAAAACAGAATATTAAGGATGACTTTAGCACAGTTTCGGATTGTGTTGGGGAAGTAGAAAGCAATAGTTACGAAAATTTTGACCTGAAGCGACTCCGCAAAACTTTAGATAAGGCACAACATACTCTTGGTCATTATACGGTTCTCCTGAATCAACTTGAAACTCAGCTTCGGACAATAGAAACTAATCTTTCTAATTATCAGAAACGTTTAGTCAGGATGGAGGAAAAAACTCAGGAACAAGCTATTTTTCTGATGATGCCAGAGTTGCTTCGCTCTCTGATTGTGCCTGCTAATCAAAATTTATCGGAAAATGATTTGCTGCATTCTTTATTGCCAATTGCTGAATCGCAGCGGCCGAGTAATTTAAAGTTTTTAGAGAAATTTAGCTTGATGGTTGAGCAGAAGTATATGCTTCAAGTTGAGAAAGATTATACGAGTCTTAATCCAGGATTGAGGTTATTAGAAAGCTTAATTAATAGTATTCGTGGCGCGATTGAAATTGACCAAGCGAAGCGCGATCGCCGTTTTCAAACTTTTGTTGAAGTTTTAGGTGTTGGGGCCGCAACTGCTTCTTTAACTGCGACTGCTGTCGCACCTCTAATTCAACAAATTACTACACCAACTTCTGGGGGGACGAATGAAGCAGCGCCGTTGAAGTACGATCCGGGATTAACTTGGTCTTTTTTCTTCATCGGGTGTGTAGTTGTGGGAATTATAGCTTCGGGCATTACTTATAGACTCCATTTGTGGCGATCGCGTGATTGACTAAAACGCCTCACGGTTCACGGATGAAAAAGCGAGGTAGAGCTAGGTTCTTGGTTATTGTATTAATTTATCTTAAAATACTCTATGATAGTTACTCTTTGACTTCTGCTATGAAACTACGGTTACTCAGTCTGGGTCTAATTAGCCTCATTTTGGCTTTTAGTGGCAGTTGGGCTATGTCTCAAGCTCAAGAGGCCCCTAAAAATGAGTTTTATTGTAATGTTTATCGGAATAAGCCCGCCACTTTTGCCAAGATGTTACGGGGAACTTTTCCCATTATTCGCTGGGGGACTTATGATGACTCGCCACCCCCTACGGCCCAAACACGCTGTGAGGAGGTATCTCGTCGGTTCCAAGTTTTTTATGATAATGGTCAGTTGAAATACTTGACTACTGGTTTGATGAATCAAAAAGCTGTGATTTGTGTCACAGATCGGGTCGATGGGGATTGTAATGGGTTATTATTTACGCTAAATTCGGGTAGCGATCCTAAGCGCACCCTATTGAAGTTATTAGATCGGCGAGCTTTGGCGCGGGGAGAAGTGGTAAATGAAACTGGGGATAAGCGCATATATGTCAATGTGTCGGATTATTTGAATAATGTGCCACTTGACTAAAGGGAGGTTTTTCGCTAATTTTTAGCTGGAGAGAGTGTAACGGCTATTCACCGGGTAAGTTCTGTAGTAGAGTTGGTACATGGCACTTTGTTAATGTACCATTTTGGGTGTGTTGCAAAAAACTAAAAGCCGCTGTAACTGCTGAAAAACTACCCTGGTTATGATTGGTTTTAGGGTTTTAATAGTCAAAATTTGCAAGGTAAAAAAGGAGTTTTATGAAGTTAAGTAGACTAACTAGAAAATTGCTTACTATTGGTGTCTTATCCTCGTTGATGGTGATGTGGGGTGCGGAAGTGGCGTTGACGCAGCGCCCTATATCTGTTTTGGATTTGAGTTGTGTTGTAACTAAAGAGGGTTATGTATTTTTTAAAGAAACTAAGGATATCTCTGTAGCTAGAGAAATTTATACAGCATTTCTGGGTTCACGCTCAGACCGGGAGATGACCTGTAAATTACCACCAGGTGCAACTTTACTAAAACTAGATTATTTAATGACTGATGTTGACGATCCAGCCCCTCTTAAAATGACTATTTGGTTAGATGGAAATGAACAAGCTAATTTTACTGCAATTCCTGGCAAAGTAGGAACTATGAAGCCATTAGATTTAACGAATCGTAGAAGCATCGCTTTTGCCACATCTTGCGCTAGAGCAGCTAACTGCTATAATAGCCGTCTCTGGTTTATCAAAGCCCAAATTGAGTTTACTCCCACTTCTCCCGGCAGTCGATAATAGAAAGGGCAAAGCACTAGCAGATAAATTTAACCCATGAAAGACTTTAACGACTGCTTTGCCTAGACAATATAACCCTACAATATAACTTTTATCAAATACCAGATGTAGCTTAACAAATAGCTCCCAACTGTAAAAATGAATCGACGTAAGTTTACTCGGATAGCGTTATTAGGTGGTGCATCTTTTGCTACTACCTCTGGTATTTTTTTCCCAAAACCTGCCCAGGCATTTTTTTTGGACTTTACCCTGGGTAATTTATCAACAGGTAAAGTGTTTCGAGAGTTAATAAACAGTGTCCAAGCGACAGTTTTAGGTGATATTGGCAATGTCAACCTCTCTCCTCCGAAAAATGTAGCTATTAATAATACTGAAAAAGATTTCATTCAACGTAAATTTATCAAGGATCGCAGTCCTCTAGCTCAGTCAGGTGCAGGTGGCACTGCTAGTTTACTATGGGGTAGAGGCAAACAGGATCAATTAGGCAGACCCAATGTAGGTTTTGGTTTTGTGCAAGAATATCAAAATGCTTTTCCCACAGCAAAAATTTCTGGCCCCACCATGACAGGGATTTATCAAGCCAGTCAAATTTTAAGGGATCAGCGTCTAATACCCCAAGAAATTGCTGATTCTTTAATGCCCACCCGTTCCAGATATGATGACTGGGGAACTTGGGATGGGGAAAAGGATAGACCAGAAGCTTTTACAGCTTATGAAACACCGGGAGGAACCTTGGAAGCCCGTTATCAATTATTAGAACCAGGAATTAATGGTAAAGGCAAAATTTCTATCACTATTGAAGCAGAAAATCAACCCCGTCGGGATATTACTGTGATAGTAAGTTTTCGATAATGGAAAGGCGATAAAAATCAATAATGCTCAAAATTCATCCTATCAATCCACTTAGTTTATTTTGAAAATTACTAACGAATATCCTTCATCAATTGTAATACCTTTTGATATTCTGCCGTTTTCCCTTGCGCTTGAAACAGTCGTGCCGCTTGCTGAAAATCTTCCATAGCTTTGTCCCTATTACCTATTCTATAATAAGCTGCCCCTCTTTGAGCATAGGCTTTAGCAAAATCAGGTCTAATTTGAATCGCTTGAGTATGATCTGTTATTGCTTGTTGATACTGTCGCAACCGATAATAAGATTGACCGCGATTAAAAAGGGTATTAGCGCGGCGTGGCTCTAGTCGCAAGGCTTCGTTAAAATCATCAATTGCCTTTGACATTTCTTCTAATTTATAGTAAATTAAACCTCGATTATTGTAAGCCGCCGCCAAAGATTTATCTAACTGGATCGCCTTACTATAGTCGGCAATTGCACCTTGTTGATCGCCCTGTTGTGCTTTGATAAAACCACTATAAAAATAGGCTTCAGCATTGCTAGGCTGACTTTGCAATACAGTCTTAAGATCGGCTAAGCTACCAGATAAATTCTGATTATCTAACCTTACCATAGCCCGAATATAGTAAGATTCAGGAGTATTCGGACGCTCAAGTGAAAAATCGCTGATGGGTGGAGTATTATCAATTTGTATATTTGCTAAAAGTTGCCCAACTTGCGATCGCATTGCCATTAAAGTATTAATCGGAATACCTGCATTAAGTCCACTTTTGGCAGAAGATTCTAATGTGAATCCTTCTCGATCAACGATCTCCAGTGGTTGTTGACCACCCTGACCATGAATAGCAATAAGTCTCCCTTGGTGATCGAACACTGGACCACCACTCATACCCTTTAAAGTAGTAGCATCATATCGTAAGGTGTAACCATCACTAGCATCACGAGAATAACCGATAATATGACCTGTCGTTAATGCTAATTCTCTTTGAGGACCAGAGTGTTTTTCTGTTTGGGGAAAACCACTCACATGAATCATAAAAGTGCGCTTTATTAAATCAGAGTTGCCAATAGGAGCAACGGGATAAATTGTTTGGCTTTTAAAAGTTATTATCGCTAAATCTGGCTCATTTTTTGTTTTTTGTAAACGATTAATACTGATAACAGGATAATCTTTGTTTTCATAAGTACGGATAGTATATTTGATATTACTATTGCTACAATTGGCGGGATCGCCGCCATAACAAACAACGTGATTATTAGTAGCGACTGTGTAAACATCTCCATTTTTTGCAATAATTACACCAGAACCATCGTCAGTTTGACTATTAACTTGAACTGTGACAGATTCTGCGATTTGATTAATTTTACCCTCATCATTATTAGCCGCAAAAATATATTTTATGGGAAAATTTACTGCAATAATTAATGCGGTTATGCTGGAAACAGTACCAATAAATAATCTAGCTAGAATTGTTTTCATAGTAATTTATTTGGGGGTCATAATTACACCATCAACATTGCCCGTAGTTGGGTTGTTTTTTTGTGGTGGGTCGTTCTTTTCTCTTGAGTTGTTGTTTTCTATTGTAAAAGATGCTATTGCAGATTGAGTGATTGATAAAAATTTATCATAGTCTTTCGGTTTAGCAGTATATTTTATTATGTATGCCTTCCGATTAAACAAAGTCCAAATTTCCATATTTTTGACAATTTCTTGTTGTCCAGCTTTTTTACTATTATAGATAATTTTATAAGCTTTTTTATTTGCTAAAATACCAGGGCTAGATTCTAAAATTGTCACAGTTTTATCTTGCTTAATTTCATTAAGTACCTGATTAGTATATTCCTCTAGTGCCATCCATTGAATTGTATCTTCAGCAGCTAAACTAAAATAGTTAATTTCTTCTGATAAGTTTTTAGGCTTAAACCAAAATTTTGCTATTTCACCACTAAGACGGTTATTAATTATTTGCAATTCGACTTGATTTGGATTATATTCAATTTTAACTTTAGCTGAATCCATGAAATCATCGGAAGTAAATAGTTCTTTTTCTTTTTGCGTAAAACTTGAGTTTTGGGGTATATAAAATTTAGATATTAGTGGGATACTAGCAGTAATTATTAACAATAGTAACAGAGGAATTAAAATAAAATTAAAACTTCTGCCAGACCAGAAAGAAATTGATTTGCCATAATTAAAAAATACTGGTTGCTGGGCATAGGTTTTAAATTTACGATGATTTTTAAACTTTTGCTCAACAACTGCTGTCACTTGATGGCTGTTAATATCAAAACCGACTCGATATTCGTGTGGGTTAAGAGCTTTTAACAAAAGATGAGTTAACACACCGTGACCATCGACTCCATAAGATTTTTCTAACTCTCCACAAGATGCAATAATGGAACGACTAATATTGTTATTATTCTTCTGACTAGAATGGTTTGTTGGCTTGAAAATTTCCGTAGTTAAACTACCACTATGACAACAATCTAACCAAACAATTTGCTCTAATACATCACTATCTGCTAGTTGCTGTGCTACCCAACTCAAAGATACGCCATATTTTTGTCTCTGTTGATTAACGTCGCTAGTACACAAATAACCAAATCCATCAATAACTAAACCATGTCCGGCAAAAAACAGTAAAGCCGTCGAGGGAATTTCGCCATCTTTTTGTTTCACAAATAAATTAGAAATAGCATCTTCTAGTTGCTTTCTGTTAACAAATCCTTCCTCATCAACCAAATAAATTCCATTACGCTCAGTTTTGGGGAGAATATCGACCTTAAAATCCCCAAATTCTCTTAAAAAATTGGCAATAGCTTCCGCATCCCGACAGGCATTTTTTAAATTGCTCGGTTGCTCTTCACCTCTAAAGTAAGGATAACGATTAATACCGACTACTAAGGCTTTTCGTGTCATGGATTATTTACATTTGTGATTGGATTAGCGACTGGACTTATATCTAGCTTTAATTTTAATGCCTCATTATAAGGCAAAACTGCACTTAAATGCCATGCCGAAGCTAAAAATGCAAAAGTCGCCGAATAATTATCAGATTTTTCCCGACTTGGTGGAAAATACAGCCTAGCAGCATTAAAAAAATAACCCGCTAAACCCCATCTAAATTCCTCCATCGTCAACTTGCACTTTAACCTCCCAAATATCCGAATCGCCTTGATAACTCGAAAAGCATTGGCTACAGGAATTAACAAAGTCTCAGACATTGATGAAAAAGACTCTGTACTGCTGATTTTAGTCTTAAAAAATGCTACTTCATCTCCCGAAAAATCCAGTGATTGCAAAGAAAAATAAAGCAATTGAAAGCAGCTTGAGACAATATCTTCTGGCGATATAGCCGCCAATTCCTGAAGATACGGCAAAAGGTGATTAATCCAAATTTCACCCTCTAGTTTCGCTAAATCGAAGGCAATTAATCCTTGTTCTTTAACTCGCTCAAAATCAATCAGCCAGCCGCAGGTTTCGCTTACTGGATAAAGGATATTGTTTAAATTTAAGTCCCCGTGAATCGGCGCTGCGTGACCAGTAATGGTAATATATTTGTCATCATAGAAAGGATTGCCAAAAACTTCGAGAGGTGAATGAAGCCATTTTTTATCCAATTTATTGACTTTCTGAAATTTCTTTAAAATCAACTGAACTATATCTAATTTCGAGGTATTCTTTCCCGACTTTGGCAACTCAAACGCTGAGAGATTATCATAGACATTTTGCTGTCTTTGTGCTTTACTATCCAAGCAAACTAATACATTAACTAACATTCCCGGACGAATCCAAGTTGCACCAAACCGCAAGCAGATATCAGTGCGATCGCCTGTTAAATAAACTCTCATTCCCAGAAGGGGGTGAACTAAAATGATGTTCGCTTCTTCCGCTGTTTCTTTCACATCAATATACAACAATTTCCAGCCAGATAGCAAAACTTTCTGATCGGGATTCTTAACAATTAATTCGTTAAGTTCATTCAGCTTAGCCAATGCCTTTTCCCAGCCGATTTCACGGGTTTCCTCTACTGTTGGAGATGGGATGACAAACACATCGTTACTGGCTGTATCTTCATCCAGAAACTTCAGAGATTCTATTGCGGTTAGAGGAATCAATTTACCAGTATAAAAAGATGGCAACACATCACCCAACCAACACCAAATCGGCTGTTTTTGGGTCGGTTTAGAAATTCCCGACTGATAGAGGGGGAATAGTACCTTTTCTAAAGTATTCTGTACGCATTCCAGTAAAAAATCTCCCCCTTTGGGGGTTTTCATCTGCTGTTCAAACAGTTCATTGAGAGACAGGAGATTTTGATAGCCTTCAGGAAATCCTGCTAGGGAATACATCAAAGCACCCCAAGGCAATTGTTCTTTGTCAACTTTGGTTAAAATTGGCTTGTGAATCAGACTTGCGGTATAACTATTTAGCCTCGGTTGAATCACTTTTTGATAGGATAAATACTCTTTCTGGATAATTAACCAAGGGCCTATTTTAATAAAGCGGGTTGCGAGTTGATCGTTTTGGCAAATGGGACTTACTAAAAAAGTTGCTTGTGCTTGAGATTTTCCCCCTGAGAGAATTTTGAGGGGTTCGACTTCTTCCGCAGTGGGTAAAAGTCCGGCTATAAGTCTTTTCAAAGCTTGACCGCGATCGCACTCATTTAGAGACGACTTAATATTAAGCCTTTTGGTTAATTGTTGCCAGATGCGGGGACTGGCATCAGTGTTAAGCTGTTTGGGAAAGGGTAATTCTTGATAGGAACCATAACAGCGATCGGCGGCTTTGGTGAGGTGTTGTTCAAGGGTGATGCAGTTGAGTTTTTCGGAAATATCTTGAGGGTAACTGTTGGAATCTTTCGGTAAGTAGTGGTGAGATTTTTCTTTAGGGAAACCCCAATAAGCTCCATGTATTAATGCCTCTTGAATTTCTTGACTTGCTTGACTTGGCTTTAAGCCTGTGAAAATAAAAGAGGGTATTTCTGGATAGTGTTCGGAGAGAATATCAATTGCCATACTCCCCATTTTTTTCCACTGATTTCGCTTTTCCTGATTGTCTAAATCGGTCTGTTTATCAATTTTCTCGTTAGCTGAATCTGTCTGTTTATCAATTAGTGGCAACCATTCTAAGTCTATAATAAAAGCAGCAATTTGGGAAGCATCTTGCGCGATCGCTTTCAAGGGAATCGTTTGACAGATTAATTCATAACTGGGTTCTGACTTCTCAAATTTAAGTGGAGGAGCTTTGATAGTAAAAGCTAAAGATAAGTTGTTTAAGATTAAACAAAATCCCTTTAGGATTTTTTCAAATTCTCCTATCGGATCTTCTGGTTTAGTTTCGTGGTAATAGTTAGCAAGGTTTTTTCTAATTGGTTTAGTGGGGTAATAAACGCTTTGTTTACATTCTATATAATTGTTGTAATCATCCAAAATATAGAGAATTGGCTTGGGAGAGCCTAAAAAGTGATAAACTTGCTTGTAAGCGTCTGCACAATCACTTTTTTGGGAAGGTGGCTGATTTTTTACTAACAGGTGGAGGTGCTTAAGATCGTCCTGGCGTTCTTTTTTACTTGTCACTTCGGCTTCATCAATGAGAGAATGCCACTCACAAATATTCTCACTTCTACGGCACAAAGAAGGGGACTCATTTGTTTGACCTTTTATGTAAGGTATGGCGGCTTCAATTTCACTAACGTTAATTTTAAATTGGGATTTTGTTTTTCGCAGAATTAGCAAACCTAAGCCGTCACGAGGGGAGTTACCAGGGCTATTAAATTGAAATATTTTATCAGCTATTTCATTGATTTTCAACTCAAATGCTAACTCAGCATCGCTAGAATGGACAAAGGCAACTTTTACTTTTGTTAAAGCGTCTAATGTTCCTTCCTCCCCTGTTCTATCGGCAAGTGTGTATTGTCTTAAAGTGCTGTCTGAATAAACAACATAAATAGGCTCAAAAAAATTGCTATCTAAGAGAACATTTACCCATGCTTCCTGTCTGACACCATCGCCATCTGTACAGACGATACAAGCAGTTAATCTGCCTTCTAATGCTACCATTTGCTAGTTTTCCTCATAATAAAGATGCTAATATTAAAGTATCTTTTTTCATTCCAATAGTGCCAGAACCCATAAAGCCATCTTGACTGGCCAGCATACTCCTCCACACACGCAAAATTGCATAGCGAGTATTTTTGAGTTGGGTTGGAATTAAGATATTGTCTTCTTGAGCCAGTTCAGATGACCAATTTGCTAAACTCTTATTGCTATCCTCAGCAGCTTGATTAGCGAACCACTGAAATTGGATTTTTAGCACTTTACCTTCTTTGTCAAAAAAGGCTTTTTTGATTTGTGAACTACTTGCTTGACCTCGCTTTTCAAATAAGTGAAGAAAAAGGTCATACAAATTTTTAGCAGATAAGGCAGATGTATTTTGATCTTGGTAGGGAAATAGGAAGGCTTTGGGTGCTTTTTTGATTTTTCCCCATTCCCAATCTGTGGCGGTAGCAAATTTAGTTAATGGTTCAATGTTTCCCCAAGTTTTTTGATGAACCATCAAGGCAATTAAATAAGCAGAACCGACTGAAATATGGCGATCGCCTGCTTCATTACAACCGTGAAAGAAATCTCCACAGAGGGATTTTAGGCATTCGTGTAAGATTTCAATAAAGTTTTCTTTCTCCCACCAAGTAGCGGGGAAAGTCACTCCGAGTGCAGTTTCAACCGCCTCTTTATAGCCTTTGGCTTTCTCTAAATCTGGAGGATTGCCAAAGAAGTATTTACTGACTAAATTAGCATTATGTGTCATTAAAACTTCTTCAGGTTCATTGTCAGCAAACCAGTCGCGGGAATGTCGCCAAAGTATTTCGAGGGGATGTTCTGAAAAGTCTAAACGTTCAATGTCTTCCCGACGGGTGGCTGTGAGGAGAATTGTACCGCTAATGTCGCAAATGGGATGTTGGAGTTTTTCTTGTGCAAATGCTTGTGCGATCGCACTTTTCAGGGTGTTATTAGTCGTATAATCGCCCTGTTTGGTAGGATCGAGTGCAAGTGCGATCGCGCGGGTGAGTAAACCCCGGCCGTCGCGGGCGTAAGCGATTTCTGCTTTTTGGCAAGCGGTGATGAAGCAGCGATCTAAAGGGCGATCGCTAGTTTCGGTATCGGTAAAGTTAAATAATTCGCCGCTGAAACTGCTATCTAGCCAGATTATTTGTTGTCTGACGGGGCTATTTTGCAAGATTTGGCGCAACCATCGCAGGGAAACACCCCACAAGTTTTTTCTAGGGTTAGAGTCGCTGGTAGCTAAAAATCCTTCTGTTGAATTGTCTTCGTGTTTCCGCCATAAACCGTTGCCGGCAAAAAACAGGAGGGCGGTATCAGGAATGCGGTTGCTTTGAGGCTGGAAAAGTTGGGTAATGGCGGCTTCGAGTTCTGATTGTTTGACGAGGCCGGTGAGGTCGAATTGAGAAGTGTCTTCCCAGGCGGGGAGGCGACGGACTTCAAAGGCCCCGTAGAGTTCTAAGAGACGCGCGATCGCTTCTGCATCTCTGGCCGCTGTAGTGAGGTTTCGGGGTTCGTCGGTGGGGGTTTCTTTGAGGAGGGGATAGCGGTTAATTCCTATTACTAGGGCGATTCGTTTCATTCAGATAAAGCCTTTTTAAAAGTGGAGTTTGTTTTTGAGTAACATTTATAATTTTTAAGTAGTATTTTATGCCTGTTTCAATTTGGCGATTGCCTCCCGCAATTGAGTGGCCAAATTCTCATCCAATTCCATACTTCCAAGCTGTGTATAAATCATTATTATCAGAGCTTCCAGCCAAATAATCCATATACTCAACAGCCAAGTTCGGATTTTGAGACGTATAATTAATAAGGCGACTTATAGCTTCAGCAGTCAACTCTGACGGAATTTCTAACTCCTGTGTTATATACTCTTTTGTCAAAGGCAACATACTAAACTTATCTCCCTCTTTATTAAGCAGAGACAGTTTTTGCAACTCCTCTAACCCGTCATCACAACTAAACTCATCTTCGCCAAATCCTGCTACATAACCTAATTCTTTACGAGTTGCTTCAGTTTTAAATAGAGCAAGTGAGAGTAAAAGTTTGTAAGAATCCTTATGTTTAATTTTTTCAACTGTCTCCTCAAAACAAAATCTAGCTATATCATTTTTAGGACTGCCAAGTTTAGCTAGTACAGTATCCACACTTGAGCCAAAGCCAATTTTGGCAACTGTCCAAACTATTGCCAACGGTACGCCACCCGTTCTATCGTATAGTTTGCGCTTTTGTTCATCAGTTAGCATTACTTCTTTCCTTTGGCATTCTTGCTCAATTAATTTCTCAGCATCTTCCCAAGGCATTGCCGACAGCCGAACCGGATAGGCAACATTAATGCGGTGACGGGTAGTGACAATTGCTTTAGTAGGTTCTGGCAATAAGTCTTGTAAAAACTCCATCACTGCTTCATCGTCTACCGTTTCCAGATTGTCTAGAATTAGCAGCGTAGGTTGTTTGGTTAGTTCTCGGCAAACTAGCTCAAATCTTTCCTCTGGTTGAGAGCGCACTGATTCTTCAATACCCAAAGTTATAGCGATGGTCTTACAAATATCATCTAATGTTTGCAACTTCTGCTGACGATTGACAATTCCTCTATCTGCTCTGAGTGTAGTGCGTTTAGCAGAAGTCCAAATAATTGCTTCAAAACGTTTCTCTATTGGGATATTTTTGTAATCTCGTCGAAACCTATGGGCAACTTCTAAAGCAAGAGCACTTTTGCCAATCCCACCTATTCCATCAATAGTAATCATATAACTTCTTGAATGGCTCAGTAATGAAATTACCTTACCGAGTTCTTGTTCTCGTCCAATAAAATGCCCGTAGTCTGGCTGAGGCAAATTGTGGCGTACTCCCTGTTTCATTCCTTGCCAAAAGTAAATCTTTTCACCAAACTGCCGTGATAGAGGAATCTGGCGTTTCAAAAGCGGATTTGCCTTTAATTGCTTCTCAATAAACTCTGCTAATGTCCAACTGGTTATCCAATCACCTGATGGATATTGTAATGGGTTAAGTCCCTGCAACAACACCTCCGTCAACACCCCACGATCGCCCAAAGCATAAGCCTCCCGATCGCCCCGACAAGCCGCAACTAACAAGCGATCGCCCCCAGATAACCAATCTTTCAACTCCTCTTCCGTCAAAAAATTAAGCACTTCCCCACTGTGACAGCAATCTAACCAAATTATCTGCTGCTTCACCGGACTTTTTATTAACACTTCCCGCAGCCAATTCAAAGAAACTCCCCACCGATTTTTTCTAGGAGTCACCTCACTCGTTGCCAAAAATCCCTCAAACTTTCCATCTTCTTGCTGTCGCAAACCATGTCCCGCAAAAAACAACAATGCCACATCAGGAATGTGGGGAGGTTGAGGATTAAAAGTCTCCAAAATTGCCTCTGACAAATCCTCTTGAATTACAGTGGCCCTACCGTCAATTTTGAAGCGATCATCTTGGGCAATTTCTGGCAGACGTTTTACACTCCAAGCTAAATCACCACTAGCTTTTTCTAGCAATTGCGCGATCGCCTCCGCATCCCCCGCCGCATTCGTCAAGTTCAGAGTTTTGCCGTTTTCACCCTTGAGGAACGGATATCTGTTAATCCCAACCACCAACGCTTGCCGCTTCATGTCACGCATCCACTATGATGAATCTGATTGTATCTCGTAGCCGCGATCGCTCCCAATGAATCTTCCCTCCCCTGACAAAACCCTTCTCGCCCTCCTGCGAGCCCTCAAAAACCTAGAACAGCCTCTCACCCAGTCTCAACGAACAAAACTTTTTGAAATTGGCGAACAACTCGAACTCGATCCCGATGACTGGGAATTTATCTATCTCGGTCTTATCCCTGCAATACTCCGGACAGTTTTCAA
>MBRE01000002.1 GCA_001698425.1 Oscillatoriales cyanobacterium USR001 | reverse complement strand
TCCTTTTTTACCTCTCTACTTTATCATTATTGTGGTACATTTGATTGCAACTTGCTGTAAGAGGACTTTACCTATTAGACAGGGACTTTAGTCCCTGGCGGGTTTCAGATGGCAGTTGACACCAATGCTTCTTCCCTCTTCCCTCTTCCTTCTTCCCTCATCCCTCATCCTTCTTCCTTCTTCCTTCTTCCTTCTTCCTTCATTGCTGTTTTATTTTATCCAACAATACTTTACGAGCGGCGATCGCGGGTGTAAAGTCAGGCTTAAGTTCAATAGCTTTATTGTAGGCAATAATCGCTTCATCAAAGCGCTGCCATTGTTCTAATGCCCAAGCGCGATTTGCCCAGGCTAGAGGATCGTTTGGATTAATCGAGATCGCTTTATCAAAAGCTGCCAATGCCTCATCATAGCGTTTCAATTGAGTCAAAGCAATTCCTCTACTACCCCATGATGGATAATCATTAGGACTAATTTTGAGTGCTTTATCAAAAGCTACAATTGCTTCGTCAAACTTTTGCAACTGCATCAATGTTCTACCTTGATCGCGCAAAGCTGGGTAAAAATTGGGGTTAAGATCGATCGCTTTTTGATAGGAAGCTAAAGCATTTTCATAACGCTGCAATCCATCTGATAAAACACCACCCCGATTGTGCCAAGGTAAATAGTATTTGGGGCGAATTTCTACTGCTTTGTCGTAAGCAGTTAAGGCATCTTGAAACCGCTGCATAAAAAATAGGGTACTGCCTTTGCCAATCCAGGCGGGATAGAAATTGGAGTTAATTTCTATTGCCTTGTCGTAGGATGCTAAGGCTTCGGTATGGCGTTGCAATTTCCCTAATACGCGCCCTCGATCTACATAAGCTCTCTCGTTATCTGGGGTTTGTTTTAGCTGATTATCAAGTAGGGCGATCGCTTCTTTGTAAGCCGATCTCGCGTCTTGATCTCGGTGTAAATATCCCAAGGCTATGCCTTTATTTTCCCATGCTAAGGAGTCATCTGGGTTAGTGGCGATCGCTCGATCGAAAGCTAATAAAGCTTCATCATATTTACCTAAACCAATTAAAGCTATTCCTCGACCATTTAAACCTTTTGCGTCAGTTGGTGCGATCGTTAGGGCTTTTTCATGGGCTGACAGCGCCTCTGCATAACGCTGTAATTTATACAAAGCTTGACCTTTCTGATTCCAAGCTTGATAAAAATCTGGTTTGTATTGTAATGACTTATCATAAATCACTAAGGCTGCTTCGTAGCGTTCTAAACTAAATAGTGCATCGCCTTGATTTTTCAAAGCCAAGGGTTCATTTGGTTTAATGGCAATCGCTCGATCGCACATTTGTAAAGCATCTTCCCCTTGTTCGGCATCAATTAAAGTATTGCACTGATTCAACAAGTAATTAAACTGGAAATATGGCCAGCACAATACACCCCCTACTCCCATTATTACCACGAATATTCCCAAAGAAAGAAGTATCCATTTTAATTTCCATCGCGTTTCAGAATTAGTCGCAGTTGTCTTGACCACAGACAATTTAGCCGGAGTAGATTCTTCCTTAATGTTAGGAGAAGCTACTGGTGAATCTTCATTTTTTACCGGACTAACTGAGATTATTTCCTGTGGTTTTTGCTGGCTTTCTTGTGCCAAATCTGACTTGACTTCTTCTGTTTTTGCTTCTGGCAGTTGCGGTCTATCTCTACCATTTTCTAACTCTAGTAAATCTCTTTCTTCTAGCTCAAAAAATGGATGAATTTCTAACTGATTTGCACCTCTGGAAGTAGTGTGAATGTGCCGTAAATCATTAAGAACTTCCTGTACAGATTCGTAGCGCGATCGAAAATAACCGATCACCATCTTATTAATAATTGCGGCTAACTGGTCGCTAACTTGAGCTTGCGATCGCCAATTTACTTCCCCTGTATTGGGATCTTGACCTAATTCCGGTGGAAATACCCCCGTCAAAGCATGAATCGCCGTCATCCCCAAAGCATAAATATCACTATTAGGGCGCGGATTTCCTGCTTGTTGTTCCTTTGGCATATATCCCAGTGCGCCGATCACATTAGTAATACTCAGTTGTCCCTGATAATTCAATACCAAAGTGCTAATTTGCTTCACCGAACCAAAATCAGTTAACATCACTCGACCATCAGTTGCTCTTCTGATTAAATTTGCCGGCTTAATGTCGCAGTGAATAGTTTGTTCGTGAGCAAAACCCAAACTTAATAAAACATCTTGTAACATAGAAATCACCTGCTCTTCGTTCAAGCGACAGCGGGCAATTTCCTTACTTAATTCCTCACCTTCTATAAATTCCCAAACTAAATAAAACTCTTGATTTTCTTCAAATTCACCCAAAAGTTCAGGAATCAATTCATATTTACCCAAGCTGTATAAAACTTGAGCTTCCGTCTCAAATATTCTTCTCGCCTCTCGCCAAATCGTAGGATGATTTGCTTGGAGTTTTAGTTGCTTAACTACACAACGAGCATTATCAGTTCGTCGTTGATCTAATGCCAAATAAGTTTGGCCAAATTTTCCATCTCCTAACAGGCTGATAATTTTATAACGGCGATCGAGTAATTGTCCAATTCTGTGCAACCCGCGCAATTCATTGACAACCACTTTTAAATCATCTAAAACTTCCGTTGCTGACTGATAGCGATCGCGATATTGCGATCGCACCATCTTATCTAAAATATCTCCTAACTGCTCATTCACCTCCACCACATTACGCCAAACTAATTCATCCGTTTGCGAATCTCGCGGTAACTTCAGAGGTAACAACCCCGTCAGCGCCTGAATAGCCGTCATCCCCAAAGCATAGATATCACTATTAAATCGCGGCCGACCCCCCAAATGTTCAATCGGCATATAACCCGGCGTACCGATTACCGAACCACTCGTTTGACCTGAAGTATTAATTACTAAAGTTTCTATTTCCTTAACCGCACCAAAATCAATTAAAACTATTTTATGATCCGATTTGCGCCTAATTAAATTTGAAGGCTTAATATCGCGGTGAATCACATTTTGCTGATGAATATACTCCAAAACCTCCAGCACATCCACCAACAGAGTTACTACCTCAGTTTCATTCCACCGTTTACCATCAGTAATTTCTCGGCTCAAATCTTGACCATCCACAAAATCTTGAACCAAGTAAAATTCTTGATTCTCCTCAAAATGAGCTAAAAGTTTCGGAATCTGGTCGTGATCGCCCAACTTTTCCAGAGTTGATGCTTCCAATTCAAACCTGCGCCGCGCCTCCTCCAAAATCGCCGGATTAGTCGTATTTGGTTGTAGTTGTTTAACAACGTACAACCCCCCATTAGTATCCAGCTGATCTTCAGCGCAGTAAGTTCTACCAAAAGCCCCTCTTTTGAGGTCTTGAATAATTTTGTAGCGTCCTTTAAGCGTTTGTCCTTCTTTCATAATTTTTTTAACTGGCAGGGTGACATGAGTGATATGCTTCATCTGAAAATTACCTACAATACAAATTGCATCAAAGATCCTAAAGATCAGGTTTTTCAAGGCAGTAGAAAGCAATTTAGTATCAAACTGGCAAAACTTAGCAATAATGGTAAGTTAGCCGTAAGACCTGCACCCATGCGATCGCTCACCAGTACCTCAAGCTGGGTCAACCATTGACAATTTATCAGTCTTGCAGACCCAGGGATTCTCCTCTGAACAAGATTTAAGGATAAATCCACAAAATCTTGATTTTTAACTTGAATCCGACCTATAAAAATATTACTTTAGAATTAACTAAAGAAGTAACTAAAGAAGTAAAATCAGTACAATGGCCTATTTAGAATTTGAGGATGCCGAAGGTTATCTGGCTTTCCTCAGAGCCAAAGAGATTAGTGAAACGCACCTAGATATCCATTGGGTCATCGGCCCCCGCGATGAACGAGGAGCAGCCCTGATTACAGCTTACATTGTCCTTAGTCAGCAGGTGCAGGGTCACGTAGTTCATTTTAAGGAATTGGTATCGGAGATTACCACTAGCTGCCCCCTGGAGGAAAGGCAAGTAGCGATGGAGAATGTACAACACAATCTCAAGGATTCTAAGTATCGCCTGCAAGATATGGGATTCAAGATTCATGCTGGCATCTGGAAAGTATAACAGCTATGCTGAAAGCAGAAGTAAAGAGTTGAGCGCTGTTGATTTTTAATTGCTTAGAGAACTCCATGATGCCGCTAAAATATCTAAAAGCCCAAACGATTCAATTATTAGGGAAAGTACCCCTCCGTGTGGTTCTGGTAGTACCCTTTGCACTCCAAATTTTTGCCGCAGTGGGATTAACTGGATGGCTTTCACTACTAAATGGTCAAAAGGCTGTTAATGATGTAGCCACTCAACTGCGTGGCGAAGTAACGGGACGTATTCAACAACATCTTTATACTTATGTGGAAACTCCCCATACAATTAATCGGATAAATTTTGATGCTTTAGAGCTTGGTCTTATAGATTTACACGATGCGGAAGGTCTTAAACGCTATTTATTTAAACAAATTCAAAGTTTTGATAATATTGGTTATATTCAGTTTTCTTCTGAACAAAAGGAATTTGTTGGTATAGAACGCCTGGACGACGGTAGATTACAAATTGATGTTAGTAATGAATTTACTGAATATAATTATTACACTTATGCTACTGATAGTTATGGCAATATTTCTCAACTGCTAAAAGTTACTCCTAACTACGATCCCCGCTCCCGTCCCTGGTACACTGCGGCAGTTAAGGCTGGTAAGCCAACATGGAGTGAAATTTATAGCTATTTTGCGGCTCCTAAGCTGGCTATTACGGCAAGTAGGCCTATTTATAGCGATCGAGGTGAAATTTTAGGTGTCATAGGTACTGACTTGTTACTTTCCCAAATTAATCAATTTCTTCGAGGTTTGAAAATTGGTAGAACTGGACAGACTTTTATCCTAGAACGTTCTGGAAAATTGGTGGCTAATTCCACTCCAGAACTACCTTTTTGGGGAAACAATAAAAACCTGAAAAGACTATTAGCAACTGAGAGTAAAAATGTGTTAATTCGCTCAACAGCCGAATATTTACTGACAGATTTTGGAGATTTAAAAAAAATCAATTATAGCCAAAATTCTGAATTTTTACTAGATGGAAATAAGCAATTTGTGCAAGTTACACCACTGACTGATGGTAGAGGATTGGATTGGTTGATTGTGGTGGTAATTCCAGAAGCGGATTTTATGGATCAAATTAATGCCAATACTCGTACTACTATTTGGTTATGTTTGGGTGCTTTGGTAGTAGCTACTGTAATGGGAATTGTTACTTCTAAATGGATTATCGGACCGATCGAGCATTTGAGCAAGGCAGCGAAGGCTTTTGCGCGAGGGGATTGGAAGCACCCTCTACAGATAAATCGTTCAGATGAGTTGGGATTTTTAACTGGGTCTTTTAATAGTATGGCCGGTCAGTTGCAAGAGTATTTTACTACTTTGGAAGAGCGGGTAGCCACTGCGAAATCGGAACTTGAGGAAGCTCTGATTTATTTGAATGCGATCGTTGATAATTTAGCTGATGGTTTGTTAGTAATTGACCAAAATGGTAAGATTGCTCGCTTTAATCCGGCTCTTTTATCTTTATTTGATTTGAGGGAATTTAATCTTGAGGGTTCAGATTTTAAGGAGGTGTTTGGGAGTGAGATAGCTCAATTGGTGGAACAGAGTAAGAATTGTCCGAGAGATATTTTTAATTGGGAAATTTGTTTGACTGGGGAGCGGGTAGGTAAGGCTGCTGTTACGGCTATTTTGAAAGATGATAATGGTTTGCGTGGTTCTCTAATTCGCAGTCAAGAAAGCTTGGATTCTTTAACTATAACTGATGCTCATTGTCCAATTACTAATGGTTCCTGTTCAGTACCTAACGCTCAGTGTTCGGTAACTGTTCCTTCTTTCCAGGCTGGTTATTTAGGAACGGTGATTCTAATTCGAGATATTACGGTTGATAAAAAGGCGGAAATAGAAAAAATAGGACTAATTACTTCGCTACAAAAATCGCGGCAAAAATTAGAACTGCATTTTCAACAAACTCCTCTCTGCGTGATTGAATGGAATTTGGATTTTGAGGTGACAGAATGGAATCCAGCGGCGGAAAAAGTTTTTGGATATAGTCGTGCTGAAGCTTTGGGTCGTCATGGTTTAGAAATATTAATGCCTGATGTCGATCGAGATCGTGTGATTAATGTCTGGGAAAGTTTAGTTACAAATCAAGGAGGAAGACGGAGCACTAATTGGAATTTGCGGAAAGATGGTAAAATGATTATGTGTGATTGGTATAATACTATATTAATTGATGCTGATGATAATATAATTGGAGCAGCATCGCTGGTTCAAGATGTCACCGAATTACACCGTACAGTTGCGGAATTACGAGCTTCAGAGGAGAAGTTTCGGCAAATGGCAGAAAATATCAGTCAGATTTTCTGGATGCTCGATCCGAATAAGATGATTACGCTCTATGTCAGTCCTGCTTATGAAGAGATTTGCGGTAGAAGTCGCGAGATTTTGTATCAGAAACCGGAAGCTTTTACTGATGCAATTCATCCAGAAGATCGCGATCGTGTGAAGATGGCTTTTGAGAAACAAGTACGACAAGGTTATGATTTAGAGTATCGGATAGTGCGCCCTGATGAAACTATTGTCTGGATTCGCGATCGAGCTTTTCCCATCTGCAATGAAGCTGGAGAAATTTACCGTGTTGTAGGAATTGCGGAGGAAATTACCCAGCGCAAATTAGCAGAGGAATTTCAAAAAATTGCCCAATCTGCGGTAGCGGCAAATCAAGCTAAAAGTGCATTTTTAGCTAATATGAGCCACGAATTACGAACTCCTCTCAATGCAATTATTGGTTACAGCGATATCTTGAAAGAAGATGCTCAGGAGTTGGGATATGAAAATATTATTCCCGATTTGGATAAAATTCAAAATGCTGGGAAACATCTATTAGGTTTGATTAGTGATATTCTCGATATTTCTAAAATTGAAGCGGGGCGCATGGAACTTTACCTGGAAACTTTCAACCCCGTTGATTTAATTAATGAGGTAATTTCTACAATTCAACCCTTAGTTAATAAGAATTTTAACAAATTAGAATTTTGTTTGGAAAATAATGTCGACACAATTAATACTGATCTTACAAAAACTCGCCAAATCTTACTAAATTTGTTAAGTAATGCAGCTAAATTTACCAAACAAGGCGTAATTACTATAACTGTGGGAAAGGAAAAAAATGTTAAGCTAAAAACAGCTTCTCCCACTGAAATTATGGCAAGTGGAATAACTGATTCATATTGCGTATTTTTTCGAGTAGCTGATACGGGAATTGGGATGTCACCAGAGCAATTAGAGCATTTATTTCAACCTTTTATGCAAGGAGACAATTCTACAACTAGACGGTATGGGGGGACTGGCTTAGGATTAGCAATTAGCCGCCATTTTTGCTTGATGATGGGAGGTTATATAGAGGTGCAAAGTGAGCTTGGGACTGGTTCTATATTTACTGTCAGATTACCAATTACTAATTACGAATTATAAGTATTTATTTAATCAGAGATTTTTTTAACTATGATTTGATGAGATTGGTGAATGAGTTGGATTTTGTGACAAAAACTTGCCATAAAAGCATCAATACCAATTTTAGTATTTTGATTGGGAACTTCCCGAAAAACATGATCGTAATCGTCAAAAACGATCGAACCACCAATTTTTAAAAGTCCCCAACTTAACAGGGTATCTTCTAATACATCACAGGCGAGGTGAGAGCCATCAATGTAGATAATATCAAAGGAGTTTAAGGGCAGTTTTCGTAATGCTACTCTGGATGTGTTGACAATTTTTGTAACTTTGGCTGCGGCTTCAGTTAAGGCAATATTAAAATCAAATTTGGCTTCAATAGATGTTTTGGTATCGTTAGCTTCTAATGCGGTTCCTCCACCGCCTTCAAAGGTATCAATACAGGTAATTCGGGATGAGGGATGGGTGAGAATATTGGTGAGTAGCCAACAGGTAGATCGGCCTTCCCAACTGCCTATTTCTAGGATGTTTAAATCTGGTTGATTGCGAAAATGGATTAAATTTTCTTGCCAGATAGCCAAATTTCTACTAAACCAATCTTGGCTAAATTTGTAGCCATCTTTTTGGGTTTGAAGTTGATATTTAACTCTGGTAAGTAGCTGCTGTACTTGAGTTAAGTTAGGTTGAATTTGCAGTGCTTTTTGAAAAAAATGTTGTGCTTTTTCTGGCTGTTTTTGCAGAAAATAAGCCATGCCTGTATTAAAATAAATGCCAAGTAAGTCAGCGGGAGAAAGTTCTTGTCCTATTTGTAAAGCTTTTTGATACTGAATGGCTGCTTGCTGAATTTGCCCCTGTTGATAGAAGGCGTTGCCTTGAATGTTGTAGGCGATCGCGATACTATTTCTCAATTCTCTAAATTCGTGAATTTGATTGATTTCTTGACAAGTTAGACAAGTATAAATAAATTCATCAAAGGGATTAATTGCCGCAATTTTTGCCAAGGTTTGCAGTAATAAATTAGCATTGACATTTAGGCTTTTTTCTGATAGTAATAGTTGATTTGCTTGGAGAAGTGCAAGTTTGGCGGGGATGGGGATTTCTTTGGATTCTGTGGACTCAATAGAGGATACTGCTAGAGATAAGAGATTGTTAAGATTTGCTGTCATAGTTTTGATGGCTAATAAAATTCAAAATTCAATTCCTGGTTGAGCTTTAATACCTTGTTCTTTGAAGGGATGCTTAACTAGGGTCATTTCTGTGACTAAATCTGCTCGTTCTATGAGGGCTGTTGGTGCGCCTCGACCTGTTAGGATAATATGAGATTTAGCTGGTTTTTCTTCTAGGCCGACTAAGATTTGCTCTATTTGTAAATAACCGAGTTTTAGTGCTATATTGATTTCATCGAGTAGGACTAATTGAAATTCTGGGTTGCGGATGAATGTTAGGGATTTTTCCCAGGCTTCTTGAGCTTTTTGGATGTCGCGATCGCGATCTTGAGTTTCCCAGGTAAAACCTTCTCCCATTGCGTGAAATTCTAATTGATTTTCCCACTTGGCAAAAGCGGCTTTTTCTGCTGGTTCCCAGGCTCCTTTAATAAATTGTACTATGGCGACGCGGTAGCCGTGACCGAGCGATCGCAGTACCATTCCCAGTGCGGCCGTAGTTTTCCCTTTACCATTGCCAGTATTGACAATAATTAAGCCTTTATCACCCGATTTTTCAGCAATTCGTTGTTCTTGTACTTCTTTGCGACGCTGCATTTTCTGTTTGTGTTGCTCTGGGGTGAGGGCAGTTGCGCGATCGATTGTTTGATTTAATTCTAAGTCAGTATTTGTTTCCATGAGACGATTGATTATCAATAATTTTGGACAGTTTTTAAGCTGCTATATTACCATATTTAAACTCATTGCTACCAATTTCTAAGTAATTAGCTGTAATTTTTGATACAGGAGTTTTCTACGTGCGGAGAGAGATTTATGAAGTTTTGGTAAAGATGTACGGAAAAATACCATTTTTAGGAACCCGGAAAAATAAGTCGATAACTCGCTTGACAAACCTGATAAAATACCGATCTATATAAATAGCTAGAAAACTGTAACAAGCGGTATTTCCGAAAACTTAACTCACTCTTGTAAGAGAAAGAAGAGGTAATTTATGAAAATCAAATCTTTTGGTTCCGTAGTGGCAGCCGCGATCGCGATCGGCGCATCCGCAGTCATGGCCCAACCCACTCAAGCTCAAACCAGCCCCCGGACATTTTACTGCGGCATGAGCCAAGGCAAACCAGCTACCTTAGTCCGCACCGTCAGAGGTCCAATGACGATGGTAATCTGGATTAATGAAGATTTCACCGCTTCCGGCTGGACTCCTGAGCGCCGCTGCCAAGAAATTTCATCGAGATTCCAACGCTTTAACACCAGTGGCCTGCTAAAAGTTCTCAAAGCTGGAAACATTGGCGGTCAACCAGTGATTTGCGCGGCCAGTAGCAACAGCAGTCCTTGTTCCAACAAAACAGTGTTGATTACTCTACCAGCTGGAACTAATGCCAATGAAACCCTCGATC
The DNA here is from genome assembly GCA_001698425.1 of Oscillatoriales cyanobacterium USR001. Lineage (GTDB taxonomy): Bacteria > Cyanobacteriota > Cyanobacteriia > Cyanobacteriales > Microcoleaceae > Kamptonema. The sequence goes on along the minus strand of MBRE01000002.1, from coordinate 23,606 downwards.
GCCTGCTTAATACCCGCGCCGGCGCATCTGCAACCCCCATTTACCTCAGTGCCGATGAAGACAAGGCTGTAAAACTTACCTACGATAAAGATGGCAATGCCTTCGTTAGCGTAGATGCTATGGTCGATCAGATAAACTGGTAGTGTTTTCGATCGAATTGTAGAGGAACAATAATGCTGAATTGGCGCACGTTGCTGCTAGTTGTCTGTGTTGGAGGAATCTCAATAATTCTGCCAACACAGGTATTGCAGATTAAAGCTTTAATTGGCCAAGCGCCAATTCAACTTTCCGCCCCGGAGTTAACTCGGCAGGCGCGGTCAATTACTGTCAAGGTAATTTCTTCAGGTGGATTTTTGGGTTCAGGAATTTTGACGTACAAACGAGATAGGGTTTATCGGGTACTCACTAATGACCATGTACTCAAACTCGGGAACGCACCCTATCAAGTTCAGACTTCTGATGGCAAAACCTACGAAGCCAAAAAGATTGAACCATCAACATCTTCACAGGGAAATGACTTAGGTCTGTTAGAATTTAATGCCCCTGATATAGATTACCGAGTTGCCAAATTAGGGCAAACCCCCGCACCAGAAACTCATGTCCGTGCTGCGGGGTTTCCATTTTCGAGGCAAGGATTTAAAGATGATTTTGTAATGCTGCCAGGTCAAGTAAAATGGGTGTTAGACAAAGCACTAGAAGGCGGCTACAAAATCGGTTATAGTAATGAAGTTGAAAAAGGTATGAGCGGTGGCCCTCTACTCAATCTCGCTGGCGAATTGGTAGGGATTAACGGCGTTCACGCTCATCCAATTTGGGGCGACCCCTATCTGTTTCAAGATGGCTCCCAGCCGAGCGAATCAGAGCGAGAGAGAATGAGCGAATATAGTTGGGGCATTCCAGTGGAGACATTTGAGCCCCTAGTGTCCTCCGTAGGGACAAAAAATTAGTTGTAATCATATTTTTTAGTAGAATTTTGGCAGCGCTGAGGCAGTAAAGCAAATGAATTTGACCTACAGACTATCGGCCGTTTTAATGGGGAGTGCGATCGCTCTAGTGCAGTTTCAACAAATAGCTACGGCTTTAAAACCAGAAGAAGTTGCTGATATCGCCAAGCAGATTACAGTAATTATTGGTGGGGAAGATGGCAAAGGTTCTGGTGTAATTGTTGATAAGCAAGTTGATGAACAGCAAAACAATATTTACACAGTATTAACAGCCCATCACGTAATCGCCAGGGCTGGAGGTTATGCAGTCCAAACTATAGACGGTCAAAAATATGAAGTTCTCCGAAGCACTCAGATTGGCGATATAGATTTATCGCGGTTCCAGTTTACTAGCAAGAAAAACTACGAAGTTGCTAAAATTGGCGATCCGAATCAGCTTAAGGTGGGTATGACAATATATTATGCTGGGTATCCTGGTGGTGAAAACTCTGCAAGCCGTGAATTTCGGTTTTTTTCAGCTTCAGTTACTCGCAGAAGTCAAAATTCCAGGGATGGTTATGATATCTCCTATGAAGGGCAGCCTCTTCCGGGAATGAGCGGCGGACCAATGCTTAACGATCAAGGTCGCCTGGTAGGAATTCATGGAAAAGCTGAGACAGTAATTGTTCGCGACGAAATAAAAAAAATAGTTGGGACTCAAGCTATACCTATTGATAAATTTTTACCAGGAACAGCGATCGCAACTAAACCCAGTCCTACACCTACACCTACCCCAAAACCCACACCCGCACCAGCACCCGCACCCGCACCTGCGCCAGCACCTTCACCCAGTCCACGTCCCACACCAAAACCGACTCCAACCCCTCAAAAGGCTCCCAGTCCACGACCCACACCTTCACCTTCACCGACAATAGCATCAGGAACTCCTAGTTCCCCCGTAGAAACTGCACTGAGTAAAATGCTTCAAGGCCAAACAACTTTCATTGCCCGCAACCCCGATTTTACTCCCGATCCCAAATTACTCGCGAAGACATTTAATATTCAGGTACCTTCAGATTTTGACTTTGCAATTCTTAGCACTAAAGGAGGAGTAATTCATTACGCTATTCCGCGCAATCAAAACGTCAGAACTTACGTCGCAGGAGTATTTTTACAACAACCCGATAATAAAAATAATCGATCGACAACATCAATTATTTGTCAAACAATTGAGCCAATTAGGATTCGCCCACCCTATCCCACCTATCAGGAAGGTCGCCTGACTTGTGGCAAAGGAACTGAGCCAATAAATTCGTCGAGCAGTTCTCAGCCGCAAACTAAAGCATCTCCTATATCGGGAGGAAATTTTAGCTTAGTTAGCTTTTGCAGTGCTTACAATGGAGATTCGCAACAACGCCAAGCTTTGGAATGGTTACAAGGTCAATTATCTGAAGAAACGCTGTTAACATTTGCGGATAAATGGCGTAGCAGACTTGTAGATAAAGCTAACAGGCGACCAATTAATTTGACTGATGCTTGTCAGTTTTTCGATCGCACCGGGAAACATCCTCACCAAAATCAAGCCTTAGAATGGTTGCAAGAACAAGTTAGCAAAGAAACCCTGGATGATTTTGCTAAAAGGTGGGAAAACCAAGCATCGGGAGGTTAATACTAAATATAGAGGCATTGCGTAAGTCCTGTTAGGAATGAAAAATAAATAACTTGATGATTTGGTTCGTAGTAAGTGCTTTAGCGCTAATTAGGAATGAAAAATAAATAACTTGATGATTTGGTTCGTAGTAAGCGCCAAGCGCGCTAAAGCGCTTACTACAAACAAGCTAATTATTTAATTTCTATTCCTTAGATATGCTTACTCTGAAGCAAAACCTTTTCTTGCAAAACTTCTCGATTAATTTTCCCTTGAGCATTGCGAGGTAAATCTTCCACAAGAATCCAGTATTTAGGCCGCTTAAATTTAGTCAATTTATCCTCAATAGCTATTTCTAAGTCTCGAATAGAAACCTCTAAATTTATAGGAACAAAAACCGCCGTTACAATTTGACCCCAATGGCTATCTGCCAAACCAATTACGCAGACATCTTTTACTAAACCACTGGCGATAATTGCCGATTCTACTTCAGCCGGAAATACATTTTCTCCGCCAGTTATAATTTTATCACTGCTACGTCCCACAATATTAAAATAACCATTTCGATCGAAATATCCTAGATCGTCAGTTTGAAAATTATCTCGATTTACAAATATTTCAGGATAATAACCTAAAGTCAAAGAATCAGAATTAATCATAATATTTCCGATTTGCTGATTATTATTAGCATCAATTTTGACTTGAGCATGAGGTAAAACCTGACCATAACTATTATTACCCGCCAAAAAATCTTCTGGTTTCAAAGTTACAATTTGGGAAGCCGTTTCTGTCATCCCATAAGTTGGGGATAATCGAATATGCTGTTTTCTCGCTTCTTCTAAGAGTGAATCCCCAGCTGGAGCCCCCCCTAAAAGTACAGTATTAAAGCGAGATAACCAACTAGCCATATCTGGATTTTGCAGCAATATTTGTAATTGAGTTGGCACTAAAGAAATAAAAAAATCTGCGGGATTGATATCGTATTTTTCGCCATTTATAAGTGTTTTGAATGACATAATTACCAGTCTACCATTAGTAGTAAATGAGCGGATAAACTGCATTAATCCGCTGACATGATATAGTGGTAAAATACAAAAAGAATTAACTTGTGACAATTGAAAATATTGTTTAAATCCGGCTACAGATGCCATTAATGTTTCCCAAGTATGGATGGCAAATCTAATTTTTCCCGATGAGCCACCCGTAGGAATCATAATTAATTGGTAATTGGTAATTGGTAATTGGTAATTGGTAATTGGTGATTGGTAATTGCTTTTTTCGGCTACGGCTTCTTTTCCCCAAATTAGATCGGGATTTACTAACTCAAAAACTTGTTGCCATTCCTGTTTTACCCAGTTGGGATTACCTAAAAAAATCGGGCATCCAGCTTGACACGCAGCAATAAAACTAGCAATAAATTGCACTGGTTCTCGCTCTGCAAGTAAAATTATAGGTGAAGTTTTAAGATTAGCTAATTGCGTTAAATTGTGTAATTTTTGCTCAATAATTCTGATAACTTCGCTGCTGTCACAACCGATGAGCCAGTTATTAGGTAGATGAGAAAAATACTCAAAAATATTAGGAATTAACTGTTTTTCCATAAATCCTCTAACCAGCTTTCTTCATCTTCATCAAACCAGTGGTTAACGCCAAAACCTAATGCTCTATTATGATAGGAAAGTTGAGCAGCTAAATTCAATGCTTTTTCTCTACCAATCTTTGTTTCAAAAACTGATGAAAAAACCACATCGATATCATAAGTTTGGCAAAATTTCCGAAGTTTTGATGGATAACCTGCGATACAAGGTTTAATCGCAAAAACTCCCTCCCAACCGCGATAATAACATTCTTGAAGTTGGTTAAGAGTAGCTACAGATTCATCTAAGGCAATGGGAGTAGAATAACGACTAGATAATTCTAGCATGGTTTCAAACTGATTTACAGGTAAAGGTTGTTCGATAAATTCAATATTTACTGTTGATTTATCGCTGGCTAGAAAATCGCAGAATTGTAACCATTGACAGGCTTGGTTGTAACTGAGTCCACCATTAGCATCTAAGCGCAAAAATGCGGATTTCTTCATCTCTCTAATGGCATAAATTAATTGTTCAAAAATTTTGAATTCTTCGGCAATTTTACCCACTCCTATTTTCCATTTAAAAGTCCGATATCCCTGATGCCAAAGTGTCTGCCATGCTTGTAAAGCTGCTTTGCCAGATGGCAATAAACTGCTGTGTATAGTTCCCAAATTGGATGATAAAGGTACAGTTTCGATGGATTTTGTAATATTTTCTGTAAGATTTTCTGTAATGTTTTCCCAAGCAGATTCAAAACCAAATTGACAGGCGGGAAATTCATTAGGAATTGCGAATATAATCTTTTCTGTAATTATTGCGGGTAACTGACGACAAAAATCTATGGCTTGCTCAAAAGTTTCTGAACCAAACCAAGCGATCGGGGCGATTTCACCGAAACTAAATTTACCGTTTTTATCGATGAGTCTAATGATAATTCCTTCTCGGATACTCCAAAGGCCTTGACTGGTTTCTAAGGGTTGTTTAAACTTACGTTGATAGGGACGAAAATCAAATTGGTATGACATAATCATTAATGGTAAAAAGTTTTTAAGATTGTCACAAGTTGATTGACATTTTCAATGTGAATATTATGACCAGCTTGAGGAACAATTGCTAACTCTATATTAGCTGATAATTTGACGATATCGTTATTAATTGCCACAAATTTGCGATCGTATTCTCCAACTAATAATAACATAGGTATTTTAATGTTTTCAAGTTCCTGCCATAAAGAAGGCTGATTGCCTATTCCCAGATTGCGGAGTGATTTCGCTAACTCAATTGGATTATTGCTTAAACGACGTTCTATTAATTTATCAAAATCTGGGTGATTTTTTAAAGATTGAAATATTGGCTGATTATACCAGTTTAATAAAAAGTCCTTAAAATTGCTTTTTTCTAATTGTTTTGCTAGGTCTAAATCAGCTTGCCAACGTTGTTCGCGCTGCTGTATATTTTGCAATCCGGGAGATGATGACTCTAATATTACTTTATTAAAGCGGTAGGAGAAATAAATACTCATATATAATGCTAATCTGCCACCCATTGAATAGCCAAATAAGAAACTTTTGTCAATTTCTAAAATATTTAGTAATTCCATTAAGGCTTGGGCAGTATTTGACATATTGTAGCAATCTTCAGCGCCGGAAACTTGAGTTTTTCCGTGTCCGGGGAGGTCAACAGCTAGACAGTAAAATTTCTCTGATAGTAAGGAAATGATAGTGCTAAAGTCCTGACAATTGCCCATAAATCCGTGTAAAAATAATATTGCAGGCTGGTTTTTGCTACCAGTTAACAAATAGTGAAATTGATAATTATTAAAATTTAGATTCATTATGTGTATATTAATCTGGGGTATACTTTAAGCATTTACTAAAAGCAAGCGCTTAACTAAGTAAGGAATGAAAATTAAATAACTTGGTGATTTGGTTCGCAGTAAGCGCAAAGAAAGAGCGCTAAAGCGCTTACTACAAACAAGGTAATTATTTAATTTTTATTCCTAAGCCATAGTTCTATTGTACCTTAATTTTCCAATTATCCAACAGGGAAAATAAACCCCAATCCCAGCAAAGCACCACTGAAAAAATGTAGCGCTACTGCGATAAACTTACAATTACTTACTTTTTCAGGTCGATCGTGATACTGGTTAACGTGATGGCAAAGTTTGAGGGCAAAGGGTAAACTCAAAAAGATTAATAATGTCCAAAGTGGGAAAATTCCCAGGATGACAAATAGCATAGTGAAAGCAAAAATGCTACCACAGAACCAAGACAATAATTCCGCACCTTTTTTTGTCCCTACGCGAACAATTGGCGATTTTTTTCCGGCGGCTAAATCATCTTCAACTTGGTGAAAATGAGAGCAAAATAAAATAATGCTAGTTACGATTCCCACTACGATCGAGGCGGCAAAATTAGTTAAAGACCAATTTTGAGTTTGACTATAATAAACTGCTGCCATTGCCAAAGGACCAAAGGTAAAAAAGCAAATAATCTCTCCTAAACCCTGATATCCTAAACGAAAAGGTGGGCCTTGGTAGCTGTAGCCTAAAGCGCAACATAAAAGTACCAAACAAATCACCATTAAGTCTTGCTGCCACCAAGAAATTGCGAAAATTCCTAATCCACCTATAGCTAAAAACAGATTACTTAACCAGAAAATTAAAGATTTATTTCCGGTTAAATTAACAACAGAATGAGCCTTGTTTTTGTCAATTCCTGTGTCGGCATCAAATACATCATTGCTGAGATTTAGCCAAGCTAAAATCAAAATAGCTGACAGTAGAAAAGTCAAAAAAATTGACTTATTAATTGTTTTAGTTTCAGCAAAAGCGATCGCAGTTCCCACCCAAATTGGAATAATCGCGACACTATACATTGGTGGTTTAATCGCTGCCAGCCATAACTTGCTGTTGGTAGGCTCAATTAATTTCGTTGTCATTACCTAAACTTGATTAAATTTTACAATCCTAGTAATTTTACATTTTTTGGGGATACAAAGGTGTAATCTATATAAGATGGAATTGGGTGTTAAGCGTCCCTAAAGGCGATCGCCCCAATAAACCAAGCTAGTAGAGGACAGACTAGAAAAGGGCAAAAAGCGCCTGTCCCTTACGTTTCCGTCCTTTTCCGTTGCCTAGAGTCTAAACAGGTATAGAAATGCGACGTAACCTGTCTACCGATCCCAAATAGTGCTTAGATTGAAAAGGGGTTGTAAATAAACATAACTACAACCCTTCAGATAATCTGCTATTTTTGTTTTTATGCCAGTGATACAAAATCGCACAAATCTTTTTCAAGACATTAAGGAACTGCATCAATTTCTATTAGATTGTCAGCAGAATTTAAGTGAAAAATATCAGACGAAAATAGTTAGTATTTCTCTGGAAATTTCTCCTGTCGATCCCTTAGCGATTCTTCAGGAAATGATTGAACCAGATCGACGGCATTTTTATTTTGAAAAAAAAGATTATGAGACGGGGAATCATATTAGCAATGGATTCGCGATCGCGGCTATTGATTCAGCTATCCATTTTACCGTAGAAGGTATTGAAAGATTTGCTCAAGCTCAAGATTTTATTCGCTCATGTCTTAACAATACCATCGCTGTTGGAGATACATATATCCCCTTTGGTGGACCTCATTTCTTCTGTAGTTTTACTTTTTTTGATGAGAGTAGCACAGCCAACTCCGACTTCCCTCCAGCCACCATCTTTTTACCTAAATGGCAAATTACTAAACAAAAAGATAGCTGTATTCTTGTTGTTAACACTGAAATCAAACGCGATATTAATATTAATATTTTATCGGATGAGATTTGGGAAAAAATCAATAAAATTAGCTTGCTTAAATACAAATCATTAGTAATACCTAGCAACGGTTCAGCTTATTTAAAACAAATTCAGATGAATAGCACTAATCACTTTGAAAACTCTGTCAAATCTGTTTTAGAATTAATTGATGCTAAATATTTTACTAAAATTGTGCTTTCCCATGCCATCGATGTATTTTCAAAATTCAACTTTAATTTAATTAATTCATTAGAAAATTTACGAACTATTTATCCTGGTTGTTACATATTTTCTACCAGTAATGGCAAGGGTAAAAACTTTATCGGGGCAAGTCCAGAGCGTTTAATTAGTATCCACAATCATAATTTAGTAACAGATGCTTTAGCGGGTTCAGCGCCGAGGGGGAAAACTGCCTTTAAAGATGTTAATTTAGCGAATATTTTACTATGTAGTGAAAAGGATTTGCGAGAACATCGAGCCGTGATTAATTTTATCATTGAGCGGCTATCAAATCTTGGTATCATACCTCATATATCCCCCCAGCCGCAACTTTTGCAACTTTCAAATATTCAACATTTATGGACACCAATAAAAGCCGAAGTTTCGCCAGAAATTCATTTATTGAAGATTTTAGCATATCTGCATCCCACGCCAGCAGTTGCAGGTGTACCGAGGGATATTGCCTTAGAGCAAATTCACCGATATGAAACCCTCGATCGCTCTCTTTATGCAGCACCTTTAGGTTGGGTAGATCATCAAGGAAATGGCGAGTTTGCTGTAGGAATTCGCTCTGCTTTTATTGATGGAAATTGTGCTAGATTATATGCAGGGGCTGGTATTGTTGCAGGTTCTGAACCAGAAAAAGAATTAGCAGAAATTAAGCTAAAATTGCAAGCACTTTTAAGTGCTTTAGTCTAAATTACAGCACTTAATAAATAACTTATGATAGATTTTCGGAACATAAATACTCTTTGGTCATCCATCTTAGTTGAGACTTGGCAACGCTTAGGATTAAACACAGCAGTTATCTGTCCGGGGTCACGTTCTACTCCTTTAACAATTGCTTTTGCGGAAAATCTAAAAATAGAAACAATTGCCGTATTAGACGAGCGTTCCGCCGCCTTTTTTGCTTTGGGAATTGCCAAAAAAACAGCCTTGCCAACAGTATTAATTTGTACCTCTGGAACTGCGGGAGCAAACTTTTTTCCCGCTATTATTGAAGCTAAAGAAAGTCAAATTCCTTTGCTAATATTAACAGCCGATCGCCCTTCAGAATTACGCCAATGCCATGCTGGACAAGCGATCGATCAAGTTAAATTATATGGTAATTATCCAAACTGGCAAACGGAGTTAGCTATACCATCTGCGGAAATAGGAATGCTAAACTATTTGCGGCAAACAGCGATTTATGCTTGGGAACAAGCACTTTTTCCCATCTCCGGTCCCGTGCATCTTAACATTCCCTTTCGGCAACCTCTGGCTCCTATTTTTGATAGTGCGATCGCCACATTAAAATCACAATTTCACCCCGAAGAATTCTTAGCAGCAATAGAGCCAATTTTTCCCTCATTATCTAACAATAATAATACCTTGCCCGAAAGCGTGAATAATTTAATTAAGAAATGGCAAAAATGCGATCGAGGAATAATCATCGGAGGCATCGCACAACCACAACTTGCTCAAGCATATTGCCAAGCAATTGCCCAAATTTCCCAAACTTTAGGATGGCCAGTTTTAGCAGAAGGACTATCACCATTAAGAAATTACGCCCAACTCAATCCCTATCTAATCTCTACCTACGATTTAATCCTCAGAAATCCACAGATCGCAGAAAAACTAACCCCAGAAATCGTCATTCAGATCGGAGAATTGCCTACCAGTCAAAACCTGCGAAACTGGTTAGAATACACTCAACCTAAACGGTGGATAATTCACCTTAGCAATCACAATTTTGATCCTCTTCATGGCAAAACCTTTCATCTACGAATCTCCGTAGAAAATCTTGCCAATCAAATTTTAGAAAGTAAATTAATTCCCTCTAAACTAAGCGAATACCTACAATTTTGGTGCGATACAGAAGCTAAAATTAGAGCCGCTATTGACCATAAAATGATTCTTATTAACAACCTAATTGAACCCAAAACTGCTTGGCTAATTTCCCAGATTTTACCAACAGCAACCCCCCTATTTATTGCCAACAGTATGCCAGTGCGAGATGTGGAAATTTTCTGGGTTCCTAATAACTTAAATATCCAACCTTTTTTCAACCGAGGTGCTAATGGGATTGATGGCACTTTATCAACAGCTTTAGGCATTGCCCATCGGCATCAAAGCAGTGTAATGTTAACAGGTGACTTGGCACTTTTACACGACACAAATGGGTTTTTACTGAGCAAAAAATTGGTCGGACATTTGACAATTATTTTAATCAATAATAACGGTGGCGGCATCTTTGAAATGTTACCCATAGCCAAATTTGACCCACCGTTTGAAGAATTTTTTGCCACACCCCAAAATATCAATTTTTCTCAGTTATGTGCAACTTACGGTGTTGAACATAAAATAATTGATTCTTGGGAACAACTAAAGCAATATTTAAACCCCTTACCTAGCAGTGGTATTCGCGTTTTAGAATTGCCAACAAACCGACGAATAGATGCTCAATGGCGGAAAGATAATTTAATCATAAATCTTGCCTAAATGCCGATAAATTCCTAAATTATTACCACCCCCAAGTACCCGGTCCACCCTTAAATGGTCCGACAATATCCTGAGTAATCCAACCGCCATAAAAATCTCCCAATTGTGGTTCTACTAATTCCCCATCCACATAACAAGCATCCATCAAACGAGGATAAAAAGCTACATAATCTTTAATAGATTCAAAAGCTAAAACTGGGTTAGGATAAAACCAAGCGGCATCATTAACTTGCTTATCTCCCACCGTAATTGTATAGTAACTTGCTTGTCCTTTCCACTCACACCAAGAGGCTCTGGAAGTTCTGGAAAAATAAGTCATCTGGATGTCATCAGGCGGGATATAATAGTGGGGAGGATGGCTAGTTTCTAACAGCCGTTTACTGGTATATGTATCAGCAATAACTACCCCATTAAAGATAATCTGAATGTGCTTTGTTGAGTCTTCAAGTCTAGGGGGACGTGGATAATCCCAGACTGATTCTTGGCCGGGGCCTGGTTCGATGCGGTTGATGTTCATTGTGTAATTTCTCCTGTAAAATTACAATGTTGGTGATTAATGCTAAGTTCTGAATTATAGCACTTCTTAGAGGAGAAGACAATGCCAACAAAACAAGATTGGGAATGGTTAGCCGCTGGTTCTGAATATCAAGCTGCTGTTGCAGTTCAAGAACTCTTAGAGGAGGGAAAATTGATGGAAGCAACAGAGGGACTTTATGCACTAATTGAGTCAATGGGAAAATCTAAAAGATTGGCGATGAAAAGCCAGCTAGTTCGGCTAATGAGTCATGTGATTAAGTGGAAATGTCAACCGGATCGTCGCGGTTCTAGTTGGAGTATTACAATTCGTTCTGCCCGTCAAGAAATTGCAGATATTCAAGAAGAAGTTCCTAGTTTAAATCGCGATTTTATTGAATCTATTTGGGAACAATGCTTTCAAAGAGCTTTGAAAGATGCTGAGGATGAAATGGATAAAAATTGTGAATTAACTTCTCTTGACTGGTCAGAAGTCTTTGAGGATGAGTATACTTGGATGACTAAAACCCTGACTGTGTAAGTTTTCTTCCTTCTTCCTTCTTCCTTCTTCCTTCCTTCTTCCTTCTACTTACCTTAATGTTTGCTGTTGTAATTTCTCAATCACCCAAACCATATCTAGTTCTGACAAAGGGGGAATTGGGGGGCGGCTGTAATCAATTCTTAAGTCATAGCTGCCCTGATCGTAAATCTCATCTAGCAATGACTTTAGATCGATCGCTGGTTGCGTTTCATTAGCCCTTAACGGCACTAGAAATTCAGGAATTTTATCTGGCAAATTAAACCCATAAAGAGAAGCTCTTGGACGAGTTTCACTAGGGCTGACCACAATTCGATAGTGACTTTGCCCAAAATTTCCCACCATTGCCATCGAATTTCCCTGACGCAACAAATCGATTTCCACAAAATGAGTCGCGCTACCCAAAATCTTTAACCGCTTTGTTTCGTATTGCAACCGTCCGATTCCCACCTGTTTATTTTTTGGAGAAAGCACCTCAATGATGGTAATAACTTCCTCGGTTTCCACAGCACGAATTTCTAAGTATGCCTCTGTCAGAATCTCTGGTAAAGGGAGCAAAACTTCGACTGACTGGGTTGTGGCGGCAACTGCGAGATTGGATTCAGTCGATCGCGCTACCATAAGCGAACTTTGCACCGAGACATCGGGTACACCCACCAGCAGAGCCGTATCTCCACTCACCTCATACACGCGCTCCTCGATCGCCACGATGTACTTTGGGCGGAGTTTAGGGGCTAGATCGTTGGCGATCGCGGTAATTAACCGATGATGAATTCCCGCCCAAAGAGAGGGATGTTCGAGATAAGGATTCATACCGGGAAATGGAGAAGGCATAATCAAAACTCCTAACGCGATCGCGTTCAAATGTTGCTATTATTTAAGGCTTGACGCTGAAATTCCAATAATTCTTTAATTCCGGTTTCTGCTACATCTAATATTTGATTTAATTGACTACGGCTAAAACTTCCTTTTTCAGCGGTTCCCTGCATTTCTATTAGGCTAAAATCTTCTTTCATTACCACATTAAAATCTATTTCTGCGGCGACATCTTCGGGGTAATTCAAGTCTAAAAATGGTTCTCCTTCTAAGAGTCCCACTGATACGGCGGCGACTTGGGAAACAATGGGTGATTTTTCTAATTCTCCTTTTTTTACCAGTTTATTTAAGGCATGAGCAAGTGCTACAAATCCGCCAGTAATTGATGTTGTCCGAGTCCCGGCATCAGCTTGTAAAACATCAGCATCGACAATAATTGTGCGTTCTCCTAATAGGTTCATGTCTAAACAAGCACGCAAACTACGACCGATTAAGCGCTGAATTTCTTGGGTGCGTCCCGATAATTTCATTAGTTCTCTTTCTTGTCTTTGCGGTGTTGCGCCTGGTAACATTCGATATTCAGCAGTTAGCCAACCTTGTCCTGTAAATTGTAAAAATTTAGGGACTCCTGGCTGGATTGTAATGGTACAAAGTACCTGCGTGTCGCCGCTTTTAGCTAGAACTGAGGCTGATGCAAATTTGGTAAATTCTAGTTCAAAACTAATTGGACGAAGTTGGTTAGGTTGTCGGCCATCGGGACGTTGCCAAGGCATAATTAATTTTGTTATTTGTTATTTGTTATTTGTTATTTGTTAACTGTTATTTGTTATTTGTTATTTGTTATTTGTTATTTGTTAACTGTTAACTGTTATTTTGACTAATTTAGCAATTACCAATTAACTATTACCCATTAGCTTTTTTACTATTTCTTGATGTATTTGTTCGGGGGGTTGGTCGCCGTTGACGGTTAATAGTTTTTGGCGATGTTCGTAATATTCTAAAATGGGGATGGTGCGATCGCGAAATAATTGAATCCGACGCTTTACTATTTCTGGTCGATCGTCAGCACGCGATCGCCCTAAAGAACGACTCATCAATACAGAATCAGCCACATCCAAATAAATCGCCCAATCTACCTTTTGCCCAAACTCCTCTACCAAAAAATCTAATTCTTCAGCCTGAAAAGCCGTGCGAGGATAGCCATCTAACAGCCAACCATTCGTCACATCTGGGACCATCAACCGCAGACGAATAAACTCAATCATCGTCTCATCACGAACCAACTCCCCTATTTTGACATAAGGTTCAGCGAGAACACCTAAACTTGTTTGAGCCGCGATCGCCTCTCGAAGAATCTCCCCCGTTGAAATACAAGGAATACTCAAATAACTGCACAAATACTCAGTCTGAGTCCCCTTTCCAGCCCCCGGTCCTCCCAGAATTACCAATCTCACAGCACCCTGCTCCTAGCCATAACATTAAAAATCCACATAATCAAGTGTACCTTGATACTGTCTCACCAGCCAAAAAGCTGAGATCCTGACAGTCAAATAGATTGAACCACTAACATATATATTTAGTGTTTGATGAGCTTTGCAATCAGCCAAAAACACTATATATTGTTAAAGAGCGTCGCTTCGCCTCAAACTCGCAGCCCCGCTTAAGACCCATTGTTGATTCGATATTGCTATATGGTTGCCCAGCTTGAAACCCCTACTCTCAATCTACCTTGCAGTTTACCCCAAACTGTTGAAGGACTCGTCCAAGTTTTCAGTTGCCATCACCGCAGCTTTTTCACCAATGTCATGGCCCAAGCGCTGAGAATTGCAGGTCAGGGAACAGAAGTATTAGTCGTACAATTTCTTAAAGGGGGCATTAACCAAGGACACGAACATCCTATTTGTTTGGGACAAAATTTAGATTGGGTGCGTTGTAATTTGCCTCGCTGTATTGATACACCGCAATTAGATGCAGCAGAAACTAACTCTTTGCAGGATTTATGGCTATGGACTCAAGATGTTGTTCTCGAAGGTCGTTATCATTTGGTAATTCTTGATGAATTAAGTTTAGCAATTAATTTTGGTTTAATTGCCGAAGCCGAAGTTTTAAATCTGCTCGAAAAACGACCTCGCCATATTGATATGATTTTAACTGGGCCGCAAATGCCGCAAGCACTTTTAGATGCAGCAGATCAAGTGACGGAAATTCGTAAAAGTCATCGGCCTTAACTGGGAAAATCCTAAATTGGGTGAGGTTAGTTTACGTCCTTTATGTATTTTGTAGTGCAGGCATCTTGCCTGCAATTTTGTAGAATAGCAGGCATCTTGCCTGCACTACTCTATAATGATTCTACCGAATTTGTATCACGCAGGTGGTTCATTGCGGGCGATCGGATGGTGCTCTAATGTTTCAGGCTGGGTGCGATCGGCAAAACCTCTACCAGTTAGATAATTGAGGCGATCACCTAGAACTCAAGACTCATAGTAATAAAGATTGTGTTTTAATATATGACAGATCATCAACATTTCGTAACCCAGGCAGTGCTTAGGAACTTTTCTTCACCAAAAAAGAAAAAAAAAATATTTGTCATTCTTCACATCAACAATGAACTTAGAATAGGATCAAATCCCATAGATAGAACATTTGAACAAAATAACTATTTCACAACTAATGAAGAAAATTATGATTTATGGTTTAAAGAGATCGATGCTCAATCTCCATCTATAATAGCCTCAATTATTAAAAATGGTGTAGAAAGCTTGAACCTTCAGGAACGAGAAAAAATCAATAAATTCATGGCGTTTCAATGGCTTAGATGTTTCGCAATCAGAAATGAATCAATTTTGTATTCTAAAGAAATCTTAGAAGCTGACAAAAAAAAGTATTTAGAACTTAAACAAGAAATCTATGCTTTTGATAAGCAAAAAAAAATCTCTCTGGATGACCTCAAAAATGACCCGCGTTGGTCAGATTTTAAATATTTAGATAAAATGTTAGGAGAGGATTCTATTAAAAATATTCATGCTAATCTGTTTACAGATATTCAACTTTTAATCCAAAAACTTAATAATTTAACATTAAGTAGTGTTAGTCCAAAATCATTAAATAAAGAATATGAATACGTTATTAGTGGTTCCCCAGTTTTATATAATCATTGGGAACCTGAATTCTATTTTCCTATAAGTCCAACTAATTGCTTAAGATTTCATTCTATTGACAGTAGTTTATCTCCACTGGATTCTAGGTTTCTTAATCAACTACAATTCATTAATGGTGGAGTTTATAATGGTTGCCGTGTTGCTGCTAGACATCGCGAAACTTTAGAATATCTTAAAAATACCCCATTAGAATACTGTGAAATACAAAATTTAGAAGATTCTTTTTGGAAATACCTTTTTCTTGAAATGTATAGAAAAAATCAAGAAGCTAAAAAAGTTAGTGGTTAGTGCGATCGCTGATCTTGTATGTTAAGTGCGATCGCCTAAAAATCACGACTCACAGGAACAGCGATCGCCGTAATCAAAAAATTTAATCTACCTGTTGACACTAAACCGTCTGGACGGTATAGTTATTTTTGAGGCAAGTTGATTGTCTTAATTTTTTAGTATTCGAGCAAAAGGGTATGGCAGAGGCTTTAGAGATAGGCAAGCGATCGCGATCGGCGACGCGAGAATCACTCCTCAATGCGGCGGGTGAGGTCGTTTTACGCTCTGGGGCTGACGCTTTGACCCTTGATGCAGTTGCTAAAGAAGCAGGCGTAAGTAAAGGCGGATTGCTCTATCATTTCCCTAATAAAGAAGCTCTACTGACGAGTATGGTGGCAAACCTGATCGCCGAGTTTGAGCAATTATTAGAGATAGAACTCGTTCGCGAAGGCGATCTCACCGCCAAAGGTGCTTGGTTGCGGGCTTACATCAGGGCTGGAGATATATTCGATCGCCAGAATGCAGCAATTCAGTCTGGATTGTTGGCTGCTGTCGCTAAGGATCGTAAACTCCTCCAACCATACCAAGAAGCCTCTACTCGGTGGTATCAGCAAGCCTGTAATTGTGGTGTTGCTCCACTCAAGGCAGGGGTAATTCTCTTAGCTGCGGATGGACTTTCTTGGAATCAGTTACTAGGACTTAACTGCATTTCTGATGAGGATCGATCGCATCTGATTTGGGAACTAATTCGGATGACTTACACCGATGACTGAAGTTCGCTAAGTTTTTTTAAAATGGATTAGTAAAACAATGACTATTAAAAATGAAGACATACAAATCCTCTCTCTTCAGCAATCTCAAATTCGTGATGCTGCAAAATTGATGGCTGAAACCTTCTTGCCAGATCCCGTATGTTGCTATCTCATGCCCAACGAACGGCATCGCGTGAAAATCCTCGAAAAAGCTTGGAGCGAAATGATCAATCACGATATTCATTTAGGAAATGTCTATGCCAGTCATCACAGTAATAGTAACGCTTCGGCATCGATCGGTAGCTCTCAACTGTTAGGGATTGCTAGTTGGTTGCCTCCTAACGCCAAGTCACCTTCATTACTACAATCACTTCCCTTGATTTTTGAAATATTCCTACAGAGTGGTTTTCGTTCCACAAGCCGAATTCTCAACACCTTGACTAAAACGGAAGCCTATCGCCTGCGTGACTGTCCAACTCCGCACTGGTATCTAGATGGATTAGCAGTATCACCAACTACGCAAGGCAAAGGGATAGGTAGTATGCTATTGCAACCTGTTTTGCAGCAAGCCGATCGACAAGGTGAGATTTGCTATCTCTTTACTTCCACTGATCGCGCCGTAAAATTCTATCAACGGCATGGATTTGTGGTACGCGATGAATTGCGAATTCTCAACGATGCACCGCCCTTATGGATGATGATGCGATCGCCTAATAATCACGACTCACGGGAATAGCGATCGCCTTGAGGAAATAGATTGTTGAGGCGATCGCCTAGAAATCACGACTTACGGTAATAGCGATCGCCCCCAACACAAACAATCACATCAGAACAGCGATCGCTATTTCAATAAACGAATAAATCCTGCTTGTTCAAAATGACGATCGCTTGTCAGAGATTCAGTAATTTTGCATTCTTGCATGACAATGAAACTAGAACAGTCAACAAGACTCCATTCTTTATCTGGTCTGTTGATTAAGAGTTCCCATGCTTTTGTATCGATCGATCTCTTTGCTGATATGGATAACTTCTACATAGGGAGAAGTTTTTAAACTTTGGATAAAAGCGATCGCTTTTGGTCTAGGTATGCGAAGTGGGCTAGAAAGTAGAGCAACAAGCTCTGTAACGATATAACTTGTAGTGATGATTTCGTGTTTTTGAGAACGCGCATTTTGATATATCTTCGCGCTGAGAGAGTGAAAAGGCTGACTGATATCTATCAGATTTGCCCAGCCTGATGTATCGATAAATAGCTCAGGCATTATGATTTTCTAGTAATTCTTGTCCAAGATAGCGATCGTGATTTGCGCCCCAATCGGGAATGTCACTACGAAAAGCACCGATAAACTCTTCTAGAGGATCGTCAGCAAAGGCTTGTATAGTCTGTCCCAGTAATTTGGTGATTAGTTCTTGTGGGGATAGTCCTGCTTTTGCGGCGGCTTTTTGCAAAGGCTCATAAATATTTTGTGGTAGCTCTAGAGTTATTGTGGTCATGGTTTTAGCCAAAGTAGCCTTTGGTATTCATTTTAGCAGATCGCCCCTAATCTCAATCACAAAGCGATCGCGCTTGACTTAATTATTTGTCTGCGATAATTTGTCTTTGATAAAGGAATCAAACTGCAATTTCGTTATAGCCCCTAGTTCGTCGCCACTTTCCACGCCCAAAAAGGTAAAAATATGAAATTTGGCTACACCATTGTCTATGTCTCATCGGTCGCGGATGCACTGAAATTTTACAAGAATGCATTCGGCTTTGAAACACGCTTTTTGCATGAATCTGGTCAGTATGGTGAGTTGAATACGGGTGAAACGGTGCTTGCTTTTGCCTCGCATGATATGGGTGCAATGAATCTCGACGGGCATTATCAAAAAACCGATCTTCATACTACGCCTCTTGGCATTGAGTTTGCGTTCGTCACCGATGATGTGGTATTAGCCTATGATAAGGCAGTTGCTGCTGGTGCAGTTTCCATTAAGGAACCGATCACTAAGCCTTGGGGTCAAGTGGTTGCATATGTACGGTCTAGTGAAGGGTCGTTAATTGAGCTTTGTTCCCCGATTAGCGCCGTCTAAAAAGTAACAAGTCATTTGAGACCAATTGCGTTTTGGAGATAGCGATCGCCTAAAAATCACGACTCACAGCAATAGCGATCGCCTACAGCAAACCTATAAAAAATATATCGTTGTGATATAGCTATGAACGATCTGATTTTTTTCTCAGCTTGTGAACTTGCCCAGATGATCCGCGATCGCCAAGTGTTGGCGGTTGAGGTACTTGATGCTCAGTTAGCGCAAATCGTAAAACACAATTCTAAACTCAACGCGATTTGTACTTTAGATGAAGATCGTGCGCGCCAACGCGCCAAGCAAGCAGATGAGGCATTGGCACGAGGTGAAAACTGGGGGGTACTTCACGGGATTTCAATGACTGTGAAAGATGTTTTTGAAACCGTCGGGCTGCGAACCACTTCAGGATATAGACCGCTGAAAGACTACATTCCTCAGCAAGATGCAACGGTCGTTGGGCGATTAAAGGCAGCAGGCGCAATTATTTTAGGGAAATCGAATTTGGCAAGACTAGCAGGTGATTTCCAAAGCACCAATAGTCTTTTCCCACGGGTGAATAATCCTTGGAATCTGGATTATACATCGGGGGGTAGTTCAGGCGGGAGTGCTGCTGCGATCGCTACAGGATTATCGCCACTGGAATTAGGTAACGATTTTGGGGGTTCGATGCGCCAACCCGCCCACTTTTGTGGTGTGTACAGTTTAAAGCCTACCGATCGTCGCGTTTCCACGAGAGGGCATATTCCAGAAGTGCCTAGGATGCCCAAATGTATTCGTCAAATGATGACCGTGGGATGCTTTGCGCGATCGGTTGAGGATTTGCGATTATGCTTTTCTCTGATTGCAGGTGCCGATCCCCTACAGCCAGACGTACCACCCGTTCCGCTCGATACACCATCCGAAAAATCCTTATCCAGTCTCCGCATTGCTTGGATGAATGGACTGGATGAAATTCCTGTCGCTTTAGAAATTCAGGAAGCGATTCAAACAGTTGCTCAGACACTTTCTCAAACAGGTGCAGAGGTTCAACATTGGATACCAAAAAATCTTGATTTAGCAGGTATGTTTCAAATCTGCAATCAAGTCACAGCGTTTAATAACGTCTATGCTCAACCCTCGGATTGGGAAATCGCACGCGGTGCGCTGCCTTTTATGTATCGAGAGGCGACTCAGGGTGAGAAATCTCTGAGAAAGTTGAGCAATTTGAGTCAGCTTTTTCCCACGTTATTGAATCCGAAGTTAAAAGATTATTTTGAGGCGCTGACAGAGCGAGATCGCTTCATTGTCCAAATGGATCAAGCCCTTGAGCCTTGGGATGTATGGCTGTGTCCAGTATCAGCAACTTCAGCTTTTACTCATCGCCCCACGGGAACAGCAATTGAAATTGATGGCAGAAAGATTCCTTATGGTCTAGCATCTGGCGGTTATACTATGCCATTTGCTTTCACAGGGCATCCTGTCGTCGTGATTCCAATCGGGAAAACTCAACTAGGATTGCCGATTGGGATGCAGATTGTGGGAAAGCGGTGGCGAGAGATGGAATTGCTGGCGATCGCTCAGCGGATCGATCAAGTTGTCGGTAGATTCCAACGCCCTCCTGGTTATTGAACAATTGGCATTAGCAAAGACGGAACGTTATGTCAAACCGATACGCCCGTTAAAGTTATCTGTTTCTATCTGGAATTAAGCAAGCAAAATGGTTGGCTTCGTTGTTTAGTTCCGAAAGTTGTTGGCGATCGTAAAGATTAAGTTTTGATGAGCGATCGCCTTCAGCAAACCTCTAGAAAATATATCGTTAAAGCGATCGCGTTTGACTTAGAGTAGAATCTGCGCTAATTTATCATCAGTAAAGTAATTAACCGCAATCGCGTTACAAATCTAAGTTAGGCTTCTTGAATAGTCGTTAGGGTCTTAATTTTATTTCATCTGAAATTACAGAAATGGCAGATTGGGCGACATCCTCTAATAAATATTTAGTTGATTTAGCAGATTTTTATTTGCAAGAAGCTGCTAATCCTTCAGCATTTAATGATGAGATCTTTGTCGCGAATGTTAGAAAAGCCTTCTGGGCAACGAATTGCTGGTCATTTGTTGAAGCAGCATTTGCAATCATTTCACCAGCTTGCTCTCGAAGATCTCACTTGACCCGATTACTAATTCGATCTCCAATTGAGGCTATGATTGCAGGCGGTCTCGAAGATTCATCTCATGTTATTGCGGTAGGAGTATCTTATGCCAATAAATCAGATCAATACGTCGAGCCTACAGAAGAAGGGAAAAAATGGCTATTAAGCGTTTGGACTACTTTAGATTCGCTAGCTCAAGAAGTATTTATAGAAGTTCTGAAAGAGATTGATGAAGAACTCGAAAGAGATTGATGCTTGTGATTCTCTTCGATCCTTATCCATATTGCAGAAGCCTAACAAGTGTAATGCAGCGGAACTTTGGAGTATAAATGATTGTAGTCGAAGTTGTCTGAGTCTGGTGATTGTGAACGTTAGGCTAATTGTTTAATTCCATAGATCGTCCTTTCACTTAAAAAACAAACAAAGTTGATGTGATCGCCTGAAAATTACGACTCATAGTAATAGCGATCGCCTTTAAAAGATAGATTGTTGAGGCGATCGCCTAGAAATCACGACTTACGGTAATCGCGAGCGGCTTTAGAAGATTGATGTTGAAGCGATCGCTTAAAAATCACGACTCACGGTAATAGCGATCGGCTTTAGAAGATAGATGTTGAAGCGATCGCTTAGAAATCATGACTCACAGTAATAGCGATCGCTTTTATGAAGAAGCAATATTAGCATCAGCTTTTCAGGTTCAGTTGAGCCATGGTGTCTCGTGTTTGAGTCAAGAAGGCATCAAGAAGAGGTTTGCCAAACTGCATTAATGGTCGCACGATTTCTTTCCCGGCTGTTTCTGGCGTACCTGCATTAAAAGGTGGGTCAGGTGTGTACTCCATCATCAATTGCGTCATTTTTGCTACTTCTTCTCCGCACAGCAAACCCAGCAGCGTTAAGCCAAAATCAATTCCTGATGTAACGCCAGCCCCTGTAATGCGATCGCGGTCGATCGCAACTCGCTGATGAATAACTTCAACACCCAACATTGCCAGTTGATCTCGAAAAGCCCAATGGCAGGTTGCTTTGTAACCTTGCAGTAGACCAGCCGCCGCCAAAACCATTGAACCCGTGCATACACTCGTCACATATCGAGCAGATTTGGACTGCTGTTGCAGAAAATCCAAAATTTCAGCGTCTTTCATGACTTCGATTTGTCCCATACCACCACCTGGAACACAAATGACATCCAAATGCGGACAATTCGCAAGTGTTACGGTTGGAGTAAGGATCAAACCTTCGTTGCTGACAATAGGAGTCAGGGTTTTCCAGATCAAATGCACTTGGGTATTATGTGGAAAGGATAGAACTTGATAAGCTCCCATCACGTCAAGCTGAATTACATCTGGATAAACAAGAAAGCCAATTTGTAGGTGAGACATAGCCCTAAGTTGTTTGAAACATTTGGTTGTAGAATGATTGTAGAGAAGGACAGTTAACATCAATAGTCCTCAAGTGGGTACTCTTTTAGCCTATGCTTCGTTCTCTTTATCCGTTGTTTCAAGCGATCGCTACTGCACCGACCGAACAAGAGTTGCGACTCAGGTTTATGGACAGCATTAGCGAATATTTTGGGGTGCAACGCTGGGGAATTTATCTATTGAACCCAGATAATGGGTTTGATAGTGTTGATACAAAGGGGGTCTCAGACACATTTGTCGATCGGTATCAAAAGTTTGGTAAATCTGTCGATCCAGTGTTGCAGTATGTTGTGCAATATCATGCGCCAGCTCACGAAGAGTTGGTTTTACCTAAAGGAACATGGAAGCAGAGCGAACTGTACCAAAAATGCTGTTCTACCTACGATCACGAACATATTATGACTGGTCTAATTGTGGGACGAGGTAAGCTAATCGGGACAGTTAATTTTGCCCGTATTGGTCATGTGCCTGCATTTAATCAGTTAGATTTGGCTAGTTTAGGAGCAGTTTGCACCCATTTTTCCGCACGTCTTGCCGAACTGCGAAAACAACCCTTGGTTCCCAATCCGATAATCGATCGCCTCACATCTAGGGAAATTCAAATTGCCAATCTTGTTGCTAAGGGACTGACCAATGCCGAAATTGGCACGGAGTTATGGATTACTCAAAATTCCGTTAAACAAGCCTTAAAGCGTATGTTTCGGAAGCTAGAGGTTTCTGCACGCACAGAAATGGTGGCAAAATTGCGCGATACACTTTAACTTTAAAAGAATGCTGCTGTGTGGTTGAGTACCGAAATGTTATAGGCGATCGCCTAGAAATCACGACTTGTAGTAATAGCGATCGCCATATATTCCATTATTAAACTAATTGCGTCCTGCTGCTACCCCACCATCTACGGGCAGAACAGTTCCTGTGATCCAGCCAGAGCGTTCTTCATCTGCTAAAAACAAGACAGCTTCCGTAATATCTTGAGCTTGTCCATTCCGTCCTAATGGATGAAAAGTATTAAAAGAAGCAAGTTGTTCGGGTGTCAACAAGTTATCAAATAGAGGTGTCTCTACTACGGCAGGAGCGATCGCATTGACACGAATTTGTGATGGAGCAAACTCGATCGCTAAATTCACTGTGAGGGCATGAACTCCTCCTTTGGCGGTTGAAGATCCGCTACAGGGTGTTGCCGCGATCGCATTAAAAGCCCACATAGAACCAGTATTGATAATTGCACCTTGACCGCGTTTCTGCATTTCTCTAATTGCAGATTGAGACATCAAAAAATAACCCCGTAGTAGACTTACAGCTATTTGCAATCA
>MBRE01000001.1 GCA_001698425.1 Oscillatoriales cyanobacterium USR001 | reverse complement strand
TTATTATAAACTAGCGATCGCCCCAAAAGTCCTCACCAATCGCCACACCGCCGCCTTCGCGATCGATTAGACCCCCTATCCCTAATTAGATCCCCAGCAAGCCTTCCAAGATCGTCGCCACCCGCCGGGGCTACTCCCTTGACATGAAACTCAGAAAAATGCTTGACCAAATACAGCGTAATGTGAGATGATTAGAAATTGTGTTTCAAAGCTCCCCATAGACTCATTACATCTGAGCGAGTGGGCGATTACTTTATCTCGTCAATTAGTCCAAATCTTTTTAGAATTATGGCTAAAGGTGTCCGAATCATCATTACATTAGAATGTACCGAGTGCCGAAGTAACTCAAACAAGCGCTCCAATGGCGTGTCCAGGTACACCAGCACGAAGAATCGCCGTAATACAACGGCGCGGTTAGAACTCAAAAAGTTCTGTACTCATTGCAACAAGCACACTGTCCACAAGGAAATTAAGTAAATTGTTAACAGTTAACAGTTAATAGTTAACAGTTAACTGTTAGCAGTTAGCAATTACCAATTACCAATTACCAATTACCAATTACCAAACCATGACATACTTTCGCCGCCGTGTTTCACCAATAAAACCAGGAGATCCGATCGATTATAAAGATGTCGATTTACTCCGTAAATTTGTCACCGAACGAGGAAAAATTCTGCCCCGCCGGATTACGGGATTGACTGCTAAACAGCAGCGAGACTTGACCACAGGCATTAAAAGAGCCAGAATTTTAGCCTTGATGCCCTTCGTCAACCAAGAAGGTTAAAAAACTCGGAAAAAAGCTCGATTGCGCGGCTTGGCAAATCTGCTAAACTCGATCCAACCAAGGGCGATCGGCGTAAAGCGCAAGCCTACCGCGAAACCCGGAGCAGGCAAGCGGCAGTTAATTAACTTGGCACGAAACCCAGTTTCTATCGCAGATAGTCCGCATTTATAGCAACAGCTTGTGGAGAAGGGAACCTTAATTGAATTTAGACTGCACGGTGAGCGCCGACTTGCCGTAGCAGATCGTCCTGACGGTAAGAAAAACTGGGTTGTGGTGGACGAAAATAGTCAATCCCACAGTATCCCTCCTAAGCAAATTAGCTATGAGGTGAGTGGGGAAACTTATAAACCATCGCAAATTCCCAGTTTTCTGAAAGATGTGGAAGCTTTCTCGGACCCAACAAGTTTAGAGGTAGCTTGGGAATTGTTAGTTGAGGATGGGGAAACGGTAGATCCGCCTGGTTTGGCGATGCTGCTGTTTTCCGAAGCGACTCCGCCTCAGTGTTATGCGGCGTACTATTTGCTGTCTGTAGATAAGCTCTATTTCAAACAAAAAGGCGATCGCTACGAGCCTCGATCGGTGGCGATGGTGGCTGAAATTAAACACCAGCAAGAAGTAGAAAGACAGCGACAGTTGGAGTTAGAGGGATTTTGGGAGCGGGTGAGGCTCAGACTGGCAGGGAATCAGGTAGAGTGGCAACAGAGCGATCGCACTCGCCTTGATGCTTTGGAACGTTTTGCCTTGCTGGGAGAGGAAGCAACTCATCGCGCTCCTGCCTTAGAAACTTTAACAAGTTTAGGAAGGTCGGAAACCCCGGAAGCGGCTTTTCAATTATTGGTCGATCTCGGTATTTGGAGTGTCCACGAAAACTTATTTTTGCGGCGTAGCCAAATTCCTACACATTTTTCTGCAAAGGTACTGGAATTGGCTTCTTCTCGCCTGGAAAATCCTGCGCTTGATGCTGCATCAGATCGCCTCGATTTGACTCATCTCAAGGTTTATACGATAGATGATGAAAGTACGACGGAGATTGATGATGGTCTGAGTTTGGAATTTCTGGAAAATGGCCAGCAACAGCTTTGGATACACATTGCCGATCCTACTAGCTTATTAAATCCTGGGGATGATTTAGATTTAGAAGCGAGAAAACGCACTACTACGGTTTATTTGCCAACTGGAATGGTGCCGATGTTTCCGACTGAGTTGGCGACTGGACCAATGAGTTTGGTGCAAGGACAAGTTTGCCCTTCTCTGAGTTTCCGAGTGATTTTGGATGATACGGGGGCGGTGCAGGATTATGGTATTCATATTACTTTAATTAAGCCGACTTATCGCTTGACTTATGAAGATGTGGATGAAATGCTACATTTGGCGATCGAGGCGGAACCGGAAATTAATGCGATCGCTATTTGGGCAAAGTTACGCCACTCTTGGAGACAAACTCAAGGCGCAATTAGTATTTATATGCCGGAACCTGTAATTAAGGTTTATGGCGATGAGATTAGTATCAAGCTTTTAGAAGATTCGACGGCGCGGGAATTGGTGGCGGAGATGATGATTTTAGCTGGAGAAGTTGCGGCTAAATACGGTCAAGCTCATAATTTGATTTTACCCTATCGCCATCAACCTCAACCGGAATTACCTCCTGATGAGGAATTATTGTTGCTACCGGCAGGGCCAGCCCGGGCTTGTGCGGTGCGCCGTTGTATGCCACGTAGCGAGATGAGTTTAATGCCGGGGCGACACGCGGGTTTAGGTTTGGAGGCTTATAGTCAGGTGACATCCCCGATTCGTCGTTATATGGATTTGTTGGCTCATTTTCAGATTAAGGCTCATTTACGAGGGGAAATACTGCCATTTACTTCGGAACAAATGTTGGAGATTATAATGAGTTTGGCTCCGGCGGTGAAGGAAGCATCGAGTGTGGAGCGCCAAACTAATCGTTATTGGGGTTTGGAATATCTGCGTCGTCATGCTGGGGAAGTGTGGCAAGCGATGATGTTGCGCTGGTTACGGGAAGATACTAATGTGGGGTTGGTGTTGTTGGAAGAGTTGGGTTTGGAGTTGGCGATGCGGTTTAGTAGGCCTGTGGAAATAGGCGATCGCTTGGAGGTAAAAGTTACTCATTGCGATCCGCGATCGGATGCAATTCAGTTTCAAGAAATGATTTCTAATCCGGTGGCTTCTATCTGACAGTTCAGGATATTTAGGGTATTTGGGCGAAGCATTTGGACAGAATATAAGCAAGTTTGAGCGATCGATTATCGCCCGAATGCTTCGCCTCTACGCTTAACTGAACCTTATTGAATTCTATTCCTTTCTTACCGCTAATTCCTAGCCCCAGTTAAGGCATTTTCCAAATTTTAATAGTTTCATCGGGACTGCCAGTAATAAT
This sequence comes from Oscillatoriales cyanobacterium USR001, assembly GCA_001698425.1. Classification (GTDB taxonomy): domain Bacteria; phylum Cyanobacteriota; class Cyanobacteriia; order Cyanobacteriales; family Microcoleaceae; genus Kamptonema. The sequence continues at coordinate 4,357 of MBRE01000001.1, read as the reverse complement.
ACTTTTACCATCAGGAGAGATCGCGATCGCATTCACAAACATATTATGACCCTGAAGAATTATTTTTTCCCTACCTCTCCTCAAATTCCACACTATAACCTTCCCACCACCACTCACCAGAATCTTCCCATCTGGACTAATAGCCAGAGTCCTTACCCAACTCGAATGACCATCAAGAGTCTTCATAGATTTACCTTCTTTAAGATTCCAAATCCTAATTGTATTATCACTACTACCAGAAGCCAAAGTTTGACCATCAGGACTAATAGCTAAAGCCTTCACCGCACCAGCATGACCTTTCAGAATAGTTTTTAACTTCCCAGTTGTAAAATTCCATAAACGTAGCGTCTTATCTTCACTACCAGAAACCAAAGTTTGACCGTCACGACTGAAAACTAAAGCATTAATTTGAGCATTATGACCGCTCAAAGTACGCATTCGACTACCAGTTTTCAGATTCCACAAACACACAGTTTTATCATCACTACCAGAAGCTATAACTTGACCATCTCGGCTAATTGCGATCGCATTCACCCCACCCTTATGACCAGACATTGTACGGATAACTTTACCAGTTCTCAAATTCCAAATACTAATATTATTATCATCTCCACCACTCACTAAAGTCCGATTATCCGGTGCGATCGCCAGAGTTTTTACCCACTTCTTTGAATGCACGCCATTAATTGTCCGAAGCAATTTTCCCGTCTTTAAATTCCAAATCCTAATCGTCCCAAAAGAACCCGAAGCTAAAATTTGACCATCAGGACTAAGCGCGATCGCATTAACAATACCAACATCAGTAAAACTTTTTTCTAAAAATTGGCTGCTAGGAAAACTTGAAAGCAACCAAGCAGGACTAGCAAAAAATCCGTAGCGCACCGAACTATAAACTTGAGAACCACCCAGAGCCAATAGTAACAGCGCCGCCCCAATCAACAAAGCATTTTTTAACTTTGGAGGATTCCGCTTAATTTTAGTCGGCGTAATCTTAGTTGGCGCTTTCAACTTAGTTCCAGAATTTGATCTCGCCGTTACAGGTGAATTAGTATTTCCCTTACCTTTATTTTGCGAACCCCCAGGAAGTTGAGTTGTCGATGGTCCAGCATCCCCAGTCAAATCAATATCCGCCAAACACTGCAAAATCATCTGAGGATTTTGAGGACGATTTCCCGGAAACGGAGCCATTAAATAATCAATTACACTCGCCACTGCATCCGAAACGTGAGGTGCTCCCTTGCGCCACATCAGCTTACCCGTGCGAGGATTTTCGGGAAACGCCGTCGGCGGTTTCCCAGTCAGCAAATACACAAAAGTTCGCCCCATCGCAAAAAAATCCGACTGCGGAACCGCCTTACCATTTGTTTGTTCCGGCGGCGAATAGCCAGGAGAAACAATTCCCGTAACATTTTGACCTTGACCCACCTTGGCAAAATAAGTAGCGGAAACTTCTCTCGCAGTGCCAAAATCAATCAACACCAACTGCCCATTGGGTTTGCACATAATATTTTGTGGTTTAATATCCCGGTGGAAATATTGGAGTCGGTGAACTTGATCCAAAATTTCGGCTAACTGTTTCAACCACTCTACAGCTTGCTCTTGGGTAATTGGCTTACCGCGACTTTTTAGCCAATCCTGTAAATTTGCACCAGCAATCTTCTCCATTACTAGACAATGAAATTCCTCAGCGCTGTCGGCTGGCGAATAAATAAAGTACCCATCACGTTCTACTTTGGGAATGCCAGGATGTCGCAGTCTAGCTAATACATCAGCTTCTTGCTTGAACAGCGCTACAGCTTTGGGATGGTCTTTCAGTAACACTTTTAAGACTTTACGTTGACCTCGGTCATCTATTTCATAGGTTTTGCCGAAGCCACCGCCTCCAAGGGGCTGAACTAGCCGATAGCGACTTTCTAACAGCAGCCCAGATCCGCAGTGCCGACACACGGATCTCTCAGCATTAGCTGGGTCAGAGGGATTTGGGCATTTTGGATTGAGGCAGTAACTCATTGATTGCTCTAAAAAGTCTTATTTTTAAAGGGTTCTAGCCATTCATAGCCTTGGTTTACTCCTGTGGGTGCTCACCATGAAATCAAATGTCTTTTTGAGACTACTTTAAGGTGAGTTAGGTAGCATAGAGCTACTTTAATTAAAACATTCTATTTCTGTTTGATTAAAATTCTTTACTCAAATAATTTATTTGTTCAGGGGAAGGAGGGCGATCGCGATCGGGATCATCCCAATTTTGTAAGGGCGAAGCATTCTGGCAGATAAGTTATTGGTTATTAACAAAGATTTCCTGCCGGAATGCTTCGCCCCTACAGATATATTTGCACGCATTGGGATACTACTGCCTCAAGTTAGGGGTTAAATGCGCCATTTTGGGTATTGCTGTAGCTGTGTCCGTAATTGCTGATGGCGGTGTGAGTTCGATCGAATATTTGTTGAGTTTGTTTGGTTGGGAATCTTTGGGGGTGAAAAGCGCGATCGTTGGTTGGAATATTTATACAGATATCTCACTTAACTGGCTGAGGGTTGAATTGTACGGGTTTTCGATGACAGAATTTGTGGTCGCAAGTGCGGTGGAAGCTGCTAAACGCATGATTCAAGAACAGACGGTGCTAAAGTTGAGCAAGAGCGATCGCGAAGTATTTGTTAATGCTTTACTCAACCCGCCAGAAGCGGGGGAAAAATTGCGCGACTCTGCCAAGCGGTATAAACAGTCTCAAAGTTATCATATTTAAAGAATTTCCTCCGCTAAAAGCCGACCATCGCAGCGCTCATATTCATCTTCTAAAAGCCATGAATGAGCTTCATCATAGCTTGAAGTAAAAAATAGAGACTTATAGTTTTTTGATGGGTCATAAATACAAAATCCTCCATTTTTTCCACTGACTAACATCAAAATCCGAGGTGGAAAAACAATCGGATCTACCCACAATTCGATAAATTTCCAGTCATTAATTTGTTCGGCGAGGTCTGGTGCGTGGGATAACATGGAACAATCTCAAACTTTCTGAGTAAGGTGCAAGTCGGCCACAATTGGTAATTCAAATACATTACTCTCTCTCAACCGCTTTGAGAAAAACATCACCTCCAAATTTTCAATTTCCTGAGTTTCAGGATTAAGACGAGCAACAACTCCATAATCTAATTCTTGGGATTCTTGCTCTGCATAAGGTAAACATTGATTAACGTACAAAATATCACCCACTGCATCGTACTTAAAAATTAGTTTTTTTGCCATATTATTTCTCCTTGAGTTACTGTTTTTGTCAGATAAGCTGTCACGATCCAATTACGATCTCTGGGAACTGTATCGCTAACAACAGCTACTACAACATACCTACCCTTGCGACCTTTACCATATTGCTTTGAAAATAGAAAAGTATTGCCGAAACGTAAATCGCATCTAACTTCATCTGGGTCAGCTAAAGTTTCAGCAATCTTTTCCTGATAAGCTGGTAATAGATCGGGATGTGTCTCAGCAATGTGCTGCTCTCGCTCTTCTGTAAGTTCCACCTCACTATCGAGATATGGACAGAAAAATTGTGTTGTCACGCTTCTCCAGTCTTGCCAATTTTAGTTATCTAACTTTTAGATTACCATAATTATTTGATGAGTGTAGCGATCGCTCTAATACGGAGGTGTTATATTACAACTTATTACAATTTCAAGCAGTAATACGCCAAAAGTGATATAGTCTAACCTAAATATTTTTATCCTACTCTCAAAGTTTATGAAACCCGAAAAAAGTTTTTCTAAAAATTTAGCTTTTGCCCGTCAAGCTCGCCAAGAACTTGCAGAGTTATTATCTAAGATATCTCAGACTCTCAGACAAGCAGAGTCGAAAGGCAAGAGTAGTTCAGAAAACATTACTTTAGTAGAATTGACCGATCAAATTCAAAGATTAGATGGTGTTTCTCAAAATTTAAAAGAGGGTAAATTTCAATACTCCGGACAGTTTTTAAGCGGCCAGAGTACCATAGGACAGGAGTTCAGGAAAGTTGGGGTGATTTAAAATCAAATTTGGGTCTAAATCTAACTTATCAATAAAGGTAGAAAGCAGATGCCGATTGAGTTGCAGGCGTTTATAAGAAGCCATCGAAAACACAAAGGGCTGGCTTGATAAGTGACAATTATAAGCCTGATATTTGGCTAAGTTAAGAGAAGTTAAACTGGCATTAAAATGAAAATCAAGTCGTTGGGGATGAGGAGATTGACAATCAGATAAGCCCGTAAATTGTTTGGCATCACGGAAAATAAATTCAATTTGAAAACGCGCCTGATAATATTCAATAATTTGTTCAGGAGTTTTCACCTGTATAGAGATAACGTAGGTCAGCATCAACTCTTA